>JAYZWL010000087.1:0-13150 GCA_036154955.1 Pseudomonadota bacterium | reverse complement strand
CCGCGGGGGGGCCGGGGGGGTGGAGCCGGACGGCGCCCATCGGGCGGGGCGCCCCGGACGGCGTGGGGCGCGACCGACGGGCCGCCCGAAACCGGGGGCGAACAAACCGCGCTTCGAGGCCTCGGCTCGCGCGAAGGCCGCATCCCTCCCGCATCGACGCGCCGCCGACGCAGCCCCCGCGGCCCGGAGCCCGGAGCCCGGACGCCTGCGGCCGCCGCGTTTGCCGGCCGTGCTCCGGGCCCGGCGCGGCGTTCAGGGGGGCGCGTGACCGGCGTTCGTCCCGGGCCCGTGGCCCTCCGGCTTCCCCTCCGGCTTTCCCGACCGGCGTTCCTGGCCCGCGGCCGGTCAGGCCGCCGCTTCGCCCGGGTTGTCCCGGGCGGTCTGGATGGCGGCGGAGAGGTCGCTGAGCGAATAGGGCTTGGGCAGGAACACGAAGCCCTCCAGCCCGTCGAGGCTGCGACGGAAGGCGCCCTCCGCGTAGCCGGACACGAACACCACCGCCACGTCGGGGCGCTTGCGGCGGGCGGTCTTCACCCAACTCGGCCCGTCGAGCCCCGGCATGACCACGTCGGAGACGATGACGTCGATATGCAGCGCCTCGTCCTCCAGAATGGCCAGCGCCTCCTCGGCGTTCTCCGCCTCCAGCACCGTGTAGCCGCGCAGCCCCAGCGCCCGCGTGGCGAAGGAGCGGACGGGCGCCTCGTCCTCCACCAGAAGCACCACGCCGTCGACTGGGCTCTGGGCCGAACGCGGCTCCGGCGCGGCCGCGGTCGGCGCAGGCTCGGCGCCCTCGGCCCCCGCTTCGTGACGGGGCAGGTAGACGGTGAACACCGCGCCGGCGCCCGGCGGGCTGTCGGCGAAGATGAAGCCGCCGGTCTGCTTGACGATGCCATAGGCGGTCGAGAGCCCCAGGCCGGTGCCCTCGCCCGGCTTCTTGGTGGTGTAGAACGGTTCGAAGATCTGGCCGATGCGGTCGGGGGGGATGCCGGAGCCGCTGTCGAGCACCTCCACCGCCACATAGGGGCCGGACGGGATCACCGCGCGGTCGCGGCGGAACTCCCGGTCGAAGGTGACGTTGCGGGTGCGGATGCGCACCTCGCCGCCGCCGGGCATGGCGTCGCGGGCGTTGACCACAAGGTTCATCACCACCTGCTCGAACTGGCGTTCGTCCACCCGCACCAGGCCGAGATCGGCGCCATGCTCCAGCTTCAGGCGAACCTTTTCGCCCAAGAGGCGGTTGAGCAGGTGGGACAGCTCGGTCAGCGTTTCGGTCAGCTGCGTGACTTTGGGGCGCAGGGTCTGCTTGCGCGAAAAGGCCAGCATCTGGCGCACCAGCGCCGCGGCGCGGTTGGTGTTCTGGCGGATCTGCATCAGGTCGGGATGATCCGCGTCGGCGGCGTCGCGGCGCATCAGCAGCAGGTCGCAATGGCCGGCGATGGCGGTCAGCAGGTTGTTGAAATCATGCGCGACGCCGCCGGCGAGCTGGCCCACGGCCTGCATCTTCTGGCTCTGGACGAACTGGGCCTCCAGCGTCTTGAGCTCGGTCGCGTCGCTGAGCACGGCCACCAGGCAGGGGACGCCCCCGGTCTCTCCGCGGGTCAGCGACAGCTGCAGGAAGGTCTCCCGGTCCTCCCGCCGGCCGCGCGCGATCTCCGAACGGCCGGAGGCGCGGCCGCGCGCCGCCTCGGCGATGCGCTCGGGGATCGAGCGGCCAAGCCCCTCCGCCAGCGCCGAAAGCCGGGCGCCGGGCGCGGCGCCGGGGCCGAGCAGGCGGCGGGCGGGTTCGTTGGCCGACAGCAGCACGCCGTCGAGATCGAGCCGCGCGATCGCGACGGGCAGCCGGTCGAAGCTCTCTCCGTCGCCGGCGGAGGCGTCGCGTTCGGCGGGCAGAAGCAGCCAGCCCCGCGGGCGGGCGCGCGCCGCCGCCTCCCCCGCCGATTCCGCCGCGGCGGCGGGGTCGGACGCGGCCTCGCCCGGGCTGTCGCGCGGGGCCGGCGGCGGGATCTCCACCCATCGCAGGGGGGCGCCGTCGGGGTCCGTCGGCGGCTCGTCCGCCGCGCCGCCGGGGCCGCCGGGGGCGCCGGGGGGGGCGGCGCGGCCGATCAGCCGCGCCTCCAGCCCCGGCGAGAGGATGCGGGCGGCCGCGTTGGCGCGCAGCGCCGCCCCTTCCCGCATCACCATGGGCAGGCCGGCGATCTCCATCGCGTCGCTCAGCGCGGCGGCGTCGGCCGCCGGCTCCGGATACAGGCGCCAGATCAGCACGTCCGGGGCGAGGCAGGCCAGCGCGATGGCCCGCGGCGCGCCATCGAAGCGCAGGCTGCGATTGGAGGCGCGGCGGTGCAGGCGGGCCTGGCGCAGCATCCGGTAGACCTCGGCCGTGGGCGGAGAGGCGCCGGGGGCCGTTTCGAACAGCATCTCGATGGAGGCGGGCAGGGTGCGGCCGTCGCCCAGCCCCAGCGCCCGCAGCGATGCGCGCAGCGCGGGATTGGCGCCGATCAGGGCCCCGCGCAGGTCGGTGACCGCGGTGGGGACCGGGTCGTGGCCATGCAGCGCCTCCATCGCCCGGGCGGCGGCGGGGCGGCGGGCGGCGCCGAGCGCGCGGGCGAGCGGGCCGGCGCCGGCCAGCGCCCCCGCCAGGCCCGCGCCCACGAGGAAAGCCGCGAGCGCGGTCGTCGCCCCCTCCCCGGCCAGCGCCCACACCGTCAGCGCCAGCGCCCCCGTCAGCAGCGCGACCAGCGCCGGCGGCCCTGCGCGGGGCGCGCGGGAGGGGCCGGCGTCGGCCCGCGTCGACGCGGCGCCCGATGCGCCCAAGCCCGACGTCCCGAAGTCCGACGAGGCTGCGCCCGGGGAACCGGGATCGGGCGGCGCGGCCGCGTCGGGCGAGGCGGAATGAGGCGGCCCGGCCGCCGCCGTCGCCGTTTCCGCATCGTCCGTTCGCGTGGCGGTTCCCGACGGCGTGACCAGGATCGCGTCCTCGATGTCGTTGCGAGGGCTGCGGGCCGTCGCGGCGGCCATCCCGGCGTCGCCGCCGGCCAGGGCGGAGGGCGCGTCCGGGCCCGCAGGCGGATCCGAGACGGCGGCGGCGGCCGGGGCCGGCGCAGGCGGGCGAGGCGGCTGGGGCGCGTTGGTCATGCACGCGCGTCCGGGACGAAACCGGCCGCCGTCAGGGAGGACCGCGACGCGCGGCGCGTCCCGCGGCGACGGCGCCCCGCGTCACGCCGCGGAACGCCCCGCCCCGACCAGGGGATCGCGCCATGCCGAACCTGTCGCGTCATCGTCTCGTCCTCCGAAGCGGCGGGGCCGGATCGGCGTCGCCGACGCCGGGCCGCTCAGGGGAAATCAACATCGAAAACACTTATAAATTGTAAAGCGGATCTATTGAACCCTTCAGGCGTGCGCGAACGCCTGCGAGGCGGACCCGCCGGCGAGCGGTCGGCCCGCGGCCGCGGCGGTCGCCGGCGCGCACGGCGCCGGACCGACGGCGCGGGCGGGTCGGTCAGGTGCGGCGGAACCGGGCCGCGTAGAAGCCGTCGCCGCCGTTGAGGGGGGTGAGGATCATCTCGCCCTCCGGCGCGAAATCCGGGCGGCGGGCGGCGAAAGCGCGGGCCTGGGCGCGGTTCTCGGCGTCGAGCAGCGAGCAGGTGGCGTAGACCAGCCGTCCCCCCGGCGCCACGCGGTCGGCGGCGCGGTCGAGGATCTCGGCCTGGACCCGGACCAGCGCCGCGAGGTCCCCGGGCCCGAATCCCCACTTGGCGTCCGGGTTGCGCCGCCAGGCCCCGCTGCCCGAACAGGGCGCGTCGACCAGAACCAGATCGCAGGGCGGAACCTCGGCGGGGTCCTCCACCCTGCGGATGCGGGCGCCGGCGCGCTCGGCCCGGGCGGGCAGGTCGGCCATGCGGCGCGGGTCGCCGTCATGGGCCCAGACCTCGCCGCGCCCCTCCATCGCCGCGGCCAGCGCCAGCGCCTTGCCGCCGCCCCCGGCGCAGAAATCCAGCGCCCGTTCCCCCGGCCGGGCCGCGGCGAAGGCGGCGACCGCCTGGCTGGACAGGTCCTGGATCTCCACCGAACCGTCGAGATAGGCGGCGGCCCGGCGCAGCGCGCGGGCGCCGGAGGTCACCCGCAGCGCATCGGGCAGGGCCGGGAACCCGGCCCCGGCGGGACCGCAGAGCGCGACCGGCTCCGCCTCGATCCCCTCCGCCGCCAGCGCCGCGCGCGCCGCCCCGGGCGTGGCGCGAAGACGATTGACCCGAAGGTCGAGCGGCGCGCGGCCGGTCAGCGCGGCCAGCGCCGGGCCGGTCGCCTCGCCCAGGCTCTCGCGCATCGGGGCGACGAGCCAGTCGGGCAGGTCGAGGCGCACCGCCTCGGGCGCCTGCGTCAGCCCCTCGGCGTCGCGACGGGCGAGCCAGGCGCGCTCGGCCTGCGTCGGCGGCGGCGGGGCGTGGCCGGCGCCGGAAAACAGGCGGTCGGGCGAACCCTCCTCCGCCGCCAGGGCCAGCAGGCGGGCGCGGGCGCCGGCGGGGGCCGCGGTCTCGCCAGGGAATTGCGGCCAGGCCAGCGAGCGCCAGCGGCGCAGGGCTGCGTAGACCAGATCCGCCACCGCCGCCCGGTCACCCGATCCCGCGAAGCGCGACCGTCGCCCCCAGGCCACCAGGCGCCGGTCCATCTGGTCGCCGCCGGGCAGGTCGGGCCGGAAGGCGTCGAGGATCTCGATGGCGGCCTGGGCGCGGGCGGCGGGGGTCATCTGTCGTCTCCGGGGACGGTCGCGGTGCGCGGCGGTGATGACGCGGGGGCCGGGGCGGGGCAAGGCGCGCCGGCCGGGCTGCGGCGACGCGCGGCGCCGGGAGCGGGCAGGCGGGTCAGGCGGGGAGGGCGCGAGGCCCTCCGCCGCAGGGTCAGTCGGCGAAACGCGCCGCCACATAGGCCGACTTGCGCGCGAGATAGTCGCGCGAAATCGCCAGGTCGAACTGGTCGAAGGCGTGGATGCCGCCGGGATAGACCGCGAGCTCCGCCGCGATCCCCGCCCCCGCCCAGCGCGCCGCCATGGCGAGGCTGTCGTCGAGCAGCGGGTCGGCGGTGCCCACCTGGAACAGCGCCGGAGGCATGCCCGACAGGTCCGCCAGCAGCGGCGAGGCCAGCGGGTCCGACATCACGCCCGCGTCGGGGCACAGGTTGGCCGCGAACCAGGCGATGGTCGGCGTGGACAGCACCAGCGCCTTCTCCCCCCAATTGCGGGCCGAGGCGGTCATGCGCAGGTCGAAGCAGCCGTAGTTCAGCACCGCCCCCTTCATCCGCCCCAGCAGCCCCCGCTCGCGCAGGGCCAGCAGGACCACGGCGCTCAGGTGGCCGCCGGCGCTCTCGCCGCCGATGACGTGGGGCAGGTCGCCGAAGGGCAGCGTCTCCAGCGCCCAGGCCGCGGCGGCGACGCAGTCGTCATGGGCGGCGGGCCAGGGGTGCTCGGGCGCGAGCCTGTATTCGATGGAGACCACGGCCGCGCCCGTGTCTGCGGCGAGCCGCTGGTTCTGCACGTCGGAGAATTTCGGGCTGCCCAGCGTCCAGCCGCCGCCATGGATATGCAGATAGACGCCCTTCGGCGCGCCCTGAGGCAGGCTGACGCGCACCCGCCCGGTCCCGGCGTTGATCTCGCGCCAGTCGGAGCCGGGGATCGGTCCGCCGGGCGGGAAGATGCCGCGGCCCTCCTCCCGCGCCTGGCGGGTCAGCTCGACCGGGACCTCATGGGTCGCGGGCAGCTTGGCGAAGGTCGCCTCCATCTCGGCCACGAAGGCCGCGGTTTCGGGCGTGATCGCCTCCTTGGCGAAAAGTCTGGGGTCGATTTCGAGCATCTGCGCCGCCTCCCGTCCGGCGGGGCGCAGCAGACCCCGGGCGCGGGGCGATGGCAAGGGGGGGAGGCGCGCGCGGGGGCGCGGGCGGGAGGCGAGGGGGGCGGAGACGCGTCGGGGGTCGGACCGGCGTCGGATGCCGGGTAGCATGAGGCCTGGGCTTGGGGGCGGGCGGCTGGCGCGCGGCGCCCGGCACGAGACGCGGAGGGTCGTGTCGCGACGGGCGCCGGGCCGCGCGACGACCCGTGCGCCGCTTGCCCCCGGCCGCCCGCGCGGCGCGGGATCGACGGCGCGGTTGGGGCGGGGCGCGCCGCGCCGTCGCAACGCCGATCCGCGCCCGCCGCCCTCCGACCGTCTCGCGCATGACCGCCGCCCGTCGCCCGGACCATCGTTTCGCCCGTCGCCCGGATGATCGCGTCGCCCTCGCTCTTTCCGCCCCGCGCGTCGGTCGTCGCGCGCCGATAGCGTCGATCCCGCGTCGCCGCCCCCCGGCCGTCGCCTGTCGCCGACCCTCGATCCGGCGGCGGCGCCCACGTCGTTGCGCCGCCCGTTGCGCAGGCGGGCCGCGAGCGCGGCCCGGGCGAACGCGCCCCGCGTTCCGGACCGGGCGGTGTGCCCGAGGCGACGCGATCGCGCATGGGGCTTTCCGCCCGCCCGCCCGCCCTGCGCGCCCGCGGCGAGGATGCGCGCGCCGGAAGCGCGTCCGCGCCTGTCCCGGCCGCCTCGCCGTTCGTCGCAACCCGCTGCGCCGGGCCGTGGGCCTCGTCTCGGGGACACGATCCGGAACGCCGTGGTCCGCAGCCTGCTTGGCAGCGGGGGAGGAACCCGTGGCAGCGAGCGCGCCTAGCCGGCCCGGTCGGGACGCCAGGGGCGCGGGGCGGGGAGGCGCGGCGGAGGTTGGTATGGGGATTTGGAACGGGGATCAGGAACCGGAGCCCGAAACGACGGCGCGGGATGGGGTTGCGGTGCGGCCTGCGCGGAACCGGGGAGGCGGGGGCGCGACATGCGGCGCGTCCGTCGGCGACGCCGCGGCGGCCCGGCCGTCGCGAAGTGTCGCGCCGTTCGAGGTCGCGCGCCGGGCACGGGTCGCAGGGCGGGTGGCGTCGAACGGGGGGGCCGGACGGGGGGCGCCGGACGAGGGTCGCAGGTCGCCCGCGTGCGAACGCCCTCCGGGTTTTGGGCCCCGCTCCGCGGCGTCCCGCCTCCGCGACGCAGGCGCCCCGCCGCAGCCCGCGCCCCGCAAGCCGGCGTCGCGACGCGCGCCGGGGCCTCGACGGCCCGGGCGCGCGTCCGCCCGCTCAGTCCTCGCGCGCCCAGAGCTGCGGGACCACCGGGCCGAGCGCGCCTTCCACCGCCTCCGCCGCCGCCAGCGCCACGTCCTCCCGATAGCGCGAGGCGATGAACTGCGCGCCCACCGGCGCCCCGTCCACCACCCCCACCGGCGCCACCGCCGCGGGCAGGCCCAGCATGTTGACGATGCCGATGAACAGCACGTCGTTGCCCCAGATCTTCCGCGTCACCTCCGGCGCCGCGATGTCGGCCCCCTTCGCGAAGGTCGGGACCACCGTGGTCGGGGCCAGCACCACCGGCCAGTCCTCCAGGAAGCCCAGCCAGCGCCGCTGCCAGGTGATCCGGGCCGAGCACGCCTCCATGAACCCCTTCAGATCCAGCCGCGAGGTGTAGGCGTCCATCCCCGTCCAGGCCTTCTTGAAGTCGTCCGAGGCCACGGCGAGCATCCCCTCGCCCATCATCACGTTCATCTCGTTGAGCAGGATGTCCGCCCAGACCTGCCAGCAGGCGCGCACGTCGGGAACCTCGACCTCCTCGACCTGCCAGCCCGCATCGGCCAGCGCGTCCGCCGCGCCGCGCAGCAGGGCGAGGATGCGCGGATCGGCCTCCATCCCCGCGGGCAGCTTCGCCAGCGCCGCCTTCTTCGGAACCTCCGGCCCCTTCAGCGGCGCCGGCGCCCAGAACGGGTCGCGCGGGTCGCGCCGGGCCATCACCTCCAGCCCCAGCCGCACGTCGGCGACGGAGCGCGCCAGCGGCCCCTGGGTGGAGAAGAGCTGCGCCATCATCGGCCGCTCCGCCGGGGCCGAGGGGTTGAAGGCCGGGATCCGCCCCTGCGTCGGCTTGATGGTGGCGATGCCGTTGCAATGCGCGGGCCAGCGCAGCGAGCCGCCGATATCGTTGCCATGCCCGATGCAGCCGAAGCCCATCGCCGTCGCCGCCCCCGCGCCGCCCGAGGAGCCGCCGCAGGTGATCGCCGGATCCCAGGGGTTCAGCGTCTCGCCATGGAGCGGGTTGTCGGTATGCATCCGCATCGAGAATTCGGGGGTGTTGGTCAGCCCGACGCAGACCGCGCCGGCCCGGCGCAGGTTGCGCACCACCGCCGAGTCCTCGGCCGCGATGTTGTCGGCCAGCGACGGCGCGCCGTTGGAATTGGCCTGGCCGGCATAGTCCACGTTGATCTTGATGTTGACCGGCACGCCGGTCAGCAGGTCGGGGCTTTCGCCGCGCGCGAGCGCCCGGTCGACGCCGCGGGCGGTCTCCATCGCCGCGTCGCCCAGGTCGACCACCACGGCGTTGATCGCGGGGTTGGCGGCGCGCATGCGGGCGACATGGGCGTCGGCCACGGTCTCGGCGCTGATCTCGCGGGCGCGGATGGCGCGGGCGGTGCGCGTGGCGGTCCATCGCCAGATCGGGTCGGACATGGGGCGGTCTCCTCGGGGACGGGCTGCGGACGGGGCGGGCGAGTCGGCGCCGGCCCCGCGGAATGGCGTTCGCGGCGAGCCTAGGCGGCGCCGCGGCGCGGTCACAACGCCGACAGTCGACATTCCACGCATTTTCTCGCGACAATTCCGCGCCGCGCCGCGTTTCGGGCCCGCGTTCCCGGGCCCGCCCTCGGCCGCCTCTTCGCGAGGCCGCGGGGTTCCGCCCGCAGCGGCGCCGCCGGGCGGCGACGGCGCCGCGCGGCGCGGGCGCCCGGGCGCGGCCCTTGTCCGGGGCGTCGCGCCGCTTCGCCGAGGGTCGGTCCGGGCGCGCGCCTCCTTCCGCGAGAAAATCCGCCCGCGGGACCCGCGCAGGTTGACCCGCGGCCCGGGCCCCGCTTAACTCGCGGGCGGGGGCGACGGACGGGGCGACAGGGCGATGCATGGCGCGCTTGACCGTCACTTCCGTATCCGGCGCCGACATGGTGGCGCTCTCCTCCGCCTTCGGGCGGGAGACAGGGAGCGGCATCCTCTCCGCCTCCGACACCGCCTCGATCTACGACTGGGTCACGCCCTCGGGCATCGCCGCGCAGGCCCGCGGCGCGCCCGGCGCGCTGCAGGTCGCGCCCGACGGCGCGCCCTCCGGCCCGGTCGCCCGGCTGGACCTGGGGCTGGACGACGGCGGCGTTCTCGCGCTCGCTCCGGTCCGGGTCGGCGACGCGCTGGGCGACCTGGGGTTCTTCGCCGCCGAAGGAGCGGTGACCGGCGCCTTCGACGACGCGCTTGCGGGCGCGGATCTGTTCGACGCCGGCGGCCCCGGCGACGCGCGGCTTTTCGGCGACGCGCTGATCGCTGCGAACGACGCGGCGGGCGGCGCGGATCTCTTCAACCTCTTCGACGACGGCGCCCGGATGGCGACGGGCGATTTCTGGATCGTGCCGGAATATGTCTTCGCCGTCTCCGGCGGCGGGGACGAGCTGCTGATCCTCTCCCGCGGCGACCTGCATGTCTGGGGAGACGCGCCGCTGCTGCTCGACCGCGCCTCCGCCGATGGCGGGCGCTTCGCGGGCGGGAGCGACCGGCTCGACGCCTC
The DNA here is from genome assembly GCA_036154955.1 of Pseudomonadota bacterium. Classification (GTDB taxonomy): domain Bacteria; phylum Pseudomonadota; class Alphaproteobacteria; order Rhodobacterales; family Rhodobacteraceae; genus Albimonas. The sequence goes on along the minus strand of JAYZWL010000087.1, from coordinate 3,512 downwards.
GGGCGCCGTCGCGCCGGGGGAGGGAGGGGCGCCGGAGGCGGTGCTGATCGGCGACGTGGGCGCCGTGGGCGCGAACTGGGAGATGATCGGCGGCGACGACGCGCTCCTCGCCCCCGCCTATGGCGGGGCGCTGGCCGGCGACGCGCTTGGGGCCGGGGCGGGCGCGCGTCTGGTCGGGGGCGACGACCTGCTGACCGGCGGCGCGGGGGCCGACGTCCTGTTCGGCGACGCCCAGGATCTCGCCGGCCCGGTGGATTTCGCGCCGGGCGCCGACACGCTGCTCGGCGGCGCGGGGGACGACGTGATCTGGGGCGACGCGCGCTCGGTCGACGCCGAGGTCCTCGCCGCCTCCGACAGCCTCGCGCCCCTGACCGGCGGCGACCTGATCCTGTGCGGCGAGGGCGACGACACGGCCGACGGCGGATGGGGCGACGACGAGATCGAGGGCGAGGCCGGCGACGACCGCCTCGCGGGGGGCGAGGGCGACGACCAGCTCTCCGGCGGCGCGGGGCGGGACCGGCTGGGCGGGGCCGCGGGCGCGGACCGGCTGGAGGGCGGCGGCGGGGCGGACGTGCTGTCGGGCGGGGCCGGGGACGACCTGCTGCTGGGCGGGCGCGGCGCGGACCGTCTGGCGGGCGGGGCGGGGGCCGACACGCTCGACGGCGGCGGCGGGGCGGACACGCTCGGCGGCCGGACCGGAGCGGATGAGCTGAGCGGCGGGGCCGGGGCCGACCGGCTCGCGGGCGGCGCGGGCCATGACGGGCTGTCGGGCGGCGCGGGGGCGGACGCGCTGCTGGGCGGCGGCGGCCGCGACCGGCTGGACGGCGGCGCGGGGCGCGACCGGCTCGACGGCGGCTCCGACGCCGACTGGATCGCGGGCGGGGCCGGGGCGGACCGGCTGCGAGGCGGCGGGGGCGAGGACCTGTTCGTCTTCGCCCCCGGCGACGGTCGCGACCGCATCCTGGATTTCGAACCCCTGCGCGACGCGCTGCTGCTGACCGACGGCCTCGCCCCGCTGACCGCGACGGAGACGGGCGCGGGCCTCCGCCTGGCGGGGGACGGGGTGGTCGTGCTGCTGCTGCGCGCGGCCCTGTCGGATTTCGGCGACGACCCGCCCGACTGGATCGCCTGACCCGCGTCGCGCCGGTCCCGCGGGGCGCGCCGCGAGAGATGGCAGGGGGCGAGACAGGGGATGCCGGGGCGTGGCGAGGCGGGGAGCGAGGCGGGGCTTTCGACGCCGGCTTCGCCGCGCGCTTGCCCGCGCGAGGTCGGCCATGGCGAGACGGGGCGACGCGAAGCCGGCCATGGCGAGACGGAGGAGCGGCGAAACGGAGGGGCGAGGCGGGGCGCGCGCCATTGGCCGACCGTCGCGCCCTGATCGTCGCCGGCGACCGGTTGTTCGGCCTTCTCGGCGGCGTCGCCGGCCCGTAAGGGGCTGAGAGCCCGCCTGAAACCGCGCCGAGGCGGTTCGCCGAACCGCGCGCCGGCCTGGCCGGGGCCATCCGCCGCCCGCGCGAGGCCGGTCCTCTCCTGGCTCGAACGGTCGCCGGGCCGCCCGGGAGATGCGACGCGCCTCGCGTCGCGCGGCAGGACCTCGCCTCGTCCGGAGCGGACCGGGCCGGCGCCGCCGCCCCGTCTTGCGCGCGTCTCTCCGCGTGAGGCCGAAGGATGGAGATATGCGGCCGGCCGCGACCGGCGCCGCCTTCGCGTCGCGGTGACGAACGCCCCTTCGGCGGTCAGCGGGAGGGGCCGTAGCGCGAATCGCCCGCGCGGGACAGGCGCGGGACGTCCGCCGCGGACGGCGCCTCGCCCGACCGCGTCTCGCTTCTCGGGCCCAGGGCTTCGGGGACGCGGCGCCGGCCGGGAGCCGGGCGTGGCGCGCCGATCATGAGGGGGCGGGCGACCGGGGTCGGTGCGCGCATGGCGCCTCCGCGACGACCGGGGGCGTCATGCCGGACGACAAGGGCTTCCGGAACCGCAGGCCCCGCGCGTCATGGCCCGCGCCGCGGACCATCCGTCCCGGCCGGGCCGCCCCTGCTCGCGCGGTCCGGCTCCGCCGCGCAGGACCGCGTCGTCGGTTCACGGCTTCCGGGCCGGCGCCCGGGATGCGCGATGCGGCCCGAGCGGCCCGAACGGTCCGGCTCCGTCGCCCTTCGGGTCGCGGCGGCCCGACCGGCTCAGGCCGCTGCGGCGGCGGCGAGACGGCGGGCGGCGCGTTTGCGGGCGGCGTCGCCGAAGGCGGTGTAGATCGCCTGGCTGACCGGGCTTTCCCAGGCCATCCACTCCGCATGCCACTGCACGCCCAGCGCGAAGCCCGGCGCGTCGCGGATCACGATCGCCTCCGGCGTGCCGTCCGGGGCGTGGCCCTCGATGACCACCCGCGGGCCCGGGTCGATGATGCCCTGGCCGTGCAGGGTGTTGGTCATCACCTCGGTCGCGCCCAGCAGGCGATGGAAAGTCCCGTTCTCGGCGAAGGTCACCGCGTGGCGCAGGGCGAACTTCTCCTCCACCGTGCCGTCGGGGGGCATGCGGTGGTTCATGCGGCCCGGCAGGTCCCGGATCTCGGGATGCAGGGTGGAGCCGAAGGCCACGGCCAGCTCCTGGAAGCCGCGGCAGATGCCCAGCACCGGAACCCCCGCCGCCACCGCCGCCCGGATCAGCGGCAGGGTCACGCCGTCGCGCTTGGGGTCGAAGGGGGCGTGGGCCTCCGTCTCCTCATGCCCGTAATGCGAGGGATGCACGTTGGCCCGTCCGCCGGTGAACAGGAAGCCGTCGCAGGCCGCGAGCAGGTCGTCCGGCTCCACCGCCTCGGGCAGGGCGGGGATGATCAGCGGCAGGCAGTCGGCGGCGTGGCGCAGGGCGCGCATGTTCATCTCGCCCGCGGCCGAGACCGCGAAGGTCTCGTTGATCAGCATGGCGTTGGAGATGACGCCGATGACGGGACGGGGGGAGCGGGCGGGCATGGCGCCTCTCGGACTGGCTGCTTCGGGGGAGGGCCGGGCGCGGGCCGGCCGGGTCGGGGCCAAAGGTAACGTCGCGGGGGCCGCGCGCCAAGGGCGCCGCTTGATCCGGGTCAAGGCGGGGCGGAGCGGAAGGCGGCAGGTTGACCCCGTCGGCCCCCCCGCCCCGCGATGCGGCGGAGGCGCGCCGGGACCGCGGCGACGCGACAAGGAAAGGACGACGGCGATGAGCCACACCCCGCACGAACTGGCCGAGGCGCTGCCCGGCGAGGCCGCCAACATCTCCGCCCGCAAGGCCGCGGATCCGCATTTCGCGCGGCTGGCCGACGACTACCACGCGCTGAACCGGGAGATTCACCGCGGCGAGACCAATGTCGAGCCGATGGACGATGTCCGGCTGGAGACCCTGAAGAAGAAGCGCCTGGCCCTGCTGGACGAGATCCGCGGGATGCTCGCCGCCGCCTGAGCCGGGAGGACGGCGCGGCGGGCCGGAGGCGGCGCCCCGACCCGCGCGCGGGCGTCGACCGGGCGCCGGCGCCGCCCGGCATCGGC
>JAYZWL010000086.1:0-22561 GCA_036154955.1 Pseudomonadota bacterium | reverse complement strand
GCAGCCCGGTAGCTCGTCAGGCTCATAACCTGAAGGTCGCAGGTTCAAATCCTGCCCCCGCAACCACACACGACCAAGCGCCCCCGCGATCAAATCCCGGGGGCGCGTCGCGTTCCAATCCTCCCCTGGCAAAAGAAACGCAAAACGAAAACCTCGCAGCTGATGACGTCCGTCCGATGCCGCCCGGCCGCGCGCGGGGGTCACTCCGCGTCCGACGGGCGGGCGCGCAGCCGGCGGCCGGCGGCCTGCATCGTGTCGGGGCCGATGCACGGCCGAACTGTGCCGCAAGCATGGGATCAGCGACGCCACGTTCTACAAGTGGCGGTCGCGTTCCTGCGGCATGGAGCCGAGCGACGCGAAGCGGCTGCGGTCGCTTGCGGAGGATAACGCGCGGCTGAAAAAGCTGCCGATGGAGTAGGTCCTGGACATCTCGACGCTGCGCGGGATGCTCGGAAAAGCTTCTGACGCCTGGTTCAAGGAGGAACGCCGAGAGCTGGGCCATCACCGAAAGAGGCTGTTCGCAGCGCCGCGACTGCGGGCTGGTCGGGATCGCGCCGAAGACGTTCCGATACATCTCGGCGTGGCCTCAAGATGACGAGTTGCGCGACCGCCTGAAGACCCTCGCCGACGAGCGCAGGCGGTTCGGCTATCGCCGTCTGCACATCCTGCCGCGGCGCGTGGCGCGTGAACCGGACCCGGTCGTCGGCCCGCTACGGCGGCCCCGCATGATCGGCACCGGCGACGATCAAGGCGGACCATGGCCCTGCGTGGCCGCGCGAGCCGCCGGGATTGGCTCACCTCCAACGCCATGCTGACCTGGGCGTCCGAGCGCGCGTCGAACGGCGCCTCATCACGCCGGAAAAGCCCATGCAGATCGGCTTCATCGAGAGCGGCGACGGGAGGCTCCGCGACGTATGCGCGAACGAACGCATCTTCCGCGGTCTGACCGACGCGCGGCGGTTCCTCGAAGACCGGCGCAACGCCCGTCCACACGCCGGCGGAGTTCGCAACCCGGTCCAGAGAGGACAAGACCGAGAACAACGCTGACCTTTGAGCCAGGGCAGAACGGGGCACGGTCAGGCGCCCCGTCGCCTTCATGCCGGGGCGCGAGCCCCTAGCGCGCCGCCGGACTGTCGCCCGACGGCGGGCGGAGGGGCCCGACGGACGCCCGGCTCAGACGTTGGCTGAGACGTCGACGCCGTGCGCGGCGCGGATCATGTCGGCGGCGCGCTCCCCGATCACCACGCAGGGGGCCATGGTGTTGCCCACCGTGATCCGCGGCATGATCGAGGCGTCCGCGACCCGCAGGTTGTCGATCCCGCGAACCCGCAGCGCGCCGTCGACCACCGCCATCGAATCGCGGCCCATCTTCGCCGTGCCGCACTGGTGCCAGAACGTGACGGCCGCGCGGCGCAGGAAGGTCTCCATTCCGGCGCGGTCCCGCGGCGGCGGCAGGACCTCCCGCTTCACGAGCTCCGACAGCGCCGGGGCGCCGCCGATCTCGCGGCACAGCTCCACCGTGCGGCGCGCCGCCTCCAGATCCTCCGGCGCGCCGAGCGCGTTGGGCTCGATCAGCAGCGGGTCCTGCGGCCCGGGACCGGAGAGGCGCACCCGCCCCCGGCTCTTCGGCCGCGCGAGGCCGGCGAACATGGTCCAGCCATGCTCCGGCGTCGCGTCGGGCGCGGCGGGCGAGGGGACGGCGAATTCCAGCTGGCATTGCAGCAGGTCGGGCGCGTCGAGACCGGGCTCGCCGCGGCCGTAGATCACCGCCTCGCAGCCGCCGCCGCCGACGGGCTGCGGGCGCCGATACTCCCAGGTGCAGCCGAAGGCGATGTGGTCCTGATGGTTACGGCCCACGCCGGGCAGGTCCAGGACCAGCGGCACGCCGTGACGGCTCAGCTCCTCCTCCGGACCGACGCCGGACTGCATCAGCACCTTGGGCGTGTTCAGGGCCCCGAGCGCGAGCACCACCTCCGACGCCGCGTCGAAGCGGGTCGACACGCCGTCGACCAGCGCCTCGACCCCCGTCGCCCTGCGGCCGTCGAACAGCACGCGGGTGACCTGGGCGCCGGTCAGCACGGTCAGGTTCGGCTGGTGCATGCGCCGCCAGGCGTAGGCGCGGAACACGGAGCGCCGCCGGCCGTCGCGGATCGTGAGCTCGGCGATCGCGGCGCCGCCGGGGCCCTCCATCATCTCGCCGTTGGCGGCGTCGAACACGGGCAGGCCGGCGAGACCGGCGGCCTCGACCGTCGCGTGGGCGAGCGGCTGGGGCGACAGCGGCTGGGCGACATGGACCGGTCCGCCGGTCCCGCGGCGCTGCGCATCGGGCGCGCCCTGCCAGTCCTCGATCCGGCGGTAATAGTCGAGCACGGACCGGTAGCCCCAGGCCGGATCGCCGGAGGCCCGGGCGAAATGGTCCCAGTCGCTGCGGTGGCCGCGCGCCCAGACCATGACGTTGATGCTGGAGCCGCCGCCCAGGCCCTTGCCCATGTTGAGCGGCAGCCTGCGGCCGTCGAGCTGCGGGCAGGGCGCGCTTTCGAACGCCCAGTCGCGCGCCGAGCCGAGATTCTCCGGCCAGCGGGCCGGATTCGACACCGCGTCCGATAGGTCGTCGCCGCCCGCCTCCAGCAGCAGCACATGGGCGTCGCGGTCCTCGGCGAGGCGGGCCGCGACGACCGAGCCGCCGGGCCCGGCGCCGCAGACGATGAAATCGAAGCCGGGCCGGACGTCCCGGCGAAGTCTCGACTGATTCTCCAGCACCTTCCGGTCGTGCTCTCCGTGGTCTTCAAAACGCAGCATCGGGGTCTTCCTGACTGTGTGTCGACGGCGCGCGCCCGGGGCCGCCGCCGGGCGGGGCGCGCGGCGGCGGAGGGGACGGGACGGCGCGGGGGGAGATGGCGGCGCGGGCCGCCGGGGGGGACGGGCGGGCGCCCTACGCGGCAAGGCGCGCCGTCGCCCCGGCTTTCAGCGGGAGAGGTCCCGCGCGGCGTCGTCGATGGCGTCGGCGACGGCTTCGGGCTGGGTGAGGAAGGGCACGTGGCTCGCCTTCACCTCGACGATCCTGGCGCCGATGCGCTCCGCCGTCAGGCGCAGCAGGCGGGGGTCGATCGCCTTGTCCTCGGTCGCGATCACCGCCCAGCTCGGCAGGGTCCGCCAGGCGGCGTGGCGGATCTCCGTCCCGAAAACCGCCATGTTCAGCGGCGCCTGCGAATCCCGCAGGAAGGCCGCGTCCGCGTCGCTCAGATCGCCGGCGAAGCCGACCTTGAAGCTTTCCGACCGCACGAAGCCGAAGCCGTCCTCGCCCGTCTCGATGACGAATTCCGGCGGCGGCGGGTAGTCGGCGAACTGGTCGGCCCCGGTCTCGCCCACATCGGGCGCGAGCGCGGAGACGTAGACCAGCCCCGCCACCCGCGGGTCGATCCCGGCCTCGGTGATGACCGCGCCGCCGTAGGAATGGCCGACGAGGATCACCGGGCCCTTGTGCCGGGCGATCACCCGGCGCGCGGCGGCGACGTCGTCGTCCAGCGAGGTCAGCGGGTTCTGCACGATCGACACGCGGTAGCCGCGGCCGGTCAGCTCGTCATAGACGCCGCGCCAGCCGGAGCCGTCGGCGAAGGCGCCGTGAACGAGCACGACCTCGCGCACCTTCTGGTCTGCGGGGATCGGGCCGTCCGGCGCCGCGGCGACCGCCGCGGCGAAGCCCAGGGCGATCGCGGTCGCGACCAGGGCGGTTCTCATCGGGGTCATGGGTCTCTCCTTTCTCGGGGCCTGGGCGCCGCGATCGCGGCGCCGGCGTCGCAAGCCTCGGGGGCGAACGGGCGGGGGACCTGGGTCGGTCCCGCGGCGGTCGTCCCCGTCTTCGGCCCGCAGCCGGTATCGGCGGCGGGCGTTTCGCGGGCGCGTCGGCATCGGCGGTTCGGGTTACCGCTGAAACCGACGCCGCCGTCGGTCAGGCGGTGGGCACGGTCCCGCCGTCGATCACCACCTCGGCGCCGGTGATCGAGCCGGCGCGGGGCGAGGCGAGGAAGGCGATCGCGTTCGCCACCTCCTCCGGCATCGTCGGACGGCCGAGCGGGATGCCGCCGAGCGTGTCCATGATGATCTTCCGCCCCCCCTCCCGGTCCGTGCCCGCCTCCGCGGCCAGCCGGTCGGCGAGCTCGTCCGCCGCCTCGGTCGCGATCCAACCGGGAGAGACCCGCACCACGCGCACGCCCTGGGGCGAGACCTCCTTCGACAGGCTCTTGGAATAGGTGTTCAGCGCCGCCTTGGCCGCGGCGTAGGCGGTGGTCGCTTCGGGCAGCGGCAACTGGCGCTGGATCGAGGTGACGTGGATCACCACCCCCTCCCCCTGCGCGAGCATCCCCGGCAGCAACGCGCGGTCGAGCCGCACCGCCGGCATGAGGTTCAGCGCCAGCTCCCAGGCCCATTCCTCCTCGCCCAGCGCGGCGAACCCGCCGGCGGGCGCGGCGGAGCCGCCGAGCACATGGACCAGGATGTCGACGCCGCCGAGCCGCCGGCGCGCGGTCTCGGCCACCGCCGCGCAGCCCTCGGGCGTGGTGAGGTCGGCGGCGAAGAACATCTCCTCGGGCAGACCGGACGGCCGCCGGCGGGCGGTGGTGAGCACCTTCGCGCCGAGCTCGCGGAACAGCGCCACCGTCGCCGCGCCCGCGCCCTGGGTGCCGCCGGTGATCAGCGCGCGGCGGCCCGTGAGGTCGAGAAACCCGCTCATGCCCCGATCTCCAGCCGGCGGATGCCGCCTTCGGACAGGTCGAAGGCGAAGCGGAGCGTGGCGGGGCTGCCGGGGAAGTCCCCCGTCACCCGGCCCGAGACGAGCGTGCGGCCGTCCACGGTCTCGGCGACCAGCGGCTCGGTCCGGTGCCGGTATTTCGCCTTGGCGGCGCGCCACCAGGCCCGGATCGCCTCGGCGCCGCGATGAAGCTCGCCCTCGTCGGCGACGACGCCGTCCTCGGCGAAGCTGCGGGCCAGGGCGTCGACGTCGCCGGCCGCGTCGGCGGCGAACCAGGCGGCGACGGGGGGCGGAAGTTCGTAGGACATCGGGGGTCGCTCCTCTGCGGGGTCTCCGCCGGCCGCGAAGCCGGCCGACACGAGGCAGATGGCGCATGTCCGGCATCCTGATAAGCTGGACTTCGACGCATGAAATGATGAAGGAATCGGGATTGTGAAGGGTTTCGCGGAACTCGACGCCGTGATCGCCGTGGCCCGCCGCGGCAGCTTCCGCGCCGCGGCGGTGGATCTCGAGATGTCGACGACCGCGCTCAGCCACGCGGTCGCGCGGCTGGAGGCGCGGCTGGGCGTGCGGCTCTTCAACCGCACGACCCGGAGCGTCGCGCTCACCGAAGCGGGCCGCGATTTCGTGGCCCGCGCGACCCCGGCGCTCGACGATCTGCGCGCGGCGATGGAGCAGGTGCGCGCGCACGGGGCTTCGCCCTCCGGCGTGCTGCGCATCAACGCCGCCCCCGGCGCCGCGCGCCAGATCGTGGAGCCGCTGGTGCTGTCCTTCCTCAACCGCTACCCGCAGATGCATATCGACCTGGTCACCGAGGGGCGGCGGGTGGACATCGTGGCGGAGGGGTTCGACCTCGGCGTGCGCCCGGCCAACATCATTCCCGCCGAGATGATCGCCACGCCCCTCGGCCGGCCCCAGCGCAACGCGGTGGTCGCGGCCCCCGCCTATCTGGAGGGCAGGGCGCTTCCGCGGATGCCGGGCGACCTGCTCGGCCATGACTGCATCCGGGTGCGGCTGCCCGACGGCGCGCTGTTCCGCTGGGCCTTCGAGCAGGCGGGCGAGGCCATGCATGTGGAGGTCCGCGGGCCGATCACCGTGGACGAGGCGGGCGTCGCGCGGCGGGCCGCGCTGTCGGGCATCGGCATCGGCTACCTGCAGGAATGCGAGGTGAGCGAGGAGATCGCGGCGGGCCGGCTGGTCCGCCTGCTGGAGGACTGGACGCCGACGCTTCCGGGCCTGTGCCTCTACCATCCCGGCCGGCGGAACCAGTCCGCGGGGCTGCGCGCCTTCCTCGCCCATGCGAGACGGTCGGCGGGGCAGGGCCGGTCCTGAGGCGGGCGGGCTGGGGCGGGGGGGGCGCGCCTCCCCCGGATTGTCCCGCCGCATCGCATGACGCGTCCCGTCGGCGCCGGCTTGTCGCCAGGGCCGCCCGTCGACATCTGTCCGCGCGAACCGCGACGGATGCCGCAGGCGACGGCGCGGCCGGCTTTTCCGCGAGGCGACCCATGCAGAACCACAGCGCCGCGCGCGCGACGCCCGCCGCCGCCGTCGCGGGGCATGTCCTCGTGGTCGAGGACGACGCCGCGATGCGGGAGATGATCCTCGAATACCTCGCCGACCGCGGCCTGCCGGCCGCGAGCGCCTCGGGGCCGGCGGAGGCGCGGCGGGCGATCGGTTCGGGCGAGCCGGGGCTCGTGCTGCTCGACCTCCAGCTCGGGCAGGCGGACGGGCTCGACCTGCTGCGCGAAATCCGCGCCGTCTCCGACGTGCCGGTGATCATCATCACCGGGCACCGGAGGGAGGAGATCGACCGCGTGGTGGGGCTGGAGCTCGGCGCCGACGACTATCTCGCCAAGCCCTTCGGCCTGCGCGAGCTGACCGCCCGGATCCGCGCGATCCTCCGCCGGCAGGAGATCGGCCGCGCCCTGCGCGCCCGCGACCCGGAGCGGGGCGGATACCGCTTCGCCGGCTGGCGGCTGGAGCGGCGCGCGCGCCGGCTCACCGATCCCGAAGGTCGGGCGACGCCGCTGACCAAGGGCGAATACGCGCTGCTGCTCGCCTTCCTCGCCGCGCCGGGACGGGTGCTGTCGCGCGAGCAGCTGCTTCACGCCACCCGGATGCACGAGGACGTGTTCGACCGCAGCATCGACGTCCAGGTGCTGCGCCTGCGCCGCAAGCTGGAGGCGGATCCGAGCGCGCCGGCGCTGATCCGGACCGAACGGGGCGTCGGCTACGTCTTCGCGGTCGAGGCCGAGGCGTGGTGACCCGGCGGATTTCAAGCGTAACGCTCCCGCCTCCGCCCGAGGCGCCGGCGTAGCGCGCGGCCGGCAGGGTGTCCTCGCTGAACCGCGCCCAGGAGGTTTCCATGCCGTTCGACGACCTGCCTTCGCCCCTGACCCCGACCCCGACGCGCTGCGCCGATCCCGCCCCGTCCGGCCGCCCATGGCCGCCCCCGGCGCGCCCGCGCCCACGCCCCGCCGTCCCCCGGCCGTGGCCGCGCGGCGTCGCGCCGCTGTCGCTGCTCCGCGCGCTGGCCGCGACGATGGCGCGGCTGGCCCGCGCCATGACGCGCGAACGCGCGGCCCGGCGCAGCATAGCCCATCTGCGCAGGCTCGACGGCCCGATGCTGCGCGACATCGGCATCGAGGACCGCAGCCGGATCGAGGCGCTGGTCCGCCGGGGCGGTTTCTGATGCCGGCCGCGAAGGCCCGGCGCGGCGCGCGCCTCGCCCTGCTCGCGCTCGCGCTGGCGGGGGGCGGGGCGGCTGTGGTCGGGGGGGCCGCGACCGGGGGCGGGACGGGGAGGGGCGCCCCCGGCCTCGCCGCCGCCGGAGGGCCGCAGCCGATCTCGCCCGTTCCCGCCCTCCCGCCCTCCGACCCCGCGAAGGTCGCCCTCGGCGAGATGCTGTTCGCCGACCCGCGCCTGTCCGGCGACGGGGCGCGAAGCTGCGCCGCCTGCCATGATCTCGGCTCCAACGGCGCCGGCGCGACCGCGCGCGACGCCGACCCCGAAGGGCGGCCGCTGCCGCTCAACACGCCCACGGTGTTCAACGCCGCCCTGTCGTTCCGCCTGAACTGGGAGGGCGGGATGCGCGATCTGCGCGAGCACGCGGCCGCGTCGCTGGAAAGCCCCGCCGTCATGGGGACCTCGCCGGGCGCCGCGGCGGCGCGGCTCGCGGCCGACCCGGCCATGGCCGACCGGTTCCGCGCCGTCTACGGCCGCGGGCCGGACGCCGATGCGCTGGTCGACGCGCTCGCTGCGTTCGAGGCGACGCTGCTGACGCCGGGCGCGCGGTTCGACCGCTGGCTGCTGGGCGAGGCCGACGCCCTCTCGCCGCTGGAACGTCGCGGCTACGCGCTGTTCCGGTCGGTCGGCTGCATCTCCTGCCATCAGGGGGTAGGGGTCGGCGGCAACCTGTTCCAGCGCCACGGCGTGTTCGCGCCGCTCGCCTCGCCCCACCCGGCGGTGGTCCGGGTCCCGAGCCTGCGCAACGTCGCCGCGACCGCCCCCTATTTCCACGACGGCGGCGCCGCGACCCTGCCGGAGGCGGTCCGCCGGATGGCGCGGTCGCAGCTCGGCGCCGCTTTGCGCGACGAGGACGTCGCCGCCATCGTCGCCTGGCTGGGGACGCTGACCGGGCGATGGCGGGGCCGGCCGGTGGAGGCGCCGCGATGAGGCTCGCGCTTCTGGCCGCAGCGTCCACCCTCGGGCTGGTGCTGGCGAGCGGCTGCCTGCTCGGCCGCACCGGCGTCGAGGCGGAGGCGGCGGGCCGCGCCGCCGCGGCGCTGGAGGCGTTCGAGCGCGCCGAGAACGGACTGCACCGCGACCTGCTGCGGGTCCGGTCCGGGGCGCTGCGCAGCTACGATCCGCTCGTCGCCGGACTGGACGAGATGACCGGGGCGCTGTCCCGCCTGAGGGGCTGGAGCGCGGAGGAGGCGGCGCTCGCCCCGCCGGTCGCGGGGCTCGGCCGCCGGCTGGCGCGGACCGAGGCGCTGACGGAGCGGTTCAAGACCGTCAACGCCCTGCTCCAGAACTCGCTGGCCTATTTCGCGGCGCTCTCCGACCGCCGCGCCGCGACCGGGGACGCCGACGGGCTGGCGGCCGAGATCCTGCGCCTGAGCCTCGATCCTTCGGCGACCGACACCCTCGACCGGCGGCTGGCCGAGGCGTCCGACGTGGCCGACGGCGCGCGCGACGCGGGCGCCGGCCGCGCCGCGCTGCTCGCCCACGCCCGGATGCTGCGTCGCCTGCTGCCCGAAAGCGAAGCCCTCCTGTTCGACCTGTCGCGGGTGATGGGCGGGCCCGAGATCGCGCGCCTCGCGCAGGCGGTCGCGGTGCGGCGGGCCGGGTTCGACCGCCAGGCCTCGACCGTCCGGCAGGCGCTCTACGCGCTGTCGCTGGCGCTGGCGGCGGCGCTCGTCGCCTGCGGGGCGGAGCTGCGCGCGCGGGCCCGGAGGCTGCGTCTTCGGGCCCGGATCGAGCGGGAGATCGCGCGCATCTCGTCGCGCCTCGTCGCCGTCGGACCCGGCGACGCGCTCGAAGCCGAACTGCGCGCGGGGCTGGGGGCTCTGGCCGTGTGCCTGCGCGCCGACCGGGCCTGGCTGACCTCGGACGACGGGCCGGGCGGGCTCGGGCCGATCGAATGGCGCGCGGACGCCGCGCCCCGCGGCCCCGCCTCGGGCCGTCTGGTCGTCGCCGGCGAGGACGGCTTTTCGGGTCGCGCCGCGCTCGGATTCGAGACCGCCCGCCCCGGCGGCTTCGCGCGGGAGGACCACGCCGCGCTGCTCCGCCTCGGTCTCGACGCGCTCGGCGGCGCGCTGCGTCGCGCGGCGCTGGAGGCGGAGCGCGAGCGGCTGGAGGAGCGCCTGCACCGGGCGCGCCTGGCCGAAACCGCCGGCGCCCTGGCGAGCGGCATCGCCCACAACGTCAACAACATCGTCGGCGCCATCCTGGGGCATTCGGAGATCGCCGCGGAGCATGTCCCCGGGGACGGCCGCGCCGCCCGCAGCATCGCCGAGATCCGGCGGGCGGCGACGCGGGCCCGCGACCTGGTGGATCAGGGCCTCGCCTGGGGACGCGGCGCCGAGGCGGCGGAGGTCGTGGACCTCGCGCTTCTGGTCGAGGAGACGCGGGGCATGCTGGAGGCGTCGCTGCCGCCACATGCGCGGCTGGAGGTCCGCGCCGACGCCGTCGCCCGGGTGCGGGGCAACGGCACGCAGCTTCAGCAGGTGATGATGAACCTCGCCGCCAACGCGGCCCAGGCGCTCGACGGGCCCGGGCGGGTGACGCTCTCGCTCGCGCTCCGCGAGACCGACGCGCTCCCCTCCCCGGCGCGGCCGCCTTCCCCGTCGCCGTCTCCGCCGGCGTCCCCACCGGCGTCGTCGTCGCGGACCTGCGCCGTCATTTCGGTCGAGGACGACGGGCGCGGCATGGACCGCGCCACCCTCTCCCGCGTGTTCGAGCCGTTCTTCACGACGCGCGACGGCGGCTTCGGCCTCGGCCTCGCGACGGTGCGGGCCACGGCGGAGGCCCATGGCGGCGTGGTGCTCGCGACCAGCGCGCGCGGCCGCGGCGCCCGTTTCGAGGTCTGGCTGCCGCTCGCGGTCCCCGCGCCGCATGTCCCCGCGTCCCCGTCCCGGGGCGAGGGGCAGAGCGTCGCCATCGTCGCCGCGGACGCAGGCTGGCGGTTGCGGCAGGAGGAGGTGGTCGCCGGCCTCGGATACGAGCCGGTCGGCTACGCGAACGCCGAGGCCGCGGCCGCCGCGATGCGGGGCGGCCGGGCCTTCGACGCGGTGCTGCTGCGCCTCGCGCCGGAAGAGCCGCCCCTGCGCTCCGCGGCGTTCCTGCGGGCGATCGCGCCTGCGCCGCCCGTGGCCCTGGTCGCCTCCGGCTTCGGCGGTCTCGGTCCGGCCGCGCTCGCGGACGCCGGCGTGCGGGACGTGGTCTCGTCGGACGCGCCGGCCGCGATCGCGCGCGCGCTGGCGCGCTGCCTCCCGGGCGCGGGCGGGCCTTCGGCGCAGGACACGGAGGCGGCCTGACCGCGCAGGCCGCCGCGTGGGCCGCGCAGGCGCCCGACCCGCGCTTTCGCTCCCCGGACCCCGAAAAGAGTTGACGGACCGGCCGCACGGATACAGAGTTCGAAAATAGAATGCACTATCCGCCATCCGGACGCGCGCGCCTGCACGGGCCCGGCGGGCCGCGGCGGGCAGAGCGACCCACGAAAAATGCGCCGCGAAGAAACGCGGCGCGCACGGGAGGAAAATCATGACCCCGATCAAAGCCGCCCTCGGCGGCGCGATGGCGCTCGTCCTGATGGCGGGCATGGCGCAGGCCAAGGTGGTGCTCAGCGCCGCGAGCTCCTTTCCCGAGGGGCATCTGTTCTCGACCCCGTTCGAGAATTTCGTGAAGGACTTCAACGCAGCGAACGGGGACGAGATCGTCATCGACTACAAGGGCGGCGCCCCGGCCATCGGCAGCCCCTTCACCCTGGCCGAGCGGGTGCAGCGCGGCCAGTTCGACATGATGGCGATCACCGGCCCCTATTACGAAACCGCCGTTCCCGTCGCGCTGTCGCTGATCCTGACCGACAAGCCGATCGCCGCGCTGCGCAAGACCGACTGGATCGCGGCGATGGAGGAGGCGCACGAGGCGCGGGGCCTGCGCTATCTCGGCAAGATCACCGAGGGCGGGACGTTCCACCTCTACCTGCGGACGCCCATCGAGTCCGCCGACCTGACCGGGCTCCGCCTCCGGGTCGCGCCCCACTACCAGCCGTTCTTCGGCGCGCTGGGGGCGACAACCATGCGCTCCGACCTGGGCGAGATCTACACGCTGATGGAGAACGGCTCCATCGACGGCTTCGGCTGGCCGCTGGTGGGGTTCCTGCCCGACTGGCTCGACATCACCGCCTATCGGGTGGAGCCGGGCTTCTACGACACCGACTTCAACATCGTGATGAACCTGGAGGCCTGGACCGCGCTTTCCGACGACCACAAGCGCCGGCTCGCGGACCTGGTCGCGGTCTACGAGGCGAAGGCGGCCGCGACGGTGGATGGCTGGACCGCCGAGGCGCTGCCGCGGATGGACGCGGCGGGGATGAAGGTCATCCGGCTGTCGGAGGCGGACGCGGCGGCGTTCCTCAAGACGGCGCGGGACACGGGCTGGGCCACGGTCCTGTCGCGGGATCCGGAGCTGGGCGCCCGGCTGCGCGCCGGCGCCGACGCGGCGGCGGAATGATGGGCCCGACCCGATCCGCCGCGCCCGCCGCGTCCTCCGCGCCCGCCGACGCGCCGGCGCGGGAGGCGGCGCGGGCGGCCGGCCGCTCGCCGCTTCTGGCCGCCCATGACCGCCTGATCCGGGCATGCGGCGCGCTGGCCGCGCTGGGGTTCCTGGCGGCGCCGGTCCTGGTGTCGGCCGACGTGATCTCCCGCCACGCCGCCGGGGCGAACATCGCCTGGCTGCCCGATGTCTGCGAATACCTGCTCTTCGCCGCCACCATGCTGGGCGCGCCCTGGCTCCTGCGGCTCGGACGTCATGTGCGCATCGACATCCTGCCCGGGCTTCTGCCCGGGCGGGCCGCGCGGGGGCTGGAGCAGGGGATCAACCTGTTCCTGCTCGCGGTCTCCGGGGCGCTGGTCTGGCAGGGGGTCTCGGCGCTCGACCTCGCGCTGCGCTACGGCTCGATGCTCTACAAGTCGCTGACGGTGCCGGTCTGGCCCTTCGTCGCCCTCTTCATCCTCTCGTTCTCGGTCATCGCGCTGGAACTGGCCGTGCGGCTCGTCACCGGCCGGGTCGGGGGCGAGGACGACCAGCCTCATCTGTAGGAGCGGACAATGGACTGGATCACGGCCCTGGCCGTCATGCTGGGCGCGGTCTGCGCGCAGCTTTTCATCGGCGTGCCCGTCGCCTTCGCCTTTCTCGCCGCCAACATCCTGGGCGCCGTGCTGTTCCTGGGCGGGGTGGACGCGCTGAGCACCTTCCCGGGCGAGAGCCTGGACGCCATCGGCAAATACTCCGTCGCCGCGATCCCGATGTTCGTGCTGATGGGGGAGCTTCTGTTCCACACCGGGGTCGCCGCCCGCGCCATCGACGCCATCGACCGGCTGATCGTCCGGCTTCCGGGGCGGCTGGCGGTGGTGTCGCTGCTGGGGGGCACGGCCTTCGCCAGCCTGTCGGGGTCGACCATCGCCAGCACGGCGCTGATCGGAAACACCCTGCTGCCCCGGATGCTCGCCCAGGGATACGATCGCAAGCTGGCCATGGGCGCGATCATGTCGGTCGGCGGCATCGCGATGCTGATCCCGCCCTCGGCGCTGGCGGTGCTGCTGGCCAGCCTCGCGGAACAGTCGATCGCGCGGCTGCTGATCGCGGGCATCGTGCCCGGCGTGCTGATGGCGACGCTGTTCGTGTCCTACGTGGTGCTGCGATGCGCGCTGAACCCGCATCTCGCCCCGGCGGAGCCGGAGGCGGAGGGGCCGGGCGCGCGCCGCCCCGAATGGCGGCCGATCCTGGTGCATGTCGCGCCGCTGTTCGTGATCTTCGCGGCGGTGCTCGGCTCCATGTTCGGGGGGTTCGCCTCGCCGACCGAGGCGGCGGCGGTGGGCTGCGTCGTCACCGCGCTGGTCTGCGCGGCCTATGGACGGCTGACCGTGGCGGGCGTGCGCACGGCGGTGGTCGAGACGGCCAAGATCGCGGTGATGATCCTGTTCATCGTCGCGGGTTCGCTGACCTTCTCGCAGATCCTGGCGGTGTCGGGGGGAACCTCCGGCCTGCTGCGGGCGCTGGGCGACGCCGCCTTCGCGCCGATGACGCTGGTGGCGATCATGCTGGGGATCCTGCTGTTCCTCGGCTGCTTCATGGACCAGCTCAGCATGATCCTGCTGACCCTGCCGTTCTTCGTGCCGCTGGCGATGGGCGCGGATATCGACATGACCTGGCTGATGCTGCTGGTGCTGGTGGCGATGGAGCTGTCGCTGCTGACCCCGCCCTTCGGGCTGCTGCTGTTCGTGATGAAGGGCGTCGCCCCGCGGGACATTCCGTTGCTGAGCGTCTATGGCGCGGCGCTGCCCTTCGTCGGGCTGAAATACGCGGTGCTTGTGCTGCTGGCGCTGTGGCCGGGCCTGTCGACCTGGCTGCCGGACCTGGTGCTGAAGTGGCCGCGCCGCCGCTGATCCGGACCGTCGGCGGCGTGGTCCGGGCGCTGGACGTGGTGGAGGACCGGGCCGAAGACCTGCGGATCGAGTTCATCCGCCGCGACACCGACACCTTCATGCGCTGGCATTTCCGCAACCCGCGCACGGTCCTGTTCTGGCATCGCGGCGGGGCGCGGGTGCTGCGCGCCTCGATCTGCGGCCGGCCGGTCGAGCAGGCGTTCCAAGGGCCGGACCGCTTCGCCTTCTACCCCGCCGGGGTGGAGATCGACGGGGAATGGATCACCGGGCGCCGGGCCGACTACGCGGTGGTCTTCCTGCCCGACGCGATGGTGCGCGACATCCTCCCCGGGCCGCTTCCCGGCCCCGCGCTGGCCTTCCGCGACGACTGGCTGGCCGAAAGTCTGACCCGGCTGGGAGCGGAGCGGGACGCGGGCCGCTGCGGCGGCGGTTCCGGCTGGACGACGGGCTGGGCGGCGGAGGCGCTGACGCGGCTGCGCGCCTCGATCGGGGCGACCGTGGGGGCGGGGGGCGCGGGGGGGACGGATCCCGCGCCGCCCCCGCAGGCGGGCGGCGCGGCGGCGCGGCCCGCGCCCTGGGACGGGCGACCCCCGACCAAGACCCGCCCGCAGATCAAGCGGGTGCTGGCCCATATGGACGACAACCTGTCCGAAAAGCTTTCCACCGATCAGCTCGCCCGGGTCGCCGGGCTCAGCCGCCGGCATTTCGGCCGGGTGTTCCGGATGACCTTCGGCGCCGCGCCGCACCAGTTCCTCATCTCCCGCCGGATCGAGCGCGCCGCGACGCTTCTGGCCGATACCGAGCGCGCGGTCTCCGACATCGCGCTGGAGACCGGCTTCGGCAATCCCCAGCACTTCGCCGCGGCGTTCCGCGCCGCGACCGGCCTGACCGCCTCGGAGGCCCGGACCCGCCTGCGCGCCGGAGAGCGGCTGCGCGGCCTCCCCTGACGCTGCGGCGCGCGGCATGGCCCGATCCCGCAAACGCCTCCTCCCGCCCCGGTGCTAGACGGGTCCCAACGACGAAAACCAAAGGGAGGACGCGCGATGGCCGGGCCATTGACGGGCGTGAAGGTGGTGGATCTCAGCGGCGTGGTGTCGGGGCCGCTGGCGACGATGTTCCTGGCCGACCAGGGCGCCGAAGTGCTCAAGGTCGAGCCGCTGACCGGCGACATCACCCGGCGCAGCCGCCGCAAGGTGGACGAGGCGGGCGAATTCTCGGCCCTGTTCATCTCGTCCAACCGCGGCAAGAAATCCATCTCGCTCGACCTCAAGTCGACGCAGGGGCGCGCGGTGCTGGACCGGTTGCTGGAGGGGGCGGACGTGCTGCTCCAGAACTTCCGGCCGGGCGCGATGGAGCGGCTGGGCCTGGGCGCCGAGACGCTGCGCGCGCGGTTCCCGAAGCTGATCTACGTCTCCATCGACGGGGTGGGGGAGACGGGCCCCTACGCCCGCAAGCGGGTCTACGATCCGGTGATCCAGGGGCTGTCGGGCTTCTGCGACGTGCAGGCCGAGGCCGGCACGGGGCGACCGCGGATGATCCGCACCATCGTCGCCGACAAGACCACCGCGATCTTCGCGGCGCAGGCGATCTCGGCCGCGCTCTTCGCCCGCAGCCGCACCGGCGAGGGCGATCATATCCGGGTCTCGATGCTCGACGTCATGCTGTCCTATCTGTGGCCCGAGGCGATGATGCAGCACACGATCGTCGGCGGGGAGGAGACGGTGGGCGACCCCAACGACCGCCCCGACCTCGTGTTCCCCACCCTCGACGGATACATGACGGTCGGCACGATCTCGGATTCCGAATGGCAGGGTTTCTGCCGCGCGGTGGAGGACGAGGCGCTCGCCGCCGATCCGATGTTCGCCACGCCTTCGGGCCGCTCGGTCAACGCCACCGCCCGCATCAACCGGATGAGCGACTACCTGAGCACCCGCACCACCGCGGAGTGGCTGGAGCGGCTGGACCGCAACGACGTGCCCTGCGGCCCGATCCTGCGCCGCCACGAGATCACCTCGAACGCCCAGATCGTGGCGCGCGGCCTGATCGAGGAGCTGGACCAGCCCACCGTCGGACGGGTCCGCCAGCCCCGGCCCGCGGCCCGGTTCGAAACCCACGCCGCCGCCCTGACCACCGGCGCCCCGCGCGTGGGGGAGCATGGGCGCGAGGTGCTGGAGGGGCTCGGCTGGTCGGCCGAGGACATCGACGCGATGGCCGCGGCGGGCGCGCTGCGCCTGCCGGGCTGAGACCTGCGCGAAGACGAAACCATATCCGGAAAAAAAGACGGGAAAGGGAGGTTGGCCATGACCGGTTCCAGCGGAAACGCGGCGTTGCTGTTCGGCGCGGGGGATGCCATCGGGGCGGCCGTCGCGCGCAGGGTCGCGCAAGGCGGGCTCAAGGTCTGCATCGTGCGGCGCGACCCGGCGAAATCCGCGGCCCTGATCGCCGAGATCGAGGCGGCGGGCGGAGAGGCGCATGCCTATGGCGTCGACGTGCGCGACGAGGCGCAGGTCACGGCCCTGTTCGAGGAGGTGGAGCGGGACGTGGGCCCGGTCGACCTCTGCCTGTTCAACGCCGGCGCCAATGTCGGCAAGCCGGTGCACGAGACCTCGGCCGACCTGTTCGAAAAGGCCTGGATCCTCGCCTGCCGGTCCGGCTTCGTGGTGGGGCGCGAGGCGACGCGGCGCATGGTCGGGCGCGGCCGCGGCGTCATGCTGTTCACCGGCGCCACCGCCAGCGTCAAGGGCCGCACCGGCTTCGCCGCCTTCGCCTCCGCCAAGTTCGCGCTGCGCGGCATGGCCCAGGCCATGGCGCGGGAACTGGGGCCGAAGGGCGTGCATGTCGCGCATCTGGTGATCGACGCCGGCATCAACAGCGCCGCGATCCATGAGCGGATGCGCAAGGCCGGCAAGGACGTCGCCGCCATCCCCGAAGGCAGCCTGGTGGAGACGTCCAGCGTGGCCGAGGCCTACTGGTTCCTGTATTCCCAGCCCCGCGACGGCTGGACCCATGAGCTGGACCTCCGCCCCTCCGTGGAGGTGTGGTGACATGGCCGCATCGCTGCTTCTGTGGGGCGTGGGCACCAGCCGCACCCTGCGCGCGCACTGGGCGCTGGCGGAACTGGGTCTCGCCTACGAGATGCGCCCGATCCTGCCCCGCTCGGGCGAGACGCTGACGCCCGAATACACCGCCCTGAACCCGCGCCAGAAGATCCCGCTGCTTCAGGACGGCGCCTTCACGCTGGGTGAAAGCGCCGCCATCGTCACCTATCTGGCCGAGACCTATTCGACCGGCGCGCACGGGCTGTGTCCCGGCGATCAGGCCGAGCGGTTCCGATGGCTGGAATGGTCGTTCTTCACGGTGACCGAGCTCGATTCCACCAGCCTCTACGTGATGCGCCGGCACGGCGTGGTGCAGGGGCTGGCGCATATCTACGGCGAGGCGCCGGAGGTGGTGGCGCAGGCGGCGGAGTATTTCCTCAAGCAGCTCCGCCATGTCTCGGTGGCGCTGCAGGACGGGCGCGCGCATCTGCTGGGCGACCGGTTCACCACCGTCGACATCCTGCTGACCACCTGCCTGTCCTGGGCGCAGGCCTATCACATCGCGCTGGACCCGCCGCTCATCGCCTATATGGAGCGCAACCAGGACCGCCCCGCCTTCCGGGAGGCGAACGCCCGCAACTCGGTGCGCAGCTAGGCGGCCGGGTCAGTCGTCGAGGACGGCGCGGGCCTGAACGGAGCCGGCGGCGGAGGCCGGCTCCGGCATCGGCAGGTGGATCGGGTTGTCGCCGCCCGGCCCGGGCAGCACGCGGACCGAGCGGGCCTCGACCAGCTCGCCGCATTCGGAGCATCTCAGCTCCGGGTCGAAGGTGTGGCCGCAGGTCAGGTGCTGATGCAGCACCGGCCGGCCCTTCTCGCCCACCGTGTGCAGGTCGCCCCAGTGCACGATGGACATGATGACCGGGTAAAGGTCGATGCCCTTCTGCGTCAGGCGGTAGTCGTGGCGGGGCGGGTTGGTCTGGTAGGGGACCTTCACCAGCACGTCCTCGTCGGTCAGCTTCTTGAGCCGCTCGGTCAGCACGCCGCGCCCGATGCCCAGCCGTTCCTGGAAATCCTCGAACCGGCGCACGCGCAGAAAGCAGTCGCGCAGGATCAGCAGGGTCCAGCGGTCGCCGATCACGGCCAGGGTCCGCGCGAAGGAGCAGTTCTCCTGCTGAAGGTCGTTCCAGCGCATCGACAGGGTCCGGTTCGTCGGGACGGGAGGTCAAGGGTTAGCCAAGCGGCGCGGGGGACGCAAGAAAGCCGCGGGTCGCGGGCGGGCCGGTCAGGGCCGCGAGGCCTCTGGCCGGGGCGCGCGCGGAGGGCCGGCCTCGGGCGGCGGCGCCCCGGCCGAAGCCGGCTCCGCCGTCACGTCGCGCGCCGCCACCGGCTCATGGCAGACCGAACAGACCGTGACCGGGTCGAACAGCGCCCCGCAGGCGCGGTGCCGGTAGCGGACCGGGCGGCCCCGGTCGTCGGTCATGTGCCGGTCGCCCCAGCGCACCATCGCCATCACGACGGGATGAAGATCCAGCCCTTTGTCGGTCAGCACGTATTCGTGCCGGTTCAGCCGGTCGTCATAGACCACCCGGCGCAGCACGCCCGCGGCCACCAGCTTCTTCAGCCGGGCCGACAGCACATGCGGCGCGATGCCCAGCCGCTCGCGGAAGTCGTCGAACCGCCGGACCTTGCGGAAACAGTCGCGCAGGATGATCAGCGTCCAGCGGTCGCCGACCACCGACAGGGTCCGCGCCAGCGAGCAGAATTCGTCCTCAAGCCGGTCCCACTCCATGTCGGTCCTCCCGTTTCGCCGCCGCTCCGCATGGTCTAGCATGACGCATTCCAAAATGGAACCATGTCAGTTCAGAATCAGAATTGACATTGCCGCGACCTCCGTGCTCGATAGCCGCAACGACCGCGCCGGCCACGCAAGCCGCGCGCGGAGCTTTCAGGGAGGAGACCGACGTGCAAAGCCCGTCGCCGCACGCGCGCGTGGATCGCGCGCTCGATCAAGTGTTCCGCCGCCACGCCGACCGGCCCGCCCTGCTGGAGGGCGACGAGGTCTGGACCTACGGCGCGCTCGACCGCCACCTGGCCGACGCCGCCGCGATGCTGGCCGAGCGCGGCTGCCGGCCGGGCGACCGAATCGTGATCGCGAGCGAGAATTCCCGCGCGCTGGCGCTGCTGTTCCTCGCGGCCCAGCGGCTCGACATCTGGCCGGTGGTGGTCAACCCGCGGCTCTCGGCGCGGGAGCTCGACCAGATCGTCGCCCATTCCGGCGCTCGTCTGACCCTGTTCAACACCGCCGGCGCGCCCGCGAAGGCCCATGCCGAGCGCCTCGGCGCGCGGCCCGCGCCGGTCGCCGGGCTCGACGTCATCGCCGCCGGGCCGCTCGACGTCGACGCGACGCCCGAGCCGCTGGACGACGATCCGGCGGAGCGGGTGGCGGCGATGCTCTACACCTCCGGCACCACCGGCGCGCCCAAGGGCGTGATGCTCAGCCATCGCAACCTGATGTTCAACGCCCGGGTGACGGCGGAGCTGCGCGGGCTGACCCCGGAGGACTGCGTCTACACCGCCCTGCCCATGTCGCATGTGGTCGGCCTGTCCTCGCTGCTGCTGACCACGCTGCTCAGCGGCGGGCGGCTGCGGCTGGCCGACCGGTTCGACGCGGCCGACGCCTTCCGCCTGGTGCGGACCGAGACCACCATGCTCACCGGCGTCCCGGCGACCTGGCAGCGGCTGCTGGAGCATATGCGCGCCGAGGGGATGGAGACGGCCCCCCCGGGACCCCTGCGCTACCTGTCGGTGGCGGGCGCGCCGCTGGATCCGCGGCTGAAGGCGCAGGTGGAGGCGGCGTTCGGGCTGCCGCTGCTCAACGCCTACGGCATCACCGAATGCGCGCCGGGCATCTCCTCTGTTCGGGAGGAGGCGCCGCGCGACGACACCTCGGTCGGCCCGATCCTGCCGGGGCTGGAGACGCGGCTGATGGGCCCCGACGGGGAGGAGGTCGCGCCGGGCGAGGTCGGGGAGCTGCATGTCCGCGGCCCCAACGTGATGAAGGGTTACTACCGCGCCCCCGACCTGACCCGTGCCGCCATCGACCCGCAGGGCTGGTTCAACACCGGCGATCTCGCGCGGATGGAGGCGGGGGGGCTGTTCATCGCCGGCCGCACCAAGGAGCTGATCATCCGCTCCGGCTTCAACGTCTACCCGCCGGAGGTGGAGGCCGTGCTCGCCGATCATCCCGACGTGGCGCAGAGCGCGGTGGTCGGCCGCGCCCGCGATGGCAACGAGGAGGTGGTGGCCTATGTGCAGCTTCTGCCCGGCGCCCGCGCGACCGGGGCCGAGATCATGGCCTTCGCCGCCGCCCGGCTCACCGCCTACAAGCGCCCCTGCGAAGTGGTGATCATGGACGCGCTGCCCGCCGCCGCGACCGGCAAGCTGCTCAAGCACAAGCTCAAGGAACTGGCGGCGACCGCCTGACCGCCCGCCCGGCGCCGCCTGTCGCGGACGCCGGGCGCGCCCGCGCCCCGGTCCCGATCCGGGGCGTCCCGCCCCCCGCCATTCGCCGCCCCCCCCGGCACGCCCGCCCCGCGCGGCGGCGGGGCGGGGGCGCATGACCAGCACAGGACATTCCGGACCATGAAGACCCGCATCACCGAACTGTTCGGCATCGAACACCCGATCATCCAGGGCGGCATGCACGAGGTCGGCTACGCCGAGCTCGCCTCCGCCGTCTCCAACGCCGGGGGGCTCGGGATCATCACCGCGCTGACCCAGGGCTCGCCCGACCGGCTGGCGGCGGAGATCGCCCGCTGCCGCGAGATGACCGACAAGCCCTTCGGCGTGAACCTGACCTTCCTGCCCGCCGTCACCCCGCCCGACTATCCGGGCTATGTGAAGGCCATCGTCGAGGGCGGCGTGAAGATCGTGGAGACCGCGGGCAACAACCCGCAGAAATGGCTGCCTGGGCTGCACGCGGCGGGGATCCGGGTGATCCACAAATGCACCTCGGTCCGCCACGCGCTGAAGGCCGAGGCGATCGGCTGCGACGCGGTTTCGGTCGACGGCTTCGAATGCGGCGGGCATCCGGGGGAGGACGACGTTCCCAACATGATCCTGCTGCCCCGCGCGGCGGACGAGCTGAAGGTCCCCTTCGTCGCCTCCGGCGGCATGGCCGACGCGCGGTCGCTGGTGGCCGCCCTGTCGATGGGGGCCGAGGGCGTGAACATGGGCACCCGCTTCGTCGCGACGCGCGAGGCGCCGGTGCATGACAACGTCAAGCAGGCGATCCTCGCGGCGACGGAGCTGGACACCCGCCTGGTCATGCGCCCGCTGCGCAACACCGAGCGCGTGCTGGTCAACGCCGGGGTGGAGCGGCTGCTCGCCGTCGAGGCCCGCAAGGGCGCGGACGTCGCCTTCGCCGACATCGCGCCGATGGTGGCCGGCGTCTATCCGCGGGTGATGAAGGACGGGGACATGGACGCGGGCGCCTGGTCCTGCGGCATGGTCGCGGGCCTGATCCACGACATCCCGACCTGCGAGGAGCTGATCTCCCGGATCATGTCGGAGGCGGAGACTCTGGTGCGCGGCCGGCTGGAGGGGATGCTCGCCGCCTGACCGGGCCCCCGAAGATGCGACGGGGGGAGGCGCGGATCCCGCGCCTCCCCCCCTCCGTTCCGGGCGCGCGCCGCGGTTCAGGCGGCCAGCGCCTCCTCCACCTCGCGCAGGCGATCCTTGCCGAACCAGATCTCCGACCCGATCAGGAAGGTGGGGGAGCCGAAGCAGCCCCGCTCCACCGCGCGGGCGGTGTTGGCGACGAGGCCGGCCTTGACCTCCGGGTCCTGGGACGCCGCGACCAGCGCCGCGCCGTCCAGCCCCGCCGCGTCGAGGGTCGCGACGATGACCTCCGGCTCGTCCATCTTCAGCCCGCGCGCCCACATCGCGTCGTAGACCACGTCCACGTAGCGGGCGAACACGCCGAGCTTCTGCGCCGCCACGGCCCCGCGCATGATCCCCAGCGTGTTGACCGGGAAATGCGGGTTCATCCGGAAGTCGTCGACGCCATGCGCCTTGATGAACCGGTTCATTTCAAGCTGCTGATAGGCGATCTTGTTGTCGATTCCGGCGTTGGCGTAGAAGGGCGACTGGTTCCCCGTCGCCTTGAACACGCCCCCCAGCAGGATCGGCACATAGTCGAAGCGCGCGCCGCTGCGCGCCTCGATCTTCGGGATCACCCGATGGCACAGGAAGGCGTTGGGGCTGCCGAAGTCGAACAGGAACTCGACGGAACGGGCGGAAGCGGTCATCGCGGTCACCATTTTTCGCCGAAGGGGCGGATTTCGGTTTCGAAGGTCCAGGCGTCGCGGCTCTGGTTGTAGAGCGACCAGTAGGTCTCGCCGACCGAGGCGGGGTTGAGCAGGCGGCCGGGGTCGAGATTGGCCAGCGCCTCCGCCCCCTCCCGCGCCGCGATCCGCTCGCGCACGAATTCGGTGTCCACGCCCGCGTCGATGACCAGATGCGCGACATGGATGCCCTTCGGCCCCAGCTCCCGCGCCGCGGCCTGGGCGACGGCGCGCAGGCCGAACTTGGCGGCGGCGAAGGCG
>JAYZWL010000085.1:0-37353 GCA_036154955.1 Pseudomonadota bacterium | reverse complement strand
CCCCGGCCCCCGGCCGCCCGCCGATCCGCCCGCCGACGCATCGGAGGCGTTCGAGGCGCATCGCCGCCGCCTCTTCGCGCTCGCCTACCGGATGCTGGGACGGGTGAGCGAGGCGGAGGACGTGGTGCAGGACGCCTTCCTGCGCTGGCTCGCCGCCGACCGGGCGGGGGTGGAGCGTCCCGGCGCCTGGCTCGCCACCGCCGCGACCCGCCTCTGCCTCGACCGGCTGCGCGCCGCGCGCCGGGCCCGGGCGCTCTATGTCGGGCCCTGGCTGCCCGAGCCGCTGCCGGAAGGGCGCGACGCGGCCCCCGAACCCGTCGACCCCGCCCCGGGGCCGGAGGAAAGCGTGGCCCAGGCTCAGGCCGTGTCGGTGGCGCTGATGCTGGCGCTCGACCGGCTGACGCCGCTGGAGCGCGCGGCCTTCCTGCTGCATGACGTGTTCGGCGCGGGCTTCGCCGAGGTCGCCGCCACGCTCGGCCGCTCCGAACCCGCCTGCCGTCAGCTCGCCTCCCGCGCCCGGACCCGGCTGCGCGCCGACCGTGCCGACCGTGCCGACCTGTCCCTGCCCGATCGCGCGCGTCCCGCGCCGCCTCCCGTCCCGGATCCGGCCGCGGCGCGGGTGGCCGACGCCTTCTTCGCCGCCCTGCGCTCCGGCGACCCCGCCGGCCTCGCGGCGGTGCTGGCGGAGGACGCGGCGCTGGTCACCGACGGGGGCGGACATGCCCGCGCCGCGCTCAACCCGATCCTCGGCGCCGACCGCATCCGCCGCTTCTTCGCCGGCATCCAGGCCAAGCGCGGCGCCGTCCCCACGGTCCGGACCCGGCGCATGGCGTTCAACGACCTGCCGGGGGAACTGTCGGAGGACGCGGAGGGCCGGCTTCAGACCATCGCGCTCGACCTCGTCCCCGATCCCGCCGACCCGGCCGGCCCGCCGCGCGTCGCCGCGATCTATGTCACCCGCAATCCCGACAAGCTCGCCCATCTGCGCGGACTGTTTCCCGACGCCCCCGCCTGATCCGTCCCATGTTGCGCTGCGGGGTGGTTTTTCGCGTCGCAAACGGGCTAGGCTTGTCGGGAACGGAACAGGATGGAGGCGCCCGACGATGACCCTGCTGACTTCAGCCGAAGAGATCTCCGACATCGCCTTCGGTTTCATGGGGTCCAAGGCGCTGTTCGCCGCGCTCCATTACGGGGTGTTCACCCACCTGGCCGACGGCCCCCGGACGGCGGAGGAGGTGGCCGAAAAGTCCGGCCTGCCCGTGGAGCGCGCCCGCACCCTGCTGACCGCCGTGGCCTCTCTGGGCCTCGTCTCGGTGGAGGACGGCCGCTTCGCCAACGCCCCCGCCTCCGAGGCCTTTCTCGTCCAGGGCGCCAAATACGACTTCGGCGACTACCTGCGCCTGCAGGTGGACCGGCAGATGTATCCCCTGCTCGACCAGATCGAACCGGCGCTGGCCAACAAGCTGTCGGACGAGGACACCGGCTCCTACGCCCAGTGGTTTTCCGACCCGGAGGAGGCGCGGCTCTACTCCGAAAGCCAGCACGCCGGCTCGCTGGGCCCGGCGCGGGGGCTGGCCAAGCTGGTGGACCTGTCCGACGCGCGCCGCCTGCTCGACGTGGGCGGCGGCACCGGCGCCTTCTCCATCACGCTCTGCCGCGCCTATCCTGCGCTGACCGCGACCATCGTGGACTTCCCCAACGTGGCGAAGCTCGGCCGGAAATACGTGGCGGAGGCCGGCCTCTCCGACCGCATCCGCTACGACGACGGCGACGCGCTGGAGAAGGGCTGGCCCGGCGACCAGGACGCCGTCCTGATGTCCTACCTGTTCTCCGGCGTGCCCGGAGAGGCGCATGAAGGCCTGATCGCCGACGCCTGGAAGGCGCTGAAGCCGGGCGGCCGGCTGATGATCCACGACTTCGTGGTCGAGGCGGACCGGACGGGGCCGAAACTCGCCGCGCTCTGGCAGCTCCAGCACACCGCCTTCACGCCCGAGGCCCGCTCGCTGGACGACGCCTGGCTGGCCGAAGCCCTCGAGGCGGCGGGGTTCGAGGACGTGACCGTCGGCCCGATGATCCCCGCCCTGACCATGCTGGCGATGGGTAAGAAGCCCGCCTGAGGCGGGACGGGCAAGAACCCCGCCTGAGGCGGGACGGGGCGAGCGCCCCGCCCCCTCGCCTCAGGCCGCCGGGGCCGGGAACTTCGCCTTCCAGTGCCGCGCGATCTCCAGCCGCGTCGTCACCCAGATCTCCGGGTTCCCCGCCACCTCGTCGAGGAACCGCTTCAGCGCCGCCGCCCGCCCCGGCCGCCCGACCAGCCGGCAATGCAGCCCCACGGTCATCATCTTCGGCGCGCCGTCGCGCCCCTCCTCCAGCAGCACTTCCACCGCGTTCGAGAGATACTCGTGGAAATCCCGCGGCCCGCCCCAGCCCTGCGAGCTGATGAACCGCGCGTCGTTCGCATCGAGCGTATAGGGCAGGATCAGCTGCGGCCCCGTGGGCGCATGATGCCAGTAGGGCAGGTCGTCGGCATAGCTGTCCGCGGCGTATTCGAACCCGCCCTCCGCCGCCACCAGGTCCACCGTGTTGACCGAGCAGCGCCCCGTATACCAGCCGAGCGGCCGCGCGCCCGTCGCCTCGGTATGCATCGCGATCGCCTGATGCAGATGCGCCCGCTCCTCCTCGATGGAGAAGTCCTTGTATTCGATCCAGCGCAGCCCGTGCGAGGCGATCTCCCACCCCGCCGCCTTCATCCCCGCCACCGCCTCGGGGTTGCGGGCGAGCGCCATGGCCACGCCGTAGACCGTCACCGGCAGGTTTCGCTGCGTGAACAGCCGGTGCAGCCGCCAGAACCCGGCGCGCGCGCCGTAATCGTACATGCTCTCCATGTTCCAGTGGCGCTGGCCGGGCCAGTTGGTGGCCTGGGTGACTTCCGAGAGGAACGCCTCCGACTGGTCGTCGCCATGGAGCAGCGAGTATTCCGAGCCTTCCTCGTAGTTGACGACGAAGTTGAGCGCGAGCTTCGCCCCGCCCGGCCACTCCGGGTCCGGCGGATTGGCGCCGTAGCCGATCAGGTCGCGGGGGTAGTCGGGGTCGAGCATGGGGGGGCCTCCGGGGTGTCTTCGGAGGGATATTGGAGCGGGGAGGGCGGGGAAGGGAAGGGGGGAGGGGGCGCAAACGAAAAGCCCGCCGCAAGCGACGGGCTTTGGTCGTTTGACGATGGGGGAAGAGGCTGAAGCAGCCTCCGCGAACCCCAAAGCCTTGTGGCAAAAACCTGCACTAATATAGTGCGCTTGTCAATGAGCAGGGGGCGAGAGCGCCGATGCGGGCAAGCTTCTCATCCGACCAAGTATCTGACCTGGAAGCGGTTATCTCGGCGCCCCGCTTCGCGACCTATCTGCGCGCGATGGGGGGCGATCGCAATGCGGCGATGGCGCTATACTGCTGGAACGCGGAACTTTCCGCGGCATTCTACGTCATGATCCAGTTTTGCGAGCTCTCGATCAGGAATGCGGCGGTCGAGGCATTGGAGGTAGAGTTTGGCGAGAACTGGCATCTGAGCAAGGGGTTCCTCTACACCTTGCCAGTTCTGCGAGGCGGCAAGGGCTACCAGCCTCGAAAAGATCTAGAGGACTGCGCGCGACGACTGCCGACCGCCGGCAAGGTGGTCGCGGAACTCAGCTTCGCCTTCTGGCAGTATCTGTTCGTGAAAGGCCAGGACGCCCGGTTGTGGCGACCGCATTTCGACAGGGTGTTCCCTGGTCGGGATCTCGAACAGGATATCCGCGATGCTCGGGGCGCGTTGCATCACGACATCGAGAAGATCCGGCGTTTTCGCAATCGCATCGCGCATCATGAGCCGATTTTCGCGCGCGATCTTCCGGCGGACTTCGAGCGGGTGCGCAAACTGGTCCATTGGCGGCGTCCGCGGGCGGCGGCGTGGCTCTCCGGCGTCGAGCGGGTTTCCGGTCTTCTCGCGACGCGGC
Source organism: Pseudomonadota bacterium (assembly GCA_036154955.1). Classification (GTDB taxonomy): domain Bacteria; phylum Pseudomonadota; class Alphaproteobacteria; order Rhodobacterales; family Rhodobacteraceae; genus Albimonas. The sequence goes on along the minus strand of JAYZWL010000085.1, from coordinate 33,370 downwards.
CCTGAGCCTATGGCGTCGAGCCCGACCCTTTCGGTCGGCATACGCCCGGTGCACATCCGGTGCACGGATGTCACCCCCTCCGCTCCGCCGCGCGCCGCCCGAAATCGTTAAGACCGACCTGAACGACGCGCAGCGTTGCGCGGGATCATTCCGCCGCCGCCTCGGCCTCCGCCAGCCGCAGCAAAATCGCGCCCTCGGCCACCTGGGCGCCCTCGGCGCAGAGCAAGTCCAGGACCTCGCCGTCGCGGGGGGCGGTCAGGCGGTGCTCCATCTTCATCGCCTCCATGACGATCAGCGTCTGGCCCTCGGTCACCCGGTCGCCGGGGGCCGCGGAGACCAGTTTGATCAGCCCCGGCATCGGCGCCGACAGCGCGTCGCCGCCGCCCGAGGCCGCGGCCTCCGCCGCCGCGATCGGGTCGGGCAGGGTCCAGGTCGTGGCCTGCCCGTCGAGGATCACCGTCGCCCGCCCGTCATGCCGGACCAGCCGCACAGGGCGCGCCGCGGCGTCCTCGCCGAAGCGCATCCGCAGGGTCTCTCCCGCGCCCGACAGCGTCAGGGGAACCGCGGCGTCCGCCCCGATCACGGCGAAGCGCCCGGGCCCGCGGATCTCCAGCGCCACCTCGGCCGGCCCCTCCGGGCCGTCGAGCGTGACCCGACGCCGCTCCGGCGCCCAGAGCCGGAATCCGTCCGCCGCATCAAAGGGATTGGCCTCCGCACCCGGCCCCTCCGCCAGCCCCAGCGCGGCGAGCGCGGCGAGGCCCGCGGCCTCCGGCGGGATCGGCAGGGGCGCGGTCAGCGCCTCCAGCTCCCGGTCCACCAGCCCGGTGTCCATCTCGCCCGCCGCGAAGACCGGATGGTCGCAGAGCGCGCGCAGGAAGGGCAGGTTCGTCACCAGCCCGGCGATCTCCGAGCCGCGCAGCGCGGCGAGCAGCCGGGTCCGCGCCTCCTCCCGCGTGGCGCCCCGGGCGATGACCTTGGCGATCATCGGGTCGTAATGCGGGGTGATGGCGTCGCCGGCGCGCACGCCCGAGTCGATCCGCGCCGCGCCCTCGGGCAGCGACAGATGCGCGAGCGTGCCGATCTGGGGCAGGAACCCGCGGGCGGGGTCCTCGGCGTAGAGCCGCGCCTCCATCGCGGCCCCGGTCAGGGTCAGATCCTCCTGCGCCGCGGGCAGGGGCTCTCCCGACGCGACGCGGAGCTGCCATTCCACGAGGTCGAGCCCGGTCACCGCCTCGGTCACCGGGTGCTCCACCTGCAGCCGCGTGTTCATTTCCATGAACCAAATCCGGTCCGCCCGCAGCCCCTCCGACCCGTCGGCGATGAACTCCACCGTCCCCGCCCCCGAATACCCGATCGCCTGCGCGGCGCGGACGGCGGCGGCGCCGATCTCGGCGCGCATCGCCTCGGACATGCCGGGGGCGGGGGCCTCCTCGATCACCTTCTGGTGGCGGCGCTGAAGGGAGCAGTCGCGCTCGAACAGATGCACCGCGCGGCCGTGGTCGTCGGCGAAGACCTGCACCTCGATATGCCGGGGGCGGGTCACGTATTTCTCGATCAGCACGGCGTCGTCGCCGAAGGCGGAGGCGGCCTCGCGCTGCGCCGACTGCAGCGCCTCGGCGAAGTCGGCGGCCCGGTCGACGCGGCGCATGCCCTTGCCGCCGCCCCCGGCGCGGGCCTTGATGAGGACGGGGAAGCCGATCTCCGCGGCCTGCGCCGCGAGGAAGGCCGCGTCCTGCTCCGCCCCGTGATAGCCGGGCACCACCGGCACGCCGGCCTTCTCCATCAGCGCCTTGGCGGCGTCCTTCAGCCCCATGGCCCGGATCGCGGAGGCGGGTGGGCCGATGAAGCGCAGCCCGGCGGCGGCGACCGCGTCGGCGAAGTCGGGGTTCTCGGAGAGGAAGCCGTAGCCGGGGTGGATGCCCTCGGCCCCGGTGGCCAGCGCCGCCGCGATGATCCGGTCGCCGCGCAGGTAGCTGTCGGAGACGCGGGCCGGGCCGATGCGCACCGCCTCGTCGGCCTCCGCCACATGCAGGGCGGCGACGTCGGCGTCGGAATGGACGGCGACGGTGGCCACCCCCATGCGGCGGGCGGTGCGGATCACGCGCGCGGCGATCTCGCCCCGGTTGGCGATGAGGATCTTTGCGAACATCCGGCCTGTCTCCCTGTCGCGGCGGCCTTTGGCGGCGCCTGCGGGGACAGGTATCGCCCGGCCGGGGCGGAGCGCGCAAGGCCGGGCGGGGGCGGGAGGCCGGTCGGGGGGCGGGCTCAGACGGCGCGGGTTCCGCGGATCGGGTAGCCCTTCTCCCGCACGAAGGCGATGCCGTTGGTCAGCGCCTCCAGGTCCGGGCGGGCGAAGGGGGCGTTGGAGACGTCCATGATCTGCACCCGGCCTTCGGCGTTGACCACGAACACGCCCGGCTCGGGGAACGGACGGTCGGTCTCCTGCGGGGAGCGGGGGTCGGAGATCCACAGCCCCAGCGCGGCCATCTGCGCCGGCGTCAGCCCGAAGCCGACGGGCAGGGTCAGCGCGTTGTCGGCGGCGAAGGCGGCGGCCTTCTCCTCCGGGTCGCCGGAGACCGCGGCCACGTCGACGCCGAGCGCGTGCAGGCGGGGGAGCAGCCCCTCCAGCGTCTTGAGATAGCGCGCGCAGATCGGGCAGTGCTTGCCGCGATAGACCACCAGCATCGCCCAGTCGCGGCCGGAGGCGGGGTCCGGGCGGCCGAGGGCGAGCGCGCCGCCGCCGAGACGGGGAACGGTGAGGGCGGGGAACGCGTCGCCGGGAGAGAGGCGGGACATGGGGCGTCTCCTGTCAGGCGGCCGTGGGTGGCCGGTCCCGCAAGGATGGGCGAGTTTGAGCGCGCGTTCAAGTTCCGCCCGGGCTTCGTCGCCGGTCTCGGGCGCGCGCGGCTCAGGCGAGGCGGGCGGCGTTGGCCCTGAGCACGGCCTCGGCCTCGGACGTCATCCGCTCCAGCAACTCGGCGGCGGGGCGCCGGTCGCGGATCAGCCCGGTCGCCTCGCCGATGATCGGATTGGCGACCGAAGCGTCGCCCGAGGCCGCCGCCGCCGCCCAGCGCGGGCCTTCCTCGGCCACCGCGGCGCGCAGGCCGGCGGGGTCGGCGTGCCAGCGGTCGGTGAAGCCGTTGCGGATCACGCGGATGTCGAAGCGGTCGGGCCAGTCGCGGCCCCGCGCGATGTCCACGGAGGAGGTGCGGATCGTGTCGTCGCCCGAGGCCGCGACCGCCGCCGCCTGCAGGCCGGGATGGGCGAGGCATTCCTCCGACGCCCAGAAGCGGGAGCCGACCACCGCCCCGTCCGCCCCCAGCGCCAGCGCGGCGGCCAGCCCGCGCCCGTCCGCGATCCCCCCCGCGGCGCAGAGCAGCACGTCGGGCGCCCGGGCGGCGAGCAGGTCGGCCACCTCCGGCACGAGGGTCATGGTGGCGCGCCGGGCGCCATGACCCCCGGCTTCGGTCCCCTGGGCGACCACCACCGCCGCGCCGGCGTCCAGCGCGGCGCGGGCGTCGTCGAGATTCTGCACCTGGCAGATCAGGGCCACGCCCGCCTTATGGATCGCGGGGGCGAAGGGGGCCGGGTCGCCGAAGGACAGGAACACCGCCCGCGGCGCCCGGGCGAGCGCCGCGTCGAGCAGGGCGGGGGCATTCGCCAGCGACCAGGTGATGAAGCCGACGCCGACGCCCTCGTTCCCCGCCTCGGCGTATTCCCGCTCCAGCCAGTCCGCATCGCCGTAGCCGCCGCCGATCAGGCCGAGCCCGCCGGCCCGGCTGACCGCCGCCGCCAGCCGCCCGCCCGCGGCCAGCGCCATGGGGGCGGAGATCACCGGGTGGCGGAGGTCGAATTTCTCGGTGAGGCGGGTGGCGATCATGGCGGGGCTCCGTGGGTGCTCGCCAAATCATGCGGTGAAAGTGAAGTGTTCCGCAAGCGCCCCGCGTCCGGGGGGAGACGGCGCCGCCCGGACCGCCGTCTCAGCGCGGCGCGGGCGCCCGGGTCTCGCCCTCGTCCGGGCCGGCGCGCCGCTCGCGTCGCCCGCTCACATCCGGAACACGCCGAATTTCGTGTCCCCGATCGGCGCGTTCAGCGCCGCGGACAGCGACAGCGCCAGCGTCCGTCTTGTCTGGCGCGGGTCGACGATCCCGTCGTCCCAGAGCCGCGCGGAGGCGTAGAGCGGGTGGCCCTGGGCCTCGAACATCTCGATCACCGGGCGCTTGAACTCGGCCTCGGCCTCCGCCGACCAGCTCTCGCCCTTGCGCTCCATGCCCTCGCGCCGGACGGTCGCGAGCACGCCGGCCGCCTGCTCGCCCCCCATCACCGAGATGCGCGAGGTCGGCCAAGTCCACAGGAAGCGCGGCGAGTAGGCCCGCCCGCACATCCCGTAATTCCCCGCCCCGAAGGACCCGCCGACGATCATCGTCACCTTGGGGACCGAGGTCGTGGCCACCGCCGTCACCAGCTTGGCCCCGTGGCGGGCGATGCCCTCGGCCTCGTATTTGCGCCCGACCATGAAGCCGGTGATGTTCTGCAGGAACACCAGCGGGATCTTCCGCTGGCTGCACAGTTCCACGAAATGCGCGCCCTTCACGGCGCTTTCCGAGAACAGGATGCCGTTGTTGGCGACGATGCCGACCGGGATCCCCTCGATATGGGCGAAGCCGCAGACCAGCGTCGTGCCGAACCGCGCCTTGAACTCGTCGAAGCGGGAGCCGTCGACGACCCGCGCGATCAGCTCGCGGATGTCGTAGGGCTGGCGCAGGTCGGCGGGGACCACGTCGAGGGTCTCTTCGGGGTCGAAGGCCGGGGGCTCGGGGGCTTGCATCTCGACCGTCACGGGCTTCGGGCGGTTCAGGTTGCCGATCATCCGCCGCACCAGGGCGAGCGCATGGGCGTCGTTCTCCGCCAGGTGGTCGGCCACGCCCGACAGGCGGGTATGCACGTCGCCGCCGCCCAGATCCTCCGCCGAGACGACCTCTCCCGTCGCCGCCTTCACCAGCGGCGGGCCGGCGAGGAAGATCGTCCCCTGCTCCTTCACGATGACGGTTTCGTCCGACATCGCCGGCACATAGGCTCCGCCCGCGGTGCAGGAGCCGAGCACGGCGGCGATCTGCGGGATGCCGCGGGCCGACATGTTGGCCTGGTTGTAGAAGATGCGCCCGAAATGCTCGCGGTCGGGAAAGACCTCGTCCTGCTGGGGCAGGTTGGCGCCGCCCGAGTCCACCAGGTAGACGCAGGGCAGCCCGTTCTCGGCGGCGATCTCCTGGGCGCGCAGGTGCTTCTTGACGGTGACCGGGTAGTAGGTTCCGCCCTTCACGGTGGCGTCGTTGCACACCACCATGACCTCGCGCCCCGCCACCCGGCCGACGCCGGTGATGATCCCCGCGCAGGGCGCGGCCCCGTCATACATGCCGTGCGCCGCGGTCATCCCGGTTTCCAGGAAAGGCGAGCCGGGGTCGAGCAGCGCCGCCACCCGGTCGCGGGGCAGCATCTTGCCCCGGCTTTCGTGCCGGGCCCGGGCCAGCTCGCCGCCCCCTTCCGCCGCCAGCCGGGCGGCCTCCGCCACCGCGTCGATGGCGGCGAGATGCGCCGCGCGGTTGGCGCGGGCCTCGTCCGAGGCGGGGGAGAGGGCGGAGGCGAGCACGGTCATCAGGTCAGTCCAGTCCGGTCTGGGCGCGCAGCTGGATGGCGCGGCGGGCGAGGGTGCGCATTTCGCAGTCGGCCCTCGCCACGTTGCGGAAATCGGAACGGCCCCAGAGCGCGTAGGCGTAGCCGCATTCGGCCTCGGCGAAGCTCTCCCAGGCGCGCTGGGCGCGGCGCAGGGCGTCGGAGGAAGCGCTCTGCCGGTCGTCGCGGGCGTCGAGCGACACGGCGGAGGCGAGCAGGGCGGGCCACCATTCGTCCATCTGACTTTTCCAGGCGGCGTGTTCGCGCGCGAGGCAGGCGGATTCGACCGCCTCCCGCGCTTCGGTCGCGGTCTGGTCGACGGCGGCCTCCTGCGGGGCGGAGGCGCAGGGCAGCGCGATCAGGCCGAGGCAGGCGGCCTCCGCCGCGGCGGTGCCCTTGGACAGGTGGGACTCGACGCATTGGCCGATGAAGCGGCTGTCGTCGAGCGCGTCGGCCCGCGCGGGGGCGGCCCAGGCCGCCAGCAGGGCGGCCAGCGCCAGCGTGGCGAGCGTCAGCGACGCCAGCGCTCGCGGAACCGCCGGGGCGGTGCGGGCGAGGGCGCGATCGGGCGGCGCGGAAGCGGGACGTCGGGGCGGCGGATACATGGCGGCTCCTTTGTGACGCGGCGCGGGCGAGGCGCCAAGGGGCGCGGCGCGGGCGGAGCGGGGCTCCGGCCCGGGGACGCGCTTACGCAGGGAACCCGCGCCGGGCGGCGCGGATCGGGCGCCGGGACGGCGCGAAGATGGCGAAGGGGGCGGAACGGTCACGGTTCCGCCGCCAGACGTTCGCGGAACCGCAGGGCGCGTTCGGCGGTCAGCCGCATCAGGCAGCCGGCGGCGTGTATCCGCCGGATCGTGCCGCCCCCGCCCAGCGCGTCGTCATAGGCGCATTCGGCGTCGCGGAAGGCGAGCCAGGCGCGCTGCGCCTCCAGAAGCGCCGGGGCGGCGGCGGGCGCGGCGTCGTCGCCGGCGGCCTCGTCCAGCTTCAGGGCGCGGGCGCGCAGGGGCTTCCACCAGGAGTTGAGCAGCGCGTCCCAGGCGTCCCGCTCGGCCAGCGCGCAGGCGGCCATGCCGTTGGTGGTCTGATTCTCGGGGCGTGAGACGCAGGCTTCGGTCTCGCGGCCGATGCAGGCCCGCGCGCCGGCGCCGTCCGGGTCGCCGCCGGCGGCGGCCGCGGCGTCCAGGCAGGCCTCGATCTCCCCCTGCATCAGGCTCGGCGCCGGGATCTTCTCACCGGCGGAGGTCTGGGCCGGGATCGCGGCGAGACTCGCGAAAATCGCGGCGGGCAGAAGGCTTGGGAGGCGCGGTCGGGGCATGGAGGGCGGTCGGGTCCGGAGCCGGTGAACTGCGGCGAGATTGGCCCGCCCGGCCTCGGCGCGCAACCTCCGCGCGCCCGCTGCATGGCGCGTCCGCCCGCGGGGCGGACGGCTCAGGCCGGCAGGACGAGCCCCGCGAGCGCCGCCAGCCCCATCGCCGCCATGCCCAGATTCTCGCCCAGGGACACCGCCCCCAGAGGCGTGCGCGACCCCGACCCGAGACAGGCGCATTTCAGCGACCGCCGGTCGATCCACACCGCCTTGATCACCGAGACCGCCCCGACGGTCCCGATGACCAGCGCCACCGGCCCCGACAGCCAGGGCGCGGCGCCGGCCAGCATCAGCAGGCCCGCGCCCGTCTCCAGATACGGATAGGCGTAGGCGTAGGGGACATGGCGGCGGGCCAGCAGGTCGTAGCCGAGGAACATGGTCGAGAAGCCCTCGACGTCCTGCAGCTTCAGCATCCCCAGCAGGCACATGGCGGAGGCGACGGCGGCGGTCAGCGCGCGCGGCGCGTCGAAGCCGCCGGGGTCCCCGACCGCAAGCCCCGCCCCCATCCCCTCGGCCCAGGCGATGGCCAGGCCCATCAGCGCGGCCACCGCCAGCAGGGCGGCGATGGGGCGGTAGGTGGTCGCCTCCGGGTCCGGCAGCGGCTTGCCCAGCCAGGCGCGCAGGTCGTCATAGCCGCCGATACGCTCGCCTCCCACGAAGGTCTGGGGCGTGGTCTTCACGCCGTGCGCCTCCATGAAGGCGTCCGTGGCCTCGCGGGTTTCGAGCTTGCGGTCCTCCACCTCGTAGCCCGCGCGTTTCAGCAGGCTCAGGGACTTGAGGCCGAAGGGGCAGAGATGGTCGGGCGTGGCCATGCGGTGGAGCACGGCCTTGCGCGGGGCGTCGGCCGGGGGCTCGGTCCCGGCGGATTTCGTCTGGTCGAAGGGCATGGGGCGCTCCTTTCCCGTGTCGCGTGCGGCGATGCGGGAGGGCGCGCAGGAGCGGGCTGCATGAGCTGGCCCGCCGCCGCGCGCCCCCCGTCCTCGACCCTTGACCTAGGGCGGGAGCGGCGGGGCGCCAGCGGCGGCGGCGGGGTTCCAGCGGCGGGAGCGTCGGCCCGCCGCAGCGAGGACGGGGCCGTCAGGCGGTGGCCTTCATCAGCTCCCGCCCGCAGAGCATCCGGCGGATTTCGGAGGTGCCGGCCCCGATCTCCATCAGCTTGGCGTCGCGGAAAATGCGGCTGACCGCGCTGTCGGCCAGGTAGCCCGCGCCCCCGAAGGCCTGCACCGCCTGCACCGCCTGCTGCATGGCGACCTCGGAGCAGTAGAGCACGCAGGCAGCCGCGTCCTGGCGGGTGACCTCGCCCCGGTCGCAGGCCCGCGCCACGGCGTAGAGATAGGCCCGCGCGGTGTTGAGCGCCGTGTACATGTCGGCGATCTTGGCCTGCATCAGCTGGAAATCGCCGATCTTCTGACCGAACTGCCTGCGCTCGTGCATGTAGGGGATGACCTCGTCCAGCATGGCGTGGATCAGCCCGGTGCCGATGCCGGACAGGACGACCCGCTCGTAATCCAGCCCGGACATCAGCACGTTGACGCCGCGGCCCTCCTCCCTGAGCACCTGCTCGAAGGGCACCTCGCAGTCCTCGAAGATCAGCTCCCCGGTGTTGGAGCCGCGCATGCCCAGCTTGTCGAAATGCGGGCCCTGGGAGAATCCGGTCATGGATTTCTCGATCAGGAAGGCGGTCATGCCGCGCGGGCCGGCGTCGGGGTCGGTCTTGGCGTAGACCACCAGCACATCGGCGTCCGGCCCGTTGGTGATCCAGTATTTCGAGCCGTTGAGCACGTAGCGGTCGTTGCGCTTCTCGGCCCGCAGCTTCATCGAGCCGACCACGTCCGAGCCCGCCCCGGTCTCCGACATCGCCAGCGCGCCGACATGCTCGCCCGAGACCAGTTTCGGCAGGTATTTCGCCTTCTGCTCCGGGCTGCCGTTGAGCTTGATCTGGTTGACGCAGAGGTTGGAGTGCGCGCCGTAGCTGAGGCTGACCGAGGCCGAGGCGCGGGCCACCTCCTCCACCGCCACGGCGTGGGCGAGGTAGCCGAGGCCGAGGCCGCCGTATTCCTCCTCGACGGTGATGCCCAGCAGGCCCAGCTCGCCCATCTCCCGCCACAGATGGGCGGGGAAGGCGTTGGTCCGGTCGATCTCGGCGGCGATCGGCTTCACCCGCTCCTGCGCCCAGCGATGGGCGGTGTCGCGAATCGCGTCGATGTCCTCGCCCAGGGCGTGGTCGAGCGTGGCGTGGAACATGGCGCGTCCTCCCGGTTCTGGCGCGGCGCGGCCGCCCCTCCCGGGCGGGGCCGCGGGGAAATTGGTAGCCGACGGGGCGGGGGACGCAAGCGGGGGCGGGGCCGAATCGGCTCCCCGAACCCAGCGACCCCGAACCCGGAGACCCCGAACGCAGAGACCCCGGACCGAAGTCCGGGGCCTCGCGGGTCTGGAGTCCGCCGCGGGATGCGTCGTCCTCCGGGGCCTGGCGACCGGATCAGAGATCCGAGCGCAGCAGGATGATCTCCACCCGCCGGTTGCGCGGGGCCGAGGGGTCGTCGGCGTCGGACGGATCGCGATCCGCCTTGCCGACCACCCGGGACAGGCGATCCTCGCCCAGTCCGGCCTCGACCAGCGCCCGGCGGGCGGACAGGGCGCGGTCGGTGGACAGCTCCCAGTTGGTGTAGTCGCCGCCCTTGAAGCCCTGCGCGTCGGTATGGCCGTCGACGGCGACCTTGTTGGTGACCAGCCCGGCGACCTGGCCGACCATCTTCAGCAGCGCGCGCATCTGGGCGGTCGGTCGGGCGGAGCCCTTTTCGAACAGCGGCCGGTCCTCGGCGTCGAACAGCTCGATCACCAGCCCTTCGTCGGTGACCCGGGTGCGGATGTGCTGAAGCAGCGCGTTGGCCTGATCGGATTCGCCCGACAGCCCGCGGAACATGTTGTCCAGCGCGGTCAGCGCCTCGGTCACGCCCTCCTGGGCGGCGGCGTCCGGCGCGGCGCCGGTGTCGCCCCGGGCCTGCTCGTTCTCGGTCGGCGTGTTCTTGGAGGCGCCGGTGCCGTTCTGCGACAGGGTGCTCTCGGACATCATCGAGTCGCCGCCGAACGCGCCGGTGCCGCCGCCCGAGATCTTCGCGATCGGCACCTTGGGATCGAAATACTCGGCCAGCCCCTGGCGCTGTTCTTCCGACGTGGCGTTGAGCAGCCACATCAGGAGGAAGAACGCCATCATCGCGGTGACGAAATCGGCATAGGCGACTTTCCACGCGCCGCCGTGATGGCCGTCTCCGCCTGAGACCTTCTTGCGCTTGATGATCGTCGGACCGTCGGAAGCCATGATTATTTCCTCGCATTACGCAGTGCACCAGACCCGCCCCCGGTGTGCCGCGGCGCCGCTTGCGGCCGCGTTTCGGAACAGGGTTGGCCAAAAGTTTCAGGGTTTCCCGGAAGTTGACGGCGGTCGGCGACGGCCGGCCCGCGTCCGGCGGGCGATCTTCACGCGAACCCGGCGTTGTAAACGGTTTTGAAAGCGAAACCGGACGAGGGTCCGCGACGGGAGAACGGGGGCGCATCGGGCGCAGCAGGAGACGGGTCGACATGGACCTCGCCGCGGACAGCGCGATTCGCCGCAAGGTGGCCGGCAACCGGGTCGGCCGCGCGCCGATTCCGGCCATCGAGGAGATCGGCGAAAACTTCGCGACCCTGCTGGACGAGCGGTTGCGCGGTCTGATGCGCACGCTCACCTCCGCCATCGTCATCGACTGCGAGGTGCGCAAGCTCTCCTCGGTGCTGGAGGAGATACCGGTGCCGGCGATGATCGCGGTCGTCGACGTGCGCGGCTCCACCAACTCCGCGCTGATGAACATCGGCATGGACCTGCTGTTCCACATCGTCGACCTGCGCATGGGCGGCGATCCGGCGGCGGCGCCGGGGCCGATCGCGCGTTCGGTGACCTCCATCGACTGCGTGCTGTGCGAGGAATTCATCCGCCTGGTGCTGGAGGCGTTCGAGGCCGCGCTGCGCGTGCATCTCGGGCCCGGCATCCGCTCCGCGATGAAGCTCGATCACTTCGAACAGCACGTCACCATGGTGCGCATCGCGCCGGAACAGGCGGACGTGCTGGTCCTCAAGCTGAGCCTCGACATGGGGGAGGCGGCGCGCAGCGGCGAGTTCGATTTCGTGCTGCCGCTCGCGGTGCTCGATTCCTATCGCGCCGCGGCGCCGGGAAGCGCCCAGGGCTCCCGCGCCCGCTCCGACATCTGGTCGCGCCACATGGCCAAGGCCGCGAACGACGCGCCGGTGCGGCTGCGCGCGGTCCTGCACCGCCAGAAGCTCAGCGTCGCGGAGCTGCAGGCGCTGGAGGTCGGAGGCCTGCTGCCGCTGCCGCGGGAGGCGCGGGAGGAGGCGGAGCTTGTGATCGAGGGGCCGACAGGCGGCGCCCTGGCCACCGGACGCATCGGCGCGGTCGACGGGATCAAGGCGGTCAAGCTCGCGGACGCGCCCGACCCGGCGCTGCTGGCCGGGCTGAAGCGGATGCTCTCCGCCAAGGACGCGAAAGGCTGAGGCGCGGACGCGCGAGGTATCGGCGGGGCGCAGGCCCCGGAACGCAACAGGAGCCGGTGAAGGATCGGGGGATGACGATGAGCAAGGACGCGGAGACGCCGCCGGAGGCCGATCCGGACGACATCGCGGCCGACGACGCCCCGGAGACGGCGGATGACGCGCCGGAGACGGCGGATGATGCCGCGGCCGCCGACGCGGATGCGGATGCGGATGCAGGTCCCGCCGCCGACGACGACGCCGACGACGCCGCCGAGGGCGTCGCCGCGGGCGACGTTTCCGCGGCCCCGGAACCCGCCTGCGACCTCGTCGAAGACGCCGCCGCTTCGGATGCCGGCATGACGGACGAGGCCGACGCCGACGCCGACGCCGGCGCAGACGTTGAGGCGGACGCGGAGGCCGGACCGGACGTCGACGCCGTCGCGCCGGGCGCTCCGTTCAAGCTCCACAGCCGCGCCCGGCTGGAGGAGACGGAGGCGCTCCTGGCCTGGCTCAACGCCGCGCCGGCGGATGCGCCGATGGAGTTCGACGCCTCCGGGGTGGAGAACATCTCGACCCCCTACGTCCTGGCCATCGTCGGCGCCGCCCGCGCCCGGGCCGAGGCGGGAAGCCCGGCCGCCGTGCGCAGCCCCTCCCCCGAATTCGTCGACGCCTTCTCGGACCTCGGTCTGTTCGGGGACCTCATGAAAATGGAGATTCGCCCATGAGCCGCATCCTCGCCGTGGACGACACCCGGTCGCTCCTCAACATGCTCAAGTCCTGCCTGGAGCGGGGCGGCCACGAAGTCTTCACCGCCAAGGACGGGATCGAGGCGCTGGAGAAGCTGCGCGAGCATCAGCCCGATCTGGTGATCACCGACCTGAACATGCCGCGCATGAACGGGCTGGAATTCATCGCCGCCGCGCGGGGCGAGCCGTCCGGCCGGGCCCTGCCGATCCTGCTGCTGACCACCGAGACGGCGCAGGAGCTCAAGGACCGGGCGCGCGAGGTGAAGGCGACCGGCTGGCTGACCAAGCCCTTCGACCCCGACCAGATCCTGGGCCTCGTGGCCCGGCTCGCCTGACGATCCCGCAAGCGAAGGACGGACCCGCGGATGGACGACGACAACGAGGACTATCTCGCCCTGTTCTTCACGGAATGCGGCGAACTGCTGGCCGACCTGCAGGAGCAGCTCGACCGCCTGATGGACGGCGAGCGCGATCCGGAACTGGTCAACGCCGCCTTCCGGGCCGTGCATTCGGTCAAGGGCGGCGCCGCGGCCTTCGGCTTCGATCAGCTGATCGGATTCGCCCATGTGTTCGAGACGGTGATGGACGGCCTGCGCTCCGGCCGCCTCCAGCTCGGCTCCGACATCGTCAACCTGCTGATGCGCTCCGGCGACGTGATGGAGACGCTGATCGAGCAGGCCCGCGACGGCGGCGAGGTCGATGCCGGCCACGTCTCCCGCGTGCGGCAGGAGCTGGAGGAGCAGATCGGGCGGTCCTCGGCGGAGGAGGATCCGGACGACGCGCCGCCGCCGGCCCCCGCCGCCGCGTCGGCGCCGCCCCAGGCGGCGGAGGAGGCCGCGGCGGGCGAGCCGCGCGAAGTCATCGTCACGCTGATTCCGGGCGACGACTTCGTCCATGCCGGGCATGACCCGCTGCGCGTGATCCGCGCCGCGCGGGAGCTGGACCTGGTGGCGGCGGAGCCGGTCGGCGACCTTCCCCCGCTGGCCGAACTGACGCCGGAAGGCTGCCCGATCGGCTGGAAGCTGCGTTTCGAGACCGATCATCCCCCCTCGGCCTTCGCCGACTTCTTCATGGTCTACGAACATATCGCGACGATCGACATCGTGGACGAGCATTGGGCCGAGCCGTCGGCCGCCCCGGCGGCGGACGCGGACGCGCCGGCGCCCGCGCCGTCCGCGCCCGCCGCAAGCGCTGCGCCCAAGGCGGCCGCGGAGCCGGCCCAGGCGGACGCGGGCGGAAAGGACGCCGCCCGCCCCACCGCCTCCAAGACGCTGCGGGTGGAGCTTCCGCGCATCGACCGGCTTGTGAACCTGGTGGGCGAGATCGTCATCACCCAGGCGGTGCTGGCCCAGAAGCTGTCGGAGACCGACGCCGCCACCGCGCTGGAGGTCGGGCACTCGGTGGAGGCGATGTCCCGCCAGACCCGGGAGCTTCAGGAATCGGTGATGGCGATCCGCGCCCAGCCGGTGAAATCGGTGTTCTCGCGCATGCCCCGCGTGGTCCGCGATCTGGCCGACAAGCTGGGCAAGGAAGCGCGCCTCGTGCTGGCCGGGGAGCATACCGAGGTCGACACCACGGTGATCGAGGAACTGGCCGAGCCGCTGACCCACATGCTCCGCAACTCCATGGACCACGGGCTGGAGCTGCCGGACGAGCGGGTCGCCGCGGGCAAGCCGCGCACCGGCACCATCAAGCTGATGGCCGAGCATCGCGGCGAGCGGGTCATCATCATCATCGAAGACGACGGTCGCGGCATCAACCGTGAGCGGGTGGTGGAGAAGGCGGTGGAGAACGGCCTGATCTCCCCCGACGACAACCTGCCGCCCGAGGAGATCGACCAGCTGATCTTCCATCCCGGTTTCTCCACCGCGAAGGAGATCAGCTCGGTCTCCGGCCGCGGCGTCGGCATGGACGTGGTCAAGAAGAAGATCCAGGCGCTGGGCGGCCGCTGTCACCTGCGCTCGGATCCCGGCAAGGGCACGCGGTTCCAGATCACCCTGCCGCTGACGCTCGCGGTTCTGGACGGCATGACCATCTGCGTGGGCGACGAGCGGTTCATCCTGCCGCTCAGCTCGGTGGTGGAGGCGCTGCGCATCGACGGCGAACGGGTGGAGATGCTGCCCGACCGCTCCCAGGTGCTGGCGCGCCGCGGCCAGTATCTGCGCCTGATCAGCCTGCGCAACGCGCTGGGCATCGACCTCGGCGACAAGCGGGAGGAGATGGCCATCGTCGTCGACACCGAGACCAACGGCCATGTGGCCCTGCTGGTCGACGAGCTGATCGGCCAGCGCCAGGTCGTGCTCAAAAGCCTCGAAGCCAACTTCAAGCGGGTCGAGGGCGTCTCGGGCGCCACGATCCTCGGCGACGGGCGGGTGGCTCTGATCCTCGACATCCCGTCCCTCGTTTCCATGGGCGGCTCCGCGCGCGCCCCGATGCAGGAGATGCTCCATTGACCGAAGCCGCGATGCAGACCGATCCGACCCCGGCGGGCGCCCTTCCCGGCGACCCGGAGCCCGCCGGCGTCGCCCGCTACAAGCAGTACGTCACCTTCCTGGTCGGCGACCGGGCCTATGGCGTCGACATCGTGCTGGTGCGCGAGATCAAGCAGTGGACCCCGACGACGGCGCTGCCCAACCAGCCCCACTACATGCGCGGCGTGCTGAATCTGCGCGGCACCATCGTGCCGGTGCATGACCTGCGCGCCCGGTTCGGCGGGAACCTCACCGAGGCGACGGAGACCCATGTCGTGGTCATCGTCTGGATCGGGGAGCAGACGGTCGGCGTGCTGGTCGATGCGGTGTCGGACATCATCACCGTGAGTTCCGAGGATATCCGGCCGGTCCCCCCGTCGGAGGCGGATCTCGACCAATCCTCGATCGGGGGGCTGGTCAACGCGGAGTCGGGAATGGTGGCCCTGCTCGATCTAAAGGCGCTGTTCGGGGGCGCGGCGATGGGCGTCGCCTGACGACGCGCCCGGCCCTTTCCCCCGCCTTCCCCCGGTCCATCACGGTCCCGGCCGGACCGCGCCGCCCCAGGGCGCGCGGCCGCCGCGACGAACGGAGACGAGCATGACCCACCCCAATTCGGCATCCGCCCGGCCCCGCGGGCTTGGCATCGGGCCGCGGCTGACGCTCGCCGCGGGCGGTGTGGCGCTGCTGACCGGCCTTGCGGTGGGCGCGGCGAGCAATCTGATCGAGGCCCAGGCGCTTCGGCACGAAGCCGAGATCGGGCTCGACGCAGCGGCCGAAACCGGCGGCGTGCGGCTCGAACGCCTGCTCGACGAGGTCGGTCGCGACATGCGCATGATCGACGGCGGCGAAATGGGCACCGACGATTTTCTCGACTTCTCCACGGCCTGGAACGCGCGCGCGATTCCCGCGCTCTATACCGAAGAGAACCCGCATCCGCCGGGTCAGCGTCAGGCGTTGATGGACGCGGGCGACGAATCCGACTGGTCGGATGCGCATGCCCGGCACCATGTCAGCTACCGCGCCTTTCAGGAGCAGCGCGGCTACCACGACCTGTTCCTGATCAGCCTGGCGGGCGACGTGATCTATTCGGTCGCCAAGGAGGGGGATTTCGGAACCAACCTGACATCCGGCCCCTATGCCGACTCGGGTCTCGCCGCCGCGTTCCGCCGCGCGGCGGAGGCGCCGCGCGGCGAGGTCGCCTTCGCCGATTATCAGTTCTACGCGCCCTCCGGCGGCGCCCCCGCCGCCTTCGCGGCATCGCCGCTGTTCGACGCCGGCGGTCGGCGCATCGGCGTGGTCGCGGTGCAGCTGGGCGCGCGGAAGGTCGCGGACATGCTCGACGCGCTGTCCGTGCGGGAGGGGCTGACGGCTTTCCTGATCGGCCCCGACGGGACGTTGCGCAACGAGGTCGAGGCCACGCCCGGCCCCGACATCCTGACCTCCCGCTATCAGCCGCCCGAGGCCGAACCGGGCGAGCTGGTCGCCGCCGGCGGCGGGTTGCTGGGCGCGCCGGCCCTGGTCGCGACCAGGCGCATCGCGCGTGACGGGATCGACTGGCGTCTGGTGATCGCGCAGGACGAGTCGATCATCGCCGGCCGGCTGCGCGACGCGGCGGTCGCGATGTCGATGGCGCTGCTGCCTGCGCTGCTTCTCGCGGCGGGTCTGGGCTGGCTGGTGGCGCGGAGCTTCGCGCGGCCGGTGCGCGACATGGCGCAGGCGGTGGGCGACCTGCTGGCGGGACGTCGCGACGACGTGCCGGGGGGGCACAGGTCCGATGAGCTCGGCGACCTCGCCCGCGCGCTGAACCGGATTCAGGAGACCGCGGTCGCCAACAAGCGCATCGCCACCGCCCTGACCGCTTCGGCCGAAATGGTGATGATCCTCGACCCTGACATGAAGGTGGTCTTCGTGAACCAGGCGATGATCGACGGCTTCCGGCCGTTGATGAGCAAGATCGCAGGCGGCGGTTCGGGGCTTGTCGGACTGCACGCCTCGGCCTTCAACAAGGATGTCGCCGTGTTCATGAAGCCCGATCGCCGCGGCGCGCCGCTGATCGAGATCGGGGACAAGCAGTTCGGCCTTGCCATCACCGAAATGCGGGACGATCGCGGGGACATGATCGGGCGCGCGATCGCCTGGCGCGACCGTTCGACCCCGATGCGGTCCGAGGCGCAGGTCAACGCGGTGCTGGACGCCACCGTGAACGGCGATTTCTCCCAGCGGCTCGATGGCGCGTCGGGCGACCGCTTCACCCAGCATGTCGCGAAGTCGATCAACCGGATGGGCGAGGTGGCCGGCGGTTTCTTCGCGGACCTGGAGGGGATGGTCGACGCGCTCGCCGGCGGGCGTCTCGCCCATCGGATGAAGGAGGACCACACCGGCCGCTTCGGCCAGGCGGCGGTCAACCTGAACCAGGCCGTCGCCCGCCTGGCGGAGACCATCGCCGACATCGGCAAGGCGGCGGAGGGGATGCGCGGCGCGGCCGACTCGATCTCTGAGGAAGCGGGACAGCTCTCGTCGCGCACCGAAGCGCAGGCCTCGTCGCTGGAGGAGACGGCGGCGACGATGGAGCAGATGGCGGCCAATGTCCGGACCACGTCCGACAACGCGTCCAGCGCCGAAGGTCTCGCCCGCGACGCCGCGGACAGGGCGCAGTCGGGGCGCGCCGTGATGTCGGACGCCGTGGCGGCGATGAGCCGGATCGAGGAGAGCTCGACCAAGATCTCCGACATCATCTCGGTGATCGATTCCATCGCGTTCCAGACCAACCTGCTGGCGCTGAACGCGGCGGTGGAGGCGGCGCGGGCGGGGGAGGCCGGCAAGGGCTTCGCCGTGGTCGCGGCCGAGGTGAGGACCCTCGCCCAGCGGTCCAGCCAGGCGGCCAAGGATATCTCGGGACTGATCCAGACCTCCTCGGGCCATGTCGGCGAAGGCGTCCGCCTGGTGCAGGGCACCGGAAAGGCGCTGGAGGACATCGCCGACGGGATCGCGCGCACCGCGGCGACCATCGAGGACATCTCGGCGGCGGTGCGCGAGCAGAGCCAGGGCGTGCAGGAGACCAGCCAGGCGGTCAGCCACATGGACGAGGCCACCCAGCGCAATTCGGCCATGGCCGAACAGAGCGCGGCGGCGGCGCGCCGACTGCAGAACGAGGCGCGCTGGCTGATCGAGCGGGTGGGCTTCTTCGACACCGGGGCCGGCGACGCCGTGACCGGCGCCAAGAGACAGGCGGCCGTCATCGCGCGGCCGGAACCGAAGCCTGCGCCTGCGCGCCCGGCTCAGGCCGCGCGTCCCGGGCCCGGCGCGGCGACGCGCCCGGCCGCCCGCAGCGGCGCGAAGCCCGGCGGCGCCAAGCCGTTCGCCGGCGCGCCGGCGCGTCCGGGCGCAACGCCGGCGAAACCGGGGCTGGCGAAGACCGCGCAAGCGCAACCGGCCTCCCCGAAGCCGGGACCGTCGAAGCCGGCCGCCGCGCCTGCCGCTCCTGCTCAGCCGACGGCGGTCCGCGCGTCCGCTCCTTCGCGACCCGCCGCCGCCGCCGCACCCCGTCCGGCGCCCGCCCGCGCGCCCGCTGCGGCCCAGGCGGAGGCGCTGGCGGACGATCAGGACTGGTCGGAGTTCTGAGCGGATGAGCGCCTCCCCCTCCCCCGCCTCCCGCTCCGCGTCGGACGCCGGCGCCTATGGCGGAGAGTTCGCGATGTCGGACGCCGAGTTCCAGCGCGTCGCCGACAAGGTGTTCGAGATCGCCGGCATCGTCCTGAAAAGCCACAAGCGCCAGATGGTCTACACCCGCCTGTCGCGCCGGTTGCGCGCGCTGGGCATGTCCAGCTTCACCACCTATATGGATCATCTCGAAAGCGGGGCGGGCGCGAAGGAGATCACCGAGTTCTCGAACGCGGTGACCACCAACCTCACCTCCTTCTTCCGCGAATCCCATCATTTCGACCACTTGCGCCATGAGGTGCTGGAGCCGCTGGGAAAGGCGGGCAAAAGCCGGATCCGCGTCTGGTCCGCCGGCTGCTCGACGGGGGAGGAGCCCTATTCCATCGCCCTGACCGCACGGGCGGCGGCCCGCAGTCTCGGCGGCGCCGACTTCCGGATCCTGGCCACCGACCTCGACACCAACGTCCTGGCCAAGGCCAAGGCCGGGATCTATCCCGAGGCGCGGGTCGCCGACGTGCCGGCGGAGCTTCGATCGGGCGCGGTCGTCCGCAAGGGCTCCGACGTCGAAATGTCGGCGCAACTCAAGGCGATGATCGCCTTCCGGCAGCTCAACCTGCTCCACGCCTGGCCGTTCCGCGGCCCGTTCGACGTCATCTTCTGCCGCAACGTGCTGATCTATTTCGACGCCGAGACCAAGGCCGGCCTCGTGCGCCGCTACGCCGAGGCGCTGACGGAAGACGGGATTCTTTACCTGGGCCACTCGGAATCCCTGCTGGGCGAGCATCCGCTGCTCAGTTCCGAAGGCCGCACCATCTACCGGAGGCGCCGATGAGCCGGACTGGCCGGGGCTCCGCCCCGTATTTCGATCCCAAGATCGGGGCGCGCGCCATCTCGGTGCTGCCGGGGCACCACGACGTGACGCAGGAGCCGGACGTGGCGGTCACCACGCTGCTCGGCTCCTGCGTTGCCGCCTGCATCCGCGATGTGGACAGCGGCATCGGCGGCCTCAACCACTTCCTGCTTCCCGGAGAGGACCGCTCCGACACCGGCTCGCGCTCGGCCCGTTACGGGGTTCACGCGATGGAGGTGCTGATCAACGACATCCTCAAGCGCGGCGGACAGAAATCACGGATGGAGGCGAAGGTCTTCGGAGGGGCGAATGTCATCGACGTGTCGGCCAAGGACACGGTCGGCATCCGCAACGCCCAGTTCGTGAAGGATTATCTGCGCTCGGAGGGGATACGCCTCGCGGCCTCCGACTGCGGCGGGGACCGGGCGCGGCGGGTCTATTTCTTCCCGGCCACGGGACGGGTTTCGGTGCTGCGCCTGCCGGCGTCGGAGACGCGGACCATGCGGCGGAGCGAGAGCCAGCTTGAGCGCAAGGCCCAGCAGGCCCCGCGCGGCGGCGGCGTGGAGCTGTTCTGATGGAGCGGTCCTGATGTCCGGCAAGCCGATTCGGGTCGTGGTGGTCGACGACAGCCGGCTCATGCGCGGCATCATTCAGGCCGCGCTGGAGGCCGAGGGCGACATCGCCGTCGCGGCCCAGGCCGGCAACGTCGCCGAGGGACGGCGCATGATCAAGGAGACCGACCCCGACGCGGTGACGCTCGACGTCGAGATGCCGGGAATGAACGGTTTGGAATTTCTGGAAAAAATCATGACCCTGCGTCCCACACCGGTGGTGATGGTCAGTTCGCTGACCGCCGAGGGGACGGAGATCACGCTCGCCGCCCTGCAGATGGGCGCGGTGGATGTGGTGCGCAAGCCCAGCGGACCCGACCCGATGGGGCCGTTCGGGCGGGAGCTGCGCGAGAAGGTCCGCACCGCGGCCCGCGCCCAGGTGCAGCGGCGCGCGGCCTCGCCGGTCGCGTCGCCCAGGCTCATCGCCCAGGCCCGGAAGGGCGGCGCGACGACGCCGTCGACCGGCATGCGCGAGGGGCCGCGTCAAGCGGGACGGGAGGCGACCCCGCAGTGGATGCAGGCCGTGCAGACGCAGGCGGCGGACCCGGGGCGGGACGGCGCGCCGCTCGAACCCGCGCCGCCGTCGCGGCCCGGCGGCTGGCGACGGTCGCTGATCGCGATCGGCGCCTCCACCGGCGGGGTCGGCGCGCTGGGCGAACTGCTGGAGGGGCTGCCCCCCGACCTGCCGCCGGTGGTGATCACCCAGCACATGCCCGAAGGGTATACGGACCGCTTCGCGCGGCGCCTGCGCGACAAGCTGCGCCGCGACGTGGCGGAGGCGAGGGATTCGGAACCGCTCGCCGCCGGCATGGTGCGCATCGCGCCCGGCAGCCGCCATCTGGAGCTGCAGGTCAATGGCCGCAGACTGCTGACCAGATTGGGAGATTCGTCTCCGGTCTCCGGGCATTGCCCGTCGGTCGACGTGCTGTTCGGTTCGGTCGCCCGCGCCGCCGGCCCCGGCGCGGTCGGGGTGATCCTGACCGGCATGGGACGGGACGGCGCCGCCGGCATGCGCGCCATGCGCGGCGCCGGCGCCGCCACGCTGGGACAGTCTGAACGGACCTGCGTGGTTTACGGAATGCCCCGCGCCGCCCGCGAGCTGGGCGCGGTGGAGGAGGAGCTCGACCTCGACCGGCTCGCCGCCCGCATCTGCGATTTCGCCCGCAGCGCGCCGTCCCGGCGCGCCGCCCTGGGAACCTGAGGAGACCTGAAAATGCCCGCAGCCAAATCCCTTAAGGTGTTGGTCGTGGATGACCAGCAGACCATGCGCGGCCTCGCGCGGCAGTGCCTGAAGCGTCTCGGCGTGGTCGACGTGACCCTCGCCGCCGCCGGCGATCAGGCGCTGGAGGCGATGATGACCAAGAAATTCGACGTGGTCATCTCGGACCTCAACATGCCGGGGCTTACGGGGGTCGAACTGGCCAAGAAGATCAAGGAGCATCCGGTGTTCAAGGCGACGCCGGTGTTCCTGGCCACGTCCGACGCCTATCGCGACCAGGCGGCGGTCGACACGGTCGACCATTTCGTCGCCAAGCCCTTTTCCGTCGCGGACATGCGCACCGCGATCGAGGCGCATCTCGGCGCGCTGACCTGAAACGCCGGCGACGTCGCCCCGGGTTTCGTCCGGACCTCCGGTTCCGATCCGGGGGGCGACCGATCGGCGCGACGCGGACTGGGACGCCGCTGATGCGGATCCGCCTCGCTGGGCCGCGAGGCCCGGAGGTCGTGCCTTCGGGGCCATGCCGTCGGGGCGACCCCGGTGGGACGCCGGCGACGGGCCGGGCAGGGGCGGGGCCGGCCGGACATCGCGTCCGGTCCCCGGATTCGCGCGCGCGAGCGACGACGACCTTGCCTCGAATGCCCGCTATCCCGCGGTCCCGCATTAAGCCCGGGGTAAGAGTCCCCAGCCGATTTTGCGCCTCGGGCGGACCGTGCCGACGACCCGCGACTCGGAGCGGACCGCGGTCGGATTTCCCGGCCCCCGGGCCGCCCTCGGCGCGACGCCGACCCTGACGAACGACGCCGCGACCCAGGCCGCGGCGATCCGCAGAACGTGGAGCCGGCGCCGCCGGACCGAACCTGAAGGACTCGCGATGACCATCTCCTCCTCGCTCAACGCCAGCGTCGCCGGGCTGAACGTGAACGCGAGCAAGCTTGCGACCATTTCGGACAATATCGCGAACGCCGGGACCTACGGCTACAAGCGCGCCGACACGGATTTCTCCGCGCTGGTGGTGTCGTCGAGCAATGGCGGCTACACCGCCGGCGGCGTCACCTCCACGACGCGGCGGGAGATTTCGGCTCAGGGCTCGTTCGTCTCGACCGAAAACGCGCTGGACCTCGCCGTGGTCGGCCGCGGCATGCTGCCGGTGACCCCGATCGACGGCATCAGCGCCGTGGTGCCGGAGCTGCGGCTGAAGCCGACCGACAGCTTCTCGCCCGATAAGAACGGCACGCTGGTCTCCGCCTCCGGCTTCGCGCTGCTCGGCTGGCCGCTGGACGTGAACGAGCAGCCGGTCACCCAGCTTCGCGATTCGATGACCGGGATGCGGCCGGTCTCCATCGCCGGGGCCCAGTTCGTCGCCTCCCCGACCACCGAGATGGTGCTGGGCGTCAACTTGTCGGCCGACGACACCGCGGTCGGCGCCTCCGGCGACCCGAACACGGTGCCCATCGAGTATTTCGACAATTTCGGCTCCTCCCAGACCCTGACCGCCACCTTCACGCCGACGGTCCCGGGCGCGGGCGCCAACTCCAACACCTGGACGCTGACCTTCGACGACAGCGCCACCGCGGCGGGGTCGAACCCGATCGCGGAATACACGCTGGTCTTCGACGACACCCGCGGCTCCGGCGGCTCGCTTCTGTCGGTGACCACGGTGACCGGCAACGCCTATTCGGCCGCGGACGGGACCGTGCAGCTCGACGTCGGCGGCGGGCCGATCGGAGTGACCCTGGGCCCGACCGGCCCGGGCTCGTCGATCACCCAGCTCTCGGCGGAATTCGCGCCGTCTCGGATCACCAAGAACGGCAATCGCGCCGGCATCCTGACCAGCCTCGAATTCGACGCGGACGGCTATCTGAACGCGATCTACGACACCGGCTTCTCGAAGCGGATCTTCCAGGTGCCGGTGGTGGACGTGCCCAACATGAACGGGCTGGCGGTGCAGGACGCGCAGACCTTCTCGGTCACGCCGCAATCGGGGCCGTTCTACCTGTGGGACAGCGGCTCCGGTCCATCGGGCGTGCTGACCGGCTTCGCGCTGGAGCAGTCGACCACCGACATCGCGCATGAGCTGACCTCGCTGATCGAGACGCAGCGCGCCTACTCGTCCAACGCCAAGGTCGTGCAGACGGTGGACGAGATGCTGCAGGAAACCACCAACATCAAGCGCTGAGGCGCCTGAACCTTCCGGGCGCTCCGCCGCCCGGAACGCCCCGCAACCCGGACCTGACGAGACCCCGCCATGAGCATGTCCGCCGCCCTGAACAACGCCCTGTCGGGCCTGACCGCCACGTCGCGGCGGGCGCAGGTGATTTCGGACAACGTGGCCAATGCGCTGACCCCGGGCTACGCGCGGCGCAGCGTGACCGTCGCCGCGCATGCGGTGGGGGGGGAAGGGCAGGGGGTTTCGGTGAAGGGCGTCGCGCGGGCCACGGACCCCCGCGCCACCGCCGACCGTCGCCGCGCGGAAGCGACCAGCGCCGAGACGGCGGCGCTCGCCAAGGCGGAGGGGCGGCTGCTCGGCGCGGTCGGCGACGTGGACGACGCCGGTTCGCTGTCCGCTCGGGCGGTGACCTGGGAATCGGCCCTGGCCCGTCTGGCGGATTCGCCCGAAAGCCCGTCGTTGCAGGAGGACGCCGCCGCCGCCGCGCGCGGACTGGTCACCTCCCTGAACGCGGCCAGCGACGAGGTGCAGCGCGTGCGCATGGACGCCGACGCTTCCATCGACCGCATGGTGGCGGAGATCAACGACGCGCTGGCGTCGGTCGAGCAGCTGAACGCGGATATCGAGCAGGCGACGGTCGCCGGCCTTGGCGTCGCGTCGCTGGACGAGGCGCGCTCGCGGGAGATCGACCGGATCGCGGCCCTGGTTCCGGTGCGCATCGCGTCGCGCGCGAACGGCATGATCTCGCTGTACACGCCCCAGGGCGCGATCCTTCTCGACGGACGGGTGGGAGAGCTGGGTTTCTCCCCGACCGGCATCATCACCGCCGATATGACGCTGGGGTCCGGCGCCCTGTCGGGGTTGACGCTGAATGGCGAGCCGCTCGCGGCCGGAACCGGCGACGGTCGGCTCGACGGCGGCGCGCTCGGCGCGCAGTTCGCCATCCGCGACGGCGTCGCCCCCGCCGCCCAGGACCAGCTCGACGCCATCGCGCGGGATCTGATCCTGCGCTATGAGGATCCGGCGGTGGACACGACCCTCGCGGCGGGCGACCCGGGCATCTTCACCGACGAGGGCGGGGTGTTCGATCCGCTCGACGTGGTGGGGCTGGCCAGGCGCATCGACGTCAACGCCGCGGTCGATCCGCAGCAGGGCGGCGCCGCCTGGCGGCTGCGCGACGGCATCAACGCCGCGAGCCAGGGGCCGGTGGGGCTCGACACCCTGCCGCGCGCGCTGATGGCGGCGTTGTCGGATCCGGTCGCGGCCCCGGCCGGCGCGGGTTTCTCCGGCGTCTATGGCTTCATCGACCTGGTGCAGACCGTGGCCGCCACCCGCGCCCAGGCCAATGCCGACGGGGAATCCCGCGCCGCCTTCTCCGAAGGCCGCTTCACCCTGCTGCAGGAGACGGAGGCCGCGGTCACCGGCGTCGATACCGACAAGGAGATGTCGGACCTGCTGCTGGTCGAACACGCCTATGTCGCCAACGCCAAGGTGATCGAAACCGTCGACGGCCTGCTCAAGCGCCTGCTGGATATCTGACGATGCGACTTTCCCCCGACCTCCGCCGCCTTCCGGCCCGCAAGGGAGCCCGATGATGATCACCTCGCCGCTTCCCGACCTCGCCTCGGCCCTGCGCCTTCAGCGTGACGCCGGCGATATCCGCGCCGCGCTGGAACGCGCCGGCCGGGAACTCTCGACCGGCCGCAAGGACGACCTTTACGCGGCCTCCGGCGGCGATCCGCGCCGCCTGATGGCGATCGAGGCGTCCCAGGCCCGCGCCGCCCGGGAGGCGGAGGGCGTGACCCTGTCGCAGGGCCGGATCTCATTGACCCAGGCGGTGATGGGGGGCCTGGGCGACCTGGCCAACGAACTGGGGCTGGAGCTGTCGGCCTCGCTGGCCCGCGGCGACCTGAACAGCGCCCGTCTTCATGCGGCGGGGGCGGAGGACGCCTTCCGCGCCTCGGTGCAGAACCTCAACACGCGCTTCGGCGGACGCACCCTGTTCGCCGGCGCGGCGGTGGATCAGCCGGCGCTGGCCCCGGCCGACGATATCCTGGCCGATGTCGCGGGGATCCTCGCCGGCGCCGCCGACGCCGCCGACGCGATCGCCCAGGTGGACTTCTATTTCGACGACCCGGCGGGCGGCTTCGCCACCGCCCGTTTCCTCGGCGCGGCGGAGGACGCGCCGGACGCCACCATCGACGACGGCGCCTCGGTCGCCATCTCGCGCCGCGCCGACGATCCGGAAATCCGTGTGCTGCTCAAGGGCCTGGCGCTCGCCGCCGCCACGGTCAGCACGGCCTATGCCGGCCCGGCCGACGCGGAGGGCGACCTGCTGAACCGCGCCGCCGATCTCACCGTCGATGCGCGCGAGCAGATCGTGCAGTCCCGCGCCCGCCTCGGCCTGGCGGAGCAGCGGCTGGAGGAGGCGGCGGTCCGCATCTCCGCCCGCCGCGACGCGCTCGACATCGCGTGGAACGACGCGACCTCCCGGGATCCGTTCGACGCGGCGACGGAGTTTCAGGCGGTGGAGCAGCAGCTGGAGCGGATCTTCGCCGTCACCGCCCGCATGTCGCAACTGTCGCTGCTCGACTTCATCCGATGACCGAAACCAGGCGCATCGCTTCCGCGCGCATCCGGGCGCGGCTGGCGTCCGCATTCGCATCGGCGATCGCCGCGCTGGCGGCGATGGTCTTTCCCGTCGCCCCGTCCGCCCTGGCCGACCAGGGTCGCGACGCCCTTTCGGTGATGGCGGCGCCCGACGACGCCATCCGCGTGCGCCTCAAGGACCTGGTCGAATTCGATGGCGTCCGCGGCAACGACCTCGTCGGCTACGGCCTGGTGGTGGGGCTGAACGGCACCGGCGACGGCCTTCGCAACTCCCCCTTCACCGAGGAGGCGCTGGTCAACCTGCTGGAGCGGCTGGGCGTCAACGTTTCGGGCGAACAGTTCCGCCCCAACAACGTCGCCGCGGTGCTGGTCACCGGCGTGCTGCCCCCCTTCGCGCGGGCGGGCAGCCAGATCGACGTCACGGTTTCCGCCATCGGCGACGCCAAGAGCCTGCTGGGCGGCACCCTGGTGATGACCCCCCTGAACGCCGCGGACGGGGAGATCTACGCCGTCGCCCAGGGCTCGATCATCGCCGGCGGCGTCACCGCCCAGGGCGACGCGGCCACCGTCACCCAGGGCGTGCCCACCGCAGGCGGCATCCCCAACGGCGCCCGGGTGGAGCGGGAGATTTCCTTCGATTTCAGCCAGATGGGTCGATTGCGTCTGGCTCTGCGCGACCCCGACTTCACCACCGCCGCCCGCATCGCCGACACCATAAACACCCAGGCGGACACGCAGCTCGCCCGCATGCTTGACGCCGGCACGATCGAGATCGACGTGCCCCGCTCCCGCCTGTCGCCCGCCCGCCTGATCAGCGCGCTTGAAAACCTGGAGATCGCGCCCTCGCGCAAGGCGCGGGTGGTCGTCGACCAGCGGTCCGGCACCATCGTGCTGGGCGACGACGTGCGCGTGTCCCGCATCGCCATCGCCCAGGGCAACCTGACGCTGCGCATTCAGGAGACGCCGGTGGTCTCCCAGCCCAACCCCTTCGCCCCGCGCGGCGAAACCATCGTGGTGCCGCGCACCGATGCGGCCATCCAGGAGGATCCGGGGACCGGGCTCGCGGTGATCGACAACACCGTCACCCTTTCGCAACTGGTCGAGGGGCTGAATGCGCTGGGCGTGACCCCGCGCGACATGATCGACATTCTCAAGACCATCAAGGCCGCCGGCGCGCTGCATGCGGAGTTCATCGTCCAGTAGCGAGACGCCGGCGCCTGAGCCTCCGTTCCGACGATTCGCGCAACGACGACCCGGAAACCGGAGGACCAGGAGGCGGCGAACATCACAGCTGCGGACGTTGAACGGCGCGAAGCCGAACATCGTCGGATCAATGGCGACGGTCCGCGATCCAGCGGCCCGTCGGTTGGCATGACCTCGCCGGCATGACGTCGCGGGGCTGAGCGGGACGCTCTCCATTCGCCCCGGCGAGGCCAGGCGCCCGGCCGCCACGCGCCGCGGGCGGAACGGGGCCGCCGACGCGCGCTCGACGCGGCGCCTCCCGGCGGGTTCCGCCGGAGCCCGGGTCGGGTGATGACGACGGGACCACCGTTATCCGGACCCGCGCCCCCGGACCCGCGGCCCCGGATCCGGCGACTTGGGCCCGGCAGGCGGATCGCCGCCCGTCGCATCCGCCGTTCCCGGCCGGCCCCGCCCTCGGTCGGCCCCGCCCCCGCGCCGCCCTTGCCGTCGCGACCTCGCCGCGCCAGTTTCCACGGCATGAAGGCGACCGACCTCCTCGAACTCCGGCCCCAGGGCCTGTGGTGCCCGCCCGCCGGCGCCTTCATCGACCCGGTGCGCCCGGTCGACCGCGCCATCGTCACCCACGGTCATGGCGACCATTGTCGCCCCGGCTCCCACGCCCTGCTGGCCACGCCCGAGACCGTGGCCATCGCGGCCGCCCGCTACGGCCGCGACGCTTTCGCCACGACCCAGGCCCTCGCTCCCGGCCAGCCGCTCCGGCTCGGGGACGCCACCGTCACGCTTGTCCCGGCGGGCCATGTCCTCGGCTCCGCCCAGGTGGTGATCGAGGCCGGCGGCGCCCGGGCGGTGGTTTCGGGCGACTACAAGCGCGCGCCCGACCCGACCTGCGCGCCCTTCGAGCCCGTGCCCTGCGACCTCTTCGTCACCGAGGCCACCTTCGGCCTGCCGGTCTTCCGCCACCCCCCGGTCGAAAACGAAATCGCCCGCCTCCTCGCCTCCGTCGCCGCCCAGCCCGAGCGTTGCCATGCCATCGGCGCCTACGCGCTCGGCAAGGCCCAGCGCCTGATCGCCGAGCTGCGCCGCGCCGGTTGGGACCGCACCATCTACCTGCACGGCGCCCTCGTCGGCCTCTGCACGGTCTACGAGCGTCAGGGCGTCCCCCTCGGCCCGCTCGAAACCGTGCGCGGGCAGGGCGCCGCGCTGAAGGGGGAGATCGTGCTCGCGCCCCCCTCCGCGCTCAACGACCGCTGGGCGCGGCGGCTGCCCGACCCGGTGATCTGCGCCGCCTCGGGCTGGATGCGCGTCCGCCAGCGCGCCAAGCAGCGCGGCGTGGAACTGCCGCTCGTCGTCTCCGACCACGCCGACTGGGACGAGCTGACCGCCACCATCCTGGAGACCGGGGCGCAGACCGTCTGGGTCACCCATGGCGCGGAGGAGGCGCTGTGCCTGTGGTGCGCCGACCGCGGGCTCGACGCCCGCCCCCTCGCGCTCGCCGGGCGGGGCGAGGAAGAGGCGATGTGAGCCGATGCGCGCCTTCGCCGACCTGCTCGAGGCGCTGGTCCACACCCCGCGCCGCACCCGCAAGCTGGCGCTGCTGCGCGCCTATTTCCGCGCGACCCCGGACCCGGACCGCGGCTATGCGCTGGCCGCGCTGGCCGGCACGCTGGAGATGCCGAGCCTCACGCCCTCGGTGATCCGCGGCGTGGCCCAGGCGCGGGTGGACCCGCGGCTCTTCGCGCTGTCCCACGACTTCGTCGGCGACCTGGCGGAGACCGTCGCCCTGATCTGGCCCGAGCCGCCCGCGCCCCCCGGCCCGCCCCCCGGTCTCGCCGAAACCGTCGAGCGTCTGCGCGCCGCCGGCCGCGCCGCGCGCCCGGCCCTGCTGGACGCGCTCTTCGACCGGCTCGACCCGTCCGCCCGTTTCGCGCTGATCAAGCTTTGCGCGGGGGGGATGCGGGTCGGCGTCTCCGCCCGGCTGGCGCGCACCGCGCTGGCGGAGGAATTCGGCCGTCCGCTCGCCCGGATCGAGGAGCTGTGGTTCGCCCTCGCCCCGCCCTACGAAACCCTCTTCGCCTGGCTGGAGGGCGGGGCCGAGCCCGACGCGGACCTGTCGCTCGCCTTCCGCCCGATGATGCTGGCCAACCCGCTGGAGCCCGAGCGGCTCGCGACCCTCGTCCCCGCCGAGCATATCGCCGAGATCAAGTGGGACGGCGTGCGGGTGCAGGCGGCGGCGACCGCCGGGGGCCGCCGGCTTTATTCCCGGGCGGGCGAGGACCTGGGCCCGGCTTTCCCCGACCTGCTCGACGCGATGGACTGGCGGGGCTGCGTCGATGGCGAACTGCTGGTCGCCATCGACGGCGCGCCCCGCCCCTTCGCAGACCTTCAGGCCCGGCTGGGCCGCAAGCGCGTCACCGCGAAGATGCTGGCCGAGGCGCCCGCGCATATCCGCGCCTACGACCTGTTGCATGACGGGGTCCGCGACCTGCGCGCCCTGCCGCTGGAGGAGCGCCGCGCCCGGCTCGCCGCCTGGATCGCGACCAACCGACCCGCCCGAATGGACCTTTCCCCGGAAATCCCCTTCGCCGCGTGGGACGCGCTCGCCGCGATCCGGGACGCCCAGCGCGCCGAGGGGCAGGAGGGGCTGATGGTCAAGCGCCGCGACGCCCCCTACGCCGCCGGGCGCCCCGTCGGCCCGTGGTGGAAGTGGAAGCGCGACCCGCTCAGCGCCGATTGCGTGCTGATGTATGCCCAGCGGGGGCACGGGCGACGGTCCTCCTATTATTCCGATTTCACCTTCGGGGCGTGGGAGCCGGATCCCGACGGCCCGGTGGGCGCGGAACGGCTCGCGCCCGTGGGCAAGGCCTATTCCGGCTTCACCGACGAGGAGCTGGTCGAGCTCGACCGCTGGGTCCGCGCCCACATGACCGAGCGGTTCGGCCCGGTCCGCGCGGTGGAGCAGGCGCTGGTGCTGGAGGTGGCCTTCGACGCGGTGCAGCTGTCGCGCCGGCATCGCTCCGGCGTGGCGATGCGGTTTCCGCGGATCAAGCGGATCCGGTGGGACAAGCCGGCCACGGAGGCCGAGCGGGTGGAGACGCTGCGCGCGCTCGCCGCCCCCGCCGCCGCCGATTGACCGGACCCGAGCCGTGGGGACGGGGGCGCCTCGCGCGTCCCCGGCCCGGCCCTGCCTCTCCCGGCGTCCACGCTCGACGGGTTTGGGGGTTTGCGGCGCGTCTGCCGTAGGTTATCTGTGTGGCGTCGCCCTGCTGGCGGCGGCGCCGATCTCCACGCGCCCTTCATTCGGGCGTCGGGACGCGTTTTCGCCCGGGCGCCGCGGCGCGGTGATGAAAGCGGGGCGTACTGGCGCATGATCTTCCGAAATGATGACCTCGACGGGACGCCGCGCGCCGAGCCGTCGCCGATCCCGACCCATCGCCCGATGCGGCGCGGCGCATGACCGGCCTCGCCTCCCTCCCGCTCTATGACTGGCCGGAGCTTCGCGACGCGACCGACGCGTTCTGGGCGGCGCTGGGCGGACGGCTGCGCGACATCGGCTTGCCTGCGCCCGAGGCGCTGGACCGGACGCGGCCGGCGGCCGGGATCTGGGCCCACCCGGATCTGCTGTTCTCCCAGACCTGCGGGCTGCCGCATGTGGCGGGAACGGCGGCGGCGACGCGGCTGATCTGCGCGCCCAGCTATGACGCGGAGGGCTGCGGCGCCGGGCGCTATTCCTCCGCCATCGTGGCGCGGCGCGGGGCGGCCGACAGTCTCGACGCCCTGCGCGGCGGGCGCTTCGCCGCCAACGGACCCGACAGCCTGTCGGGCTGGGCCGCCCTGCTCGACGCGATGGAGCCCGCGGCGGTGGGCGAGGTGGTGTGGACCGGCGCGCATCGCGCCTCGATCCTCGCGGTGGCGGAGGGGCGGGCGGAGGCCGCGGCCATCGACGCGCTGTGCTGGGACATGGCGCAGCGGTTCGAACCGGCGGCGAAGGAGCTTCGGGTTCTGGGCTGGACCGCCGCCGCGCCGGCCCCGCCCTTCGTCACCTCGGCCCTGACCGCGACCGGCGACCGGGCGCGGATCCGGGCGGCCCTGGTGGAGACGCTGGTGGATCCGGAGACGGCGGCGATCCGGCAGGAGCTTCGGCTCGCCCGCATCGTGGCCTTCGGCGACCCGGACTACGACGCGGCGCGGGCGCTGGCGCGGCTGGTGCGGGCCGCCGCCGTCGCCCGGCCGGAGCTCGGCGCCGCCTGAGCGCCGTCGTCTCCGATCCGTGGACGATCCATCCCGCGGCCGACGGTAGCGCCCGCCGCGCGCTGCGCTAGGTTAGGCGGGAGATCGAAAGAACGGGAGGAGGCGTCATGGGGCTGCTGGTGGACGGCGTCTGGCACGACAAGGGCTACGACACGTCGAAGACCGACGGAAAATTCGTGCGCTCCGCCGCGAAGTTCCGCAACTGGGTGACGCCTGACGGCGCGCCGGGCCCGTCCGGCGAGGGCGGGTTCGCGGCGGAGGCGGGACGCTATCACCTCTATGTCTCCTATGCCTGCCCCTGGGCGCATCGCACGCTGATCCTGCGCGCGATCAAGGGCTTGGAGGATCTGATCGACGTCTCCGTGGTGCATCCCGACATGCTGTCGGACGGCTGGACCTTCGCCGACGACTTCCCCGGCGCCACGGGCGACCGGCGCGCCGGCCACCGGTTCCTGCGCGACGTCTACCTGGAGGCGGACCCGAATTTCTCCGGCCGGGTGACGGTGCCGGTGCTGTGGGACAAGGCGCGCGGGACCATCGTGTCCAACGAAAGCGCCGAGATCCTGCGCATGTTCAACTCCGCCTTCGACGGGCTGACCGGAGATCACCAGGATTTCCACCCCGCGCCGCTGCGGCTGGCGATCGAGCCGGTGAACGACCGCATCTACGACACGCTCAACAACGGCGTCTACAAGGCCGGCTTCGCCACCACCCAGGCGGCCTATGAGGAGGCGGTGTTCCCGCTGTTCGAAACGCTGGACTGGCTGGAAAAGCGCCTGTCGTCGCGGCGCTACCTGATGGGCGCGCGGATGACGGAGGCCGACTGGCGGCTGTTCCCGACGCTGGTGCGGTTCGACGCGGTCTATCACGGGCACTTCAAGTGCAACATCCGCCGCATCGTCGATTATCCCAACCTCTGGGGCTATCTGCGCGAGCTTTACCAGTGGGGCGGCGTGTCGGGCACGGTGAATTTCGACCACATCAAGCGGCACTATCACTACAGCCATGAGTCGATAAACCCGCACCGCATCGTCCCCGCCGGCCCGGCGCTGGACTTTCACGAGCCGCACGGACGGGGCGCGCTGCGCGGCGCGGCCTGAGGACGCGCGGAGGGATGGCGGGAGGGATGGCGGATTGAAATCCGCTCTGCGCCGCGCTCAGTCGAAGGTTCCGACCGCCTGCGCGACCAGCATGAAGGCCCGGCCGGTGCGGCTGTCGGCGAGGTCCACCAGCCGGCCCTCGCCGCGCGGTTCGGCGGCGGCGAGGCGCAGGACGGCGTCGAATCGGCGCATCAGGTGCATGGCGGTGTCGCGGAACACCGGGTCGGCCTTCATCATCCGGCGCACCGTCTCCACCGGCGCCTCCGCGGCGACGCCGCCGACCGAGGCCACTTCCGGCCCCCGCTCGCCCCGCGCGAAACGCAGCCAGAGCGGGGAGGGGGCGAGGCGGACCTCAAGGTCCTCCATGTAGATGCCGTGCTGGGCGAGGATGGTGAGCGCGTCCTCGGCGGCCTGCAGCAGTTCGGCCATGGGCCGGTCGCGGGTCGCCACCTCCAGCGCCGCGAAGCCGGCCTCGTCCCGCTCGTCCTTGGGGAAGTCCAGGGCCACGGCCATCACCGACCAGTCCCGCGCGGCCGTCGTGGCCGGGGCGGGGGCGAGGTCGGAAAGCGGCAGCGAGGGCTGGGTGTCCGAGGCCTCCGCCGGACGCGGGGGGGAGGGCGGGATAAGCGCGGGCTGGCGCGCGGCCGAAGGGATGGGGGCGGGGTCCCCGCCCGCTTCGGCTGCGGCGTCGACTTCGGCGATCGTCTCGACGTCCGGTTCCGACGCCGGGGCGGGCGCGGGTCCGGCCGCGGGGCGTTCGGCGAGGGAGGCGAGCACCAGGTCGATGCGCCGCTGCGTCTCCCCCAGTTCGGCGAGCTGGCGGGCGATGGCCCCCCGCTCCCGGTCCAGCGCGTCGCGGGCGGCATGGGCCACGGCGTGGGTCAGGTCGGCGCGGCTCAGCCCCTCGGCCGCCGCCGCGGCC
>JAYZWL010000084.1:0-27703 GCA_036154955.1 Pseudomonadota bacterium | reverse complement strand
TGGCGCTGTCGCTGCCCGGCGCCGGGCCGTGGCGGGTCTTCGCGCTGAACGACCCGCCGCGGCTGATCGTGGACGTGGCGGCCGGAGGCTGGGCCGGACCGCGCCCCGCGCCGCCGCCCGACGGGCTGATCGCGGGCCTGCGCGCCGGCATGGCGGAGGCGGGGCGGGCGCGGCTGGCGCTGGATCTGGCGCGGCCCGCGAGCCTGGCCGAAGCGCTGATGACCCCGCTGCCCGGCGGCGGCGCGCGGCTGCGGGTGATCCTCGCCCCCGCCTCCTCGGACGAATTCGCCGCCGCCTCCGCCCGGGGCTGGCCGCCGGGCGCGCGGGCGTCGGGCGGACGCTCGGGCTTCGCCGCCGACCTGCGCGACGCGCCCGATCCGCGGACCCCGGACCGGCCCCTGGTGATGGTCGATGCGGGCCATGGCGGTTTCGATCCCGGCGCGATCCGGGGCGAGGCGGTGGAGAAGGCCATCGCGCTCGACTTCGCCCGCGACCTCGCCCGGGCGCTGGAGGATACCGGGCGCTGGCGGGCGGAGCTGACCCGCGACGACGACCGCTATCTGGGCCTGGACGAGCGGGTGGCGCTGGCCGAGGCGGCGGGGGCTTCGGTGTTCCTGTCGATCCACGCCAACACCGTGGCGCGGGGGGAGGCGCTGGGGGCCTCGGTGTTCAGCCTCGCCCTGCGCGCCAGCGACGACGAAACCGGGGCGCTGGCCAGTTCCGAGAACCGGGCCGACATCCGCGCCGGCGCCGGCCACGAGGAAGACGGCGGGCCGGCGCGGGGCGCCGGGCAGGGCGCGGGGCCGGGGCCCGACGATATCGAGGCGATCGTGGAGGCGATCGGTCGGGGGCCGGCCACGCTCGCCTCCCGCAGCCTCGCCGACGCGCTGGCGGAGGATCTGGGCGCGGTCACGCCGATGCTTCGGGGCAGGGCCCACGCCCAGGCCCGGTTCCGGGTCCTGCGCTCGACCCGCATGGCCTCGGCGCTGGTGGAACTGGGCTTTCTGTCGGCGCCCGAGGACCTGGCGCGGATGCGCGATCCGGGCTGGCGGCGGCTGGCGTCCCAGGCGCTGGCCGCGGGGCTCGATGACTGGCGGGCGGGGGCGGCGGCGCGGGCCTACGCCTCGGCCCCCGGCGGGCGGGTCGCGGCGGCGGCGGACTGAAGAGGGGGGGGACGCCCGGCCCGACGCGGGGGCGCCGCTCTGGCGCCACGCAGTCGGGTTCGGCGCGGTTTGGACGCACGGGCGCCCTGTCCGCGCCCAAAGGACCGCACTATGTAGTCGCGCAGGATCGACCCCGCGGCCGCCGCGGGACTCGGGCGCAAGGCCCGGAAACACGAACGAACTCGGCACGGAGCGACCCCGCGGCATGACCAGATTTCTCGCCTGGATGTTCAGCATCGCCTCGATCGGCGCGGTTTTCGGACTGGGCGCGATCGCGGCGCTGGTGTGGCACTACGGGCGGGACCTGCCGGACTACGACGCGCTGAAAAGCTACCAGCCCGCCACCATCTCCCGCGTCTACGACCGCGACGGCGCGATCATGGCCGAATACCTGACCGAACGTCGGGTCTTCGCCCCGATCGACGAGATCCCCGACCTGGTGAAGAACGCCTTCATCGCCGCCGAGGACCGCAATTTCTACGAACATGCCGGCTTCGACGCGATGGGCATCCTGGGCGCGGTGGTGGACTACGCCCGCGGCGGGCGGCTGCGCGGGGCCTCGACCATCACCCAGCAGGTGATGAAGAACTTCCTGCTGACCAACGAGCGCAGCTTCGAGCGCAAGTTCAAGGAGATCATCCTCGCCACGCGCCTCGAACAGGTGCTGAGCAAGGACCAGATCCTGGAGCTTTACCTCAACGAGATCTATCTCGGCGCGCGGGCCTACGGCGTGGCGGCGGCGGCCGACAACTATTTCCGCAAGCCGCTGGAGAGCCTGACCGTGGCCGAAGCCGCCTATCTGGCGGCGCTGCCCAAGGCGCCCTCCAACCTGCACCCGATCCGCGACCATGACGCGGCCGTCGCGCGGCGCGGCTACGTGCTCACCCAGATGCGGCGGGCCGGCTTCATCACCGAAGCGGAGCTGCAGGAGGCGGAGGCGGCGCCGCTGGCCACGCGGCTCGACGATTCGGTGGAGCCGGAGCTGCCCCCGGTGCCGCGTCGCGACTATTTCTCGGAGGAGATCCGCCGCCAGCTCATCGCCCAGTTCGGCGAGGAGGAGGTGGAAGGCGGCGGGCTGACCATCCGCGCCACGCTCGACCCCGAACTGCAGCGCGCCGCCGCCGACGCCCTGCGCAAGCGTCTGGTGCAGTGGGACCTGGAGCGGCAGGGCTGGCGCGGGCCGCTCAAGAAGATCGACCCCGCCGCGCTCGGCGAGGACGGCGCGCCGCAGGAGGCCGCCTGGCGCGAGGCGCTGGCCGAGGTGCGGGCCCCGGGCGACATTCCCGGCTGGTGGCCGGCGGTGGTGCTGGCGGTGGGCGACAAGACCGCGCGCATCGGCATCGAGGGCGTGCCGGAGGACGCCGACGGCCATTTCATCGGCATCGGCGACGCCGGCTGGGCCAAGCCGGAGCTTCCGGGCGGCGGCGTCGGCCGCGCCCCGCGCAAGCCCGCGGACCTCTTCGCGGTGGGCGACGTGATCATGGTCGCCGCCGTGACCGAGAAGGGCGAGGAGATCCGCGACGTTCCGGGCGAGGCGCTGGCCGACGCCGGCTTCGCCCGCTGGTCGCTGCGCCAGATCCCCGAGCTGGAAGGCGCCTTCATGGCCATGGACCCGGTCACGGGCCGGGTGCTGGCGATGCAGGGCGGCTTCAGCTTCGAGACCTCGGTGTTCAACCGCGCCACCCAGGCCAAGCGGCAGCCGGGCTCGTCCTTCAAGCCCTTCGTCTACGCCGCGGCGCTGGACAACGGCTACACCCCCTCCACCGTGATCCTGGACGCCCCGATCTCCATCGACACGGGGGCGGCGGAGCTGTGGCGGCCGACCAACTCGTCCAACCGCTTCTACGGCCCCTCGCCGATGCGGGTGGGGATCGAGCAGTCGCGCAACGTGATGACCGTGCGCCTCGCGCAGGACGTGGGTATGGACGTGGTCGCCGAATACGCGGAGCGGTTCGGGGTCTATCACAACATGCCCCACCACCTGTCCTACGCGCTGGGGGCCGGCGAGACGACGCTCTACCAGATGGTCGCGGCCTATTCGATGTTCGCCAACGGCGGCTGGCGGGTGTCGCCGACGCTGGTGGACCGGGTGCAGGACCGGCGGGGCGAGACCATCTTCCGCCAGGACGACCGGCTGTGCCCCGAATGCCGCCAGCAGTGGCGGGCGGGGGAGCTTGAGCCGGTGCTCCAGCCCAATTCGCGCCTGATCATGGATCCGGTGACCGCCTACCAGCTGACCTCGATGATGCGCGGCGTGGTGGAGCGGGGCACGGCGACCCGGCTGCAGAGCCTCGGCATGCCGCTCGCCGGCAAGACCGGGACCACCAACGACGCCAAGGACGCCTGGTTCATCGGCTTCACCCCGAACATGGTCGCGGGCTGCTTCATCGGTTACGACAATCCGCGCCCGATGGGCCGGGGGGCCTATGGCGGCACGCTCTGCGCGCCGGTGTTCGAGGACTTCATGAAGATCGCCATGAAGGACCGCCCGCATCTGGACTTCCCGTTCCCGCCGCATGCGGTGATGGCCAAGATCGACCGTTCCACCGGCCGCCGCCTGGCCGACGACGCCTCGGGCGCCGGCGTGGCGCTGGAGGCGTTCCGGGTCGGCGAGGCGCCCGAGATCGGCCAGTATTCCGGCGGCGCGGTGATCGAGGGCCGCTTCGACCAGTTCGCCGGCGGCGACCTGCCGATGCGGCTGGAGCCGGACGAGAACGCGGGCGGCCAGCCCGCGCCGGCCGGCGGCGCGACGACGGGCGCGGCCCCGGCGCCGCCCAAGCCCGGCGCGGGCGGCTTCGGGTCCACCGGCCTCTACTGACCCCGGCCTTTCCGGCTTGCGGCGCGCGTTCCATGACTTGAGACGCGCGCCGCTCCGGTCTATGTCCCCCGGATCGCGCGCGGCGCGCGCCGTGCCGCGGCCGCGCCCCGTCCGAGCCCCCGTCCGAGCAAGGAGCCCCTCGTCATGCGTGCGGAGACCCAGAACCTCATCGCCGAGATCGAGAAGTCGGTGACCCTGCTGCGCCAGCGCGTGGGCTGGGAGACCGCCGAACACCGGCTGGAGGAGCTCAACGCCCGGGTCGAGGATCCGACGCTGTGGGACGACGCCGCCCAGGCGCAGAAGGTGATGCGCGACCGCCAGCAGCTCGCCGACAAATACGGGCAGGCGAAGGGGCTGGGGCAGGAGCTGGCCGACAATATCGAGCTGATCGAGCTGGGCGAGGCCGAGGACGACGCCGAGGTGGTGGCGGAGGCCGAGGCCGCGCTCGCCGCCCTGCGCGACCGCGCCGCCCAGGCCGAGATCGAGGCGCTTCTGGACGGGGAGGCCGACGGCTCGGACACCTTCCTGGAAATCAACGCCGGCGCGGGCGGCACCGAGTCCTGCGACTGGGCGCAGATGCTGGCGCGCATGTACACCCGCTGGGCCGAGGCCAAGGGCTACAAGGTCGAGCTGATGAGCGAAAGCGCGGGCGAGGAGGCGGGGATCAAGTCGGCCTCCTACAAGATCTCCGGCCCCAACGCCTATGGCTGGCTGAAGTCGGAATCGGGCGTTCACCGGCTGGTCCGCATCTCGCCCTTCGACAGCCAGGCGCGGCGGCAGACCTCGTTCAGCTCCGTGTGGGTCTATCCGGTGGTCGACGACTCGATCGAGATCGAGATCAAGCCGAACGAAATCCGGATCGACACCTACCGCTCCTCCGGCGCCGGCGGGCAGCACGTCAACACCACCGACTCCGCGGTGCGCATCACCCATATCCCGACCAATATCGTGGTGACCTCGTCGGAGAAGTCGCAGCACCAGAACCGGGCCAACGCCATGGCGGCGCTGAAATCGCGGCTCTACGAGATCGAGCTGCGCAAGCGCACCCAGGCGATCCAGGACGCCCATGACGCCAAGGGCGAGATCGGCTGGGGCAACCAGATCCGCTCCTACGTCCTGCAGCCCTACCAGATGGTCAAGGATCTGCGCACCAACGTGGAGACCTCGGACACTTCGGGGGTGCTGGACGGCGATCTCGACCGGTTCATGGCCGCGGCCCTGGCCATGGAGGTCACCGGCAAGACCCGGGCCGAGGCGATGGCCGAGGACTGAGCGCCGGTCCATGGAGGGATGCGAGCCGCCGGGCGCAGCGATGCGTCCGGCGGTTCGCGTTCGGGGGGCGCGCGAGCTCGGCCGTCGCGCAAGCCCCCTCGCCGCTCAAACCCCCTCCCCGGCCCTCCCCCGCGGGCGGGGGAGGGAGGCGCCTGGCCGTTCCGCGCGCGCCCGGCGATCGAACGCGCGCGGCTTCCTGCGCGGCGCGGCCTCGCGCCGACCTATCCTTCCGGATAGGGGACCGCGCCATCCGCGCCGCCTGACCAGCCCTTCGCTATGTCGCGCGGGCGGGGCGGGGCGCGTAGACCTCTTCCTGCGAACAACGCGGCGCGGACCCGACCAGAGGGCCGGCGCCGGACAAGGAGAGCCCGCCATGACCGCCATCGACCTCGACCGCGCCGCCCCGTCCCGCGACGACGCCCCCCGCGGCGGCTTTCCGATGGCGCTGCTGTTCTGGGCGCATGTGGCGGGCGTCGCGGCGGGGGTGACGGCCGGGGTCTGGGGCTTCGGCGTGCTGGCCTCGCTGGGCGTCGCCTGGGCGACGGCGGTGTGCCTGACCCTGACGCTGCCCTTCCTGCCGCTGATCGGCGCGGGCTTCCGGCTGAGGGACGCAGGGGCGGGCGTCGACGCCGACCTCGCCGCCTGGGCCGCGGATCTCGACGCCGAACGCGCCGCCGCCGCCTCCCCTCGTCGCCGCGGCGCGGCCTGAGACCGGCCCGCGCGCTCCGGCCGCCCCCCCGGTCCGAACGCGCAGGGCCCCGCCACGGTCCCGGCCGCCCGACGCGGACGCCGCGAGGGCGCCGCCCGCCCCGCCTTCGATCTCACCCCCGAAGGCAGGGCGCAGGGCGGCCGGGACCGAGCAGGACCGGGACCGACGCCCCCTTCGGTCCCGGTCCCCCCGTCGAAATGCGGTCCCCGCGCCTGCGCCGGCTTCATCCCCGCACGCCCCCGAGCGCCCCGGAGCGCCCCCGCTCCGGGGCGCATCGCATCCGGACGCCGCGAACGAAAAACGCGGACCCGGAGGTCCGCGTTTTCGAGAAAGGGCCGCGCGGGGCGGGCCCGCGGGCGGATGCGCCTGGGCTCAGCCCTCGGAGATCGGGGTCGAGATGGTCGGGGCCGGCTTGGAACCGCCATCGGACAGCGGGTCGTCGTTGCGCTGCACCGAGCCTTCGAAATGGGCGCCGCTCTCGATCGCGATGGTCTTGTGGATGATGTCGCCCTCGACCTTGGCCGACGAGGTCAGGCGCACCTTCACGCCGCGCACCCGGCCGACCACGCGGCCGTTGACCACCACGTCGTCGGCGACGATCTCGCCGCGGATGGTGGCGCTTTCGCCCACGGTCAGCAGATGGGCGCGGATGTCGCCGTCCACCGTGCCTTCCACCTGGATGTCGCCGGTGGTCTTCAGGTTGCCGGTCACCACAAGGTCGGAGCTGAGGATCGACGGCGGCGCTTTCGGCTTGGGGGCCGCGGCGGGGGCGCCGGGGCGGGGCGGCGCGGCGGGGGCCGGAGCCGCGGGCCGCGAGGCGGAGTCGTCGGCCTTGGTGTCGATCGGATCGGTGATCTTCGACTTAGAGAACATTGCGCGCGGCCTCGATGTACTTCATGGGGTTGAGCGGCTTCCCGTTCAGGCGGATCTCATAGTGGAGATGCGAGCCTGTCGAGCGTCCCGAGTTCCCCATATCGCCGATCCGGTCATCGCGCGCAACCCGCTGGCCCACCTTGACGCGGGTGGCGTTGAGATGGGCGTAGACCGTTTCGAAGCCGAAGGCGTGCCGGATCTTGATGACCCGGCCGTAGCCGGACTGCCAGCCGGCGAAGGTCACCACCCCGTCGGCGGTGGTGTAGATCGGCGTCCCGCGCGAGGCGGCGAAGTCGGTGCCGGCATGCATCCGGGACCGGCCGTTCTTGGGATCGCGCCGCACCCCGAAGCCGGAGGTGAAGCGGAAGGCGGACTTCACCGGCTTGGCCAGCGGAAGTTTGGCGGCGGCGACCTGCATCAGGCTCGCCCGCTCCAGCCCGCCGAGCAGGTTGGCCACCCGCTCCGCGTCCTCGGAGACGAATTGCGGGGCGGCGACCTCGTCCGCGGGCACGAAGGGCCCGCCTTCGCCGGAATAGTCGCGGCGCAGCTCGGCCACGACCCGGTCGGGGTTCACGCCGGCGGCGTCGAGCGCCTTCTCCAGCCCGCCGAGCCCGGCCTCCACCGCGTCCTCGAGCTGGGCGAAGAGGCGGGAGCGGGCTTCGGCGGCGCGGCCGCGCTCGGTCTCCATCGTCTCCAGCCGGTCGGCGAGGGCGGCCTGCATCATCACCGCGGCGTCGCGCTCCCGCGTGGTGTCCTCCAGCGCGGCGGTGACGCCTTCGATGGCGGCGGTCCACTCGTCCTCGGCCGCGTCGGCGGCGGCGTGGTCGGCGTTCAGCTCCTGCGCCCGGGCGGCGAGCGCGATGCGGGCGCGCTCGGCCTCGTCGCGGGCGGCGACGGCGTCGGCCAGCTTGGCGCGAAGGCTTTCGAGGGCGAGGGTCAGCTCGGATTCCGCGTCGGCGGCGGCGACCAGGCCGGCCTGGCGTCGGGCGAGCTCGCGGCTCATCACATCGAGCCGGGCGAGCGCGTCGGAGGCCTTGTCGGCGGCGTCGTCGCGGTCGGCGGTCAGGGCGGCGATGCGGGCGTCGCGATCGGCGGCCATGGCGGCGAGATCGGCCTCGCGCCGGGCCTCCGCCTCCGCCACCGCGTCGGCCGATCCGGCTTCGAAGGCCGCGACCCGGGCGGCGAGCGCGTCGCGCTCCGCATGGGTGACGAACAGCGAGACCGAGGCGAAGCCGGTCCAGCCGACCAACGCCGTGGCGCAGGCCGCGGCGAGCAGTCCTCCGCGCGCCGACAGGCGCATGTGGCGCGCGTCGTCGCCTTTCCGGATGGTGAGCCGCCAATCAGGCAAACCACCAACGGGACGCGGTTCGTCCGCGCCGCCATTCTGGCTTGTCATCCGTGTCCCTCGGTGCCTTAGCGTCGGGATGTCCTGTCCCTTCGCGATTTTCGCGTGTTGTTGTGTTTCTGCATCGTTACCCG
The DNA here is from genome assembly GCA_036154955.1 of Pseudomonadota bacterium. Classification (GTDB taxonomy): domain Bacteria; phylum Pseudomonadota; class Alphaproteobacteria; order Rhodobacterales; family Rhodobacteraceae; genus Albimonas. Next base: position 19,389 of record JAYZWL010000084.1, on the reverse strand, counting down.
ATGCGCGCCCCGGTGATCAACACGTTTCGAGCGCGCCCCGACCTTGAATGTCCGGACGACCGAGCGTGCAAATCGCTCTCACGACGCCGCCCGCGACGGGAATCATCCATGACCGGAGCGGTCGCCGCTAGAACGTAAATGGGGAAAGATTAAGGCAACATTACCAGCGGCGGGGCGCAGGCCGCGGGGACGCTGGGGCATGAGGGGACGTCCGCGGCGCCCTGCCGCGGAGTCCCGGCCCGCCGGGGCGTCGCCGCGCCTGCGTCGGCGCGCCGCAGGGGAGAGGTCCGGCGGCGCCGGGAGGGACGGCGCCCGCGCGCGGGCCGCGCGCAGGCGCCGCAGGTTCAGGCCGGCGCGTTCACCGCGGCCAGCGCCTCGGCGGCATGGCCCTTCACCTTGACCTTGCGCCAGATCCGGCGAATCCGGCCGTCGGCGCCGATCAGGAAGGTGGCCCGATCGATGCCCATGTATTTCTTGCCGTACATGCTCTTCTCGACCCAGACGCCGTAGGCCTCGCACACCGCGCCGTCGACGTCCGAGGCCAGCGCCACGCCCAGGTCGTGCTTGGCCTTGAACTTGTCGTGGCTGGCGGCGCTGTCCTTGGAGATCCCCACCACCTGCGCGCCAGCGGCGGCGAAGTCGGCCCCCAGCGCGGTGAAGTCCAGCGCCTCGGTGGTGCAGCCGGGCGTGTCGTCGCGCGGATAGAAATACAGCACCACCGGCCCGCCGCGCAGCGCCGAGAGCGTCAGCTCTCCGCCGCCGTCGCGGGGCAGGGTGAAGTCGGGGGCGAGGTCTCCTGCGGCGAGCTCGGTCATGGGCGGCGTCTCCTGCGAAGTGGAAGGGGGCTGAGGAACGGTCTAGTTTGCCGGAGGCGAAGGGCAAGCCCGGATCGGACGCGCCCCCCGCGCCATCTCGCGGCATGGCGGCGGGGGGAGGCGGCGCGCAGGGTCCGGCTCCCGCGGTCATGCGCGGGAGGCGGGCCCGACGGCAGGCGCGCGCGGCGCCGGGGCGAGCACGGGAGCGATATGCATCGCAGGCATCTTCAGCAGCAGCGGGCGGAGGCGGAGGCGCGGCGCCTGAACCGTCGGCGCCATCGCCGCGGCGGGGCGGCCTCGCGCCATCTGGGGCGCATCGGCTCCTTCGTCGCCGCGACCTTGCTGCTGACGCTGCTGGCGCTGGCGGCGGGGCACCAGCGGCTGCGGCAGGGCCCGGTGTCGCTCGCCCCGCTGGCGGGGCTGATCGCGGACCGGCTGACCGCCTCCGCCGACGGGCTGCGCTTCTCGGTCGGGCAGGCGGTGTTCGCGCTGGGCGCGCCGGGCGAGGTCTCGGGCCTGCGGCTCGGCGCGGTGCGGGTGACCGACGCGGACGGATTCCAGATCGCCACCGTGCCGGAGCTGTCCATGCGGTTTCACCTGTGGGACCTGGCCCGCGGCCGGCTCGCCCCGACGGAGATCCAGGCCTCCGGCCTTTCGGCCGTGATCGAGCGCGACGTGGAGGGGCGCATCCGCCTGCCCGGCGCCGCGCGGGCGGAGCGGGCGGGGGAAGAGGCGGGGGCGGCCGGGGACCCGGGGCGGGGCGGGGCGGTCGAGACCCCGGCCGAGCTCGCGGCGCAGGCCAGCGTCTCCCAGGCCGACGAGGTGTCGGCGCTGGTCGCGCTGCTCGCCGCCCAGGCGCCGGGGGAAGGGCCGCTGGGCCGCCTTGTCCGGGTGCGGGCCGACGACGTGGACGTGCGCTTCCGGGACAATTTCACCGGCCAGTTCTGGCGGCTGACCGACGCCGAGATCGAGGTGACGCGGGAGGCGGACCGCGATGTCGGCCACCTGTCGGGAAGGGTCGCCCCGCCGCCCCGCGCGGTGGGCGCGCTGGCCGATCCCGGCGGCGAGCCGGAACGGTGGGCGGCCGACGACGACCCCTACGCCGCGGCGCCCGCGCTGCCGGTCACGCTCGATCCCCCCGACCCGGGCGGGCCGCCGCCATCGACCGAAGCGCCCCGCATGGCGCGGTTCTCGGTGGAGGGGGAGCGGGCGCATGGCGATGGCGAGATCGGCGTGCGGGTGCGGCTCGGCGGGTTGCCCATCGCCCATCTGGCGCTGGCGGCGGGGGCGCCGGAATCGGAGGCCGCCACCTTCGGCGACCTGCGCGCCGGGGTGCGCGGAGAGGCGCGGCTGGCCGGCGACGGGCGGCTTCTGTCCTTCCGCGGCGGGGCGCGGGTCGGGCGCGGGACGCTGGTCGGCGTGCCGGAGCCGTTCGGGCGGATCGAACGGGTGGTGCTGGGGCTCGACATGGACGCGGCCCGCCCGGGGCGGGTCGATGTGCGCCGGCTGCGCCTGCTGGGCGGGGCCGGACGGCTGGAGGCGACGGGCGAGATCAGCCGCTGGCCCTCGGGCGAGGGGCTGTCGCTGGCGCTGGACATCGACGAGGTGGAGGTGCGGCCGGAGGCGGGGTTCTCGGAGGCGCAGATCTACGACGACGGCCGGCTGACCGCGCATTTCCTGCCCCGCGCCGGGCGGATCGAGCTGGAGACCCTGCAGCTCGAAAGCGCCGGGGCGACGCTGTCGGCCCAGGGCGCCGCGCAATGGGACGCGGCCGGGCCGGAGGTGGCGATCGGCTTCGCCACCGGGCCGATGTCGCTCGACGCGCTGCTGGCCGGCTGGCCGCTGGAGGCCGGGCCCGGCGCGCGCAGATGGGTGGCGGCGCATCTGTCGGAACAGCCCGTGGCGGCGCCCGGAGAAGACGGCGATCCCGCGCCGATCCCGACGTCGGCGGACGCCGCAGGGGCCGCGCCGGCGGCCGCGGAGGCCGGGACGGCGCCGGCGCGCCCGGGCGTCGCCGCGGCGCGCGGGGCGTTCTGGGCGGCGCCGGGGGAGGCGCCGGAGCTGACGCTGGATTTCGCCTTTCAGGGCCTGCGCGGCGTGATCCTGCCCGGCATGCCCTCCATCGAAAACGCGGCGGGCCGCGGGCGGGTCGGGCTGGACCGGGTCGACATCGCGCTCAGCCATGGCTCGGTCACGCCGCCGGGAGGGCGGCCGATCGACCTGTCGGGCTCCTCGTTCTCGTCGCCCGACATCGACGCGGAGATCCCGCACGGGATGCCGGTGATCCGCGCGGAAGGGCGGGTGTCCGACGTGCTGTCGCTGCTCGACCAGCCGCCGCTGATGCTGACCCGCAAATTCGCCATGGACCTGTCGGGCGTGACCGGCCGGTCGCGGACGCTGGCGCGCCTGTCCTTCCCGCTGATCGCGGACCTGGAGCTGGAGCAGCTTCAGGTCTCCGCCGCCGCGGGGCTCAGCGACGTGGCGGTCCCGCTCCCCGGCGGCGGCGGCGAGGTGCAGGCGCGGGCGCTCGACCTCGACGTGGACGGCGAGGGGCTGCGGCTGGCCGGCGCCGCCCGGATCGACGGGATCCCGGCGGAGGTCGAGTGGCGGGAACGGTTCTCGGGCGGCAGCGCCGCGGCGCCGCGGCGGGCGGTGACGGCGCGCGCGACGCTGGATGCAGCGGCGGTGGCGAAGCTCGGGGTGACCGGGCTGGACTTCGAGGGGACCGCGCCGCTCAGCGTCTCGCTCGACGCGGACGGACAGGACGACCCGGACCGCTTTTCGATCAGCGCCGACCTGACGCCGGCCGCGCTCGCGATCCCCGCGCTGGGCTGGGCGAAGCCGGCGGGGACGGCGGGCAGGCTGTCGGTGTCCGGTCGGATCGGGCCCGACGGCGCGGTGACGGCGGAGGCCCTGTCGGGCGAGGCGGCGGGGCTCGGCTTCGTCGGCGCCGCCCGGATCGACGCGGACGGAGAGCTGCGGCGCCTGAAGCTGGACCGGGTGACGCTGGACGACGTTCTGGACGTGGGCCTGGAGGTCAAGGGCAAGCGCGCCGGTCGGCTGGAGGCCGCGGTCGAGGGCGCCTTCGTGGATTTCGGAGAGTTCTGGCGCCGCGCCGAGGCCGGGGCGGCGACGGACGCGGACGCCGACGCCGGGACCGTCGCCGATGAGGAGGCCGGCGCGCCGGAGCCCGGCGGCCCGGGCGCCCAGGCCCGGGCGCCCGACACGCGCCGCCCCTTCGACGTGACCCTGAAGGTCGCCCAGGCGAAGCTGGTGGAGGGGATCGAGCTGACCGCGGTCGACGGCGCGGTGACGCGGGAGGACGGAGTGACCCGCGCCGTCCTGTCGGCGGAGGTGAACGGCGGCCAGCGGGCCCGGGTCGGCTACCGGATCGGGCGGCGCGGCGGCGGCCGGCTCAGCATTGACAGCCCCGACGCGGGCGCGCTGATCCGCGATCTCGGGCTGTCGGACGATGTCTCCGGTGGGGTGCTGAAGCTGCGCGGCCGGCTGCCGCCGGGGTCCGACGCGCTGGTCGGCGTGGCCCATGCCGACGGCATCCGCGTCGGCGGCGGCGAGGCGCTGTCGGGGGTGCTGACCCGGGCCGCGCGGGACGGGCTGCTGGCCCGGGCGGACCCGCCGACCTCCGGCCCCGCGCTGGAAAGCGGCTATGTCTTCGACACGGTGCGCGCGCCGTTCCGGCTGGAGGGCCGCAAGGTGACGCTGACCGACGCGCTGGCGGCGGGGCCGCTGCTGGCGGTGAAGCTCAGCGGCGACTACGACCTGAGCGCCGAGACCGTGGATTTCGAAGGCGTGCTGACGCCGGCCTACGCCATCAACGGCATCCTCAACGACCTGCCGCTGGTCGGGTTCCTGCTGGGCGGGGAGGGGGAGGGGCTGCTGGCGCTGAACTTCTCGGTCAGCGGGCCGGCGAAGAACCCGGAGATGTCGCTCAACCCGTTCTCGATCCTGACCCCGGGGATCCTGCGGGACCTGTTCTCGGGCTTCGAGTCCTCGGGCGAGACCGCGCCGCCGACCCGCTCGGGGAACTCGATGAACCCCGGGCGGTAGGGGCGGGGGGCGGGCCGCGCCCGCCCCCTCCGCGCCCTTTGCGCTCAGCCGATCCGGACCAGCGCGTGCCGCTTCTTGCCGGCCGACAGCTTGACCGGGCCCGCGGCGAAGGCGTCGGCGCCGACCATCTGGCCCGCATCCGTCACCGGCGCGTCGGCGAGCCGGGCGCCGCCCTCCGCGATCAGGCGCTTGGCGTCCTTGCCGGATTTCGCCAGGCCCGCCCGCACGAAAAGCTGGGCGACGGAGACGCCGGCGCCCGCCTCCTCGGCGGTGAGGTCGAAGGTGGGCAGCTCCTCTCCGGCGCCGCCCTGCTCGAACACCTCGCGCGCCGTGGCCTCGGCCGCCTCGGCGGCGGCGCGGCCGCGGGCGAGCGCGGTGACCTCGTTGGCGAGGATCACCTTGGCGGCGTTGATCTCGGACCCCTCCAGCGCCCCGAGACGGTCGCATTCGTCGAGCGGAAGCTCGGTGAAGCGGCGCAGCAGCAAGCCGACCTGGGCGTCCTCGACGTTGCGCCAGTACTGCCAGAACTCGAAATGCCCCAGCCGGTCCTCGTTCAGCCACACCGCGCCGCCGGCGGTCTTGCCCATCTTGGAGCCGTCGGACTTGGTGAGCAGCGGCGCGGTCAGGCCGAACACCTGTTTCCCGTCGACGCGCCGGGTCAGCTCGACCCCGTTGACGATGTTGCCCCACTGGTCCGAGCCGCCCATCTGCAACAGGCAGCCCTGGCGGCGGTTCAGCTCCAGGAAGTCGTAGGCCTGCAGCAGCATGTAGTTGAATTCGAGGAAGGTCAGCGGCTGCTCGCGGTCGAGCCGGAGCTTGACCGAGTCGAAGCTCAGCATCCGGTTGATGGTGAAATGCCGGCCGTAGTCGCGCAGGAAGTCGATGTAGTTCAGCGCGTTGAGCCATTCGGCGTTGTTGGGCTGAACGGCGTTGCCCCCGGTCTCCTCGAAATCGAGATAGGAGGCGAACACGGTCCGGATCCCGGCCATGTTGGCGTTGATGATCTCGTCGGTCAGAAGCTGGCGCGCCTCGTCCTTGCCGGACGGGTCGCCGATGCGGGTGGTGCCGCCGCCCATCAGCGCGATCGGCTTGTGCCCGGTCTTCTGCAGCCAGCGCAGCAGCATGATGCCGGTGAGGTGGCCGACATGCAGGCTGTCCGCCGTGCAGTCGAAGCCGATATAGCCCGGGACGACCCCCGCCATGAGGGCGTCGTCGAGGCCCTCCAGGTCGGTGCAGTCCTGCAGAAGGCCGCGGGCGATCACGGTTCGCAGGAACTCGGATTTCGGGGCGTAGGTCATGTCCGTGTCCTTGGGCGTATCAGATGCGCGCTCTATGCCGCGGGCGGAGGCGGAAGGGAAGGGCGGGGAGGGATTCGGCGCGGGCTTCGCCCGCATTCCCCCGCCTCCGGGCGCTTTCGCGCCCTCCAGGTCGGCGTTAGGGATGGGGCGGCGCGGTCGGCGGGGAGAAGGCTATGGATCCGGTCTGGGCGTTGGGGCTGATGTCGGGGACCTCGTTCGACGGGGTGGACGCGGCCTGCCTGCTGACGGACGGGGAGACGGTTTCGGGCTTCGGGCCCGGGGCGGAATTCGCCTATGCGCCGGGAGAGATGGACGCGGCCCGGACGGTGCATCGCGACTGGCGGCCCTTCCGGCCGGCCTCGGGCGAGGCGGCGGACCTGCTGGCCCGGGCGGAGGCGGAGGTGACGGAGGCTCACGCGGCCGCTTCCGCCCGGCTGCTGGCCCGCGCCGATGCGCCTCCGGTGGAGATCGTGGGGTTTCACGGCCAGACCGTCGCCCACGCCCCGGACGAGGGCTGGACCTGGCAACTGGGCTCCGGCGCGCGGCTCGCGCGTGCGCTGGGGCGGGAGGTGGCCTGGGATTTCCGGAGCGCCGACATGAAGGCGGGCGGGCAAGGCGCGCCTCTGGTTCCGTTTTTCCATCACGCGCTGGCGCGGTCGCTGCCGGGGGATGGCGGTCCGGTCTGCTTCCTCAACCTCGGCGGCGTGGGCAATGTGAGCTGGGTGGACCCGGAGGCGGAGCGCCCCGAGACCCCCGGCGCGCTGGTCGGCTTCGACACCGGGCCGGCCAACGCCCCTATCGACGACTGGATGCAGGCGAAGTTCGGGAAGTCTTGCGATTTCAACGGCGAAGCGGCCGCGGCTGGCCGGGTGCATGAAGATCTGCTGGCGCGAAACTCGGTTTCGGAGTGGATCTCAAGAAAGCCGCCGAAGTCGCTGGATCGCAACGATTTCGCGCAGGTGGTGGCCGGGATGGAGGGGCTGTCGCCCGAGGACGGGGCCGCGACCCTCACCGCGCTCGCCGCCCGCTGCGCGGCGGGGGCGGCGGCGCATCTGCCGCGGCCGGCCTCTCGCTGGATCCTGTGTGGCGGGGGGCGCCGCAACCCGGTGCTGGCGCGGATGATCGCCGGGCGGGTGGAGGCGGAGGTGATCCCGGCCGAGGACGCGGGCCTCGACGGCGGGTTGATGGAGGCGCAGGCCTTCGCCTGGCTGGCGGTGCGGGTGAAGCGCGGGCTGCCGCTGACCTCGCCCGACAGCACCGGCGCGCGGGCGCCGACGCCGGGGGGGCGGCTGAGCCGGCCGTGAGGCGGGGAAAGCGGGGGGCGAGGGACGGTGCTCGCCAGGCGGGCTGCCCGGGCTCGACCCGGGGCCTCCTGCGCCCGCCGCCCGCGCGAGGCCCCGGGTCAAGCCCGGGGCGCCTCAGCAAGCGCCGGTCTTCAGCCGGGCAGGGTGAGGATCTCCGCCCCCCGCGCGGTCGCGACCACGGTGTGTTCGAACTGCACGACCGGCGCGGCGGGCGTGGCGAGCAGGGTCCAGCCGTCGCCCCCGTCCTCCGCCAGCCGGCCGCCGAGCGACAGGAACGGCTCCACCGTCAGCACCATGCCCTTGTCGATGCGCCGCCGGTCCCGGTTGGGCCAGGTGGCGATCTCCTCGGGATATTCGTGCAGGGAGCGGCCGACGCCGTGGGAGGCGAGATTCTCGATCAGCGTGTAGCCGCGCCGGTCGGCGAAGGCCCCGATGGCCCCGCCGATCCCCGACAGCGGACGCCCGGCGCCCACCTGGGCCACGCCGATGCGCATCGCCTTCTCGCCATCCGCCAGCAGCCGCGCCACCCGCGGCGGAACCGCGCCCAGCCGGAAGCTGGCGCCGGTGTCGGCGAAGACCCCGGCCTTGGAGGCGGAGACGTCGATGTTCACCAGATCGCCCTCCGCCAACACCCGGGGGCCGGGGATGCCATGGGCGATCTCCTCGTTCACGCTGATGCAGGTGGCGCCGGGGAAGCCGTAGCAGGCGGCGGGCGCGGGCTCCGCCCCCTCCCGCTCCAGCAGGGTCCGGCCCAGCGCGTCCAGCTCCGCCGTGGTCATGCCCGGCGCCATCGCCCGGCCCATGTCGCGCAGCACGTTGGCGACGATGCGGCCGATTTCGCGCAGCGCCTCCAGCTCCGCCGCCTTGGTGACGGTCAGGACGCGCCCTCGGTCGTGGTGCGGGACTGGACGTAGCCTTCGACGATGCCGGTCATCTGCTCCAGCTGCTTGTCGAAGAAGTGGCCGGCGCCGGGGATCACCTCATGGGTGATCTCGATGCCGCGCTGGGTCTTGAGCTTGTCGACCAGCTTCAGCACGTCCGAGGGCGGGGCCACGCGGTCCGCCTCGCCGTTCACCACCAGCCCGGAGGACGGGCAGGGCGCGAGGAAGGAGAAATCGTACATGTTGGCCGGCGGGGCCACCGAGACGAAGCCCGAGATCTCCGGCCGCCGCATCAGCAGCTGCATCCCGATCCACGCCCCGAAGGAGAAGCCGGCCACCCAGCTTTGCCGCGCGTTGGGGTTGAGCACCTGGAGGTAGTCGAGCGCGGCGGCCGCGTCCGAAAGCTCCCCGATGCCCTGGTCGAACTCGCCCTGCGAGCGGCCGACGCCGCGGAAGTTGAAGCGCAGCACCGCGAAGCCCAGACGATGGAAGGCGTAGTGCAGGTTATACACCACCTTGTTGTTCATCGTCCCCCCGAACTGGGGGTGAGGGTGCAGGATCAGCGCCAGCGGCGCATCCTTGGCCTTCTGCGGATGGTAGCGACCTTCCAGACGTCCGTCCGGTCCGGGAAAGATCACTTCGGGCATTCGGTTCCCTCGCGCTGCTCGCCTGCGACCCGATGGCGGAGAAGCCGGCCGGTCCGGCCCGGTGGGGCGACCGCCATGCTTGACTCGATTCCTCGGGCAATCTAGAACTGTTCTAAACTTCATGCCGGCCATCGCCGGTCCGTTGCAGGTAGTCGGCGACGGGTCTCGCGTCAACATATGGCGCGACGTCCGGGGCCGGTTCGCGCCAGCAGGGCGGGTCTTTCGCGGGCCCGCCGCTCCCGCCAGCGCCGCAACGTCCCTCCTGTCCGCCCGCGCGCGCCCGTGCGCAAGGGGGGGGGGCGAGGGGGCGACGCCGCCGGCCGGATGGCCGCAGGTCCGGGGCGCAGGTCCGCGCCCCCACGGCCGGAGCAGGGGGCCGCGATGCGCGCGGCCCGGGAGGAGACGAAATCCATGAAGCTCAGCACCAAGGGCCGCTACGCGGTGACCGCGCTGGCCGACATCGCGCTGCAGCCGGCCGACGCGCTGGTGTCGCTGTCCGAGATCGCGGAGCGCCAGGACATCTCGCTGGCCTATCTGGAGCAGCTTTTCGCCCGCCTGCGCCGCGCCGGCCTGGTGGACAGCGTGCGCGGCCCCGGCGGCGGCTACCGCCTGGCCCGGCCCGCCGGCGCCATCCCGATCGCCGAGATCATGGCGGCGGTGGACGAGCGGCTGAACGCCATGGGCTGCGGCGGCGAGAAGGACAAGGGCTGCGGCGGCAGCCAGGCGCATTGCCTGACCCACAACCTGTGGGAGCAGCTTTCCGCCCATGTCCACGTCTTCCTCAGCCGCACGACGCTGGCCGACGTGGTCGCCGACAAGATGGTGCCGTGCCCCGCGGTCCCCGATTTCGCGCAGCTTCTGGACGAGGATCTGGCCCGCGCATGACGCGCCCCCGCGCATATCTCGACTGGAACGCCACCGCCCCCCTGCGGGCGGAGGCGCGCGCGGCGATGCTCGCGGCGCTGGACCTGGGCGGAAATCCGTCCTCGGTCCATGCCGAGGGGCGGGCGGCGCGCGCGGTCGTGGAGCGGGCGCGGGCGCAGGTCGCGGCCCTCGTGGGCTGCGTGGCGGAGGAGGTGGTCTTCGCCTCCGGCGCCACCGAGGCGGCGGGGATCCTCGCGCGTCTGCCGGAAGGGACGGTCGAGGTCGACCCGACCTCGCATCCCTGCCTGACCGCGCAGGCCCGGACCGACGACCGCCCGGGCCGGGTGGTCGCGATGACGCCGGCCAACAACGAATCCGGGATCCTGACCCCGATCCCGCCCCGCGGCGCGGACCGGCTGCTGGTCGACGTGACCCAGCTGGTCGGCCGCGTCCCCTTCGACTTCGCGTCCTGCGGGGCGGATTTCGCGATCCTCTCGGCCCACAAGCTGGGCGGCCCGAAGGGCGTCGGCGCGCTGATCGTGCGGGGCGCGAGCCTCGACGGCGCGGTTCTGGCGCCGGGCGGCGGGCAGGAGGCGCGCCGCCGCGCGGGCACCGAGAACCTGCCCGGCATCGCCGGCTTCGGCGCCGCGGCCGAGGCGGCGGCGGCCGAGCGCGGCGCAGGCCTCTGGGACCGGGTCGCCGATCTGCGGGATCGGCTGGAAGCGCGTCTTGAAAGCCTGAACCATGCGCCCGAGATCGTGGGGAGAGGGCTGCCGCGCCTGCCCAACACCTCGCTGATCCTCGCCCCCGGCTGGCGGGGCGAGACGCAGGCCATGCAGATGGACCTCGCCGGTTACGCGGTCAGCTCCGGCTCGGCCTGCGCGTCCGGCAAGACCGCGCCGAGCAGCGTGCTCGCCGCGATGGGATATTCGCCCGAGGACGCGGCCTGCGGGCTGCGCGTCTCGATCGGGCCCGCGACGACGGAGGCCGAGATCGACGGCTTCGCCGCCGCCTGGGCCGAGAAACACGCCCGCGCCCTCGCGCGGGCCGCCTGAACACCCCCCGCGCCGTCCACCGGGACGCGCGCGCGCCAAGGAGACCGACATGGCCGCTCTGGATCACACGACCCCTGAACTCGTCGCCAAGGACGGGGTGGAGCAGGACACCGTCGACGCCGTCCGCTCGCTGAGCGGGGAATACAAGCACGGCTGGTCCTCGGACATCGAGATGGACTACGCCCCCAAGGGGCTGAACGAGGACATCGTCCGCCTGATCTCCGCCAAGAAGAACGAGCCGGACTGGCTGCTGGACTGGCGGCTGGCGGCGTTCCGGCGCTGGGAGAAGATGGAGGAGCCGGAATGGGCCATGGTCCATTACCCGCAGATCGACTTCCAGGACCAGTATTACTACGCCCAGCCCAAGTCCTTCGCCACCAAGCCGAAATCGCTCGACGAGGTCGACCCGGAACTGCTGCGCACCTATGAGAAGCTGGGGATCCCGCTGAAGGAGCAGATGATCCTGGCCGGCGTCGAGGGCGCGGGCGAAGCCGCCGCCGAGGGCCGCAAGGTCGCGGTGGACGCGGTGTTCGACTCCGTCTCCGTCGGCACCACCTTCAAGGACGAACTGGCCAAGGCCGGCGTGATCTTCTGCTCGATCTCCGAGGCGGTGCAGGAGCATCCGGAGCTGGTGAAGAAGTATCTCGGCTCGGTGGTGCCGTCGTCGGACAACTTCTACGCCACGCTGAACTCCGCGGTCTTCTCGGACGGGTCGTTCGTCTACATCCCCGAGGGCGTGCGCTGCCCGATGGAGCTGTCGACCTACTTCCGCATCAACGCCGAGAACACCGGCCAGTTCGAGCGGACCCTGATCGTCGCCGACAAGGGGTCCTATGTGAGCTACCTGGAAGGCTGCACCGCGCCCAAGCGCGACACCAACCAGCTGCACGCCGCGGTGGTGGAGATCGTGGTTCTGGACGACGCCGAGGTGAAATACTCGACCGTGCAGAACTGGTTCCCCGGCGACGCCGAGGGCAAGGGCGGCATCTACAACTTCGTGACCAAGCGCGCCGACTGCCGCGGGGACCGCGCCAAGGTGATGTGGACGCAGGTGGAGACCGGCTCCGCCGTCACCTGGAAATACCCCTCCTGCATCCTGCGCGGGAACGAGAGCCAGGGCGAGTTCTACTCCATCGCCATCGCCAACAACTACCAGCAGGCCGACACCGGCACCAAGATGGTGCATCTGGGCAAGAACACCCGGAGCCGGATCGTGTCCAAGGGCATCTCGGCCGGGCGGGCGCAGAACACCTATCGCGGCCTCGTCTCCATGCACCCCAAGGCCACCGACAGCCGCAACTACACCCAGTGCGACAGCCTGCTGATCGGCGACAAGTGCGGGGCGCATACCGTGCCCTATATCGAGGTGCGCAACCACTCCTCCAAGGTCGAGCACGAGGCCACCACCTCCAAGATCGCCGACGACCAGCTCTTCTACTGCCGCCAGCGCGGCATGTCGGAGGAGGACGCGGTGGCGCTGGTGGTCAACGGCTTCTGCAAGGAGGTCCTGCAGGCCCTGCCGATGGAATTCGCCATGGAGGCGCAGAGCCTGGTGGCGATCAGCCTGGAGGGCTCGGTCGGATGACGGAACCGGGACGGGAGCCGCATCCGGAGATGCGGGTCCGCGCGGCGACGCCCGGGCGGGTGATGGCGCGGCTCGGCCATGCCTCGCGCCTGCGGCTGCACCCCACGGCGCGCTGGCTGATCAGCGCGCATCTGGTGATCTTCGCGCTGTCGCTGGAGGATGAGGAGATCGTGGCGATGATGGCCGACGCCTGGGGGCTGGGCCTGCGCGCCCAGGTCTGGGCGGAGGCGCTGCTGTCGCTGGCGCTGCTGGTGGTCTGGGGCTTCCTGACCGTCGGCTGGGTGCGCTTCGCGGGGGCGATGCGACGGGAGGCGCTCGAATGATCGTGACGACGACCCAATCCATCGAAGGCCACCGCATCGCCGCCTATCGCGGCGTGGTGGTGGGCGAGGCGATCATGGGCGCGAATTTCGTGCGCGACATCTTCGCGGGCATCACCGACATCATCGGCGGCCGGTCGGGCGCGTATGAGAGCAAGCTCGCCGACGCCCGCGAGGTCGCGTTTCGGGAGCTGGAGGAGAACGCCGTCCGCGCCGGGGCCAACGCCGTGGTCGGCGTGGACATCGACTACGAGGTGGTCGGCAAGGACGGGTCGATGCTGATGGTCTCGGTCTCCGGCACCGCGGTGTCGGTCGAGCGGGCCTGACCGGGGGCGAAGGACGCGATTGGGCCCATGGCTTCCTTACATCCTGCCGGTCGGCATGCTGGTCGTGTCGAACCTGTTCATGACCTTCGCCTGGTACGGGCACCTGCGCTGGCCTTCCGCCCCGCTCTGGGTCGCGGTGATGGGCAGCTGGATGATCGCGCTGGTCGAATACTGGTTCGCGGTCCCGGCCAACCGCATCGGGCACGCGGTCTATTCCGCGGCCCAGCTCAAGACCATCCAGGAGGTGGTCACGCTGGCGGTGTTCTGCGGCTTCTCGGTCCTGTGGCTGAAGGAGTCGATCTCGTGGACCACCGCCGCGGGCTTCGTGCTGATCCTGGCCGGAGCCGCGTTGATATTCCGGGGCTGACGTCCCGGGTGACGTTTCCGGGGCTGACGCCCCGGGCGGAGTTCGGGGGGCGGCCGCCCCTTCGCGATGCCACGCCTGCGCCGCGACCTGCGCCGGGCGTCTGAAGAAAGGACGACAAGATGCTGGAGATCAAGAACCTTCAGGTGAAGCTTGAGGAAGAGGACAAGCAGATCCTCAAGGGCGTCGACCTGAAAGTGGAGGCCGGCAAGGTCCACGCGATCATGGGGCCGAACGGCTCGGGCAAGTCGACCCTGTCCTACGTGCTCTCGGGCCGCGACGGCTATGAGGTGACGGGCGGCGAGGCCAGCCTCGACGGCGAGGACCTGCTGGAGATGGAGCCGGAGGACCGCGCCGCCGCGGGCCTGTTCCTCGCCTTCCAGTACCCGGTGGAGATCCCGGGCGTGGGCAACATGACCTTCCTGCGCACCGCCCTGAACTCCCAGCGCAAGGCCAAGGGCCTGGACGAGATGTCCGCCGCCGAATTTCTCAAGTTCGTCCGTGAGAAGGCGGCGAAACTTGAGATCTCGCCGGAGATGCTGAAGCGCTCGGTCAACGTCGGCTTCTCGGGCGGCGAGAAGAAGCGCAACGAGATCCTCCAGATGGCGGTGCTGGAGCCGAAGATGTGCATCCTGGACGAGACCGACTCCGGTCTCGACGTGGACGCGATGAAGCTGGTGGCCGACGGCGTCAACGCGCTGCGCGACGCGGGCCGGGGCTTTCTGGTGATCACCCACTACCAGCGCCTTCTGGACCACATCAAACCGGACGTGGTGCACATCATGGCCGATGGCCGGATCATCAAGACCGGTGGGCCGGAGCTGGCCCTGGAAGTCGAGAAGAACGGCTATGCCGACCTTCTCAAGGAGGCCGTGTAAATGGCGGTCCCCGCGAGAAAAATCGACCTGGCCGAAGCGCTTCTGGCGGCGTTTCCGGCCCCCGTCGGGGAGGCCGGCTGGGCCGCCTCCGCCCGCGCCGCCGCCGTCGCCCGCCTGCGGGAGGCCGGCGCCCCGGTGCGCCGGGACGAATACTGGCGCTGGACCGACCCCGCGGCGCTGACCGCGCCTGCGCCCACGCCCGCGCCGCTGCCCGAGGCGCCGGCCCCGGTCTTCTCCGGCGTCGACGCGCTGGAGATCCGGGTGGAGGACGGCCGCATCGTCTCGGTCCCCGAGGGGATGGAGGGGGTGGAGATCGTCTCGCTGGCTGACGCGATGGCCAAGGATATCCACTGGGCCAAGGACCTCTACGGCGTTCTTGAGGCGAAGGGTCAGGTTCCCGTCGCCCGTCCGCTGGCCGCGCTGAACAGCGCCGTGGCGACCGAGGGTCTTGCGATCCGCGTCGCCGGCAAGGCTCCGCGGCCGATCCTGCTGCGCGGCGCGCGCGGCTCGGACGCCGCCGACGCGATGCTGCATCACCTGATCCGGCTGGAGCCCGGCGCCGAGCTGACGGTGCTGGAGGACGGCGGCCCCGGGGCGCGGGTCAACGCGCTGATCGAGGCCGACATCGCCGACGAGGCCGCGTTGCATCTGGTCCGCGCCAGCGGGCCGGAGGCGGAGCGGCGCGGGCTCTGGCAGCTTTTCGCCCGGCTGGGGCGCGAAAGCGCGCTGAAGTCCTTCGCCATCGCCGCCGGCGGCAGGCTGACCCGGACCGAGCAGGTCGTGGAGCTGACCGGCGACGACGCGGCCGTGCATCTGGCCGGCGCCTGCCTCGGCGGGGGCGACGATTTCGTGCATGACGACACCGTCTTCGTCACCCATGACGCGGAACGCTGCGAATCCCGGCAGGTGTTCAAGAAGGTGCTGCGCGACACCGCCCGCGGCGTCTTCCAGGGCAAGATCCTGGTGAAGGAGGGCGCGCAGAAGACCGACGGCTACCAGATCTCCCAGGGCCTGCTGCTGGACGAGCGGGCCGAGTTCCTCGCCAAGCCGGAGCTGGAGATCTACGCCGACGACGTGGTCTGCTCCCACGGGTCGACCTGCGGGGCGGCGGACGAGACCGCGCTTTACTACCTGCGCGCCCGCGGCATCCCCAAGCGGGAGGCGGAGGCGCTGCTGGTGCTGTCCTTCCTCGGCGAGGCGATCGAGGAGATCGAGGACGAGGACCTGGCCGAGATCCTGCGCGAGCAGGCCGCCGCCTGGGTGCAGGCCGGGGCGTGAGCCGTCCCGCCCCAGCGCCTGCTCCGGGCCCCGTCGACGCCCCGCGCGGGCTGATCGCCCGCATGGCCGAGGCCTGGCGGGCGGGGCCGCGCGCGTCCATGGCGCGCGAGCTGGCCTCCGACCCGCCGGAAAGCCGGATCCTCGCCTATGGCGTCGGGGCCTGCATGGCGCAGGGGTTGGCGGTGGCGGCGGGCGATCCGGAGAAGTTCCGGGGCGAGGACGGGGCGGGGCAGGTGGCCGGCGCCATCGTCGCCTCGGTGTTCTTCGCGCCGCTGTTCCTCTACGGCGTCGCGGCGCTGCTGCGGGTGGTGCTGCGGGCGATCGGCGGGGCGGGGGACTGGAAGGCGACCCGCCACGCCGCGTTCTGGGCGGCCTTCGCGGCCTCGCCCGCCTATCTGCTGGCCGCGGCGGTGGAGGCGTGGCGCGGGCCCTTGGGCCTGACCGCGCTGCCGCCGTCCGCCTTCGGCGCCATGGCCGGCCTCGTCGCCCTGTGGTTCTGGTGCGGCGCGCTGGCCGAGGCGCACGGGTTCCGTCGGGCCTGGCCCGGCTTCGCTCTGGGCCTCGCGGTCGGCGCCGCCGCGATCCTGGCGGGGGCGGCATGACCGCCCGGGGGCCGCGTCGGGCGGACCGTTCCGCGGGAAAACACTTGTTCACATTCGCTTCATCTTGCGCTACGCTCCCCGCGGTTTCGAGTGGAGTGCAAGAGTATGGCGTATGCGACCGGTTCCCGTCTGGACGAGGACGACGACCTTCCCGCCTCGATGGGCGAACGGGTGCTGGAGGCGTGGCGGGACATGCCTGCCTCCACCCGCCGGTTGATCGCCGAGCAGCCCACCGAGGGGCGGCTCCTGTTCTACGTGATCCTGTCGGACATGGTGTTCTTCCTGTCCTGGACCATGAAGACCGTGCTCGCCCCCACCGCCGCGGCCCAGGGGCGGATGCCGCTGGAGATGGCCGGCTACATGGCGGTGGCCTTCCTGATGCGGACCGCGGTGCTTTACCTGTTCGCGGCCGGGGCCTTCGCGGTCTGCTCGGCGGCGGGGGGCTCCGGCTCCTGGCGGGACACGCGGGTCGCGGTGTTCTGGGGGGCGCTGGTCTCGGCCCCGTTCGGGTTCCTGGCGGCGAGCCTCACGGTCGCGCTGGCGGTGGGGGAGCGCAGACTTCCCGCGCTGGGCGACCCGGTGCTGGCGCTGCCGACCTACTATGTGGGTCTGGTGCCGTTCCTGTGGTTCATCGCAGCCGGGCTGGCCGCGGCGCATGGCTGGAAGAAAACCTCGTGGCCGTTCCTGGGCCTGAGCGCCGGGACGGTGGCGCTCAGCCTTGTGGCCGTCTATCTGTCCGCCTGACGGCGTTCCGGCGCGCGCACGGGGCGCGGGCCGCGCGGCGCGCGTCCGACGCCGGAGAGCGCCGCGCATGATCCGCGCCTTTTTGCAGAACCTGGCCGAGGCCTATTCCACGCCCCGCCAGTCGGCCCGCCGGATGCTGACGGCCGATCCCTCCATGCCCGACTGCGCGCTGATGGTGGTGCTGTCCTTCCTGGTGCAGTCCGTGTTCGGGGTGGCGGCGGGGCTGATCGCGGGCGACGCGCCGGGCTTCGCCGCCCTGGGCGCGCGGCTCAGCGAACTGGCGCTGCAATTCGTTCTGTTCGCGGCGCTGACCGCCGGGGCCTATGCGGTGGGCAGGCGCTTCGGCGGCCGCGCCTCGCCCCAGCAGATGGCGCAGGTGATCGGCTGGCACTACCTGGCCACCGCCTTCCTCGCCCCGTTCAACCTGATCGGCGCCTCCTCCATGGGCGACATGACCACCGGGGAGGGGCCGGGGGCGCTGTTCCTGCTGATCCCGCTGAGCCTGGGCGTGTCGATCTGGATGTTCGCGGCCTTCGTGGCCGAGGCCCATGGCTTCAAGCGCATGGGCGGCGTGGTCGCGGCCTCGGTCGCCGGCTTTCTGGCGCTGGGGATGCTGACCATGGTGCTGGTCTCGGTCTTCGCGCTGGGGCCGGCCCCGGCCTGAGGCGCCTGTCCTCCTTCAGGAGAGATCCGAATGTACGACGTGATGAAGGTGCGCGAGGATTTCCCGATTCTCTCGCGCGAGGTGAACGGAAAGCCGCTGGTCTACCTGGACAACGGCGCCTCGGCCCAGAAGCCGCGGGCGGTGATCGACGCGGTGTCGCGCGCCTACGCCCACGAATACGCCAACGTGCATCGGGGGCTGCATTTCCTCTCCAACCTCGCGACCGACCACTACGAGGCGGTGCGCGAGAAGCTGCGGGCTTTCCTGGGCGCGGAGCGGGAGGAGGAGATCCTGTTCACCACCGGCTCCACCCAGGCGTTCAACCTGGTGAGCTACGCCTGGGCCGCGCCGCGGCTGCAGGCGGGGGACGAGATCGTGCTCTCGGTCATGGAGCATCACGCCAACATCGTGCCCTGGCATTTCCTGCGGGAGCGGCAGGGCGTGGTGCTGAAATGGGTGGAGACGGCGGCCGACGGCAGCCTCGATCCGCAGGCGGTGATCGACGCCATCGGGCCGAAGACGAAGCTGGTGGCGATCACCCACATGTCCAACGTGCTGGGCACGGTGGTCGACGTGAAGACCATCTGCCGGGAGGCTCGCGCCCGCGGCGTCGCCACGATGATCGACGGCTCGCAATCGGCCGTGCACATGAAGGTCGACGTGGCCGATATCGGCTGCGACTTCTACGCGATCACCGGCCACAAGCTCTATGGCCCGTCGGCTTCCGGCGCGCTCTACGTGCGGGCGGAACGCTACGCCGAGATGCGCCCCTTCATGGGCGGCGGCGACATGATCCGGGAGGTGACGCGCGACGCCGTCTCCTACAACGACGCCCCCCACAAGTTCGAGGCGGGGACGCCCGGCATCGTGCAGATGATCGGCCTGGGGGCCGCCATCGACTACATGCAGGGGCTGGGGATGGACGCGATCGCCGCCCATGAGCGCGACCTGCGGGACTACGCGCAGGCGCGGCTCAGCGGGCTCAACTGGCTGAACATCCAGGGGAACGCGCCGGGCAAGGGGGCGATCTTCTCCTTCACCCTGCAGGGCGCGGGGCATCCGCACGACATCTCGACCGTCGTCGACCGCAAGGGGGTGGCGGTGCGTGCCGGGCACCATTGCGCCCAGCCGTTGATGGAGCATCTTGGGGTCTCGGCCACCTGCCGGGCGTCCTTCGGGCTCTACAACACCCGCGCGGAGGTGGACGCGCTGATCGACGCGCTGGAAACCTGCCACAAGCTGTTCGGCTGACGGCGCGCCCTCGCGGCGGCGGGGGCGGAGACAGGGGGTGGGGATGATCGACGGAACCGGCCGCGACGGCGCGGGCGAAGAGGCGCGGGGCGACCCGTTCGGCTTTTCCGCGCGGCATCCGGCCGGGCAGGGCGTGCGCAACTGGACGGCGCTGATGACGCTGCCCTGGGCGCTGGCCTGGGCCGTTCAGGCGGAGATGGCGGCGGAGGCGTTGCGCGCCCTTCGCGACTGAGCGCCCGCGCCGCGTCACGGTGCGGAGCCGGCGCGCGCCCCGGGCTTGGCCCGGGGCCTCGCGACGCCGGCCGCTCCGCGCCGATCTGCCCTTCGGTCGGCCGCGCAGGGGTTTCCCGGCGATCGGTCCGGTCGCGCAGGGCCGCGCGGATCGGGGCCGGGGGGCCAAAAAAAAATACCGGGGGGCCCCCGCGGGGGGCCGCGCGGGGGGTAT
>JAYZWL010000083.1:0-139702 GCA_036154955.1 Pseudomonadota bacterium | reverse complement strand
CGCCGGCCCGAGTTCACCCCCCACCCCCGCGCCCTCCCCCGGGGCCCCGGCCCGCCGGCGCCCGCCCCGCCCGCGTGCCGGCCGGGCGCGCGGCGGGCGCCCGGGCCCCCCCCGGCGCCCCCGCCGTCGCGGCGCCCTCGCCCCGCCGCGCTCCCCGGGCCCCGAAGGTTTTCGGCGCCGCAGCACTTGACCCGTCCCCGGCGAGGCGCGACCAATGCTCCTGACCGCGCCCGCCGCGACCTCCCTGCCCGCCCCAACCCCGGAGCCCCCATGCCCGTCATTCCAGAGATCGCCGCGCGCCTGCCCGAGTTCACCGCCATCCGCCGCGACCTGCACCGGCATCCCGAGATCGGCTTTCAGGAAGTCCGCACCTCCGGCATCGTCGCCGACAAGCTGGAGAGCTGGGGGATCGAGATCCATCGCGGCCTCGGCGGCACCGGCATCGTCGGCGTGATCGAGGGTAACGCCCCCGGCCGCACCGTGGGCCTGCGCGCCGACATGGACGCGCTGCCGATCGAGGAGCGCACCAATCTCGAATGGCGCTCCACCATCCCCGGCGTCTCCCACGCCTGCGGCCATGACGGGCACACCACCATGCTGCTCGCCGCCGCCCAAAGGCTGGCCGAGACCCGCGACTTCCCCGGCAAGGTGATCCTGATCTTCCAGCCGGCCGAAGAGGGCCTCGGCGGCGCCCGCGCCATGATCCGCGACGGGCTGTTTGAAAAATTCCCGTGCGACGAGGTCTACGGCCTGCACAACTCCCCCTACACCGCCGAGGGCGTGGTCGGCATCAAGCCCGGCGTCGCCATGGCGGGGGCGGATTTCTTCGACATCCGCATCCAGGGCGTCGGCTCGCACGGGGCCTCGCCCCAGCATTCCCGGGACCCGATCATGGTCGCCACGGCGCTCGCCCAGGCGCTGCAGACCATCCGGTCGCGCAACGCCCCCCCGCATGAGGCGGCGGTGCTGTCGATCACCCAGATCCATTCCGGCGCCGCCTACAACGTGGTCCCCGACACGGCCACGCTTTCGGGCACCATGCGTTTCTTCACCGACGAGGCCCGGGACCGGATGCGCGAGCGGATGAAGGAGATCTCCGCCGGCCTCGCCGCCGCCTTCGGGGTGGAGATCGAGGTGGATATCCGCGACATCTTCACCGTGCTCGAAAACGACGTGAAGCTGACCGACGTGGTCGCGGGCATCGCCGCCGAGATCACCGGGGCCGAGCGCGTGTCGATCCAGTCCGAGGCCGCCACCGGGTCGGAGGACTTCGCCGACATGCTCAAGGCCGCGCCGGGGGTCTATTTCACCGTCGGCCACAAGGGCGACGTGCCGCTGCACAATCCCGGCTTCGTCTTCGACGACGACGTGATCCCGCTGGGCGCCTCCATGCTCGTCTCCGTCGCCCAGGCCCGCCTCGCCGCCGGCTGAGCCCCGCGCGGCGGCGGAGGGGCGCGCCGCCCCGCCCGCCGCCCGCGTCTCGCGTCTCCTCCCCCTGCAACGGAGCCCCCATGCCCCGCGCCTACACCCCCCGCGAGATGCTCGAGAAGCTGGTCGGTTTCGACACGACCTGCACCGGCTCCAACCTCGCGCTCATCGACTTCGCGCGCGACTGGCTGGCGGAATGGGGGATCGAGGCGACCGTCCTGCCGAACCCCGAGGGCGACAAGGCCGCGCTCTACGCCCAGGTCGGGCCGGCGGTGGAGGGGGGCGTGATCCTCTCGGGCCATACCGACGTGGTGCCGGTGACGGACCAGAAATGGACCTCCGACCCGTTCACGCTGGTGGAGCGCGAAGGACGGCTGCACGGCCGCGGGGCCTGCGACATGAAGGGGTTCGACGCGCTCGCGCTCTGCGCCCTGCCGATGGCGTTGCAGGCGGGGGTCAAGCACCCGCTGCAGATCGCGCTGAGCTATGACGAGGAGGACGGGATGCACGGCGCCCCGCCCCTGATCGCTGCGATGGCGGCGGGGCTGCCGCGGGCCTCGGCGGTGATCGTGGGCGAGCCGACGCGGCTGGCCTGCGTGACCGGGCACAAGGGGATCCTGGAGCTGGTGATCCGGGTGCGGGGTTTCGAGATGCATTCCTCGCTGCGTCACAAGTCGGTGTCGGCGGTGATGGCGGCGGCGAAGCTGGTGGCGTGGATCGACGGGATCCAGGCCGAGACCATGGCCGCGCCGCTGGCCGGCGCCGAGCTTTTCGACCCGCCCTGGACCTCGCTCCACGTGGGCGAATTCCGCGGCGGCACCGCGCATAACATCACCGCGGCCAACGCCTGGTTCTCGGTCGACGTGCGCCCCTGCCCGCCCGACGACAGCGCCATGTATCTCGCCCGCATCCGGGCCGAGGCCGCGCGGCTGGAGGCCGAGCTGAAGGCGATCCGCCCCGAGGCCGCGATCGAGATCGAGGTCAAGGCCGACATCCCCGGCTGCGCGGTGGAGGAGGGCGGCGCGGCCGAGGCGCTGGTGCGCGCCCTGACCGGCGACAACGCCTCGCACGCGGTCAGCTACGCGACCGAGGCGGGGCTGTTCCAGGGCGCGGGCTATTCGACGGTGGTCTGCGGACCGGGCGACATCGCCCAGGCCCACCAGCCCGACGAGTTCATCGAGATCAGCCAGCTCGACGCCGGCGAGGCCTTCATGCGCCGGCTGGTGGAGCGGCTGGCGGCCTGAGGCGCCGCCGGGCCTTCGCCCTTCCCCGGATCGCCGGAAGGTCTCGGACAATGCGCGCCCCGGGCTTGACCCGGGGCCTCTCGGCGCGGAACGCAGGCGCCCGCCGGACGCGCAGGGTTCCCGGCCGCCGCCCCTGCGCCTTCGCCAGTCCGGAACCGCCTTCCCGGGGCGCGCCCGACGCCGCCGGGTTGCATGGCGGCGGGGGACGGGCCATCGTCGGGCCAGTCTCGCGTTCATCGGACCCGCCTCATGCGCTTCGCCCGTTCCGCCCGCCGCCGCCTCATGGTCCTCTCGCTGACGGGGCTGGCCGCGGCCGCCGCGGCCCTGCCCGACGCCGCGCGGGCCTGCGACGCGGGCGAGGTGCGGGCGCTGATCGGCCGGGGCTTCACCGATGCGGAGATCGACCGGCATTGCGCCGCCTCCGAGGCGCAGGCGCTGGCCGAGGCGCTGGGCGCCGCCATCGCCGCGACGCCGCCGCCCGCCGGCGAGACCCCCGAGCCGCCGCCCGCCGGCGCCGCCGCCTGCCCGCCGCCGGTCCTGCGCGGCGACTGGGTGGCGGAACTGCGGCCCGAGGCGCAGGGCGACGGACCCGTGACCAACGCCGTGACCAACCGGCTCGCATCGCGGGAGGCCCGCGCCCTGTGGCGGATCGGCGAGGCGGCCGGCGCTCCGACCCTGGCCCGCGCCGCCCGGCGCTGGCCGCTGCAACCGGAGCCCGTCCCGCTGCGCCTCGCCGAAGCGCGCTGCGAGGCGGGGATGATGACCCTCGTTTGGGACGAGCAGGCCGGGACCGGCCCGCGCCGCATGGTGGTGCGCCTGGCCGAGCCGGCCGCGCCCGGAGGCCTGGGCGGCGCGCTGAGCGGCGCGGCCCCGGCGGAAGGAGCCGCGGGCGCGGATGCGCCGGGCGTTCCGCAGGCCGAGGCCGCGCCGGACCTGGTCTGGGGCGAGTATCTGCGCGAAACCCGGGCCGGCGCCGCGGGCGCCGGCAGCCGCGAGTTCGGCCGGGTCCGGCTGGAACGCGCGACCCCGCCCCCGGTTCCCGCGCCCGTGGGTCCCGTCGCCCCGGCGCCCGCGGCCGCGGTCCCGCCGGTCGCGGAGGAGGCCGGCCGCCCCGCCCCGTCCCGCCTGCCGAGCATCGCCCCGCCGCCCGCGCCCGGAAGCGCCGGGCTCGCCGCCCTGCCCGGCCTCGGTGCGCCGATGGCGATGACGCCCGCCGCGGCGCGCGAACGGCTGGCGCAGCTTCGCGCCGCCCGCGACATGTGCCGAAGCTCCATGGCCCAGGTCGCCCGCAAGGGCCTGGGCGACATGTGCGGCGCCTTCGACGCCACCATCGCGGATCTGGAGCGGATCGCCGGCCTGTAGGCGCGGGCCCGCGCCTCGTTCAGGGACGCGAGACGAAGCCCTGCACGATCTCCTCGATCACCGGGGCGGCCTCGGCCTCGGTCATGCCGGTGACCAGCCGCGGGTCGTAGATCACCGCCAGCGCCAGCCAGTCGTAGGCGGTCGGCGCGCGCGCATGGCCGGGACTGCCGGGAGGCGCGTCGTTGAACAGCGTCTCGCGCACCCGCCGGCTGTCGTTGATCGGGCCGAGCGCCTGGATCAGCTCTTCGTAGACGCATTCCGACAGGTCCGGCGACGCCTCCAGCGCCACGACCGAGAACGCCACCTCCGCCGACATCGCCGAGCGGAACCGCACCTCCGCGAAACAGATCGGCCGGCCCCGGCGCAGGAACGGTTCGGCCAGCGCGTCGAACCGGGCCTCCGCGCGGGCCGGGTCGGTTCCGGAGATGCGGGCGAGCGTGGCGAGGCTTTCGCGCAGGTAGCCGCGCGAGCCCACGAAGATCATCACCCCCGGCGGCGCCTCCCACAGCTCCACCTGGGCGCGGGGGGCGAGCCGCAGGCCGGCGATGCCGGGCAGCCGCCGGGCCAGCACCCTGAACGGATCCCAGAACAGAGCGTTGGAGGCGATGCCGGGATCGTCCGAATAGACCTCCACCGGCACGGCCCCGCGGGGGAAGCGGCGCAGGCGGTTGTCGGAGAAATGCCGCGCGTCGCCGGGCAGCCGGAAATCCTCCCGCCCGAAGGCGATGTCATGGACCAGGCGGGTGAGGCTCGCGGGGTCGAGGCAGACCGGCTCCCCCGGCAGGCAGATGCGCCCGGCCTCATCCCCCGGAGCGGTCGCGGCCCCGGTCTGGGCCGGAACCGGCGCGGCCCCGCACAGGACGAGCAGCGCGGCGCCGAGCGCGAGGCGACGCAGCGGGGCGAGGGGCGGAGGGCGGCGGCGGGCGAAGGGCATGGGACGGAGCCTCGCCCGGTTTCGTGGCGGTTTGGGGGCGGGCGGGCTCACGCCCCGAAACCGTCCCCGTCGTCCCCATCGTCCCCGCCGAACCCGTCGCCGGCCAGATCGTCGTTCGCCTCGTCGTAATCCTCGTCCAGCGCCGCCGTCCCGCCGGAAACGAGCATGGCCGCCCGCGCCTCCGCCTGCTGGACCGCCGGCCCCGGCGCGGCGACGCCCCGTTCCCGGTAGGGCGTGCGCTTGTAATGGGCCCGATAGCACTTGGAGAAATGCGAGGGCGAGGTGAAACCGCAGGCCAGCGCCACGTAGATCACCGACATGTCGGTCTGCAGCAGCAGCCGGCGCGCCTTCTCCAGCCGCAGTTCGAGGTAGTAGCGCTTGGGCGAGCGGTCGAGATAACGGCGGAACAGGCGTTCGAGCTGGCGGGTCGACATGCCCACCTCCTCCGCCAGCCGGGCGGCGGAGACGGGCTCCTCGATATGGGCGTTCATCAGGTCGATGACGCGCGACAGCTTGGGGTGGCGCACCCCGATGCGCGCGGGGACCGACAGGCGCTGATGGTCCTCGTCTCCGCGCAGGTTGGTGTAGACCATCTGGTCGGCCACCATGCCGGCGATGTCGGGGCCGTGGGCCTGGGCCACCAGCCGCAGCATCATGTCGCCGGCCGCGGCGCCCCCGGCCGCGGTCATCGCGTCGCCGTCGACGACGTAGATCTGGTCGGTCAGCTCCACATCCGGGAAATCCTCGGCGAAGCCGTCCTGGTTCTCCCAGTGGATGGTGCAGCGCCGGCCGTCCAGAAGCCCCGCCCTGGCCAGCGCGAAGGCGCCCGTGCAGACCGCCGACATCGCCACGCCGCGCCGGCTTTCCCGCCGCAGCCAGTTCAGCACCGGCCGCGAGGTCGCCCGCGCCACGTCGAGGCCCGAGCAGACCACGAGGCGCGAGCCGCGGGGCAGCTCCTCCAGCCCCCCGTCCACCGCGGCCCGCATTCCGCAGGAAGCGGCGACGGGCGCGCCGGTCTCGCTCAGCAGCTTCCAGGAGAAGAGCTCGCGGCCCGAGACGTGGTTGGCCAGCCGCAGGGGTTCGATCGCCGAGGAGAAGGCCAACAGGGAGAACCGGTCCAGCAGCAGGAAGCTTACCGTCGCCGACGCCCCGGGGGCCGCGGCGGGGCCGGGGTCCGGCTGGCCTGCAGGCGCGCGGGGCGCGGGGGTCGTTCGCGGGTTCATCCAAGCCGATTGCCCGGCGCGCGAAGCGACGTCAAGCCGATTCCCACGGGCCCGTGGAACCGGGTCCCGGCGCCGGAGAATGACGCTGCGTCCGCCTGCGGGCCGCCGACACCGCCGCAAGGCTTCCGGCCGCGTCCCGCGCTGACGCGGATCGCGGCGAAATCGGGGCGGAATCGGGCGGAAACCGGCTTCCCCTCCCATGCGAATTGGTTAATAATTGCGGCCAACCCATGCGCGCCGCCCCGGGCGCGCTTTCCCAAGCGTGCGTGACGAGGTTCGAGCGTATGAAACTGACCGCCCTCACCGCCCCCCTTGCCGTGGCCGCGACGCTGCTGATGACCGCCCAGGCCGGCGCGGTCGCCGTGCAGGCCAGCTTCTTCGAGGAGCTTTCCAACCCGTCGCTCACCGCCGACACCCGCCAGCTCGGGGCGACGGACCGCGTTTTCGCGCCGGGCCCGGAGCTTTCGGCCGCCGACGAGATCACCAACGAAGGCGACTTCAGCGGCATGATCGAGATCGACATGGACGCCGACGGGCTGGGCTTCACCCTGACCCATGACGGCTTCGCCACCGATTTCGAGAACCTGTACATCCTGATCTCGGACATCGTGTTCTCGCCGTCCGAGCGGCTGGCCGGCGTGTTCCTCGACAGCGGCGACCTGATCGACGCGGGCGAGTCGGACCCGGTCGACCGCGCGCTGGCCTTCGGCGGCGACTGGATCGCGATCTCCATCGACGTGATCGTCGACTCGGGCGACGAGTTCTTCAACTTCGTCTCCGAAGGGTCCGAGCATTATTCCTTCGAGGTCGAGCCTGTGCCGCTGCCCGCCGCCGCGCCGCTGCTGGCCGCGGGCCTGGGCGTGATGGGCCTCGCCGCCCGGCGCCGGCGCGCCCGCGCCGCCTGATCGGCCGCCCGCTGCGGCGGGTTGAGTTTCGCGCCGCCCCCGGCCTCCCGCGGCCGGGGGTTTCGCGTTCCGGGGGCCGGTTATTCCGCCGCGCGGGGATGCGGGGCCGGGCCGTCCGCGGGCGCCCTGCCCGCCCGCTCCCGCGACAGCGCCTGGCCGAAGGGATCGCCGTCCGTCCCAGGCGCCGCGTCCCGGGCCAGCCGCAGGTCGCCGCGGTCGCGGGGCAGCGCCTCCGGCATCTCGTCGCGCAGCCAGACCAGCGCCTTTTCCCGCACCTCGCAGCGCAGCTCCCACGCACGGGGCGATGAGCGCGCGCTCATCAGCGCCCGCACCGTCGCCGTGCGCTCGCCCGCGTCGATCACCTGGAAGACCGAGACCTGCCCGTCCCACCAGTTCGACGCGCGCACGAATTCGTCGAACTTCGCCCGCAGCGCCTCGAAATCCGCGCGGAAGTCGACATGCAGCACCACCGAGCCGATGATCGAGCCGCTTTCCCGCGTCCAGTTCTCGAACGGCTTCTCGATGAAATAGGAGATCGGCAGCACCAGCCGCCGCCAGTCCCAGATGCGGACCACCACATAGGTCGCGGTGATCTCCTCGATCCAGCCCCACTCGCCCTCCACGATCACCACATCGTCGATGCGCATCGGCTGGGTCAGCGCGATCTGCAGCCCGGCGAAGAGGTTGGCGAGCACCGGCCGCGCCGCCACCGCCGCCACCAGCCCCGCGACGCCGGCGGAGGCGAAGAGCCCGGCGCCGTATTCCTTGACCGAGTCGAAGGTCAGCAGGCAGGCCCCCGCGGCGCACATGAAGATCACGATGTTGATCAGCCGGCGCAGCACCCGGATCTGGGTGAGGTTCTTGCGCGCCTCGACATTGTCCTCGTCCGCCCCGACCCAGCGGCGCAGGGAGCGTTCGGCGGAATGGCTGACCGCGGTCATCAGCGCCCAGGCCACCAGCACGATCAGCAGGATCGACACCGCGTGCCGGACCATCGCCACCCATTCGGGCGGCAGGGAGGTCGCGGGCAGCGTCACCACCGCCCCCACCAGTCCGAAGGCCAGCCGGCCCAGCCCGCCCATACGGGCGATGGCGCCGTGCAGGAACGGGTTCGTGCGCCGCGTCGCCCGCAGCGCCGCCTTGCGCGCCAGCCAGTGCAGCCCCAGCGCCAGCAGCACGCCCGCGATCATCGCCGAGGCGCCCAGCAGCAGGCCGGGGATGTCGGCGACGAAGCCGGTCACGGGGGAGGTCAGACGCTCGATCTCGCCGACCACCTCCTCGATCCGTTCGGCGGGGGCGATCTCTTCCACGCGGTCTCCTTCGCGGGCCCGGAGCCGGTGCGGCGGCGGGCGGAGGGGGCGGAGGCGCGTCCTGCGGAGACGGGCGCCGCATCGGTCGAAGGGTAGCGTCGTCGCCCCCTGTTGCAGCGCGGCAAAACGTCAGGCTTGACGCCCGCGGCCAAATCGGGCGCGCGACGCTTGGAAAACCCCGCCGTTCCGGCTATAGCGGCCCCCCGGCCGCAGGAGGCGGCCCGGACAGAGACGACCGAACACGATCTGCGCAAGGAACCGATCCGATGGCCGACGCCTGGACCAAAACCAGCTGGCGCAACCGCCCCGCCCTCCAGATGCCCGTCTATCGGGATGAGGAGGCGCTGGCCGCCACCACGGCCCAGATCGCGTCCTATCCCCCCCTGGTCTTCGCCGGAGAGGCGCGCGCCCTGACCGCGCGTCTGGCCGAGGTCGCCGAGGGACGGGCCTTTCTGCTCCAGGGCGGCGACTGCGCCGAGAGCTTCGCGGAATTCCGCGCCGACAACATCCGCGACACCTTCCGGGTGCTGCTGCAGATGGCGGTGGTGCTGACCTTCGGCGCCTCGATGCCGGTGGTGAAGGTCGGGCGCATGGCCGGGCAGTTCGCCAAGCCCCGCTCCGCCGACACCGAGACCATCGGCGAGACCACGCTGCCCAGCTACCGCGGCGACATCATCAACGGCTTCGACTTCACCGCCGAGGCGCGGGAGCCCGATCCGGCCCGCATGTCGCAGGCCTACCTGCAGTCGGCCGCGACCCTGAACCTGCTGCGCGCCTTCTCCCAGGGCGGTTTCGCCGACATCCACCGGGTCCACGCCTGGAACCTGGGCTTCGCCGCGGGCACCCCGGGATCGGAGCGTTATTATGCGCTCGCCGAACGCATCTCGTCCGCGCTGGACTTCATGACCGCCGCCGGCATCGACCGCGCCACCGAGGAGAAGCTGCAGCGGGTGGACTTCTACACCTCGCACGAGGCGCTGCTGCTGCCCTAT
Organism: Pseudomonadota bacterium; assembly: GCA_036154955.1. Classification (GTDB taxonomy): domain Bacteria; phylum Pseudomonadota; class Alphaproteobacteria; order Rhodobacterales; family Rhodobacteraceae; genus Albimonas. The sequence goes on along the minus strand of JAYZWL010000083.1, from coordinate 130,304 downwards.
GAGGAGGCGCTGGCCCGTCAGGACTCGATCACCGGCCAGTTCGTCGCCGGCTCCGGCCACATGATCTGGATCGGCGACCGCACCCGCCAGCCGGACGGGGCGCATGTCGAGTTCTGCCGCGGCATCATCAACCCGATCGGGCTGAAATGCGGGCCGTCGCTGACGCCCGACGGGCTGCTGGCGCTGATCGACAAGCTGAACCCGAAGAACGTGCCGGGCCGGCTCACGCTCATCAACCGCTTCGGCGCCGGCAAGGTGGGTGACCATCTCCCCGCGCTGATCCGGGCGGTGGAGCGGGAGGGGCGCAAGGTGGTCTGGTCCTGCGATCCGATGCACGGCAACACCATCAAGGCCGCCACCGGTTACAAGACCCGCCCCTTCGACCGGGTCCAGCAGGAGGTCCACGAGTTCTTCGCGATCTGCAAGGCCGAGGGCGTCCATGCCGGCGGCGTGCATTTCGAGATGACCGGGCAGAACGTGACCGAGTGCACCGGCGGCCTGCATGACGTGACCGAGGCGGATCTCGCCTCGCGCTACCACACCGCCTGCGACCCCCGCCTCAACGCCGCCCAGGCGCTGGAGCTGGCCTTCCTTCTGGCGGAGGAGCTGGAGAAGGACCGCCGCGAAGGCGCCGGCCGCGAGCCGGCGGTCGCGCTGGCCTGATCCCGGCCGGCCCCGACCGATCCCGGACCGCAGCCGGCTCCGCGCCGACCGCGTCGCAAGCGCCCCCCTCCCCCGCCCGCGGGGGAGGGATGGGGAGGGGGCCTCGACCGTTCCGACGGCGCGCCCCTCCCGCCTTCCCCCTTCTTCTCCCGGCGCCCTGCGCTCGCCGCGGCGCCCCGGCCGGACCGCACCGCGCATGACCTCCCATTTCCTCGTCCTGACCTCCTCCGCGCCGCTGGGCGACGATCTGCTCGCCGCCGCGGCGGAAATCGCGGGCGCGCCCGCCCGCCGCCTCTCCGCCGCCGCGGCCGACCTGCCCTGCGGGCCGGAGGCGCTGGAGCCCGCCCGGGCGCGCTTCGCGGGCGTGGACGTCAATCTCGTCCCCGCCGCCAACCGCGAAAAGCGTCTGCTGATCGCGGACATGGACAGCACCATCATCCCCGTGGAGTGCATCGACGAAATCGCGGATCTCGCCGGCGTCGGTCCGCAGGTGGCCGACATCACCGAGCGCGCCATGCAGGGGGAGCTGGACTTCGACGGCGCCCTGCGCGCCCGCGTGGCCCTGCTGCGCGACCTGCCGGTGACGGCGCTGGACCGGGTCTGGGCGGAGCGGATCACCCTCAATCCCGGGGCCGAGACGCTGGTGCGCACCATGGCCGCGCGCGGCGCGATGACGGCGCTGGTCTCGGGCGGCTTCACCTTCTTCGCCGACCGGGTGGCGCAGGAAGCGGGCTTCGCCTTCGCCCGCGCCAACACCCTGCTGATCGCCGACGGCCGCCTGACCGGAGAGGTCGCGGACCCGATCCTCGGCCGCGAAGCGAAGCTGGAGGCGCTGAACGCCCTGACCGCGGAACGCGGCCTGACCCCGGCCGACGCCATCGCGGTGGGCGACGGGGCCAACGACCTCGCCATGGTCGAGGCCGCGGGGCTGGGCGTCGCCTACCATGCCAAGCCCGCGCTGGCCGCGAAGGCGGACGCGCGGCTCGACCATTCGGACCTGACCGCGCTGCTGGCGCTGCAGGGCGTCGCCGCGCCGGGTTTCGGAGGCTGACCGCGCGGCCGCGCGCCCCACGTCCCGAGAGGGCGCCCCGGGCCTGACCCGGGGCCTCCCGACGCGGCCCGCGCGCGCGAGGGTCGGGACGACCGCCCCCGCCCGGCCGCGCCCTGCCGCCGGGCGCGGACTGAAACATTCGCTCCCGGCCTCACGACGCCTCGTGATTGGACCCGTTCGCGGCCCCCGCCTATGTTCCCCGTGGGAAACGACGCATAGGGAGCCCGCGCCATGATCTATCACCGCCGCCCGTCCTGGCGCCTGCCCGAAAGCGCGGCGACGCCCGAGTCCCTGTTCTGGAACCGCCGGCAGGCGCTGGCCGCGATGGGCTTCGGCGCCGTCTCCGCCGCCCTGCCCGCCCTGCCCGCCGCGGCGCGGGAGGCGGGGACGGAATGGACCCCGAAGCCCCCGCTGGACCCGGCCTACGCGGACGCCGGCCGCCCGGCGACCCCGCTCAAGATCACCGGCGCCTACAACAACTTCTACGAATTCGGCTCCCACAAGGGGATCGCCCCCGCCGCCCAGGCCATGCCCACCGACCCCTGGACGCTGGAGATCGACGGGCTCGCGGAGACCACCGGCAAGATCGGGCTGGAAGACCTGCTGGCGAAGATGCCGGTGCAGGAGCGGATCTACCGCCACCGCTGCGTCGAGGCCTGGTCGATGGTCGCGCCCTGGATCGGCTTCCCGCTGGCCGATCTGGTGAAATACGCCGGCCCGAAATCCGACGCCAAATACGTGCGGTTCGAGACGCTGGCCGACAAGGACTCCATGCCCGGCCTGCGCCAGTCCTGGTATCCCTGGCCCTATACCGAGGGCGTGTCGATCGAGGAGGCGCTGAACCCCCTGCCCTTCATGGTGGTCGGCGCCTACGGCCAGGTGCTGCCCAAGCAGTTCGGCGCCGCGATGCGCCTGCACCTGCCGTGGAAATACGGGTTCAAGTCCGCCAAATCCATCGTGCGCATCAGCTTCGTCGCCGAACGCCCGGTGGGCTACTGGGAGCAGCTGCAACGCTCCGAATACGGCTTCTGGGCCAATGTGAACCCCGAGGTTCCGCATCGCCGCTGGAGCCAGGCGGAGGAACGCGACCTCGCCACCGGGAACGAGATCCCGACCCGGCTTTTCAACGGTTACGGCGAAGAGGTCGCGGCGCTCTACAAGGGCCTGGACGACGGCGACCGCACGCTCTGGTACTGAGTCCACGCCTGCGCCGGACGGGGCGCGCGGCGCGGCCCGTCCGGATTGACACAGAGCGGAGTGACAAAAGTCACACGCCCCACATCCCGGCTGTATTTCGCAACTTTCGTCGCGACCTCAGAGCCTTGCCCCATTTCGGACAAAAAAAAGCCGGACGCGAACGCCCGGCCAAGTCCAACAGGGAGGTGTGATCGTCGCGGCGGCGCCACAGGGGCCGGGCCGCTCCGTCCACATCCGGGGATATAGAGGCGAGGTTTTCTCTTCGCAAGCGCGACAAGCGCCGCAGGGCCGCTTGCAAGGGAGGTTTGTCGAAAACGCATGGCTTTTCCGCAACAGCGAACTTCCCGTCGGAAAAACGTTGTTTTCGACCACTTGACGCGGCGCCGCCCCCCGCCCGCATCCGATCGTCAGCCGGACAGCAGCCCGTCCCGCTCCAGCTCTCCCAGCACGAAGTCGCGGAACACCGCCACCCGCTTGGAGCGGCGAAGCTCCGTCGGATAAACGAAATAGACCGCGGTCGGCTCGGAATGCAGATCGGGGGCGACGCAGACCAGGTCCCCGCTTTCCCGCGCCAGGTAGTCCGGCAGCGCGCAGATGCCGAGCCCGTTGCGCGCCGCGGCGTAGAGCCCGAAATAGTTGTTCACCGTCACCCGCCGCTTGGCCTGGGCGAAATAGGGGCCGAGGAACACCTCCCCCGCCGCAACCTGCGGCAGGCCCGGCGAATGGGCGACGAGGCGATGGTCGGCCAGCTCCTCCGCCGTGGTGGGCGAGCCGTGCTTCTCCACATAGGCCTGCGAGGCGTAGAAGCGGATGGTGACCGAGAACAGCTTGCGCCGGATCAGGTCGGCCTGGTTGGGCTCCCGCATCCGGATCGCCACATCGGCCTCGCGCATCGGCAGGTCGAGCACGGTCTCGGTCAGGTTCATGTCGACCGACAGGTCCGGATAGGCGTCGAACAGCCGCTCCAGCCGCGGGGTGAGCCACAGCGTCCCGAAGCCGATGGTCGCCGTCACCCGCAGCTCGCCGTAGACGTCGTCCTTGGCGTCGCGGATCCGGGCCGAGGCGCTGTCGAGCGTGCGGTTCATCTCCCGCGTCGCGGCGAACAGCAGCTCGCCCTGCTCGGTCAGCAGCAGACCGCGGGCGTGGCGGTGAAACAGGGTCGCCCCCACCTCGTCCTCCAGCGCCCGGATCTGGCGGGAGACGGCCGACTGGCTCAGATGCAGCGTCTCGCCGGCATGGGTCAGGCTGCCGGCGTCGGCGACGGCGTGAAAGATCCGCAGCTTGTCCCAGTCCATCAGGGCCGTGTTCCGATCGCGTTCGTGGCCGCGGCCCGGCGAATCGCGGGCGCCGGGCGGCGTCGCGACCGGGGCGGCGCGACTTGTCGGAGGAGATTTAACCCGGACGCCTCGCAGCGGTCAAAGTTCGGGTGTAGCTTTCCTGGAAACATCGCCTGCCGGAGACCCGCATGACATCCCCCGAACCGCACTCGACCGCCCGCATCCCGGGCCGGCCCCGGACCCTGCGCCCCATGGCCGGGGACCGGACGGGCGGAGCGAGGGGCGGGAGGGCCGCGCTGCGGGGCGCCGCGATGGGCCTGGCGCTGGCGATCGGGGCGGCGGGCCTCGCGCCCGGCTGGCTCGCGCCCTCCCCCGCCGCGGCGCAGTCCGCCGACGCCCCGGTTCCCGGGCTGGAGGGGCGGTTCGAGGGAATCGGCCCCGCCCGCGGCATGAGCCTTGAGATCACCGATATCGGCGCCCGCAGCCCCGGCGGCGTGTTCCGCGATTCCAACGGCCTGGAGGCGGAACTCGAAGGCGGCTGGAAGCAGGGCGGGCTGGAAGCGGTGCTCGCTTTCCCCGAGCGCCAGGTGTTCGTGCGCCTGACCGAGGCGGCGCTCGGCCTGCAGATGGCGGTGCTGCCGCTGGACGAGAACGGCCAGCCCCTGCGCCGGCAGGCCCGCATCCTCGCGTTTCTGCGCGAAGGGGTCGCCGCGCCCGAGCAGCCGGCGCTTTATCAGGAGCCGCCCAAGCGCGCCGGGCAGGAGCTGGACCCGGACGTGTTCCTCGCCTCCTACCAGTTCTGGCCGCCGGAGGGGGTGGCCAACGGCTACGACAATATCGGCGCCCGCTATCGCACCGTGTTCCGGCTGTTCCCGCAGATCCATGCGGACATCATGTGGAAGCTCTGCGACGCCGACAGCCAGAAAGCCCTGCTGGCCGAGGCGCTGCGCGGCCAGGGCGCGACCTGCGCCGATATCGACGGGGCGGTGGAGCGGTTGCAGGCCCGGGGCCGGTTCGGCGACTGGAAGCGCGCGGTGCAGGCGGAGATCGACGCGCTGATGCCCGCGGTGCAATGCGCGCGAGGCTATATCGTCAAGGCCTCGGTCTGCGCGCCGGCGGCCAAGCGTGTCTCCGACGCCGCGGTGTCGCTGGATACGCTCGGCACCCTGCTGTCCCGCTGGCGCTGAACGACGCGCGCGGGCGCAGGCCCGCGACTCAGTTGTCGTAGGGGCGACGGGGGGGAAGAAGCGCGTCGAGGCCGTCGTCCTCCGGCGCAGCCGCCTCGCGCAGCAGCGGCTTGAAGCCGAGCCTTGCGCGCAGCTCCTCGTCGCCGCACCAGTTCCGGGCCCAGCCGCGCACGGGCATCAGCGCCTCGGCCAGCGCCTGCCCCTTCTCGGTCAACCCGTATTCCATGCGGCGCGCGCCCTCCCGCACCGGCGCCCGGCGCAGGATGTCGAGATCCGTGAGCTTGCGCAGGCGGTTGGACAGGATGTTCCGCGCCACGCCCAGTTCCCGGTGGAAGTCGTCGAACCGGCTGATGCCGCGCTGGGAGGCGCACACGATCAGCAGGCACCAGCGGTCGCCGATCTCCTCGGCCGCGAGCGCCAGCGGATCGTCCGCCAGCCGTTCGAAGTTTCCGCCGATGTCTTCCGCCGCCGCCATGTCGCCCCCAAGGGGCGCGCCCCCGTGGGAGCCGGAATGGCCCCACGCGGAGTGTCGCGCAAAAAGTGCTGTTGATAGGGTTATACCAACTTTCTCGGGTTTCAACCAGCCGAATGCGCCTTCCGGTCAAAGACTCTTTGCACGGCGGCGACGGTCCGGGCGGGCTCCGCATGATGCAGCATGTGGCCAACGCCCTGCAATGTATCGAGATTCGCGGCGGGCGCCAGCCGCGACAATGGTTCGGAATGTACGGAAAGAACCACGATCTCGTCCGCGGTTCCGTGCAGAATCTCGAGCGGTTGCCGCAGCGTCGCATAGCCTCGACTCTGCTCGGCGAGCGCGGGGTCCAGCCGCTCTATGTCCTCGACATTGTTGCGGAACGCGGAGGGGCGCAGGATCAGCTCGGCCTGCAGATGTTCCATATAGCCCGGGGGAACCGGCTGCGGCCGGAAGATCCGCGCGGCGGCGGAGGCGCCGTCGTCGTCGAGCGTGCTCAGCCGCAGCAGGCCCGCGGTCACCGCGGCCACCGGGCGGGCGGTGACGATCGGCGTCCAGAAGTCCGGCGGCTCCCCCCAGGCGAAGGCGGGGGCGGCCAGCGCCACGACGCCCGTCACCCGCTCGGGCGCCGCCATCGCCCAGGCCAGCGCCACGGCGCCGCCCCAGGAATGGCCCAGCACCACCGCCTCCCGCACCCCCAGCGCCGCCGCGGCGGCGTCGAGCGCGCGGGCCTGGACGACGGGCAGCCAGCCCTCGACCGGCGGCCGCTGCGAATAGCCCTGCCCCGGCCGGTCGAAGCAGATCACCCGCATCCCCAGCGCCGCCAGCCGCGGGGCGAGATCGAAGGTCATGTCGTTGAGATTGCCGGTGGCGCCATGGACCAGGATGACCGTCGGGGCCTCCGGATCCTCGGGGCCCAGGGCGACGTAGTGGATGCGCAGCCCGTCCGCGGTCACGAAGCGGCCCCGGGGCGGGTTCGCCGCCTCGATCGACGACGTGTCCGGCGAGATCGCGCAGCCGCCCAGCCCCGCCGCCGCCAGCGCCGCCGCGCCGCCCAGGATCAGGGCGCGGCGGGAGGAGCGGCGGCTTGGCTTCGGGTCGGTCATCGGCGGTCTCCGGCAGGCTGGGGGCGATGACCTGATTACGTCGCCCCGCCCTGCCCGGCCTTCCCGGTCACGCATCCGTGACCGGGCGCGCCCCTCCCCGCCGGCCGTCTAGGGCGCGATCTGGTGCAGCAGGGTCAGCCAGCCCGAGGCGGTGAAGATCGACAGCGTCGTCGCCACCAGCACCGTGGATGCCGCCACCCCCGAGGCGCGGGCGTACATGGTGGCGAACAGATAGGCGTTGATCCCCGGCGGCATCGAGGCGGTGACGATGGCCGAGCGCAGGAAGTTCGCCGGCAGCTCGAACACCAGATCGCTCATCGCCCAGGTGATCAGCGGGTGCAGCATAAGCGCGAGCGCGGAGGCCATCAGCGTCTCGCCGATCCCGTCGCGCACCTTGTAGCGGGTCATGGCGCCGCCGAGCGCGAAGAGCGCGATGGGCAGGCCGCCGCGGCCGAGCATCCGCACGCCTTCGAACACCGCGTCGGGGATCGGGATGCCGGTCAGGTTCCAGGCCATGCCGACCGCGAGGCCGATGGTCAGGGCGTTGCGGAACATCATCCGCGCCGCGGCCTTGGCCGTCTCCAGCCCCGAGCGGCCGTCGGCGCGCGCCATCTCCATCGCCACGATGCCGACCAGGTAGCAGAACGGCGCGTGGATCGAGAGGATGGCGTAGTTGGAATCCAGCGCCTCCACCCCGTAGGCGCGTTCGGTCACCGGCACGCCCAGCAGCAGCGAGTTGGAGAAGAGCGAGCAGAAGCCGATCGCCACCGACTCCCCCGGCCGCCGCTTGAAGATCAGCCGCGCCCCCGCATAGCCGACGCCGAAGGCGATCAGCGCGCCCAGGTAGAAGGACAGCATCAGCCGCAGGTCGAAGTTCGCCGCCAGATCCAGCCGCACCACGCCCGAGAACAGCAGCAGCGGCATGGCGATGCCGGTGCAGAAACGCAGCAGCACGTCGATGGCCGAGTCCTGCACCAGCCCGACCTTCACCGAGCCGTAGCCGAGCCCGACGATCACGAAGACCGGCAGGACGATGATCAGAATCTCGGTCACGCTGCGTCCTTCGCGTCACGCCGCCGGAAGGGCGCGGGGGCCGGACCGGGCGCCTCCCTCCCCCGCTCGCGGGGGAGGGCCGGGGTGGGGGAATCGGACCTCGCCGTCATGCGGGAGGCGGGGGTCGGGGGGACCGCCTTCCGGCGGGAGGGGCGCGGCGCGCGGGGATGCGCGCGCGCCTCAGACATCGAAGCGCAGCACCATGCCGTCATAGGCCGGATCGACGTTGTCCGGGGTCTCGACCCGCATCCGCTCGTAATCGAGGTCCACATGCATGTTGGTCAGCACGCCCCTCCGCACGCCGGACCGCTCGATCCAGCCCAGCGTCTGCTCCAGGTGCGAATGGGTCGGGTGGGGGGTGTAGCGCAGCGCGTCGACGACCCAGGTGTCGGCGCCGTCCACTTCCGCCCAGGCCGCGTCCGACATCTCGGAGACGTCGGGAAGGTAGGCCAGCGGCCCCATCCGGAACCCCAGCGCGCGGATCGAGCCGTGCTGAACCTCGAACGGGCGGAACACGATGTCCCCGCCCTCGCCGAACACCGTCACCGGGCCGTCGATGGTCTTGAGGTTGAGGATCGGCGGATAGGGAGAGCCCTCGGGCTGCACGAAGGCGTAGCCGAAACGCTCGATCAGGCTTTCCTGACAGACCGGGGTCGCCCAGACGGTCAGGCGGCGGCGGCGGTTGAAGACGATCATCCGCAGGTCGTCGAGCCCGTGGACGTGGTCCGCGTGCTCATGGGTGTAGATCACCCCGTCGAGCAGGCCGACGCCCGCATCGAGCAGTTGCGCGCGCATGTCGGGGCCGGTGTCGATCAGGACGCGGGTCACGCCCTCGCCCTTCACCTCCCGCTCCACCAGCATGGCGCAGCGGCGGCGGCGGTTCTTCGGATTGGTCGGGTCGCATTCGCCCCAGACGTCGCCCAGCCGCGGCACGCCCCCCGACGAGCCGCAGCCCAGGATGGTGAAGCGCATCTCGACGCTCACGCCGCGTCCTCCGCCCGCCAGGCGGCGGCCTTGGAGAACAGCCGGTCGAAATTGGCGGTGGTGGCGGCGGCGAAATCCTCGACGGAGATCCCGAACACCTCGGCCCCGGTGACGGCGGTCATCGCCGTGTAGGCCGGCTCGTTGCGCTTGCCGCGTTTCGGCTGGGGGGCGAGATAGGGGCTGTCGGTCTCCACCAGGATGCGGTCGAGCGGCGCGGCGGCGAAGATGTCCCGCAATTCCTGAGACTTGCGGAAGGTCGCGATGCCCGACATCGACAGGTAGAAGCCCAGGTCCAGCATCGCCCGCCCCAGCTCGGCCGAGGACGAGAAGCAGTGCATGACGCAGGAGAACGCGCCGGCCGCGTGCTCTTCCGTCAGGATGCGGGCCATATCCTCGTCCGCATCGCGGGAATGGATGATCAGCGGCAGGCCGGTGCGGCGCGCGGCCTCGCAATGGATCCGCAGGCTCTCCTGCTGCACCGCCATGGTCTCGGCCGAATAGTGGTAGTCGAGCCCGGTCTCGCCGATGCCGACCATCTTGGGATGGCGGGCGATCTCCACCAGTTTCTCCACCGTGGGCGGGGATTCCTCGTGGACATGCAGCGGGTGCAGGCCGGCGGCGTAGAAGACCGGGGCGTGGGCGTCCGCGATGGCGCGCACGCGGGGTTCGCCCGCCATCGAGGTGGCGATGGAGACCATTCGCGTCACGCCCGCGGCGCAGGCGCGGGTCACGACGTCGCCGATCTCGTCCGCGAAGTCGGGGAAATCGAGATGGCAGTGGCTGTCAACAAGCGTCGGCGGCAAGGAAACGGGCTCCGGACCGGGGCGGAAGAATGCGCGGTCAGGCCCCGATCGCGCGGCGGGCGGCGGCGTCCAGCGCGCCGAAGGTATCGAGGATGATGCGTTCGGGGTCAAGGTTGACCGCGCGGGCGCGGGCGGCCCGCGCCGGAATGTCCTGCGCGGCCTCGGCCCAGGCGCGGGCGGCGGCGGGGGAGGGGGAGAGGCGGGCGGCCATGGCGGCCTCCCCCGGCGCGGCTTCGGGGTCGGGGGGCAGTCCCGCGCCGGCGCGGGCGAGCCGCGCGGTCAAGAGGCCCACCAGCCGCAGGGTCGCGTCGAAGCGCGCCTCCGCCTCCCGCCCCGCGGCGGCCTGCGCCCAGTCGTGAAAGGCCGCGCGGTCCATGCCCGGCGCGCCCTGGGCGAGCCGCACCAGCCGGGCGTAGAGCTCGGGCCCTCCTTCGGCCGCCAGCCGCAGCGCCTCCCCGGCCGATCCGTCCGACAGGGCATGCAGCGCGGCTTCGGCGGGATGGGCGTCGGGCGCCCCCTGCCCGGTCCGCTCCGCCTCCGCCGTCTGGGCGGCGGCGACGGCGGCGGAGAGCGCGGCCGGGTCCAGCGGCCGCAGCGCCAGCGCCCGGACGCGGGAGCGGATGGTGGGCAGGATGCGCGAGGGCGCGTGGCAGACCATCAGGAAAATCGACCGCTCCGGCGGCTCCTCCACCAGCTTGAGCAGCGCGTTGGCGGCCTGCGGGTTGAGGTCGTCGAGCGCGTCGATCACCGCCACCCGCCAGCCCCCGTCGGCGGCGGAGTTGGCGAAAAGCTGGTGCAGCGCGCGGGCGTCCTCGGCCACGATCTGGCGGCGCAGGCGCTTGGTCTTGTCGTCCCAGGACCGGCGCAGCAGGCGCAGGCGGGGCTCGGACAGCGCCATCAGGCGGCGGAACACCGGGTCGGCGGGGTCCATCTCCAGGCTGGCGGGGGCCGGCGGCTCCTCCACGCCTGCGCCGAACAGGCTGGGAGACGGGGCGGGCTGCGCGATCAGCGCGCGGGCCATCCGCCAGGCCAGCGTCGCCTTGCCGACCCCGCGCGGGCCGGTGAGCATCCAGGCATGGTGCAGCCGCCCGCCGGCCCAGGCGTCGAGGAACGCGGCCTCCGCGGCCTCCTGCCCGAACAGCACGCCGGTCTCGCGCGGATGCGGCGCGCCCTCCACCCGGTCGGCCTCCGGCGGGACCTCGACCTCGCCCTCGAAGGGTTTGCGGGCCATCAGGCGGCGGCCAGAAGCGGGGCCAGCGCGGCGTCGACGCGCGCCGCGACCGTCTCCGCGGCGCCCGAAGCGTCCACCAGCCGGCAGCGCCCCGGCGCCCGTTCCGCCAGCGCCCGGAACCGGGCCCGCACGGCGCGGTGAAAGTCCAGCCCGAGACGTTCGAAACGCAGTTCCTCCCCGCCCCGCGCCACCCCGCGCGACAGCGCCACCTCGGGGTCGAGGTCGAAGACCAGCGTCACGTCCGGCTCGATCCCGATGACCAGCGCGTGCAGGGCGTCGGCCATCTCAAGGCTCGGCCCGGGAAGGCCGCCGATCCCCGCATCCCGCGCCGCCCCCTGGTAGACCCGGGTCGAGTCCGCGAACCGGTCGCACAGCACCACCGCGCCGCGGGCCAGCGCCGGCACGATCACCCGTTCGGCATGATCCCGCCGCGCCGCGTTGAACAGCAGCAGTTCGGACACCGGCGACCAGCGCCCCGCCTCCCCCTCCAGCACCAGCGCGCGGATCTGTTCGGCTCCCGGCGCCCCGCCGGGCTCGCGGGTGGCGACCACCTCCCGCCCGCCGGCGCGCAGCCGCTCCGCCAGGCGGCGAAGCTGGGTGGACTTGCCGGTTCCGTCCCCGCCCTCGAAACTGACGAAAAGGCCCGCGGCCGGAGCGGGGCGCGCGGCCTCAGCCGCCATCGCCGACCTCCTGCACCTCGCCCGCGACGTCGCGGATCAGGAGACCCGCGGCGGCGGCGAGGCGGGTGAGGTAGCCGCCCCGGGCCACGTCCTCGGAAGCGACCACGGGCAGGACCAGCGGGGCCATCTCGGGGGACTCCACCACCAGCTCCGCCACCTTGTCGCCCCTGGCGATCGGCGCCTCCACCGGGCCCTGGTAGCGGATGGTGGCGGTCATGCCCTCGGCCGCGCCGAAAGGCACGGTGACCAGCGCGTCGGCGGCGACCGTCAGGCCGACCGTGCCCCGCTCCCCCATCCAGACCTCGGCCCGGCCCAGCGGCTGCCCGGCCTTGTAGAGCGTGGCGTTGCGGAACTCCCGGAACGCCCAGTTCACCACCCGCTCCGATTCCTGCGCCCGCGCCCCGCTCGACGGCAGCCCGCCGATCATGAACAGGATCCGCCGCCCGTCCCGGATCGCCGAGCCGACGAGACCGTAGCCCGCCTCCTCCGTATGCCCGGTCTTGAGCCCGTCGGCCCCCAGATCGGCGTAGAGCAGCGGGTTGCGGTTGCGCTGCGCGACCCCGCCCCACTCGAAGTCGGTCTCGGCGAAATAGCGGTAGTGCTCGGGGAAATGGGTGATGATGCGGTTGGCGAGGAACACCAGGTCGCGCGGGGTCATCTCGTTGTCGGGATGCGGCCAGCCGGTGGCGTTGCCGAAGGTGGAATGCAGGCCCAGCTCGCGGGCGCGGTCGGTCATCCGCGCGGCGAAGGCCTCCTCCGACCCGGCCAGCCCCTCGGCCAGCACGATGCAGGCGTCGTTGCCCGACAGCACGATGACGCCGCGGATCAGGTTCTCGATGCTGACCCGCTCGCCCACCTTGACGAACATCTTGGAGCCGCCCATCCGCCAGGCCTTCTCGGAGACGAGGAATTCGTCGGAGAGCTTCAGGCGGCCGGCCTCCAGCGCCTCGAACACCATGGTCAGGGTCATCAGCTTGAGCATGGAGGCGGGCGGGGCCGGGGCGTCGGGGTTCTTGGACAGAAGCTCCGCCCCCGTCTCCACGTCGATGACCAGCGCCTCCTCGGCGGCGAGGTCGAGCGCCGCGGCGCGGGCCGCGCCGGGACCGAGCAGCAGCGCGGCGGCGGCCAGCAAGGCCAGCGCGGACGAAAGCGGGCGGGCGGCGCCGGCGCGGCGGCGCGGATGCGGAACGGTCATGCGGGGGCCTTGATGCTGGGACCGGCGCCCGGCCCGGAGGGCGACGGGACGGCGGTCGTGTCGAAGGGGCGCGGCCGGGCCTGCAGAGGCGCGGCGGCGGGGCGCGCCGGCGGCGCGGGGCTGGCTTCGGGCGCGGCGACGCGCGGGTCGCGGGGGATGCGGCTGGGCTCGGGCGGCGGGATCAGGCCGGGCGCCGCGGCTTGCGCGGGCCGATCCGCCGGCAGCGCCGCGATCCGCGGCCCCTGCCCCGGCCGCTCCGGCGGGCTGGCCACCAGCGGCGCCGGGGCGCGGTGCGCGGGCGGCGTCCCGCTTCCGGCCCGCGCGACCTGCGGCGCGGCTTCGGCCGGGATCGCCGTCAGCCGCAGCGGCGCGCCGGGGGTCAGCCCCAGCGCGCGGGCGAGATCGGCGGAGACCACGAAGCCCGTGCGCCGCGCGGAGCCGCGCAGGCCCATCAACCGGGTCTCCACCCGCCGGCCGTCCGGCGTCTCCACCGTGACCGCGATCGCGCCGCGCGCCTGCGGATGGGCGATCCAGGCCCCGCCCATCGACGGGCCGCCGTCCCAGATCGCGTAATCCTCAAGGGTTCCTTCCGGCCGGACCGCATCCCGCACCCCCGCCGCATCCGCTTCCGCGGACGGGGCGGCGGTCGGTCCGGGAGGGGGCGCCGCGGCGGCCTGCGCGGCGGGGATCGACGCGGCGGAATTAGGCGCTGCGGGGATCGGCGCCGCAGGCGGCGGCGCGTCGCCCGCAGCCGTCTGCGCCGCGCCCGGGCCCGCACCCACGCCCGTCAACGCCCCGATCAGCGCCCCGGCGAACGCGCCCGTCCGCGACGCCGCCTTCGCGACGCCGGCGACGCGCGCCCTGGCGCGCGGGTTTCGGGGTTCCGCATATTGGCCGCGCATGGCGTCTCCTCCGGCAGCCGCTTCGCCGCGCGAGGCTACAGGAGCGCGGCGCCCGAGGAAACCGCCCGCGACGCTCTGGACGCCGGCCCCCGCCTTCGCTACCCGGAGAGGACCGGAAGGGTGGCAGAGCGGTCGAATGCGGCGGTCTTGAAAACCGTTGGGCTCGCAAGGGTCCCGTGGGTTCGAATCCCACCCCTTCCGCCAGCGCCTTCACGAAACAGCCCTCAGCGTCGGCCGGATGGCGGGACGGCCGCTCATGCGGCGCCGCGATCGCCGCGGCGATCACGCGCGGTTCGGCTCGTCGCCCGCTCCGCCGCCGCGTTCGGTCCGCGCGCAGACCGGCAGACCGGTCCGGCGGGACGGGGAGCGGACCCGATGCTCCTGTCCGCGGGCATGGCGGCCCCTGCGCCTGAACACAGGTCCGACTGTCCGGACGCTCAATCGAAGGCGCGCGCGCCGGCGCGTAGCTTCCGGTCGTCGCGCCCCCAGCGACGCATGACAGGAGACCGAGATGAACATGGAAATCGCGAAACGCCCGGCCGGAGCGGCGTCGGACGACCTGGTTCCGTCGCGCTACGCGCTCAAGATCGGCGACATCGACGTCCTGGTCGTCAGCGACGGCGTGCTGCCGCTGCCGACCGAGATGCTGGGTCACAACGCCGAGCCGGGCGACCGGGCGGCCTGGATGGAGGGCATGTTCCTGCCGCCGGACGCGTTCGACTGGCCGCTGAACGTGGCGCTGATCCGCAGCGGCGGGCGGACGATCCTGGTCGACGCCGGGCTCGGCCTCGACCCCGAGCTCAACCTGCCGCGGGCCGGGCGGACGATGGAGCGTCTGGACGCCGCGGGCGTGGACCTGTCGGCCGTGACCGACGTGGTGCTCACCCACATGCACATGGACCATGTCGGCGGGCTGCTCGTCGACGGGGTGAAGGCCCGGCTGCGGCCGGACCTGCGCATCCACGTCTCGACGGCCGAGGTGGCGTTCTGGCGCTCGCCCGACTTCGCCCGCACCGCGATGCCCGAAGGGTTCCCCGACGCGCTCCGGGACACGGCACGTCGCTTCATGGAGGCCTATGGCGACCGGGTGATGACCTTCGACGAGCGGCGCGAGGTGGCGCCGGGCGTGTTCGCGGTCCGGACCGGCGGCCACACCCCCGGCCATTGCGTGGTGCGGCTGAGCTCCGGCGGCGAGGGGCTGACCTTCGCCGGCGACGCGATCTTCGCGGTCGGCTTCGAGAACCCCGGCTGGCACAACGGCTTCGAGCACGATCCGGAGGAGGCGGCGCGCGTCCGCGTCCGGCTGCTGGAGGAGATCGCGCGCAGCGGGGAGCTTCTGGTCGCCACCCACCTGCCCTTCCCCTCCCTGGGCCGCGTGGCGGCCGAGGGCGAGGCGTTCCGCTGGGTTCCGGTCTTCTGGGACTGGTGATCCGCCGGGGCGATCCGCGAAAGCCGGGGCGCGGGGTCCGAGAGGATCCCGCGCCCCGGTCGCGTTCAGGCGCCCCGCCGGGCGGACGGGGCGCCGGGCGGCGCGCCGGGCGGCGGGGCGACGCCGACCAGCGCGGCGCCGGGAAGCGCCAGCGACAGGCCGGCGGCGCAGGCGTGGCGGAAGACCAGGTCGAAGACCTCGTTGCGCGCCGCGATCCGCCGCTCCACCGCCTGCACCCGGAAGATCAGCGCCACCTCGATCGCCATGGCGTCCATCGCTCGGATCGACGCCGAGGGCGGGGGCGCCTGCACGATCTCGACGGCCTCCGCCATCGCGGCGCGCAAGGTCTCGACGATCTCGGCGGGCGGGCGGGTCGGCGCGATGCGGACCGCGACGGTCTGCGAATGGCTCTCGTTCGGCGCGCTGACATTGGTGACGCCCTGACGGGCCAGGACGCTGTTGGGCAGCACCACCAGATTGTTGGGGAAGCCCAGCAGATGGGTCGAGCGCCAGGTCGTCTCCACGACCCGCCCCTCGGTCCCGTCGCCCAGCACGATCCAGTCGCCCAGCGCGTAGGGCCGCCCGAGATTGAGCGCGACGCCCGAGAACACGTCCGCCAGCGTGCTCTGCAGCGCCAGGCCGAAGATGATCGCCACGGCCCCGGAGGTCGCGATCAGCGTCGCCACGGGAACCGCGAACACATAGGCCAGGATCGACAGCCCCGCGCCCGAGTAGACCACGCCCACGACGATGTCCTGCAGCAGCCGCGCCTCGCGCGGGCGGCGTTCGATCACGAGGACGATGCGCACCGCCCCGATCAGAGCCCAGGCGAGATGCAGCCACCACAGCACCTTGACGAGGCCATGGGCGAGCCCGGCCGGGGCGAAGGCCGCGCCGTCGGGCGCCGCCGCCGGCGAAACGCCCCAGCCGGCCAGCATCGCCGACATGGCGAGGAAGAACGGGATCTGGACGATCAGCCGCGTCTGGACGCGCCGGGCGGGAATGGCGTGCCAGACGACGATGCCCGCCAGCCCCATGCCCGCCGTCAGCACGAGCGGGGTCATCGCGCCGAGGCTCTGCATGGTCGGTCGGCTCGCGTGCTCGGGGGGGGAGGAAGGCCGCAGGGGCGGCGGCCCCTGCGGCGGCGGCTCGGAAGCGCCTCGCCCGGCCGCGCCCGCCAGCTCCGCCGAACGCGGCGGGCGAGGTTCAGGCGGCGGTCGGCGGAGGGGCCTGGCGGCCACCCGCCCGCAGGCGGGGGTCACTCGCCGTAGGTGGCGAGCTCGGTCTCGTCGGTGTCGATGACGAACACCGCCAGCAGTCGGGCCGGCGCGGTCGCGCTGGCGTTCTCGCTGACGGAATGGCGGTCGCCGGGGAACTCGGACCAGCTTTCGCCGACGCGATACTCTACGACGGGACCGTCGTTGACGGCGCTCCGGATCGCCCCCTCCAGCACGATGGCGTAGATGAAGGCCGAGTCGGGATGCGTATGCGCCGGCGAGGTTCCGCCGGGCGCGTAGTCGACGAGCACGCCGCGCATGCTCTTGCCCGGAACGTTGGGCAACGGCTGGTCGTAGACGACCGAGACATCCGCGGTCTCGACCTCATGGGCCGGCGTGGAATGCGGGGCGAGGGCGGGGGCCGCGGCCAGGGCGGCGGCGATCAGCGTCCGGATCATGGGAAGGCTCCTTTTCGGCCGAAGGGATCAGGCGGAGCGCCGCGCGGCGTCGGGCCGGGGAAGCCGGGCGAGCCAGTCGGCGTAGCGGGTCGCGCCGAGGCGCGCGCCGTCGCCGGGCACGAGCGAACGGTCGTCGAGCGCCGCGCCGAAATAGGGCGCGCGCGGATCGGCCCGCAGGGCGCGCGGATCCCCGGTCGCCTCCAGCCAGCGGCCCACCGCCTCGCTCATCGGCAGGCGGTCCCGCCCCGCGATCTCCACGATCCCGTCGGCGGGCGCGGACAGCGCGATGTCGGCCATCGCCGCGGCCACGTCGTCGGCGGCGATGGGCTGGAACGCGGCGGTGGAGACGCGGACCGCGCCGTCGACCTCGCCGGAGCCGGCGATGGCGCCCATGAACTCGAAGAACTGGGTCGAGTGGACCAGCGTGAACGGCAGGCCGGAAGCGCGGATCATGTCCTCCTGCGCCTGCTTGCCGCGGAAATAGCCGCTGGCCTGCATCCTGTCCGTCCCCACCACCGAAAGCGCCAGGTGATGACGCACCCCCGCGGCGCGCGCGGCGGCGAGAAGGTTGTGGCCGGCGGTGGTGAAGAAGGCCATCACCGCGCCGTCCTCGAAGGAGGGGGAGTTGGCGAGGTCGATCACCGTCGTCGCCCCGGCCAGCGCCTCCGAAAGGCCCTCGCCGGTGAAGGTGTTCACGCCCGAGGCGGGCGAGGCGGCGACGACGTCGCGCCCCGGTCCGCGCAGACGCTCCACGGTTTTCGAGCCGATCAGGCCCGTGCCGCCGATCACGACGATTTTCATGTCCGTATCTCCTGTCAGGGTTGCGAAAAGCGCGCGCCGGGCCGCGCCCGACGGCAGGCGCCTCGGCAAAGCGAGGCGACGTGCTCGATGAACCGCGCCACCTCGTCCGGGTGCGAAGCGGTCAGGTCGTGGGAGGCGCCCGGGATGACGGCGACGCCGCGGGCGGCGGGCTGGCCGGTCCCCAGCCCCGCCCCCCGCCCTGCGGCGAACGCGCGATCCTCGGCGCCGCGGATTGCGAAGGCCGGCGGCGGCGCGACGCGGGCGGCGCCCGGATGCGGCCGCGCCCGGCGCCGGTCGGTCAGCGTCCGGCAGGGATGCTCGGCGGGCGTGGCGGGACGCGCCCTCTCATGCCCGGGCGCGGGCGGGGGCGCGGCGACATAGACCAGCCCGGTCACGTTGATCGCTTCGGCGGCGACGTCGGCGATGATCGCGGCCGCGTGGGAATGCCCGACCAGGACCACCGGGCCCGGGATCGCGCGCACGGCGGCGGCGAGCCGCGCGGCGTCCGCGATCAGGCATCGGCAGGGATCGGCGAGGCGGAGCGGATCTCGCCCGCGCCGCTTCAGGCAGGCGACCACCCGCTCCCAGCGCTCCGGCGCATCGAAGGCGCCGTCGATGAGCGCGATGGTCGCGCCGCTCGTCGCGGGCGGGATGGCGGACGCGGCGCGGTCCGCCCGCGCCTGTTCGGTCGTTCGCATGACGCATCTCCTTGCGGCCGATCGGCCGGTTCCAGGAGAGGATGCGCCGCCCGGGATCGCCCGGGTATCGCGCTCAGGACGTGGCTCCGCTGTCCGAAGGTACAGGTCAGGCGCCGCGAAGCGCCTGTCGGCACGAGGCTTTCGGACCGGTTCGGGGCGCGCGCCTCCGCCGTCCGCGCAGGCCCCCGCAGGGAGGGCGCCCGGCGCCGGTCGGGTTCAGCGCCGGGCCGGCGGCGCCGCGGCGGCGTCCTGCAGGCCGGGGGGCAGCGACCGCCAGGCCTGGATCAGCGTGGCGACGGACGTGGCCTGCATCTTGCGCATCGCGTTGCCGCGGTGGAGCTTGACCGTCACCTCGCTGATGCCGAGGTCGAAGGCGATCTGCTTGTTGAGGCGGCCCTTCACCACCTCGCCCAGCACCTCGCGTTCGCGCGGGGTCAGGCTGCGCAGCCGCTCGACGTTGCGGTCGGCCACCGCCGCCTCCGCCCGGCGGGCCGCGTCCATGTCGAGCGCGGCCAGCACCGCGTCCAGCAGCGCCTGGTCGCGCACCGGCTTGGTCAGGAAATCCACGGCGCCGGCCTTCATCGCCTGCACGCTCATCGGGATGTCGCCATGCCCGGTCAGAAAGATGACCGGCCTGGGATCGCCGCGTTCCGCCAGCTGACGCTGGAAGTCCAGGCCGCTCGCCCCCGGCATCCGCACATCGAGGATCAGGCAGCCCGGCCCGTCGAGGATCTCGGACTCCAGCAGCGCGCGGGTCGAAGCGAAAGCGACCGGCGTCAGCCCGGCGGAGAGCAGCAGCTCCGATATCCCCTCCCGGACCGCGTCGTCGTCATCGACGATCAGGACGCGGGGCGTCTCGGCGGCCGGCGCCGCGCGCCGCGCCCCGTCCCGGGACAGTCTTCCGTCATGGTTCATGGTCCGCTCCTTCGCCGGGTCGCAGCAAGGCCCGTTCCACCGCCGCGAGCAGCGCCTCGGCGTCGAAGGGCTTGCGGAAAAAGCCGGCGGCGCGCGCCGCGCGGCCCCGGTCGGCGATCCCGTGCCGGCCGGTGATCAGGAAAACCGGCAGGTTCGGACGCTGCGCGAACACGCGGTCGCTCAGTTCGAACCCGTCCATGCCGGGCATGCCGATATCGGTGATCAGGACGTCGAGCCCCGCCACCCCTTCCGCCAGCAGCAGGCGGGCCGAGGCGTAGCTGCGGGCGACGTAGCCGGCGGACTCGAGCAGCTCCTCCACCGACTCCCTGAGCCGGGGATCGTCGTCGACGATCGCCACCACCGCTCCGCCCGCGCTCATGCCTCGTCCTCCTTGCGGCGGCGCGAGTGGCTGACCGGGATCTCCAGCCGTTCGGCGACCCTCACCAGGTCGGCCAGCGAGGCCACGGACATTTTCCGCATCACGTTCCTTCTGTGGATCTGCAGCGTGACCTCGCTGATTCCGAGTTCGGCCGCGGCCTGCTTGTTGAGCAGCCCGCTGACCACGAGCGGCAGCACCTCCTTTTCGCGGGGGGTCAGCGCCTCGTAGCGCGCCCGCAGCGCGGCGCGGTCCGCGCGCGCGGCGCGTCGCGCCCGGTCCTGCGCCAGCGCCGTCTCCACCGCCGCGATCAGGTCGACGGCCTCGAAGGGCTTGGTCAGGAAGTCGACCGCGCCCTCCCGCATCGCCCGGACGCTGGAGGGGATGTCGCCATGCCCGGTGAGGAACACGATCGGCGGATGCTCCTCCGCCGCGATGCGCCGCTGAAAGGCCAGACCGTTGATGTCCGGCAGCTCCACGTCGAGGATCAGGCAGGCGGGGACGTCCGGCCTGTCCGCGCCCAGGTAGTCGCCGGCGGAGGCGAAGCCGATCGCCCGCATGCCGTGCGAGGCGAGCAGCTCCTCCAGCGCCTCGCGGATGCGGGCGTCGTCGTCGACCACGAAGACCAGCCGCCCGGTCATGCCGCCGCCTGCGCCGCCGCGGGAAGGGTGAAGACGAAGACGGCGCCCTGCCCCTCGCCCGCCTCCGTCCACAGCCGGCCGCCATGCGATTCCACGATGGACCGGCAGATGGCGAGGCCCATGCCCATGCCCTTCTCCTTGGTGGTGAAGAACGGCTCGAAGATCCGCTCCGGCGCGGCGATCCCCTTGCCGCGGTCGCTGACCTCGACCCGCACCGCGTCGTCTTCGGCGCGCGCGGCGATCCGGATGGCGCGGTCGCCGGGCGGGGCGTCGTCCATCGCGTCCATGCCGTTGCGGATCAGGTTCACCAGCACCTGTTGCACCTGCACCCGGTCCATGACCGCCCGCGGCAGGTCCCCGGCGATGACGAGGCCGATGCGCACGCCCCTGCGCAGCGCCTCTTCGGCGATCAGCTCCTGCGCCTCGGCGATGACGCAGGCGACGTCGTGGCCGCCGCGCGCCTCCGTGGACTGCGAGAACAGGGCGCGGATGCGGCTGACGACCTCGGCCGCCGACCGGGCGTCGCGGGTGATGCGCTCCGCCGTCAGCTTGGCGCGTTCGAGGTTCGGCGGATCGGCCGACAACCAGCGATGGCAGGCCTGGGAATTGGCCGCGACCGCGGCCAGCGGCTGACTGACCTCGTGGGCGATGGAGGCCGAAAGCTCCGCGAGGCTGGCCGCCTGGCTCGCCCGCGCCAGCCGCTCCTGCGCCTCGCGCAGCGCCTGCTGCGCCTGCGCCTCGCCTTCCACGTCGAGGCAGATGAGGTTCCATTGCACGATCGCGCCGCCGGCGTCGCGCATCGGGGCGGCGCGCGATTCCACCCAGCGATAGACCCCGTCGACGCGCCGCAGGCGATGCTTGCGCCGGTAGGGCGCGCCGGTGGCGAGCGAGCGGGCGTAGTCCGCCTTCACCGCCGCCAGGTCGTCGGGATGGATCGCCTGTTCGAGCGTGGCGTCGAGCCGGGTCCGGCCGTCGCCGCCGAAAGCCTCCACCCCGTAGCCGAGATAGGCGCGAAGCTGCTCGCTGCGATAGATCGGCTCGCCGTCGGGCGCGGCGCACACCACCATCGCGGGCAGCGTGTCCACCAGTTGCCACAGGAACCGCTCGCGCTCGCGCAGCGCCTCCTCGACGCGCAGCCGGTCGTCGATGTCGTGGCAGATGCCATACCATTGCAGGATGGCGCCGTCGTCGTCCCGCAACGGCTCGGCGCTCACCGCCATCCAGCGATGCGTCCCGTCGGCGCGGCGCATGCGGTGGGTGGAGGCGAAGGGCTCCCCGGCCGGGATCGTCCGGCGCAGAAGCGCGACGACGCGCTCCAGGTCGTCGGGATGGACATGCGCCGCGACCGAGGCCGAAAGCCCGCCGCGCGCCGCCGTGAAGTCCTCCGCCGGGGTGTCGAAATACTCGACCATGCGCCGGCTGAAGAATAGCGGCTCGCCGTCGGGCGCGAGGCGGAACAGAAAGCCCGGCACCATGTCGACGAGCTGCGAAAGCTCGTGCTCGCGCTCGATCAGCGCCGCTTCGGCCCGCTTGCGGTCGTCGATGTCGATGGTTGTGCCGTGCCAGCCGACGATGCGGCCCTGCGCGTCCCGCTCCGCCCTGCCGGCGTTGCGGAACCAGCGATAGACGCCGTCGTGGCGCCGCAGCCGGTGTTCGGCGTCATAGGGCGCGCCGGTCGCGAGGCTGGCGCGCCAGGCCGCGATGACCCGGGCGTAGTCGTCGGGATGGACCACGGCCTTCCAGCCGAATTCGTCCGAATCCGGCAGGGGCGCGAGGTCCGCGGCGGGCGCGCCCAGATAGGCGAGCGCGCCGGGACTGACATAGACGAAGCGGCCGTCGGGATCGGCCGACCAGGCGTGGGCCGGCATCGACTCGATGATCTTGACGGCGTCCGCAGGCGCGGCGGAGGCGCGCCCGTCGCCCGCGGCCGCCGCGGCCGCCGCCGCCGCGGAGATCGAGAACGCGGCCGCGCAGACCGCGGCCCCCTCGCGCGCGAGATCCGCGTAGTCGCCCTCCCCCAGCCCCGCGACCAGGGCGAGCGCGGCGGCCGCCGCCGCGAAGCCCAACGCCGCCAGACGCGACGCGCCGGCGCTCAGCCAGAGCGTCGCCGCGGACAGGGGCGCCAGCAGCCCGAAGGCCGTGCCGGTCGCCAGCCAGATGCCGGCCGCGACGAGCAGGGACAGGAGCGCGAGCATCGCGGGGCGACGTTGGGTGTTGGCGCTCATGGTCGGGGGCTCCTGTCGACGACGGGCCGGCTGCGAGGCCCTGCGGACCCGGGCGCAGTGTAGCCCCGCGCCCTGCGGGCCGCATCTCATGGAAATCCATGCATCCTCCGCGCAGCGCCGGCGCGGGCCTGCGCGTCGGCGCGCCTCGGGGCCGGGCCGACCTGCACCCGGGGACAGGTTGGCGGCGCGGCGCCGCGGCCGCGATAACCGGGGGGCGGGGCGCCGGGCGCCCGCGCGCCTGCGGGCGACGCGATGCGATGCGATGAAGGAGTGACGACGATGCGAGTCTGCGTGTTCTGCGGGTCGGCCGCCGGGGCCGACCCGGCTTTCGCGACGGTCGCCGGCGACCTGGGCCGCGCGCTCGCCCGGGCGGGGATCGGCCTGGTCTACGGCGGCGCCTCCGTCGGCCTGATGGGGATCGTCGCGGACGCGGCGCTGGCGGCGGGCGGCGCGGTGACGGGCGTGATCCCGGAAGCGCTGGCGGCCCGGGAGGTCGCGCATCGCCGGCTGCCGGACCTGTGCATCGTCGGCTCCATGCACGAGCGCAAGGCGATGATGGCCGGCCTGGCGGACGCCTTCGTCGCGCTTCCCGGCGGCTACGGCACGCTTGAAGAGCTGTTCGAGGCGCTGACCTGGGCGCAGCTCGGCCTTCATGCCAAGCCGACCGTGATCCTGAATGCGGGCGGCTATTACGACGCGCTCCTGTCCTTCATGGACCACGCGGAGCGCTGCGGCTTCGCACGGCCCCGGCGGCCGCCGCGGCTGCGCGTCGCCGGCACGGTGGACGGCGTGATGCGGGCGCTGGGAGCGCCCGCGCCGACGCCGGCGGCGTAGGGAACCGGGCGAACCGCGCCGCGTCAGGGGACGAGCAGGAGCTTGCCGGTCGTGGACCGGCTCTCCATCGCGGCATGCGCCCGGGCGGCGTCGGCCAGCGGGAATTCGCCGCCCACGACGATCTTCAGCGCGCCGCTCCCGATCCACTCGAAAAGCCGGCCGGCGCGCAGCCGCAGCCGCTCCGGCGTCGGGATATGGTCGCTGAACACCGCGTAGCCGAGCTTGATGCTTTTCGGCAGGCGCATCAGGTCGATCGGACCGGGACCGCCGAGCACCGGGCCGTACCAGCAGAAGGTTCCCGAGCGGCGCAGCGCCTTGAGCGACCCCTCGAAGGTCGTGGGACCGGAGCCGTCGTAGACCACGTCGACGCCCTCGCCTCCGGACAGGCGGATGGCCTCGTCCGCGAAGGCGCCGTCGGCGTCGACGATGACGTGGTCGGCGCCGGCGGCCAGGGCGGCGGCGGCCTTGCCCGGCGACGAGACGCGGCCGATCACCCGTCCGCCGCGCAGCTTGACGATCTGCGTGAGCAGCAGGCCGAGGCCGCCGGCGGCCGCATGGACCAGCGCGACCTCGCCCGGCCGGATCCTGTGGAAATCGGTCGCGAAATGGCTCGCCGTCAGGCCCTGCATCATGACCGCGGCCGCGCTTCGGTCGTCGACCGACGCGGGAACCGGAACCAGCGCGTCGGCCGGCGCGACCAGGCGGTCGGCGTAGCTTCCCGGCGCGTAGACCCAGGCCACGCGGTCGCCGGGGCGAACCGTCGTCACCTCCGCGCCGACCGCGAGCACCCGGCCCGCGCCCTCGACGCCGAGGGTCTTGGGGTTCGCCTGCTCGCGCCAGGCGCCCCCGCGCCGGACGCCGATATCCATGAAGTTGACGCCGGCGACGGCGACGTCCACCAGCGCCTCCCCGGGGCCCGGACGAGGATCGGGGCGTTCGACCATCCGCAGAACCTCCGGCCCGCCGGGGCCGGTCATTTCGATCGCGCGCATCGCGCACTCCTTCGCATTCGGGGGGGGCGGCGAGCGGAGGGTCGCTCGCCGCGCAGGCTCAGTCCCGCGCCGCTTCGGCGGGCGCGACGGCGGCCGCGGCCGCCTCGATGACCGCCGCGACCCGGGCGGGCCGCGAGGTCATCACCACATGCGAGGCGCCCTCGATCCGCACGACCTGACGGGCGTGGGCGCGGTCGGCCATGAAGACGTGAAGCGCCTCGGGGATGTTCCTGTCGGCGGCGCCGTAGACGAACCATGACGGGATCGTTTTCCAGGCCGCCCGCGTCTGCGGCTCGTTCAGCGCGGCGTCGGAGACGGGTCGCTGGGTCGCCGCCATCAGGCGCGCCTGCGCGGCGGGAAGGTCGGCCGCGAACTGCTCGCGGAACCGCTCCGGCGCGATGTAAAGATCCGAGCTTCCGTCGGCGAGCGGCGTCGGCGCGGCCAGCGACCCGGCGAGCGTGCTTCCGGGAAACCTGCCGACGAGCCCGGCCACCGTCTCGCCGATATCCGGCGCGAGCCCGGCGACGTAGACCAGCGCCTTCACGTTGGCCTCGCCCTCCGCCGTGTCGCTGATCACCGACCCGCCATACGAGTGGCCGACCAGCACGACCGGCCCGGCGATGGAAGCGACCAGCCGCGCGATCCCGTCGGCGTCGGAATGGACGCCGCGCAGCGGATCGGCGGCGGCGCGGACGGGAAAGCCGTCCGCCTCAAGCCGCTCTATGACGCCGGACCAGCTTGCGGATTCGGCGAACGCGCCGTGCACAAGGACCACGGTGGGCTTGTCCGCCGCGCTGGCGATCGGCGGAGCGAGCCACGGCAGGGCGATGGCGAGGAGAAGATGGGACGCCTTCATGAGGCTGACCTCCATGGGATGATGCGAGGGAAGGTCGCGACCGGCTCAGGTGAGTTCGAGCATCGTTCGATGCAGGGTCTGGCGGGCGATGAACCATGCCCCCCCGACCCGTTCGTAGTCGGTGTGGTAGCGCCCGCGCCCGTGCAGGGTGCGGAACGGACCGGGGGTCGGGTCTTCGCTGCGGTCGACCCAGTCCTCCATGGCGAAGATCCCGCGGGCCGCGTTCGGCGAGATCACCTCGATCTCGTAGGAGAACAGACGGTGCAGGCTGCGCCCGGTTCCGACCCCGGCGCTGATCGTCGCCTCGATCGCGGCCCGCCCGATCATCGTGGCGAGCGGCGCGCCGTCCATGCCGAGGGCGACGAACACGCCGCCCGGCAGGAAAAGACCGGCGAGCGCCCGCCACTCCCGCGCATCGGCGAGACGGACGTAGCGCGCCTGGAGGTCGCGCACCGCCTCGGTCGCCGCCAGCCGCTCCAGATCGCCGAGGGGCGTCATGGCGCGTACCGCGTGAAGACGAAGTCACGGTCCGACACCCCCGCCTCATGGCAGGCGAAGCAGGTTTCGTGCTGCGCTGCGTCCACGGGCCGGCCGTTGACGAAACGGCCGAACCCCCAGCCGCCGGTCGCGGCGTAGCGGACGCTGTCCTTGACCATCACCTGCACCGTGGTCGGGGCGCCGGGGATGGAGGCGGGGGCGAATTCCGGCGACGGCGTCCGCTTCCAGGCCAGCTTGGTCAGCACCGAGCCGTCCGGGAACGGCAGGGTTCCCGCCCGGTAGGCGCGCAGCGCGACGTCGTTGGCCACGACGGCGCGCAGCTCGTCCAGCGGCTCGGCCTCCAGCGCCGGGGCGACGAGCGGCCAGTCGCGATAACCCTCCGGAACCGCGACCCCGTAGATCGGCGAAACCCCGGCGGCGTCCGCAAGGCCGTGCGCGGAGGGCATCGCGGCCATGAGCGTCGTCGCGCCCCCGGCGGCCGCGATCAGGATGGCGAGCCGGGTCATGCGGCGAGCCCGTCGGCTTCGACGATCGCGCCGACGAAGGCTTCCGGCGCCTCCTGCGGCAGGTTGTGACCGACGCCTCCGGTGACGAGATGATGCGCATACTTGCCGGTGAACCGTCCGGCATAGGACGCGGGCTCGGGATGCGGCGCGCCGTTCGCGTCGCCTTCGAGCGTCACCGTGGGCGTCGCGATGGTCGGGGTCTCCGCCAGACGCCGCTCCAGCGCGTCGAAGCGGCGCTCGCCATCGGCGAGCCCGAGCCGCCAGCGGTAGTTGTGGATCACGATCTCGCAATGATCGGGGTTGGCGAACGCGGCGGCGGTCCGCGCGAATGTGGCGTCGTCGAACGCCCAGGTCGGCGAGGCGAGCCGCCAGATCAGCCGCGCGAAGTCGTCGGTATGCCGGGCGTAGCCGGCGCGGCCGCGCTCGGTCGCGAAGTAGAACTGATACCACCAGCGATGCTCCGCCTCCGGCGCAAGCGGCGTGGCCGCGGCCTCCGCGGCGCCGATGAGGTAGCCCGACACGGACACCATCGCCCTCACCCGCTCCGGCCACAGCGTTGCGGCGATGTTGGCGGTGCGCGCGCCCCAGTCGAAGCCGGCGAGGATGGCGGACGGGATCGCCAGCGCGTCCATCAGCGCGACCACGTCCGCGGCCATCGCCGCGGGCTGGGCGTTGCGCGGGGCGTCGGCGGACACGAAGCGGGTGGATCCGTAGCCGCGCAGATAGGGGACGATCACCCGATAGCCCGCGGCGGCGAGACGCGGCGTCGCCTCGGCGAAGCTGTGAATGTCGTAGGGCCATCCGTGCAGGAGGATGACCGGCGGCCCGTCCGGCGGTCCGTCCTCGGCGTAGCTAACGTCGAGATCGCCGGCGCGGACCCGCTTCAGGGCGCGGAAGGCGGATGAGGCCGGGACGGAGGCGGGGGCGCGCGGCGCCGCCGTCTCGGACCGCGCGGGGGCGCCGGCGAACAGCGCGGCGGCGGCGGCGGACATCGCGGCCGCCCCCAGCAGGCGGCGACGCTGGCGGTCGACCGCGGCGTCGGTGATGTCGGTGAACATGTTCGACCTCGTGAAGCATGGCGACGAAAGACGGGCGGGGAGGACCGCGGCACGCGAACGGGACCGGCCGGGGCCGCGGCGCTCCCCGGCGCCGTGGTTCGGATATCGGCGGACCGCGCCCCGGATGCTCGTTAGCCGTTGTGAGCATCCGCGAGCGGTCGATGCGCGAACGGCCATCCGGCCCGCGCATGCCGCCACGGGACCGTGCACGGCGACGGGAACCGGGCGCGATTGCATGACGCCGCGGAGGGCATACATCCGACCGGATCGCGGCGCGCCGACCGCGCGCTAGCCGGAACCGCCCGCGGTTGCGGGCGCCGGGCGCGCATGAGACCCTGCGGAACGCCCTGAAGGCGTCGCCGCGCGACGGCGGATGGAGGCCCGGACCCCGATGACCGACGCCTGGGAGACGATCCGTTTCGGCCCGTTCCGCCTGTCTCCGGCCGAACGGCTCCTGACCCGCGAGGGCGCGCCGGTCGAGCTCGGCGGACGCACGCTCGACCTTCTCATCGCCCTGGTCGCGCGCGCCAACGACGTCGTCGGCAAGCGCGAGCTGATGGCGGCGGTCTGGCCGGACGTGATCGTCGAGGAGACGAGCCTCCGGTTCCACGTCACCACGCTCCGCAGGGCCCTCGGCGACGGGCGGGACGGCGCGCGCTACATCGCCACCGTGGCGGGGCGCGGTTATTCGTTCGTGGCCCGCGTCGGCAGGGAGGCCGGCCCCGCCGCGCCGCGGCGGCCCCGCCCGGTCGAGACCAACCTTCCCGCGCGCCTGACGCGCGTCATCGGGCGGGGCGGCGTGGTGGCCGACCTCGCCGCGGATTTCGACGCCTTCCGGCTCGTCACCATCGCCGGCGCCGGCGGCGTGGGGAAGACGACGGTCGCCGTGGCGACGGGGCGCGCGCTGGAGGACCGGTTCGAGGGCCGGGTCGTCTATGTCGACCTCGGCGTCGTCGCGGAGAACGACCACGTCGCGGCGACGATCGCCTCGGTCCTCGGGCTGCCCGCCCAGGACGAGGACGCCGACATCCGTCTGATCGCGCATCTTCGCGGCGAGCGTCTGCTCCTGATCCTCGACACCTGCGAGCATGTCGTCGCCGGCGTCGCCCGGCTGCTGCCGCGGATCCTCGTGAACGCGCCGCAGCTCCGCATCCTCGCGACGAGCCGCGAGCCGCTGCGGATCGAGGGCGAGCATGTCCACCGCCTCGCGCCCCTCGCCGTCCCGCCGGAGGAGGCGACGTCGCCCCAAGCGGACCTCGCGGCCTTCCCCGCGATCGAACTGTTCCTGGAGCGGGCCGCGGAAGGCGGGATGACCGGCGCCTTGGACGCCGAGGGGGCGCGGCTCGTCTCACGGATCTGCCGCAAGCTGGACGGGGTTCCCCTGGCGATCGAGATCGCGGCCGGTCGGGTCGGCGCCTACGGCCTGGCCGAAACCGCGACGCTGCTCGACCGTCACTTCGCGCTGACGCTTCCCGGACATCGCACGGCGCCGCCCCGCCAGCAGACGCTGGCCGCGACGCTGGACTGGAGCTACGCGCTGCTGACCGAGACCGAGCGGATCACGCTGCGCCGTCTCGCGGTGTTCGTCGGCGACTTCACGCTGGAGGCCGGGCTCGCGGTCGCCGCGCCGACCCCGGCCGAGCAGGCGAGCCTGTTCGGAGATATCGACAGTCTCATCGCCAAGTCGCTGCTCGCCACGCGGCCCGGCGGCGCCGTGATGCGCTATCGCCTGCTCGACACCACGCGCGCCTATGCGCTCAGGCGCACGGTCGACGCGGACGAGGCGACGGCGCTCGCCCGGCGGCATGCGGCGTATTACAGGGCCTCGCTGGAGGCGGCCGCGACGGTCTGGGGTCACCTGTCGAGCCCGGCGGAGCGGGCCTGCCACATCGCCGCGCTGGGCAACGTGCGCGCGGCGCTGCTGTGGTGCTTCGGGGGGGCGGGCGACCGGCGGCTCGGCGTGGCGCTGGCCGCGGCCGCCGCGCCGGCGCTTCTCGCCATGTCGTGGCTCACGGAATGTCAGCGCTGGGCGGCCGCGGCGCTCGCCGAATTGCCGGCCCCGGAGCGGGGCGGACGGATGGAGATGATGCTGCAGGGCGCCCTGGGCGTCAGCCTCACCTTCAACCGCGGCGATACGGATCTGGCGCAGGCGGCGGTGGAGCGCAGCTACGCCATCGCGACCGCGCGCGGCGCCCCGCTCGACCGCCTCCGGCTTCTCGGTCCGATGCAGATGCTCTATTTCCGGACCGGACGCTTCGGCGCCGCGCTGCGCCATGCGCGGGAGCTCGCCGATGTGGCGGAGGCGCTGGGCGACGGGAAAGCCGCGACGCTGGCGCGAACGTTCAAGGGCGTCTCCTTCCATCTGAAGGGCGAGCTGCGCGACGCGCGGGAGGAACTGGAAGTCGCGCTGGCCGGGCCGCCGCCGAAGGACGTCGCGAGCTTCCTGGGATTCGAACGTTTCCTGGCCGCGATCTTCCTGGCCCGGACCGTCTGGCTGATGGGCGACGCCCGTCTGGCGCTGGAACGGACCGCGGAGGCGGTGGCGTCATCGGAGGAAAGCGGGCATCCGCTGTCCCATTTCATCACGCTGATGTGGGCCGTCACCGTGTTCCTGTGGGAAGGCGACATCGGCGCGGCGGAGGATCATATCGACCGGCTGGAAACCTGCGCCGCCGCGCATGGTCTGCACGCCTATGTGGCGGTGGCGGACGGCTTCCGCGGCGAGGTCGCGGTCCGCAAGGGGGACGCGGCCGGCGGCGTGGCGCGCATCCGCGCGGCGCTGGACGAGCTGCGCGCCGCCCGTTACGCGCTGCTGACGACGCCGCTGAACCTCGCCCTCGCCGAGGGGCTGATCGCGACCGGCCGGATGGACGACGCGCGCGAGACGGTGCGCGAGGCGATCGAGGCGGTGACCGGGAACGGGGATTTCGTCTACATGCCCGAGCTTCTGCGCATCCGCGCCCGGATCGAGGCGGCCATGAGCGCGCCCGGAGCCGCGGAAGGGTCCGCCGCCGGGCGGACCCTTCGCCAGGCGGTGGCGCTGAGCCGACGGCAACAGGCGCGACGGCTGGAAGCGCGCGCGTCGGAGGATCTGGCCCGCCTGAACCGCGCGCCCGGACCGCGCGCGGCGGGCGAGGACGCCCGCACCGAGGTCTGAGCCCGGCGGGCGCATCGGGTTCGGCCCGTTAGGGGCGTCGCCCGGCGCGCAGGGCGACGGCGACCGCTCAGGCCCGCGCGCCGAGCGCCCCGCGCGGATCGGCATGCGGGCCGGACCGATGCGCCGGCGCCTGCGTCCGGCCCGCGATCTCGCGCGCGCACGCGCCGGCGACGGCGGCGACGGGCACGTTGTCGATCAGGCGGACCTCCCCCATCCAGGCCGCCGCCAGCAGGCGCGCCGGCCGGTCCGGGGCGGCGAGGGGGGCGAGGTCCTCCGCGCCGCGCAGCTCCAGATACTCGACCCGGGCGAAGCCGGCGGCGAGGATCTCGGCCTCCGCCTCCGCCAGCGCGGCGGCGAGCGGGGTCCCCGCCTCCAGCCGCGCGGCCGCGACGAGCATCGCCCGGGGCAAGGCCGCGGCCCTCCCGCGCTCCTCCGCCGACAGGCGCACATTGCGCGAAGACAGGGCCAGCCCGTCGGGCTCGCGCACCGTGGGGCAGCCGACGATCTCGGTCGGCAGGTTGAGGTCCGCTGCCAGCCGGCGCACCACCTGAAGCTGCTGGAAATCCTTCTCGCCGAACAGGGCGACATCGGCGCCGGCGATCAGCAGCAGCTTGCTGACCACCGTCGCCACGCCGTCGAAATGCCCCGGCCGCCCCGCGCCGCACAGCCCTTCGGACACGCCGGAAACGGTGACGCCGGTGGCGAAGCCCCGGGGATACATCTCGTCCCCGTCGGGGGCGAACAGCACAAGCCGCCCCTGCCCCGCGCCCTCCAGCGCCGACAGCTTCGCCGCGTCCGCGACCTCGGTGCGCGGATAGGCGGCGAGGTCGGCGGCGCTGTTGAACTGCTTGGGGTTCACGAACAGGGTCACGATCACCCTGCCCGCCCGCGCCATGCCCTCGCGCACCAGGCTCAGATGCCCTTCATGCAGCGCGCCCATGGTCGGCACGACGGCGACCTGCGCGCCTTCGGCCCGCCAGGCGGCCACGCGGCCGCGCAGCGCGGCGACGGTGCGGACGATGTCGACGCTCATCGCGGCGCGGCCTCCTCTTTCGCGCGCGCATCCGGGGCCGGCGCCCCGTCCCGCGCGGCGGCCTCGAACACATGCTCCGGCCCCGGGAAGCGGCGGGCGCGCACATCGGCGGCGTAGGCGGCGACCGCCTCGCGTCCGGCGGCGTCCAGCTCGGCGTAGCGGCGCACGAATTTCGGCTTGAAGTCGGCGAACAGCCCCAGCATGTCGTCCACCACCAGGATCTGGCCGTCGCAGGCGGGCGAGGCCCCGATGCCGACGGTGGGCGCCGCGATTTCGGCGGTCACGCGGCGGGCGAGCGGATCCGGGATCTTCTCCAGCACCACCGCGAAGGCCCCGGCCTCGGCCGCGGCATGGGCGTCGCGCAGCACCCGGGCCGCGTCTTCGCCCTTGCCCTGCACGCCGTAGCCGCCCAGCGCGTTGACCGACTGGGGGGTCAGCCCGACATGGCCCATCACCGGAATGCCGCGGGCGACGAGAAAGCGGATGGTCTCGGCCATCGCCACGCCGCCTTCCAGCTTCACCGCCGCGCAGCCGGTCTCCGCCATCAGGCGGGCGGCGTTGCGGAAGGCCTGCTGGGGACCCTCCTCGTAGGAGCCGAAGGGCATGTCGACGACCATCAGCGCGCGGTCGAGCCCGCGGCGCACCGCCTGACCGTGGAGAATCATCATCTCCATCGTCACGCCGAGCGTCGAGGGCAGGCCGTGCAGCACCATGCCCACGCTGTCGCCGACCAGCGCCAGGTCGCAGTCCGCGTCGATCATGCGCGCGCCCGGCGTGGTGTAGGCCGTCAGGCAGACCAGCGGGGTCCCGCCCTTCCTGGCCCGGATGTCCGAGGGCGTCGGCGCCCCGCTCCGTCCTGTCGCGCTCATGCGTCGCCTCTCCCTCGCCCGCCTTCGCAATGGGGCGCCTCAGTGACACATGCCGCAACGAAAGCAAAGTAAATTCGCGTAAATCGACGGCCAGCGGACGACCGCGCGACGGCGGATGGCAGTTGCAGCCAGCTTACCCGAAAGTCAATGGCCGACGACGCGGCGGTTCCATTGGTGTGCAAGCGATTACAGCGGCGCCAGCGGCGACGAAGCGCCGTCGATTTTCATAAGGCCGACGATCCGGCGACGCCGCGCCGGCGACGACAAGCCGGCGCACCGGGCGGCGCGCCGGCTCAGATGGCGCGGAACCCGGGCAGCCAGCCGAGCCCCGCCTCGGTCGACCCGGACCGCGGCCGGTATTCCGCGCCCACCGGCGCGGTCCAGCCCAGCCCGGCCAGATGCGCGAGCACGTAGCGCAGGTCGACCTCGCCCGCGTCGGGCTCGCCCCGGTCGGGGACGGCGGCGATCTGGACATGGCCGATCAGCGGGGCCAGCGCCGTCAGCCGCCGGCAGAGATCCCCCTCCATGATCTGCACATGATAGGCGTCGAACATCAGCTTCAGGGCGGGATGATCCACCGCCTCGATGGTCCCCCGGGCCTGGTCGGTGGTGGTCAGGAAATAGCCGGGGGCGTCGTAGCGGTTCAGCGGCTCGATCAGCACGGTCAGGCCCAGCGGCGCGGCCCGCCGGCAGGCTTCGGCGAGGGTGGCGCGGAAGGTCGCCTCCGCCGCCGGCCCCTCGGCGAAACCGGCCATGACATGCACCGCGCCCGCGCCGATGGCGGCGGCGTAATCGAAGGCGCGGTCGATCTCCGCCAGCGCCTCCGTCTCCCGCCCCGGCAGGGCTGTCAGGCCGTTCTCCCCCGCCCGCCCGCGGTTCGTGTTGAGGCCGAGCATCGGCAGCCCCGTCTCCGCCAGCGCCGCGGCCACGTCCCCGGCCGGAACCTCGTAGGGCCAATGGCATTCCACCGCGTCGAAGCCCGCGGCGGCGGCGGCGCGGATCGCGTCGGGCAGCGGACGGTCCGTGAACAGAAACCCCAGATTGGCCGAGAACCTCATGCGTCCCACTCCACCTCGAACCTGTCGACCACCGCCCGGATCTGGGCGGGATCGAGCCCCCGCGCCCCCGTCCCGCGCAGCAGGAGGGCGAGCTTCGCCGTCTCCTCCAGTTCCTCCATCGCGAAGACCGCGGCCTCCACGTCCCGGGAGGCGACCACCGGCCCGTGATGGGCCAGCATCACCGCGGAGCGTCGCCCGCCCAGGCCCCGCACCGCCTCGCCCATGGCCGCGTCGCCGGGCACGAAGAAGGGCAGCAGCCGGACCTTCCCCAGGCGCATGATGGCGTAGGGCGTCAGCGGCGGCAGGAAGTCGTCGGGGTCGTCCACGGGCAGCATGGAAAGGGCGACGGCGTGGGTGGAGTGCAGATGCACCACCGCGCCGACCCCGGCGCGCGTCTCATGAAAGGCGGAGTGCAGCGGCATCTCCTTGGTCGGGCGGTCGCCGGAGACCAGCCGCCCGTCCGCGTCCAGCAGGCTCAGCCGCGCCGGGTCCAGCCGCCCGAAGCTCGACCCCGTGGGCGTGACCAGCAGCCCCCCGTCCGCGGTGCGGGCCGAGATGTTGCCCGACGCCCCCCCGGTCAGCCCGCGGGAGAACAGCGAGCCGGCCCAGAAGCAGATATCCTCGCGCAGCCGGTTGGCCGCGTGTTCGGCGGAGGCGACGATGCCGGTCATGCCCGCCCCTCCAGCACCGCGTCGGCGCGGGCGAAGAAGTCCTCGGCCCCGAAGTTCCCGGATTTCAGCGCCACGACCAGCGCGGGGCTGGCGCGCAGCGCCGGCACGCCGATCGCGATGTCGGGGCCGAAGGCGAGCTCGGTCAGGCCCAGCCCCTCGACCACGGCGCCCGACGTCTCGCCCCCCGCCGCGATCAGCCGGGTCACGCCGCCCGCGACCAGCAGGCGGGCGGTTTCGGCGAAAAGCGCCTCCAGCCGGGCCGCGACCTGCGCCCCGCCCCATTTCGCCTGCGCCGCGCCCACGGCCGCGGGGTCGGCGGAGGAATAGATCAGCGGCGGCCCCGCCGGGCCCGTCGGTCGCGACAGCGCCCAGTCGGCCAGCGCGGCCGCGTCGACGGCGCCGGTCATGGCGTCGTCGGCCGTCACCTCCCGCGCCGGGGCGCCGGCGGCGATATGGGCCGCGACCTGGCCCCGCGTGGCGGCGGAGCAGGAGCCCGACAGCGCCGCCGCCCGGCCGCCCTGCCCCTCCCACGCCCCCGCGCCGCCGGCGAGCAGCCCGCGGGCGGCGAAATTCGCCGGCAGGCCCAGCGCCACGCCCGACCCGCCGGTGATCAGCGGCGCGTCCGCCGCCGCCTCCCCCAGCGCCATCAAGTCCGCGTCGCGCACCGCGTCGGCCACGACCAGCGTCCGGCCCAGCCCCCGTTCGGCGGCCAGCGCCGCGCGGATCGCGTCCGCCCCGTCGAACACCACCCCCGCCGGAACATGCCCCACCGGCCCGCGGCACTGGCGGGCCAGCCAGCGGCGCAGGTCCGGGTCGGTCATCGGGGTGATCGGGTGCGCCTCCATCCCGCTTTCGCTCAGCAGGCGGTCGTTGACGAAAAGGTGCCCCTGGTAGACCGACCGCCCCGCCGCCGGGAAGGCCGGGCAGACGATGACGCCGGAGGCGCCGAGCGCCTCGGCCAGCGCCTCCGCCACCGGGCCGATATTGCCCTGCGGGGTCGAATCGAAGGTGGAGCAGTATTTGAACAGGATCTGCTCGCAGCCCTGCGCGCGCAGCCAGTCCAGCGCCCGGAGCGACAGGGCCACCGCCTCCTCCGCCGGGATCGAGCGGGATTTCAGCGCCACGATCCCCGCCTCCACGCCCGGGTCGGCGGGCCGGTCGGGCACGCCGACATATTGCACGGCGCGCATGCCGCCGCGGGTCAGCGTGGCCCCGAGATCGGAGGAGCCGGTGAAGTCGTCGCCGATGCAGCCCAGCAGCATCAGTCGTCCCCCGGCAGGCGCAGCCCGGCCTCGCGGGCGTAGAGCTTCGCGACCGCCGCGTCGTCCTCGGCCCCCCATCCGGCCTCGACCGCGGCGCGGAAACGGGCGAGCGCGGCGTCGGTCATCGGGACGGCCATGCCGGCGCCGGAGGCGATGTCGGCGACGATGCCGAGATCCTTCGGCCAGATGGTCACCGCGGAGCGGGGGACGTAATCCCCGTCCGCCACATGGGGTCCGCGGTTCGAGAACATCCAGGAGTTTCCTGCGGATACGCCGATCACTTCAAGCACCCTGCGAAGATCCAGCCCTTGGGCGGCGGCGAAGACCATCGCCTCCCCCATCGCCGCGATATGCACGCCGGCGAGCAGCTGGTTGACCGCCTTCATCGCCGATCCCGCCCCCGGCTCGGGCCCGAGATCGTGAACCGTCTCGGCCATGGCGTCCAGCGCGGGACGGGCCGCCGCGACGGCTTCCGGCGCGCCGGCGGCCATGATCGACAGCTTCCCCTCCGCCGCCCGCGCCGCCCCGCCGGAGATCGGGGCGTCGAGGTAGAGCAGGCCGCGCGACGCCGCCTCCGCCGCCATCTCCCGCGCGAAATCGGGGGGCACGGTGGCGCAGCCGACCAGCACGGTTCCCGGGCGCAGATGCGCGGCCCAGCCGTCGGGGCCGAACAGGGCCGCGCGGGTCTGCTCGGCGTTCAGGACCACGCAGACCAAGATGTCGGTCGCGGGCCCGGCCTCCGCCGGCGTCCCCGCCTCGCCCCCCATCGCCGCCAGCGCCTCGACCCGGGCCGGGGCGATGTCGGCCCCGAACACCCGATGCCCCGCGGCCAGCAGACTGCGCGCCATGCCGAAGCCCATGGAGCCCAGCCCGATCACCGCGCAGGCGGTCATGAGCTGACCCTCGCTGCCCCGACCCGCGCCATATGGCGCGACAGCAGCGCGTCGAAATCCGCGTCGGCCTCGAAGCCCAGCGACAGGGCGCGGGGGCAGCGGATCTCCCCCGGCCAGCTTGAGACGATCGTCTCAATCGCCGGATCGGGGGCGGGGCGGACCCTCGCCGCGACCGCCTCCCCCGCCAGCCGCGCCAGCGCCGCCACCATCTCCGCCACCGTGACCGAGACGCCCGGCAGGGTGATCGTGGTCTCCGCCCCCACCGCGTCCTGGGTCAGGCCGGCGGCGTGGACGATGGCGGCCAGCGCCGCCTCGGGCGAGGCGAGGTGCAGGCGCAGGCCCGGCCCCACCGGCAGCACCGCGTCCTCCCCCGCCAGCGGCTCGCGCAGGATGCCGGAGGCGAAGCTCGACGCCGCCTTGTTGGGCTTGCCGGGGCGCACCGAGATGGTGGGGAAACGCAGCGACCGGCCCCGCACGAACCCCTTGCGGGAGGCGTCGCGCACCAGGATCTCGCCCATCAGCTTCTGCGCGCCGTAGGAGGAGCGCGGCTCGGGCGTGCGGTCGTCGGCGATGGTGTCGTTGTCGGGGCAGGAGAACACCGCGACGGAGGAGGAGAACAGCAGGACCGGTGGCGTCCCGAACCCGCGGCACAGGCGCAGAAGCGCCAGCGTGCCCAGCAGGTTCACGTCGATGCCGAGGTCGAAATCCGCCTCCGCCGCGCCGCTGACCACGGCGGCCAGGTGGATGACCAGCCCCGGCCGCGCCGCGGCGATGGCGGCGGCCGAGGCCGGGTCGTCCAGCCCGCCCCCCAGCGCCCGCACCCGCCCGTCCGCGGCGGCGAGGTCGGCCATGGCGGCGGCGTCGAGGTCGAGGGCGAGGATCGTCCCGATCCGCCGCGCCTCCCCGTCGACCGTCAGCGTCTCGCGCCCCGCCAGCTCCGCCATGACCATGCGGCCGATGAAGCCGGCGGCCCCGGTGACCAGGATGTCCATTCGCCCCTCCCCTGTTTCGCCGCGAGCCTGCGCCGGGGCCGCGAAGCCTGTCAACGCGAGGCGCGCCCTCAGATGCCCTTCGCCAGCATCCGCCCATAGGCCGGACGGGCCTGCGCGCGGGCCAGCCAGCCGCGGATGGCGGGCAAGGCCCCCTCCGGCGTCCGCGCGGCGAGGCCCGAAAGCTGGAAGCCCATCAGGCAGTCGGCGGCGGAGAAGTTCTCGCCCGCGAACCAGGTGTGGCGGGCGAGATGCGCCTCGATATGCGCCACCGCGCGCCCGGCCTCGTCCCGCATCTTGGCGGCGAGGGCCGAGTCGCCCAGCTTGTGGCTGGCGAGATAGAACTCCATCAGTCCCGGCAGGAACGGCGCCCCCTCGGCCGAATGCAGCCATTCCAGGTAGCGCGGGAAATCCGGGTCGTCGGCCCGCGGATGCAGGCGGTGGTCGGGGTCGTGACGGGCGAGCAGGTATTCGGCGATGGCCCCCGTCTCCGCGATCACCCGCCCGTCATCGACCAGCAATGGCGACTTGCCCAGCGGATGCACCTCGCGCAGCGCCGCGGGGGCGAGGCGGGTTTCGGGGTCGCGGGCATGGCTGACCAGCTCATAGGGCGCGCCCAGCTCCTCCAGCAGCCAGACCACGCGCTGGGACCGCGAGGCGTCGAGATGGTGCAGGGTGAGGGTCATGGCCGGGGCTCCCGTGTTGCGTGCGCCGGGATCCTGCGCCGGATCGGGACGCGTGGCGAGGGGGGGCGAAGCGGGGGACGCAAGCCGCCCGGCCTCCGCCCCCCCGTGGTCGCGCGCCTCCGGCCCGGCCGTCAGGCGACCGGCGCCGTCCCCCGCCCCGCGGGCGCGAGCTGCACGGCGTAGCGCAGGGCCGCGACGAGGCTTTCATGCCGCGCGATCCCCTTGCCCGCGATGTCGAAGGCGGTGCCGTGGTCGACCGAGGTGCGCACCACGCCCCCCTTCAGCCCGACGGTGATGTTCACGCCCTCGTCGATCGACTGCACCTTGACCGGCGCATGGCCCTGGTCGTGATAGCAGGCCACCACCACGTCGAAATCCCCGCGCGAGGCGCGGTAGAACAGCGTGTCCGCCGGCAGCGGCCCATGGGCGTCGATGCCCTCGGCCCGGGCGCGCTCGATGCCGGGGATCAGCTTCTCCTCCTCCTCGCCCTCGCCGAAGAGGCCGTTCTCGCCCGCATGGGGGTTGATCCCGCACACGGCGATGGAGGGGTTAGCCTGCCCGGCCGCGGTCAGCGTGTCATGGGCGAGCTTGATGACCTGGTAGGTGCGTTCGGGATTGATCCGCCGGATCGCCTCGATCAGCCCGACATGGGTGGTCAGGTGGATGACCTTCATCCTGGGCGTGGCGAGCATCATCGAATAGGCCTCGGTCCCGGTCAGGTCGGCGAGGATCTCGGTGTGCCCGGGATAGAGGTGGCCGCCCGCGTGCAGCGCCTCCTTGTTCAGGGGCGCGGTGGCGATGGCGCCGACGCGGCCGGCCTGACAAAGCTCGATGGCGATGCGCAGATATTCGAAGGCGGCGTGCCCCGCCTCGGCCCGCACCTCGCCGAAGGGGAGGTCCGCAACCGCGAGGCCGGGGTCGACGCAGAGCGCAAGCTCCGTCGACGGCTCCGCCGGGAAGGCGTCGCCGGGCGCGAGGGCGCGGATCTCGAACGTCGCGCCCACCAGGTCGCGCGCCTGCGCCAGCCGGTCGGCGGAGCCGACGACCACGGGCCGGGCGAGGGCGTGCGCCTTCGGGTCGGCGAGGGTGCGGGCCACGATCTCGGGCCCGATCCCGCAGACATCCCCCATGGTGACGGCGACGAGCGGTTTCATGCGAGGGATCTCCGGTGTTGCGGGCGCGGCCTGTCCGACAGGCCGCGCCGGGACGGTTTCGTCAAGGTTCACGTGCGGGGCTCGCGCGCGAGGCTCACGTGCGGGCCGTATCCGCCTCGGGCGCCGGCTCGGGCGCCAGCCCGGTCAGGTCGGTGCGCTTGACCAGGAACGAGACGTAGAGCGGCAGCAGGATCGCCGTGGTCACGGTGGCCGCGGCCACCTGCACGGTGGCGAGCTGGGCCACGGGGGCGAAGGCGGCGTTGGCCCCGGCGATGGCCATCGGGGTCGCCACAGCGTTGCCGGCGGTCGAACCCTCGGCCACGCCCACGATCGGGTTCCAGCCCAGCGCCTTGAAGGCGACGTAGCCCAGCGTGCCGGTGATCAGCGTGCACAGCACCCCGATCAGCACGCCGGCGAGCCCGCCGTCGATGATCGCGGCGAAGTCGATGCCCATGCCCAGCGCGAAGGCGAAGAACGGGATCAGCATCGAGGCGCCCGACGCCAGGAAGTCCCGCATCTTGGGGTCGAGATTGCCCAGCACCGCGCCCACCACCACCGGCAGCAGCACCGAGATGAAGGAGACGACGGAAAAGAGCCCGTCCACGAAGCCCATCGCGCCGAACACCGCCAGCGCCACCATGGTCAGGAACGGCCCGTCGTTGAGCGCGAGGATCGAATAGGCGGCGCGGTCGTCGGCGCGGCCGTACTGGCCGACGATGGCCACGTAGAGCCCGCCGTTGGAATTGGTCATCGCCGCGATGACCGCCAGCGGAACCATGCCCAGGAACAGCCCGTCGACGCCGGCGAAGGCGTAGGCCGCGAGGCCCACCGCCGCGCCCGCCACCCACTTGACCGCCAGCAGGGTCACGCCCTTGGCCGCGGCCGAGCCGACCGAGCGAAGCTGGATCTGCGCCCCGGCGCAGAGCAGGAACAGCGCGATCAGCGCGCCGGCGCTCTTGACGAACAGCGCCTCGGTGAAATTGCCGATGCGCAAAAGGTCCGGCGCGAAGGTGTTGATCACCGCGCCCAGCAGCAGCGGCACGACCATCATCCCGCCCGGGATCCTCTCCAGACTGTCCTTGATCCGCATGGGTCCTCCCCCCGGGGCGGTTCCGCCCCTCCGTTGACGTTTCGAATGGGGCCTGAGTCGCATCGCCCGGCCCGCTGCGATGGCACGTTCTGGCAGATTATGGAATTTTCTGCAACATAACCGCCACGATCTTGCGCGATAGTGGGAGTTTTTGACAAAAGCTGAGGCGTCGCGGATCATGCGCGGAACGCAGAACAACGGGGGGACCACGACCATGACCATGCTGCCCGCCAAGCGCCGCGCCCGGATCCTCCAGCATCTGCGCGAGGAGACCTTCGCCACGCTGGGCGACCTGTCGGAGCGGCTGGACATGTCCGTGTCCACCATCCGCCGCGACGTGGAATATCTCGACGCCAACGGCCACCTGGTGCGCACCCGCGGCGGGGCCATGCTCGCCCCCGGCGCGCTCGACGCGCGGGAGATGGAGGCCGACATCTCCGCCGAGCTGGAGGCGCCGGCCAAGCGCGCCATCGGCCGGGCGGCGGCGGCGCTGATCCCGGCGGGGGCCACGGTGATCTTCGACAGCGGCTCCACCACCGCCGCGGCGGCGCGGGCGGCCGCGGAGACGGGGCGGGACTTCTCCGCCGTGACCAACGACCTCGCCATCGCCGGGCTGCTGTCCGCGGCGGGGCGGGAAGCGGAGGTGACGGGCGGCCGGGTGCGGCCCGGCTCCTCCACCCTGCTCGGCGCGGGGACGGCGGCGGCCTTCGGGGCGCTGCGCGCCGACCTCGCCTTCGTCGGCGCCCATGCGGTGGCGGCGGAGGGGATGTCGGACACCACCTCCGAACTCGCCCATGTGAAGACCGCGATCCTCGGCGCCGCGCGCCGGGTGGTGCTGCTGGCCGACGCAAGCAAGTTCGACATGCGCTCCTTCCGCCTGTTCGGGCGGCTGGAGCAGGCGGAGACCGTGATCTCCGACGCCCGCCTGCCGCTGGAGACCCGGGGATGGGTCGAGGCGGCGGGTCCGAAACTGATCCTCGTGGAGCCCTCGACGACATGACCATCCGCATCCTCGCCGACGACCTGACCGGGGCGCTCGACGCCGCCGCCCCCTTCGCGCGCCCGGGCGCGCCGGTGCGGCTGCTGCTGGGCTGCGCGAAGGCCCCGGCGGAGGGGGGCGCGGTCACCGTCAGTTCCGAAAGCCGCGACCTGCCGGGGGCGGAGGCGAAGGCGGCGGTGGCGCGGGCCTTCGCGGCGCTGGAGATGGCGGGGGGCGGCTCGGGGGGCGTAACGGGGGCGGGCGCGCCGGTCTGGTTCAAGAAGGTCGACAGCGTGCTGCGCGGCAACTCCCTGCCCGACACGCTGGAAACGATGCGCCTGGGCGGGTTCGACACCTGCCTGTTCGCCCCCGCCTTCCCCGGCATGGGGCGGCGCACGGTGGGCGGGCTGCACGAGGTGGCGGGCCCGGACAGCTGGGCCCCCGCCCCTGTCCACGACCTCGTCGCCGCCTTCGCCGCCCTGGGCGTCGCCGCCCGGCCGCTGGACCCGGAGGCGCCGGGGACGGGCGTGCTGATCGGCGACGCGGCCGAACAGGCGGACCTGACCCGCGCCGCGGAGGCGCTGCGCGGCCGGGACCGCGTGCTCTGGGCCGGCAGCCGCGGGCTGGCGGAGGCGCTGGCCGGCGGGGCCGCCCCGCTCCGCCTGCCCCGGGTCGCGACGGTGATCGTGGGCACGGCGACCGCGGCGAGCCGGGCGCAGGTGGAGACCGCCCTGAAGGCCGGCGTGTTCCGCGCCGGCCGCCGCCTGCTCGACCCCGTCCCCGTCGCCGCGGACCCCGCCGCCACCCTGCGCGCCATCGCCGAGGCCGCGCCGGGGGTGGCCGCCGGCCCCGGCCGGGCGTTGATGGTGATCGGGGGCGACACGCTGACGGCCCTGCTCGCCGCCGTGGGCGCGGGCGGGCTGGATTGTCTGGGAGAGGTCGCGCCGGGCCTGCCGCTGTCGCGGATCCGCGGCGGGCGGCTGGACGGGGCGGAGCTGGTCAGCAAGTCCGGCGGCTTCGGCGACGCCGGGCTGCTGGTCAGGATCCTGGGGGAGGACAGGGTCTAACGGCCCGCCCCGCGCGATCGCCCCCGCGGTCCCGCAGCGATCGCGCCGCCCTAGCCTGCGCCCCGGGCTTGACCCGGGGCCTTGCGCGAGCGGGAAGGTCGTGAGGCGCCGGGTCAAGCCCGGGGCGCCTTTCGGGTGTGAGCGGCGCCCAGGTCAGGTGCGGGGCGCCTGCGGGGCGCGAGAGGCCCCGGGTCAGGCCCGGGGCGCCTCCTTGATGCATCGGGCGAACGCCCTCCGGCGGAGCGTCAGGCCCATTCGCCCTTGCGGAACACCGGGGTCCGGTTCCCGTCGGCGTCGAGCCCGTCGATGTCGATTTCGGCCGAGCCGATCATCCAGTCGACATGGATCGCCGAGGCGTTGCCGCCCCGCGCCGCCACGCCCGCCGCATCCAGCGTCTCGCCATCCCTGAAGCACTTGGAATAGCACTGGCCGAGCGCGATGTGGCAGGCGGCGTTCTCGTCGAAGAGGGTGTTGTAGAACAGCAGCCCCGACTGCGAGATCGGCGAGGAATGCGGCACCAGCGCCACTTCGCCCAGGCGCCGCGCGCCCTCGTCGGTGTCGATCAGCTCCAGCAGCACCTCGGCCCCGGTCGCGGCCTTCGCCTCGACGATGCGGCCGCCCTCGAAGCGGACCTCGATGCCGTCGATCAGGCTGCCGCCATGGGAAAGCGGCTTGGTGGAGCGGACGGTCCCCTCGACCCGATGCGCGTGGGGGGTGGTGAACACCTCCTCGGTCGGGATGTTGGGATTGCAGGTGATGCCGTTCCGCGCCATCGAGGCGCCGCCCATCCACTCGTGCCCGTCGGCGAGCCCGACGGTCAGGTCGGTGCCGGGCCCCGAGAAATGCAGCGCATGGAAGGCGCGTTCGTTCAGCCAGGCGGAACGGGCGCGCAGCGTCGCGTTATGCGCGGCCCAGGCCGCGACGGGGTCGTCCTGGTCGACGCGGGAAGCGGCGAAGATCGCGTCCGCCAGCGCCCGCTGCGCGGCCTCGGGCGCGAGGTCGGGAAACACCCGCCGCGCCCAGGCCGCGCCCGGCCAGGCGACGATGTTCCAGTTCATGTCGAAGCGCGTGATCCGCTCCCGCGCCGGCCCGTAGGCCATGGCGGTGGCCTTGTTGGCGCGGCTGACCTTGTCGGGATCCTGCCCCGCCAGCAGCATCGGGTCGTCGCCCCCCACCGCCAGCCGGGCGGCGTTGCCGTCGAAGGCCTTGCCCATGCCCTCGTAAAGCCAGGCGGGGGCGGCGTCGAAGCTCTCGTCGCGGGCGTGCTCGTAGCGGGCGAGCGCGATTTCGGGGTCCGACAGGATCGGCGTGACCACGCCCGCGCCGGCTTTGTAGGCGTGGACCGCGATGCGGCGCACCAGCGGCAGCGCCTCGGCCGGCGCGGTCAGCATCAGGTCCTGTCCGGGCTGGAGGTCGAGCCCCACCTTCACCGCGAGCTCGGCCAGGCGGTCCAGCTTCTCGGCGTCGATGGGGTCGGAATTGGGGAGGGAGGTCATTGCGGCTCTCGCATCTGGTTGCGGCGGAGCGGGGAGGGCGCGGCCCGTCGCCGGGCCGCGCCGCATCGCTCACTTCGCCACGAAGATACGCTTCCCGTCGGCCGACGCCACCCCGCCCGGCGCGCCCACCGGCTCCGCCGCGCCGTCGGTGAGGAAGGCGACGAGGTCGGCGTCCTCGGGCCGCACATGCGCGAGCGTCCGCGCGCCGTCGGGCGTGCGGCCCATCACCGCCCCGCCCCGTGGCGCGCCCTGCCGGTCGTAATGGACGGCGTAGGTCTCGATGGTGACGGGGCCGATATGGTCGGTCCGCATCGGGGGCACCGGGCCGCGGGCGGCGTCGGCCCGGGCCTGCACGTCCGACGATTTCGGGAAGGCCGCGGCGGGGATCGGCGCGCCGGACAGGACGATGGTGTGGTTGGTCGTCACGATCCCGCCATTGGCGTAGAGCAGGCCCTTGGCCGGCGTCCCGCGCAGCTTTTCGGTCATGCAGGCGACGGTGTGGGACATGTAGTTGGCAACCGGC
Source organism: Pseudomonadota bacterium (assembly GCA_036154955.1). Lineage (GTDB taxonomy): Bacteria > Pseudomonadota > Alphaproteobacteria > Rhodobacterales > Rhodobacteraceae > Albimonas. The sequence goes on along the minus strand of JAYZWL010000083.1, from coordinate 86,072 downwards.
CCGCCGCCGAAGGTCAGCCCGCCGAACACGGTCATCGGCCGGTCGATGTCCCAGCCCAGCACGCGCCGGGCCATCTGCGGCACGCAGGGGAAGCAGGAATAGAGCTCCACCGCGTCCAGTTCCCCGGCCTCGATCCCGTTGAATTCCAGCGCCGCGGTCAGCGACGCGATCATGGAGGGAGAGCGGTCGTAGCGATCCCGGGCCAGCGGGTCGTAGGGCTCCTGCGCGCCCGCCCCGTGGCCGACGAAGACCAGCCGCTCGTCCGGCAGGCCCCGCCGCCGCGCCTCGGCGAGGCTGGTCACGAGGAACCCCGCCCCCTGGTTGACCGAGGAATTGGCCACCATCAGCTTGTTGTAGGGGAACGAGATCCGGCGGTTGTCGGGCGAGGGGGTCGTGATCTCGTCGGCCGTCTTGCCCGAGCGGATCCAGGCGTGGGGATTGTCGCGGGCGACGGCGGCGAGCCCCTCCCAGATGCGGCCGTTCTGGGCCTGCGCCTCGGCGAAGCTCATGCCCTGCGCGGCGCGGCCGGCGTTCTCGTAAAGCGGGTAGAGGTCCACCGGCGCGATCAGCCCGAACTCGCGCCGCAGGTCGGTGAGCTTGCGCTTGGGGTTGGCGCGCATCAGGTCGGGGGGCGGGGCGCCGGCCTCGGCCGCGCGGCGGGCGAGTTGGGCGGCGGTGCGCAGCGCCTCCGCCCCCACCACCGCGACGATGCGGCTTTCGCCGGCGCCGATGCGGTTCGCCGCCTCGTTCAGCAGCCGCACCGGGCTGTCGCCATGGGGCATATCGGTGGTCTCAAGCCGCGCGGGCCTGGCCCCGAAAGCCGCCGCCAGCTTCTCCGGGATCCCGGTCAGCCCGAGATAGGAGATCTGGTCGACGGTGGAGATCCCGTCGAGATCGGCCAGCCAGCCGCCCCCCGCATCCTCGTCCGCCAGCCGAAGCGCCGCCTCCATCAGGCCGAGCGGGTCGAGCCCCTGGTCCGGGTCCTCGGGGCGGTCGTTGATCTGCCCGACGCCCACGATGACGGGCGTGCGTTCCGCATCCATGGCGGTCTCCTTCCTTTTCCGGTTCCTGCTCCGGGGCGCGCCGTCGCGGGCGCGCGCGTCGCGTCCTTGGTCGCCCCCCGCGCCCGTCCCCGTCTTGCGGCGAGCCCCGGCCGCGGCTGCGACCGCTTGGCCCGGCGCGGGCGGCGGGGTTGCGCGGTCCCGGCCCCTGCCTCACGCTCGCCCCGCAAGCAGGGAGACGCAAGTGAAGCACCTCGACGGCCACCTCGCCCCCGGCGGCGACATCCGCATCGCGGGGGCCGCGACCGGCCCGCTCAAGGGCCTGACCTTCATGGCCAAGGACCTGTTCGACGTGGCGGGTCATGTCACCGGCGGCGGCAATCCCGACTGGGCGGCGACCCATCCCGCGCCCACGGCCCACGCCTGGGCGGTGGCGGCGCTGCTGGAGGCCGGGGCGGACCTGACCGGCAAGACCGTCACCGACGAAATCTCCCTGGGTCTGCTGGGCGAAAACGCCTTCGAGGGCACGCCGCTGAACCCGCGCGCGCCGGACCGGGTTCCGGGGGGCTCGTCCTCGGGCTCCGCCTCCGCCGTGGCGCAGGGGCTGTGCGACGCGGCGCTGGGCACGGACACCGGCGGCTCGGTGCGGGTTCCGTCCAGCTTCTGCGGGCTATACGGGATCCGCACCACCCATGGCCGGGTCAGCCGGGCGGGGATGCTGCCGCAGGCGCCCGGCTCCGACACCGTGGGCTGGATGACCCGGGACGCGGCCACCTTCGTCCGCGTCTCCGAGGTGTTGCTGGGCGAGCCCGCGCCGCAGGTCGTCCCCGCCGGCCTCGTCATTGCGCAGGACGCCTTCGACTTCGCCGACCCCGCCGTGGCGGAGGCCCTGCGCACGGACCGACGCCCTCGCCCCCCACGCGCTCGCCGCCAACGGGGCCGCGCAGCGGGCGCTGCAGCTTTCCGAGGCGTGGCAGACCTTCGGGCCCTGGGTGGAGGCGGAGACGCCGCGCTTCTCCTACCTCGTCGCGCGCACGCTGCTGGTCGCCTCCGGGGTCACGGCGGCGGAGCGCGCGGCGGCGGCGCTGGTCCGCGATCAGGTGCGCGGGCGGCTGGCGCGGCTGACGGCGGGGGGCGCGGTGCTGTGCCTGCCGACCACCCCCGACCCCGCGCCGAAGCGCGGCCTGCCGCTGTCCGGCCAGGATCGGGCGCGCGACCGGATCAACACGCTCTGCGCCCATGGCGGGCTCGCCGGCCATCCGCAGGTCAACCTGCCGCTGGGCGAGGTCGGGGGCGCCCCCGTGGGCCTGTCGATCATCGGGGCGCGGGGCGAGGACATGAAGCTCGCGGCCATCGCCCGGGCGCTGGAGGAGACCGCATGACCGATCAGCCTGACCGCACCCCCAACATCCCCGAGGTGGTCGCCGAGATCGCCGAGATCTTCGAGCGCTACGAGAAGGCGCTGGAGGACAAGAACGTCGACGTGCTCGACGCCACCTTCTGGAACTCCCCCCACACCATCCGCTACGCCCTGCACGAGAACGGCTACGGCTTCGACGAGATCCACGGCCACCGCACCCGCCGCCCCCCCGGGCCGGGCATCAAGGAGAAGCGGATCCGGCTGGAGATCCTGACGCTCGGCCGCGACTTCGCCACCACCAACCTGGAATTCAAGGTGCGGGGACGGGACGAGATCGGGCGGCAGAGCCAGACCTTCGTGCGTTTCCCCGACCTCGGATGGAAGGTGGTGGCGGCGCATGTCTCGGTGATGTCCGACCCGCTCTGGTAGCGCGGCGGCGGGTTGCCATCCGGCAAAGTTGGGGCCATCACGAAGCCGTCAGCAATCGGCGGCGCCCAGACCGCCCGGCCTCGGGGGTCCTCGTCATGTCCGCGCCCAGCCTCTCCGCCCCGCCACCCGGTCCGGGAGGCGCGGCATGATCGGGATGCTGCTGATCGCGCTCCTGCCCACCGCGATGCTGATCGGGCTGGGTCATGTGCTGCGCCATCGCACCGGGCTGCTGCCGGCGGAGTTCTGGGGGCCGGCGGAGAAGCTGGCCTATTTCGTGCTGCTGCCGGCGCTGATCGTCCACGGGCTCGCCATGGCCGACCTGTCGGAGGTCGCGGTGGGCGGGCTGGTCTTCGCGCTGGCCGGGCCGATCGTGGTGACCGGCGCGGCGCTGGCGCTGCTGCGCAAGCCGCTGGGGATCGAGCCGCGGGCCTTCACCTCGGTCTTTCAGGGGGCGGTGCGGTTCAACAACTACGTGGGCGTCACCGCGGCGCTGGCGCTGTTCGGGCCCAACGCCGCGGCGCTGTCGGCCATCGCCATCGCCACCATCGTGCCCACGGCCAACGTCGCCTGCGTGCTGTGCTTCGCGCGCTACGTGCCCGCGGGGACCGGGCCGGAGGGCGGGGCGGGCGCGGGCGTGGTCCACGCGCTGAAATCGCTGGCGAAGAACCCGCTGATTCTCGCCTGCGCGGCGGGCATCACGCTGCACGCCTTCCATCTGGGCCTGCCGCCGGGGATCGAGAGCTTTTTCAAGGCGCTGGGACAGGCGGCGCTGCCGCTGGGCCTGCTCTGCGTCGGGGCGGCGCTGGACCGGGAGACGCTGGGAAGCGCGCCGCGGCTCTTCGCCGTGGCTTCCGTCGCCAAATTCGGCGCGATGCCGACGCTGACCGCGCTGGCCTGCATCCTCGCGGGGCTGGATGGAGAGGTTGCCTTGCTGGCGGTGCTGTTCAATTCCCTGCCCACCGCGTCCTCCTCCTACGTGATGGCGCGGCAGATGGGCGGCGACGCGCCGCTGATGGCGAGCCTGGTGGCCACGCAGACCGTGGTCGCCGCCCTGACCGTGCCGGCGGCGATGCTGATCGCGCAGGCGTATTTCGGATGAGGACCGCATGACCGACCCCAGGCCCATGACCGACCCCCGCCCCGAACTGCTCGTCGTCTCCCCCATCCGCCCCGGCCAGATGGAACGGCTGGAGGGGTTGTTCACCCTGCACCGCCATGACAGGGCCGCGGACCGGCACGCGCTGCTGGCCGAGGTCGGGCCCCGCATCCGCGGCGTGGTCACCACCGGCGGGCGGGGGCTGGAGGCGGCGATCATCGACCGGCTTCCGGCGCTGGAGATCGTGGCCTGCAACGCGGTGGGCGTGGACAGCCTCGACCTCGCCGCCTGCCGGGCGCGGGGGATCGCGGTGACCAACACGCCGGACGTGCTGACCGACGACGTGGCCGACATGGCGATGGCGCTGCTGCTGATGGCCCGCCGGCGGCTGGTGGAGGGCGACGCCTGGGTGCGTTCGGGCGACTGGGCGCGAAAGGGCATGTTCCCGCTGACCGGCACGCTGACCGGCAAGCGGCTGGGCGTGCTGGGGCTCGGCCGCATCGGCCAGGCCATCGCCACGCGGGCCGAGGCGTTCCGGATGGAGATCGGCTATGTCGCCCGCTCGCCCCGCGACGCGCCCTACGCCCGCTTCCCCGACGCGGAGGCGCTGGCGGCTTGGGCCGACGCGCTGATCGTGGCCACGCCCGGGGGGGCGGAGACCGCGGGCCTCGTCTCCGCCGCCGTGCTGCGGGCGCTGGGGCCTGAGGGGACCTTCGTCAACATCTCCCGCGGGAGCGTGGTGGACGAGCCCGCGCTGATCGCGGCGCTGGAGACGGGGGCGCTGGGCTCCGCCGGGCTCGACGTCTTCGCCGCGGAGCCCGGGCCGGACCCGCGGCTCACCGCCCTGCCCAACGTCGCGCTCTCCCCCCATCACGGCAGCGGCACGGTGGAGACGCGGGACGCGATGGCGGCGCTGGTGGTGGACAACCTCGTCGCCCATTTCGAGGGTCGGGCCCTGATCTCCCCCGTCGCCTGACCGGGAACGCATGAGACGACCGTCTCACCGGCGGCGAGCGGCGCGAGGCCCCGGGTCAAGCCCGGGGCGCCCGTTCCCGACCCGTCGTCCGTTCAGACCGCACCGGGATCGAAGGCGGCCCGCTTCAGGAAGCGCCCGCCGGGCGCCGAGCCGATATATTCGCGCCCGTCCACGATCATCTCGCCGCGCAGGAACACGGTGCGCGGCAGGCCCTTGACCGGCATCCCCTCGAACAGCGTGTAGTCGACGGCCGAATGCAGGGCGGGCTTGGTCATCACCATCTCCGCCTCCGGATCCCAGATCACGATATCGGCGTCGGAGCCGGCCGCGATGGTCCCCTTCTGCGGGTAGAGCCCGAAGAGCCGCGCCGGATTGGTCGACACGATGTCCACGAAGCGGTCGATCCCGAACCGCCCCTGGTTCACCCCCTGCCAGACCATGGTCATCCGCTCCTCGATCCCAGGGGCGCCGTTGGGGATCTTGCGGAAGTCGTCGCGGCCCAGGTCCTTCTGCCCGACGAAATTCCACGGCGAGTGGTCCGAGGACACCGCCTTGAGCAGGCCCATGGACAGCGCGTTCCACAGGACCTCGTTGTCGCGGGCCGAGCGCACGGGCGGGGTGAACACGTATTTCGCGCCCTCGAAATCCGGCCGGTCGAGATCGTCGGTGGTGCAGTAGAGATACTGGGTGCAGGTCTCCGCGAAGACCGGCGCGCCGCGGCGCCGGCCCCGGATCAGCTCATCGAGCGCGTCCTCGCAGGTCAGGTGGACGACGTAGAGCGGCGCGCCCATCAGCTCGGCATGGGCGATGGCCCGCGCGGTGGCCTCGGATTCGGTGCGCGGCGGGCGGGAGACGGCGTGGAATTTCGGGCTGAGATCCCCCCGCGCCGCGCACATGTCGCGCAGCATGTCGGCGGCGTCGCCGTTCTCGGCATGGACCATGACCACCGAGCCCGAGGCGCGGGTCTTCTCCATGATCCGCAGCATGGTCAGGTCGTCGATCTGGGTCATGCCCGGCACGCCGCGATAGGCCATGAACAGCTTGACCGAGGTGACGCCCTGCCCCGGAAGCTCCGGGATCTCCTCGATCACCGCGTCGGAGGGGTCGTTGATGATGATGTGAAAGCCGTAGTCGATCACCGACCTGCCGCCCGCCTTGCCGTGCCAGACGGCGAGCGAGTCCTTCAGCGACGTCCCCACCCCCTGCTGGCAGAAATCGACGATGGCGGTCGTGCCCCCGCAAGCCGCGGCGATGGTGCCGGTGGCGAAATCGTCGGCCGTGGTCACGCCGAAGCTCGTGTTGTCGAGATGCGTGTGCACGTCGATGCCGCCGGGCATCACGTAGCAGCCGCCCGCGTCCACCACCTCCGCCCCCGCGGCGTCGAGGTCGAGGCCCACGGCGGCGATCACCCCTTCCTCCACCAGCACGTCGGCGCGGTGGACGGCCGACGCGGTGGCGACGGTCCCGTTCCTGATCAGCGTCTTCATGGCGTCCTCCGGGCTCAGGCGTAGGCGAGGCGATGGAGGCCCTGGGCGAGGACCTCGATGCCGGCGACGATGTCGGGGATGGAGGAGAACTCCGCAGGCGTGTGGGAGCGGCCGTCCTTGGAGCGCACGAAGATCATCGCCACCTTGGCGATCTTCGCCATCTGCTGGCTGTCGTGGCCGGCGCCGCTGGCCATCTTCATCACGGGCACGCCCTGGATCGCGGCCGCCTCCATCAGCGCGTCCACCACGCCCGGGTCCGAGGGGCAGGCCGGGTGGTCGATCATGATCTTCCACGAAAGATCGAGGCCGCGGCGGTCGGCCACTTCCTGCATCATCCGCTCATGGCTCGCATGAAGGCGGGCGCATTCGGCGGGGTCCGGGTGGCGGGCGTCGAGCGAGAACACCACGCTGTCGGGAATGATCGCCGTGGCGTTGGGGGAGACATGGACCCGGCCCACGGTGGTCACCGCCGGGCGGCCCCAGCGATGGGCGGTGTCGATGGCGGTCGAGGCGATCTCGGCCATCCCCGCCATCGGGTCGCGACGCAGGTCCATGGGGAAGGCGCCGGCGTGGTTCTGCTCGCCCGCGAGGCGCACCTCGTAGTGCCGGATGCCGGTGATGCCGGTGACCACCGCCACCGGCAGGCCGGCATGTTCCAGGATCGGGCCCTGCTCGATATGCAGCTCCACGAAGGTGTCGATGTCGTCGCGCTTCGCTTCCCCGATGCGGGCGGGGTCGAAGCCAGCTTCGCGCATCGCCTCGGCGATGGTCTCGCCGCCATAGCCGATGGTGGTGTCGGGATCGGTGGCGGAGACGCCGCCGACGATGGCCCGAGAGCCCCAGAAATTGGCCGAAGGGAAGCGCGAAGACTCTTCCTCGCACAGCGCCACGCATTCCAGCGTCCGCTTCGGCGCCCCGAACTGTTCCTTCAGCGCCTTGAGCGCGATCAGCCCCGCCAGCGCGCCGAGGATCCCGTCATAGCGCCCGCCCGGGCACTGGCTGTCGATATGGGAGCCGGTGGCGATGGATTTGCCCGGCTCCGTCCCCGCCAGCACGCCCCAGACGTTGCCCACCGCGTCGTGGCGCGCGTCCAGCCCCGCCGCCTCGCACCAGTCGGCATAGGTCCGCGTCGCCCCGACCCATTCCGGCGAATAGACGGTGCGGGAGACGCCGGTTCCCCCGTCGGAGCCGAATTCGGCCATCTCCAGGATCAGGCGTTCGACGAAGGCGGGGTCGATATGGATTTTCGGATCGGTCACGGATGGGGTCCTTGGGCGGGGAAGGCGGAGGGCACGGGCGAGGTCAGACGACCGCGACGACCTGGATTTCGACCAGCAGGCGCGGATCGGCGAGCTTCGCCTCCACGCAGGCCCGGGCCGGCGCGCAGGAGGCGTCGCACCAGCCGTCCCAGACCGCGTTCATCGCGGCGAAACCGCCGATATCGGCCAGCCAGATCGTCGCCTGGATCATGTTCGCCTTCGACGTCCCCGCCTCCGCCAGCAGCGCGTCGATGCGCGCCAGCACGTTCGCGGTCTGCCCGGCGAGGTCGAGCGCGGGGTCGGAGGAGACCTGGCCCGCCAGGACCACCGCCTCCCCGGACAGGGGATAGCGCACGGCCTGGCTCATGCGGCCGGTGGCGTGAAAACGGGTGATCGGCATCGGCTGGGGTCCTTCCGGGTCAGAGGGCCGCCCGCCCGCCGGGGCGAGCGGCGAACGGGCGGCGAGGCGCGCCGGGACAGGGTGCGGCCGGCGCGGAACGGCGATGCGGCGGGTGGAGTTGCAGCGCCCCCGCGCATCGCCTGCAACCACTCGATCATCAGTGATGATGATAATCAACCGGATTTCTCGCGACCCTGCGATTTTCCCGGTTTCGCCGGCCGGTCGGCCCCGATTTCGGGCGCGCAGGTCCGGCCGGGACGCGCGAACGCCCCGCATTCGCCGGGATCGCAACGGCCGGACCGGCCCGGCTCAGCCGCGTCGGTCGGCCGGAATGCTCTCGATCATCCGGTCGATATGGGCGCGCATGATGGATTCGGCCGCGTCCGGATCGCGCCGGCGCAGCGCCTCCACCAGATCGAGATGTTCGTGGGCGCGATGCACAACCTGCCCCTCGGGCCCGGCGCCGGCGAGATAGACGTCCATCAGGTCGGCGAGCTTGTGGTTGTGAACCCCCAGCACCAGCGCCGACACCGCCTCCAGCAACGGGTTGTGGGAGGCCTTGGCGACCAGCATGTGGAAGTTCAGGGACTGGTCGACGCGGGTCTCGGTATGGATGCAGCCGACATGGGCCTGCGCGGCCCGGTCGATGAGGTCCAGTTCCTCATCCGTCGCGCGCACCGCGGCGAGGCGGGCGTTCTCCGCCTCCACCGCCCGGCGCAGATGCATCAGGTCCGCCAGTTCCGACAGGTCGGCGGCGTTGGCGGCCTCGGCGATATGGGTGGTCTGCGCGGCGAACTGGTCCTGAAGGCGCAGTTCCGACAGCGCCGTGCGCCCGGCCCGGGTGATCCGCCGGCCCCGCTTGCCGGAATTGGAGGACCAGCCCAGGTCGTCGAAGCTGCGCAGAAGCCGCCCGGCCGTGGCCTCGGCCGCGTCCATGCCCTGGCGGCGCAGCTCGTCCGACAGGCGGCGTGCGCCGACGGGTTCCTCGGACAGGTCCAGAAGCTCCAGCGCCACCAGATACTTGCGCCGGTCGACCTCGGACAGGGCCTGCAATGCCGACGGGATCTCCGCCAAATCTCCCGCCGCATCCTCGGCCATGGCCATCCGCCCCATCCCCCTGTCGCGCGGCTTTCCCGCCGCTCTATTTCCCGCCCCGCGTGAGCCGCATATTCAATGCGAGAAGCCCGATCGTTGCAATCGACAGGCACACCGCCGCCGCCGCCATGGTCGGGTCGAGATTCTCCTGGATCCCGTCCCAGAACCGCCGCGGCAGGGTGACGATGCGGCGCGACGCGATGAACAGCACCAGCACCAGTTCGTCCCAGGAGTGGATGAAGGCGAAGATCCCGCCCGAGGCGATGCCCGGCCAGATCGCCGGCAGGATCACCGCGCGCAGCGTCTGCCAGGCGCTCGCCCCCAGCGACATCGACGCCTGCTCCAGCCGCGGATCGAAGCCCGAGAGGCTCGCGGTGACGATGATGACCACATAGGGCACGCCCGTCACCGCGTGGGCGATGATCACGCCCAGATAGGTGTCCACCAGCCGCAGGTCGACCCAGAACCGGTAGAGCCCCAGCGCATAGACCACGTTGGGCACGATCACCGGCATCAGCATCAGGAAGCGGATCAGCTCGATCCGCGCCCCCCCGATCCGCCAGCAGCCGATGGCGCAGAGCGTGCCGAGCGTCACCGCGATGGCTGTGGAGCCGAGCGCGATGACCAGGCTCTGCCCGATGGAGCCGAGCCACGCCTCCGACGTCGCCAGCTTCGCGTAGTGCTGCAGCGACAGCGCCTCCTCCGGGAAGGACAGGTAGGTCTTGTCGGTCAGCGACACCGGGATGACCACGGTCAGCGGCAGCAGCAGGAACAGCACCACGCTCCACGCCAGCACCGGAGAGCCGGGGACGCGGGCGGACTTGAGGTCGATCTCGCTCATCTCACGCCGCTCCGAACAGTTTGCGCAGGTCCACCACCCGGCTGAGCGCCGCGAGCAGGACGAGAATGGCGAGCACCAGCACCGTCGCCAGCATGGTGGCGGGGCCCCAGAGCAGGCGGTCGAGGATCAGCCAGCTCATGTATTCCGCGATCATCTGGATGCGGCCGCCGCCGAGGATGGCGGGCGTCACGAAGAAGCCCAGCGAGAAGATGAAGACCAGCACCCCCGCGCCGACGATGCCCGGCGCGGACAGCGGCAGGAACACGGTCAGGAAGGCGCGCAGCCGGCTCGCCCCCAGCCCGTAGGCGGCGGCGATCAGCCGTCCGTCGATGCCGCGCATGGAGGCGTAGAGCGGCAGGATCGCGTAGGGCAGCATGAAATGCACCATGCCGATGCAGACCGCGAGTTCGTTGTAGAGCAGGTCCAGCGGCCGCTCGACCAACCCGCCGTCCACCAGCCAGGTGTTCAGCACCCCCTGCCGGCGCAGGATCGCGATCCACGAAAAGGACCGGATCAGCACCGAGACCCAGAGCGGCAACACCACCCCGATCATCAGGAGCCCCCGCATCCGCGGCGAGGCGGTGGCGAGCCCGTAGGCCACGAAATAGCCCAGCAGCAGCGCCAGCGCCGTGGTGATCGCCGCCACCCGGAGCGTCGCGAGGATCACCCGGTGCATGGGCGCGTTGTCGACCAGCATGGCGTAGTTGCCCAGGCCCGGCTCGGGCTCGGTCACGCTGATCGCCAGCACGTTGAGCACGGGAAGCAGGTAGAGCGCCCCCATGACCAGAACCGCCGGCGCGATCATCAGCCAGTAGGGGTTGACCCGGGCCGCGAGGCCGCCGGAGCGGCGGGGCGGGACGGATCCGGGGCTCATGGATCGCGCCGGCATCGGATCAGGACGCGATCATGGTGGAATAGGCCTCTTCCACCGCGGTGACGTTGGCGCCCCACCAGGCCCCGTCGTTCTTCAGCATCCTGTCGGCCGCGAGGCCCGGGTCGACATGCTTCAGCGCCTCGGGGATCAGCGGCGCCGCGGCGGGGTTGGAGGGGCCGTTGCCCATCAGGCCCAGCAGCGCGATCTGCGCCTCGGGGTCCTGCATGGCGGCGATGGCCTTCATCGCGGCCTCGGCCCCGGCGGGGTTGTTCTTGGGCACGACCCAGATGCCGGGGAACAGCACGCCTTCGTTGAAGGTCCAGGTGATGCGGCCGTCGGTCTCCTTGTTCAGGAGGTTGGCGCGGGTGTGCCACATCAGGCCCATCTGGCACTCGCCCTCGCGCATCAGCTGCTGGGACTCGGTGCCGTTGTTCCAGAACAGCGCGTCCTTCGCGAGCGGCTTGATCTTGGCCAGCGCCCGGTCGACGTCGAGCGGATACATCTGGTCGAAGGGCACGCCGTCGGCGATCAGCGCCATTTCCAGCATCGCCAGCCCGCGGCGGCGCAGCATGCGGCGGCCCTTGAAGTTCTCGGTGTCCCAGAAATCCGCCATCTTGGTCGGCGGGGTGTCGCCGTAGAATTCCTTGTCATAGGCCAGCACCACGCCGAACGTGTAGTTCGGGCAGCCGTAGTCGTAGGCGAATTCCTCGATCAGGCCGGACTTGGGGACGATGGAATAGTCGATCGGCTCCAGCATCCCCAGGGCGCCCAGTTCGATGGAGTCGCCCGCGCCGCTGTCGCACAGGTCCCAGATGGTGTTGTTCGCCTCGACCATGGTGCGGATCTTGCCCATCGACGGCCCGCCGCCGTCGACCACCAGGTCGAGCCCGGTCTCCGCCTTCACCGCGCCGCCGAAGGCCTCGCCGAAATAGCGCACCGCGTCGCCGCCCCAGTTGGAGATCACCAGCTCCGAGGTCTGCGCCTTCGCGCGCCCCGCGAGCGCCGGCGCGAGGCCGAGCGCGCCGAGGCCGGCGAGGAAGGTCCGCCGGTCGAGCCGGCCGGCCGCGTGCTGCTCCCGAAGGATCTCCGCGCAGTCCTGCGCGTGGGTCTGATGGTCGGTCATGGTCATGTCTCCGTGTTGGAGGGGAGGAAACGATCCCGCCGGGGCTTGCCGCCCGGTCTCGTTCGAATTCGGCGCGCGGGGGCCCTGCCCGCGGGCCGGAGGGGCCTGCGGGGCGGCGCGTCGCGCGAAGCGGAGAAGGGGGGCGGGGCGTCAGGCCCGGGCCACGACCGCGCCCCCCTTGATGACGATGCAGGGCGCGCGCAGCCGGGCGAGGTCGGCGACCGGATCGCCGTTCACCGCCACCAGGTCCGCGAAGGCCCCCGGCGCGACGATCCCCGCCTGACCGCCGAGGCCCGAGACCTCCGCCGCCCGCGCGGTGATCGCCTCCAGCGCCGCGCGGGCGGTCAGGCCGCCGCGCACGCCGTAGATGGCCTCTTCGATCACGCCGCCATGGATGGCGTCGGTGGACAGCGCGAAGCGCGCGCCCGAACGGCGAAGCTGCTCGATGCTGCCCCAGGACGCCTCGCGCGCCCGCATCAGGCGGGACCGGATCTCGTCAGACCAGTGCGGCAGGTCGGGGATGCCGGGTTCGGCCAGGAACACGCCCAGCGTCGGCACGATCCAGGTCCCTAGCTCGGCGGCGCGGTCATACTGGTCGGGCCGCATCAGAAAGCCGTGCTCGATGCAGTCCACGCCCGCGTCCAGGCAATCGTCCACCGAATGCCCGCCATAGGCGTGGACGGTGATGAACCGCCCGCCGCGATGCGCCTCGTCCACCGCCGCGGCGAGCTCCGCCACCGAATAGAGCGGCGCGCAGGGGTCCTCCCCCCCGCCGACGGACCCGGAATGGAACAGCTTGATCTGGTCCGCGCCGCGGGCCGTGTTCTCCCGGATCACCCGGCGGATGGCGACCTCGCCGTCGGCGGCGACGTTGTTGGCATGGGCGAAACGGCTGGTGGTGATGCCCCGCGTGGCGGTGACGATCCGGGGGCCGGGGATGGCGCCGGCGTCGATGGCGCGGCGCAGCGGGATGTCCATGAAATTCCGCGTCGCCAGCAGCCGGACCGAGGTGACCCCGGCCGCGAGGTTCACCCCCGCCCGGTCCACCATGCGCAGCAGCATGGTCGCGTCGTCGATCGCCGCCTGCCCGGCCTCGTCGCCGGCCAGCACGTCGAAATCGAGATGCGTGTGCGGGTCGATCAGCCCCGGCAGCACGGTCTTGTCCGACAGGTCGAGGATCTCCGGGTCGCCGGCGTCGTCGGGGGTCGCGGGGCGGATGGCGCGGATGCGCTCCCCCTCGATCTCGATGACCTGGCGCCCTTCCGGGTCCGGGCCGGTCATCGGGATCAGCGCGCCGCACAGGATGCGGGTCACGGGGCGGGGGCGGGTTCCGTCGAGGGTCAGCACGTCAATGCTCCGCTTCGGGGTGGAGAAGGACCGCGTCGTCCGCCGCCCATTTCAGGGCGATGGCGGCGCCGGGTTCCGGCAGGTCAGCGACATGGGCGCGGGGCAGCACGGCGGCGATCTCCTCGCCCCCCGCCTCGGCCGCGATGCGGGTGACGGCGCCGCCATAGGTGACTTCGGTGAGGGTGGCGGAAAGCCCGGTCTCCCCCCGCGCCGGATCGGGGAGGCCCAGGCCGATGCGCTCGGGCCGGACCGCGATCTCCGCCCGGCCCGAGACCTCGCCCGCGGGCGCGAGGATCGGCTGACCGGAGCCATGGCGCAGGAGCGCCCGTCCCCCCTGCCCGCCTTCCGACGCGCCGGCCAGCACGTTGGCGCCGCCGATGAACTTCGCGACGAAGGCGGTGGCGGGCCGCTCGTAAAGCTCTTCCGGCGCGCCGATCTGGGCGATGGCCCCGTCGCGCATCACCACCACCACGTCGGACATGGACAGCGCCTCGTCCTGGTCGTGGGTGACGTAGAACACCGTCGCGCCAAGCTGGCGGTGGATGCGCCGGATCTCGGTCTGCATGTGGTCGCGCAGGTTCTTGTCGAGCGCGCCCAGCGGCTCGTCCATCAACAGCACGTCAGGGCGGAACACGATGGCGCGGGCCAGCGCCACCCGCTGCTGCTGCCCGCCCGAGAGCTTGACCGGCGCGCGGTCGCCGAAATCCTCCAGCTTCACCATCTCCAGCGCCGCGCGGACCCGGCGGGCGATCTCCTCCGCCGGGCGGCGGCGGACCTTGAGCGGATAGGCGACGTTCTGGGCGACGGTCATGTTGGGGAACAGCGCGTAGTGCTGGAACACCATGCCGAGGTCGCGGCGATTGGGCGGCAGCCGGGTGATGTCGGCGCCGTTCATCAGGATCCGGCCCGAGGAGGGCTGCACGAAACCGGCGATGGCCATCAGCGTCGTGGTCTTGCCCGAGCCCGACGGCCCGAGCAGCGTCACGAACCGCCCCGGCGCCACGTCGAGCGACACCTCGCGGATCGCATGCGCGCGTCCGTAGCGTTTGCTGATCTTGTCGAGCGTCACCGCGCCCTGGCTCGCGCCCGTCATCCATGCCCTCCGGGGTCGATGCGTTGTGCTGCATCATCATTGATGAGCAACAGCGGGCACGCAAGCGCGAACTGGTCCGGACATGCATGTTTCGCAGCTTCAGCCCATCCGGCGCCCGTATCGCAGGCGCCGCGGCGCCCCTGCCCGCCCGCCCCGCCCGCTTCGCAGGCGAATCGCGCCCCCAGAACGCGAACGCGCCGCGGGATCGCTCCCGCGGCGCGCCGCCGTTCCGCGATGTCGGCGCGCTTACTCGCCGACGAGGTAGCGGGTCCCGTTGGACTTGGCGCTCTCGGTCTTGAGCAGTTCGACCAGCGCCTTGGCGTCCTCGCCCAGCGTCTCGGAGATATGCTTGTCGAAGGCCGCGCCGGTCACTTCGCGCATCTTGGCCCGATCCTCCGGCGACAGCGCGGTGATGGTGATCCGCCCCTCCATGCCCGAAATGCCGCGATCCGACGCCTCGATGATCCGGCTCAGCCCGCGCGAGGCGTCGACGCAGGACTGGGCGGCGTAGTGCATGATGTCCTTCTGCGTGTCGGTCAGATCGTCGTAGAAGGCCTTGTTCACGATCAGGGTGAACGGGGAATAGAGGTGGTTGGTCAGCGTCATGAACTTCTGGACCTCGTCCAGCTTGGCCGTGACGATGATCGGGATCGGGTTCATCTGCCCGTCGATGACGCCGGTCTGCAGGCCCGAATAGACCTCGGAGAAGGCCAGGGGATAGGCCTCCATCCCCAGCGCGTTCATGATCGCCTGATGCGACGGCAGGGTCATGGTGCGCAGGCGCACGCCCTTCATGTCCTCCAGCGTCGCGATCTCCTTCTTGGAGTTGGTGATCGCGAAGAGCCCGCCGGTGTCCGGGTAGCCCAGCACCACCACGTCGCCGAGCTTCTCCTCGATATCGGCGGCGAGCGCCTTGCCGAAGGGCCCGTCGAACACCGCGTCGGTCGCGGCCGCCGAGGCGAAGGCGAAGGGCAGGTTCAGCACGTCGATGTTCTTGTAATAGGGCGCGAGCGAGCCGGTGGAGGCGTTGGTCATCTCCACCACCCCGTCGCGCACCATCTGCACGGCCTCGGTGATCGTGCCGATCTGGCCGCCGGGATAGAGCTCCACCTTGATCTCGCCGTTGGTGTCGGTGTTGACGATGTTGGCGAAGACCGTGGCGCAGGCGTGGTTGGGGTTGTCGTAGAGGTCGGGCTTCGAGTCATGGGCGAAGCGCAGCACCTTCTCGGCCGCGAAGGCCGGGCCGGTCATCGGCGCGAGGGTCATCGCCGCGGCGGTCGCGGCCAGCAGCGCGGAGCGGAGGGAGAGGGTCATGGTCGTGTCCTTGGTCCTGTCGGGCTTGTGGAGTTTCTCGGGGCGGGCGGGACCGGCCGTCGTCTCCTCCGCCGGCCGGCGGGGGCGGTCTGCGCCGCCCTTGATGGCGGGGGCTCAGGCGAAGCCGAGCGCGCGGGGAACCAGCAGCGCCAGGTCCTCCCAGTAGGCGAAAACCAGCAGCACGCCGATCTCCGCGATCAGGAAGGGCCAGAGCTTGGCGGCGATCGCCTCCAGCCGCTCTCCGGTGACGGAGGACAGCACGAACAGGCACGCCCCCACCGGCGGCGTCATCAATGAGATGTTGAGCGCCAGCACGAAGATGATGCCGGAATGGATCGGCTGGAGCCCGATGTCGTCGGCGAGCGGCACCAGAACCGGGGCGAGGATGATGAGGATGGCGGTGATGTCCATCACCATGCCGATGGCCAGCAGGATGCCCACGATCAACAGGATGATGACATAGCGGTTGTCCGACACCGACAGCGCCACCTGCGCCACCGCCTGGGGAATGCGCTCGAAGCTCATCCAGAAGCCGAGCATGGAGGCGAAGGCGATGATGGCGAAGATGACCCCGGTGATGCGGGCGGTGCGCAGCAGCATCTCGTAAAGGTCGGCGAGGCGAAGGTTTCGGTAGATCACCGCCCCCACGAACAGCGCGTAGGCCACCGCCAGCGACGCGGCCTCGGTCGGCGTGACGATGCCGCCGAGGATGCCGCCCAGGATGATCACCGGCATGACCAGCGCCGCCAGCGACCGCCAGGCGGTGACCAGCAGCAGCCGCAGGCTCGCGCGCTTCTCGGCCTTGGGCAGGCCGTTGCGCGCGGCCCCCAGCGCGATGATCGCCATGCACACCGCGCAGATCGCCAGCCCCGGCAGGATCCCCGCCGCGAAAAGCCCGCCGATGGAGACGCCCATCAGCGAGCCGTAGACCACCATCAGCCCGGACGGCGGAATGGTCGGCCCGATGATCGATCCTGCGGCCGTCACCGCGCAGGCGTAGTCGCGCCGATAGCCCTGACGCACCATCTCGGGCACCAGCGTCTTGCCGAAGGCCGCGGCGTCGGCGGTGGCGGCCCCGGTCAGCCCCGCGAACAGCACCGAGGCGATCATGTTGGCCTGCGCGAGCCCTCCGCGGAAATGCCCGACCATCACATGCGCCAGCCGCATCAGCTGCTGGGTGATGCCGATATGGTTCATGATCTCGCCGGCCAGGATGAAGAAGGGCATGGCGAGGAACGGGAAGGAATCGAGCCCGGTGAACAGCTTGCTGACCCCGGTCAGCAACATGCGCTCCGACCCCATGCCCAGCAGGCCGGTCAGCCCCGCCAGCCCGATGGCGAAGCCGATCGGCATCCCGAGCAGCATCAGAGCGAAGAAGACGACGCCGACGCTCATGGCTCAGACCTCCTTCGCCTGGTCGGGCACGGCGTTGCGCCCGCCGTCCCGGATCACGCAGAGCGCGAGCTGCAGCGCCGCCACCGTCGCCGCCGCAGGCAGGGCCGCGAAGGCCGGCGCCATGGACATGCCGAAGATCATGGCGTTGCGGCTCGCGCCCGAGATGGCGAATTGCAGCCCGTACCAGGCCGACCAGCAGAACAGGCCCAGCGCGGCCAGGTCGCACAGGATCAGCACGAACCGGCGCAGCGCCCCGGGCAGCCGGTCCACCAGGATGGTCAGCCCGATATGCTCGCGCCGCGCGATCCCGCAGGAGATGGCCAGCAGCGCGGTCCAGATCATCAGGTAGCGGGCCAGCGTCTCGGGCCAGTTGAGCTGCCATTTGAACAGGTAGCGGTCCAGCACCCCGATCCAAACGTCCAGCACCAGCGCCGCCATCAGCACGACCACCGCGATCTCCACCACCCGGTTGAGCGCCGCCGAAAGGGCGCCTGCCTTGTCTCTCACGTCATGCTCCTTCCAGGTCGGGGTTGCGGTCAGTCGCCGATGGGGCGGCAGGGGTCGGACATGTCGAGCTGGCTGAGGCTGGCGCGCACCCGGCGCAGGTTCTCCACCCCCGCCTCGCCCATGGTCTCGCCGGCGACGGTGGCGATCAGGTCGAGCAGCATCAAAAGCGAATAGCGCCCCGATGTCGGCTTCAGCACCTGGCTGTCGGCCGGCACCGGGAAGGCGACCGCGGTTCCCGCCTCGGCCCAGAGCGGCGAGTTGGGGCGGGTCACCGCGACCACCGCCGCCCCGCCCTCCCGCGCCAGCCGGGCGGCGTCGACCAATGAGGCGACCTCGCCCGAGGCCGAAAAGGCGATGCAGGCGTCGCCCGGCCTCAGCACGGACGCCGCCATGCGCTGCATCTGCCCGTCGATATGGGCGGCGACCGGGATGCCGTAGCGGAACAGGCGGGTCTGCATCTCCACCGCCGCGAGCGAGGACACGCCCCCCGACCCGAAGGCCGCCACCTGCCGCGCCCCGGCCAGCGCCCGGCCCGCGATCCCGATCGCGTCCATATCGGCCGCGTCGCGCACCCGCTCCAGCGCCGAGATGGCGCTGTCGAAGACGCTGGAGACGATGCGCCTCGCGTCCGCGTCCCGGGCGTGGGGTTCGGGGAACATGTAGAGCCCGCCGATGGCCCGCACCTGGGCGAGGCCGAGCTTGAATTCCCGCACCCCCGCGCATCCCAGCGCCCGGCAGAAGCGGGTGACGGTGGGTTCGGAGACGTCGGCCCGCTCGGCGAATTCCTTGATCGGGGCGAGGGTGGCGAAGCTGATGTCGGCCAGCGCCTGTTCGGCCAGCCGCCGTTCGGCCCGGCTGCCCTCGCGGCTCAGGGCGCGCAGTCGGGCGACGAGTTCGATCGGGCGCGGTTCCTGCATGGCGGGCGGGCGGCTCCGGAACGGGCGGCGGGGCGGGTTGTCCAGACAGGAATGACTCTGCAAATCTAATAAAGCAACATGGTTTTGAAGCTGTCTCCTGCCTATCCCGCGGGCATTCCTGCGCCTTTCGTGTGCAAATGTAGGAAACTTACAGAATCGTCGCCTCAAGCTCCGCCGCGCCCGTCTTGCGCGACTCCCTCCGCCCGGACAATCTGGCGCGCAGCCGGGCCGGACTTGCCCGGACAACCCTTCCGCCGCTTCCCCAGGACCTCGCCCGTGCCCGACCTTCCCGCCCGCCCCCGCCCGTCCGCGCCGTTCCGCTCCCCGGCCGCGAGGGCGCGCGCATGACCGCCGCCCATGATCTCGTCCTGAAAGGCGGGCGCGTGATCGACCCCTCCCAGGGGATCGACCGGGTGACCGACGTGGCCTTCGCCTCCGGCCGGGTCTCCGCGCTCGGCGACAGGCTGACGGGGACGGAGGTCCGCGACATGGCCGGGCGCGTCGTGTGCCCCGGCCTCATCGACCTGCACACCCATGTCTATTGGGGCGGCACCTCGCTGGGCGTGGACGCGGAGGCCTACGCCCGCCAATGCGCGGTGACCACCTGCATCGACACCGGCTCCGCCGGGCCGGGCAACTTCGCCGGCTTCCGCAAACATGTGATCGAGCCGTCGCAGACCCGAATCCTCGCCTATCTCCATGTCTCCTTCGCCGGGATCTACGGCTTCGACACCGGGATCATGGTGGGCGAGAGCCACGACATGCGCCTGATGGCGGCGCGGGAATGCGCGGGCGTGATCCAGGCCAACCGCGACGCCATCGTCGGCGTGAAGGTGCGCATCGGCCGCCACGCCTCGGGCCCCTCGGGCATCGACCCGCTGATCGTGGCGCTGGAGGTGGCGAATGAGATCGACGTGCCGATCATGTGCCATATCGACGAGCCGCCGCCCTCCTACGAAGACGTCATCGCTCGCCTGCGCCCGGGCGACGTGCTGACCCACTGCTACCGGCCCTTCCCCAACGCCCCCGTCGACGGCAAGGGCCGGGTCAAGCCCGAGGTCCTCAAGGCGCGCGAGCGCGGAGTGATCTTCGACATCGGCCACGGCATGGGGTCGTTCGGCTGGAAGACCGCGAAGGCGATGATGGCGGCGGGCTTCCCGCCCGACGTGATCTCGTCCGACGTGCACGCCTTCTGCATCAACGGGCCCGCCTACGACCAGCTGGTCACCATGTCCAAGTTCCTCGTGCTGGGCATGGACGTGCCGGAGGTCATCGCCCGCTCGACCGTGGAGCCGGCGAAGGCCCTGGGGCGCGAGGATCTGGGAACCTTCCGCATCGGCGCCGCGGGCGACGCCTCCGTGCTGACGGTCGAGGACGGCGCCTTCCCGCTGGAGGACGTGCGCGGCGAGGTCGAGACCGGGGACCGGATGCTCCGCCCCGCCGGCGTGGTCGTCGCCGGGCGCTGGTGGCACGGCGACTGAACGGCGAAAGGGGGGCGCGCGCCGCGCCCCCCCCGTTCAGCGCATCCGGGACATGAGGTCGGTCTTCCACCAGAACTGGTGGACCAGCGCCGCCGCCACATGCAGGCCGGCCACCGCCAGCAGCAGGTTGGTCAGCACCTCATGGACCCCGGCGAAATCCTCGCTCATCCCGAACCAGCCGATCAGCCCGGTGACAGGCAGCGCGACCAGCAGGGCGTAAAGCGCCCCGTGCCCCCAGCGCGACGCGGTCCGGGCCAGCGCGGGCTCCTCCGCCGGCGCCTCGGGCGCGCCCAGCCGGACGCGCAGCGCCAGCCGCCAGCCCGCCAGCGCCAGCACCGCGAACCCCAGCGCGATATGCGCGACCGGCGTGAACCCGTAGCTCATCGCCCCCGCCTCCATGCCCTGGTGGAACGGCCGGCCCATGCCGTCGAACGCCAGGTATTGCAGGATCAGCACCCCGACCACCGCCCAATGCAGGCGTTTCTGCATCGGCGAATAAGCGGCGGGGGCGGGATGGGCGGAGGCGGGACGGCTATGGCTGGCCTGGCTCATGGCTCGGCGTTCCTTGTCTGCGGGGTCGCGTCACCGTCTTCAACGCGGGTCCGACCGGTTTCCGTCGCGGCGCGCCGCCTTCGGGCCCTCCCCTTGCCCCCGCGCCCGCGCGATGCAAGGGAGGGGGCTCCGCCCGCGCCCGGAGACCCCGCCGATGCCGACCGCCCCCGACCCGGACGCCCCCGACCCGGACGCCCTCGACCCGGACGCCCCCGACCCGATCCCCGACGTTCCCGCGCTGGTCATCGGCGCCGGCCCCGCCGGACTGATGGCGGCCGAGACGCTCTGCGCCGCCGGTCATCGGGTGGAGATCATGGAGGGCCGCCCCTCCGCCGGTCGCAAGCTGCTGATGGCCGGCCGCTCCGGTCTCAACCTCACCAACGCCGCCCCCCGCGCCCGGTTCCGCGCCGCCTATGCGGAGGCGGAGCCCTGGCTCGCCCCGATGCTCGACGCCTTCGGCCCCGACGCGATCCGGGACTGGGCGGCCGGGCTCGGGCAGGAGACGTTTCAGGGCAGTTCCGGCCGGGTGTTTCCCCGGGCCATGAAGGCCTCCCCCCTGCTGCGCGCCTGGCTGGCGCGGCTGTCCGCCGGCGGCGCGGTCCTGCGCGCCGGCTGGCGGTGGGAGGGGTGGGCGGCCGACGGCGCCCTGCGCTTCGCCACGCCCCGCGGCCCGGCCCTGCGCCGCCCCGCGGTCTGCGTGCTGGCCCTGGGCGGGGCGAGCTGGGCGCGGCTCGGCTCGGACGGGGCCTGGGCGCCCTGGCTCGCCGAACGGGGGGTGGCGCTCGCGCCGTTCCAGCCGGCCAACATGGGCTTCCGGGTCGACTGGTCGCCCCGCATGGCGGCTCATTTCGGGGCCCCGGTGAAGAACGTGCGACTGATCGCGGGCCCCGCGCGGTCCCGCGGGGAATTCGCCATCTCCGCCCGCGGGCTGGAGGGCGGCGGGATCTACGCGGTGTCCCGCGCGCTGCGCGAGGGGGCGCCGCTGGTCCTCGACCTGTTCCCGGACGTGGAGGCGCCGGCGCTGGCCCGCCGGCTCGACGCCGCCCGGCCGGGAGAGAGCCTCGCCAACCGCCTGCGCAAGACGCTGCGCATGGATCCCGCGCGCCGGGCGCTGGCGCTGGAATTCGGCCGCGGGCCGGGCGGGGAGCCGCCGCCCGCGGCGCCCGACGCGCTGGCGCGTCTGCTCAAGGCCCTGCCCGTCCCGCTCGCCGGCCCGCGGCCGCTGGACGAGGCGATTTCCGTGGCCGGCGGCGTGCGGCGTTCGGCGCTGGACGACGACCTGATGCTGCGCGCGATCCCCGGCGTGTTCTGCGCGGGCGAGATGCTGGACTGGGAGGCGCCGACCGGCGGCCAGCTCCTGACCGCCTGCCTCGCCACCGGCCGCCATGCTGGACGCGGCGCCGCAGCCCGGCTGGCGCGCGCCTGACGGAACGGTTTCTTCACGGTATCATAACCAAAGCGCACGAGTTTCAGCCGGCAACGAGGAAGAGCCGGATAAGGAACCCCGATCATGCGCATTCTGGTGGTGGAGGACGACCTGATCGTGGGCCGGCTTCTGAAGGACTTCATATACGATCAGGGCTTCTCGGCGGAATTCGTCGGCCGCTGGACGGACGGGGCCAAGCTCATCCTGTCGAAAGCCTACGACATCATCGTGCTTGACCTGACCCTGCCCGACGGCGATGGCGTGGACCTGCTGGAACTCGCCCGCCTCAAGCAGCCCGAAACGCCGGTCACCGTCATCACCGCGCGGCAGGACTTCGCCTTCGGGGAGTTGTTCGACCCCTATCCGAACCTCGCCGCGGTGTTCCGCAAGACCTCCCGGATCGAGGACGCCTGCGGGTTCATCGTTCACGAGGCGCGGAAGCGGCGGAAGCTGTGGGGCGACGGCGGGGCGACGACGCCCCGGCCCAGGCTCGTCGACGGCGCGAACGGGTTGGGGCGGACATAGCCCGGGGCGGGCGTCTTCACGCTTTGTCAACCGAATGCGCCGACCCTCGCAGGCGGATCTTTTCGCAAGGGGCATGAGATGCGCTGCCTGATCGTGGAGGATGATCGCCTGGTCGCCGAACGCTGGCGGCTGGAGCTTATGGGGCGGGGAATGATCGCCCAGCTCGCCCATAGCCGGGCGGAGGGGGAGGCCTCGTTGCGCGCGGAACGCTTCGGAATGATGCTCACCGATCTCGGCCTGCCGGATGGCGACGGGCTGGACCTCATCGCCGCGGCCGCGCGCTTCGACCCGGCGTTGCCGGTGGTGGTGGTCAGCGCCCGCACCGACCTGGCGCTGGCCGAACTGTTCAACCTCAACGACAACGTCACCGCCTTCTTCCACAAGTCCGAGAATTTCGAGGAGGTGGCGGCCCTGGTCGATCACTACCGCAACCGCCGGCCGGACCCGCTCGCCGACGCATGAGCCGTCCGCCGCGTCGCGCCGTCCCGCCTCGGCGGCGCCGCGCGACGCGCGCCGGATGCGGACGCGGAACCGACTTGGTCAGGGCCGGGGCCGGGGCCGGGGCGAGGGCCGGAGTCGTGTCCGGGGTCGGGGCCGAGCGCGAAGGCGCGCATCGGGGGGCCGAGGGGCGGGGCCGTGGATCGGGGATCAGCGCCGAAGGCGAGGAGATATCGGCGAAGGCGCCCGCCCGGGCGATGGCGCGCGGTCCGCGGGGACGCATCCTCAGCACGGCCGACGGGGCGGCGCTCGTCCCGCGCTCGCCTCGCAGCGCAATGCTCGGCGCCTCTCCCCTCGCGACGGTCGCGCGGTCCGGCGCAGGCGGTCCGGCGCGAACGCGGAGACGTTCAGGCTCCGTCGGGCCGGACCGGAGCCGGGCCGGCGCGCGGAGACGAGAGGCGGCGCGACGACGCGATGCCCGGCGCGGGTCGTCGACGGCCCCGGCCGGACGGTCCGGCCGAGACGCCGCGACCCGGCCGATCCGCCGCCCCCCCCGTTCGCAGGGCCGCGCCCGTGCGGGGCCGCGCCGTGACGTCCGCGCCTCCGAGACGCCACGCAGAGGCGCGAGATCCGGCGGACCTCGGGCGACCGACCCGGCCGATGCGCGTGACGAACGCAGGACGCGAAGCGGCGACGTTCGCCGACCGCGGCCGGCGCGGCGCCCCGGGCCGGACCGCGCGACGCCATGCCGGCGCGTCGCGCCCATGGACGGCGCTCATCGCCGATGCGCCCGGCCGGGAGGGGCATCTTCGCCACCGGATCGGACCGGCGGCCATCCCGTCGACCGCGGCCGTCCGGCCGCGCGCCTTCCGATCCCGCCGGCCCGTCCGCACCGCCCCGACCTTTCGCCGCCCGCCGCGCGCGACGGCTTTCGCCTTCCGCCGCGCGCGCTCCTGCCCGGCCGCGGCCGCGCCGCCGGTCTCTTCGCGCGGACGTCGCGCTCAGTCGCGGTAGCCCGGCTCCTCCAGATCCAGCGTCCGACGCAGGGACAGCAGGTGGAGCCGGGCCGATTCCGGATCGCCCTCGCGCATCTGAGCCGCCGCCGCCGCGGCCACGTCCGGATCGACGGGGCGCACCTCCCGCCCGGTGGACAGGGCCAGGGTCTGCACCTCGCAGGCGCGTTCCAGGTAATAGAGGTCGTCCCAGGCCTCGGCGATGGTCGGGGCCAGCACCATGACCCCGTGATGCTTCATGAACACGATGTCCGCATCCCCCGCGGCGGCCGCGATCCGGTCGCCCTCGGCCGCATCCAGCGCCAGCCCGTTGTAATCCGCGTCCACCGCCGTGCGCCCGTAGAATTTCAGCGCGGTCTGGCCGGCGAAGATCAGCGGGTCGCCCTCGGTCATCGACAGGGCGGTGGCGTAGGGCATGTGGGTGTGGAAGGCGACCCGGGCCGAGGGCCGGGCCGCGTGCAGGCGGGCGTGGATGTGGAAGGCGGTGGCCTCCGGCGCGCCGTCGCCCTCGATCACCGCGCCGTCGAAATCGCAGACCAGCAGGGAGGAGGCGGTGATCTCCCGGAAGGCGAAGCCGTAGGGATTGACCAGGAACAGGTCGTCATGGCCGGGCACGAGGGCGGAGAAATGGTTGCAGATCCCCTCTTCGAAGCCCAGCCGCGCGGCCATGCGGAAACAGGCGGCCAGATCCTCACGCGCCGCGCGCACCTCGGGCGAGGACAGGTCGGGGCGGTTGGCGCGCGGCGCGGCCGCGTCGGGGGCGCGGCGCGGGGTGAAGGAATGGGCCATGTCAGCTCCTGCGGTCAGGGATGCGGGCGGGAAGCGGCGCCCGGCCGGCGCGCGGGCGGGACGCCGGGCCGGACGGGGCTCGGCCCGACCCTAACCCGCCTCCGGCCGCCCCGCCACGTCGATGGAAGCGCTTTCCGGCCTGCGCGGAACGTCGCAGCCCCCCACGTCGCCACGAAGTCGCCCTAGCTCCTTGCCATGGCGGCGTTATGAGAAGCGAAGCGCCACGGTTCGGCGACGAGGCGCGGGGACCGTCCCCGCCACGTCCGATCCGCGCGCCCGCGTCCATGCCGGTCCCGAACCGCGGGACGTCCCGCCGATCCCGCCCCCGGCGGCCAGACCGGTTGCGCCGGCGGCCGCGAACCGACCCGACCCTGGACACGGAGCGCCCCGCGGTGCCGATCCCAGCCCAGACCGCCGACCCGGCCCAAGGCCCGATCCCGGGCCCGCCCCCGGGCACGACCCCGGCCCCGGGCCCGACCCGGACCGACGCCCGGCGCGCTTGCCCGGCGCGCTCCGGCCCCTACTCTTGCGGACGGACGCCCCGGCGTCCGGCCCGCCGCGCATGACGGAGACCACGACCCCAATGACCCGCGAACCGAGCCCGGAGCGCCTCTCCCCGCGCGGCCTGGATGCAGCCGTCGACCCCGGCCGGATCGGCGCCGCTTCCGCCTCCTCCAGCTCCGATCCCGCCTTCGGCCCCGCCGACGCGCCCGTCCCGATCATCGACCGCCGCCGCTTCCTGCTCGCCGCCGGGGCCGGCGGGGCGCTGGGGGCGGCCGGCTGGCTCGCGGTTCCGGTCCCCGCCAACGCGCAGCAGGACGCCCCCGCGCCCGCCGCCGCCGCCCCCTCCGCCCCGGTCTTCGACTTCGAGACCGTCCTGCAGATCGCCCGCGACCGGGTGCGGGAGCGGCACGAGAACCGCTGGCAGGACCTGACCGGGATCTTCGGGGATCTCGACTACGACTCCTACCGCGCCATCCGCTACATGACCGACCGGCGGATCTGGCGGGGCGAGGGGCTGGGCTTCGAGGTCGACCTCATGCCCCCCGGCGCCATCTATCGCGACGCGGTGGCCATCGCGGTGGTGGAGGACGGGACCGCCCGCCCCCTGCCCTTCGACCCCACCGCCCTGCATTTCGACGAGAGCCACTTCAACCTGCCCGGCGGCCGCGCCCCCGCGGGCGCGGGCGAGGGCATGTCCTGGACCGGCTTCCGCCTGCGCTATCCGATCAACCGGCCGGAAGTGCATGACGAGATCTCGGTGTTCCAGGGCGCGAGCTTCTTCCGCGGCATCGGGCGCGACCAGATCTTCGGGCTGTCCGCCCGGGCGCTGGCCATCAACACCGGCGCGCCGGGGGGGGAGGAGTTCCCGGTCTTCACCCGCTTCTGGCTGCATCGCCCGGCGCGCAACGCCACAGAGTTCAAGCTGCACGCGCTGCTGGAGAGCCCTTCGGTCGTGGGCGCCTACGAATTCCTGATCCGCCCGGGCGCGGAGACGGTGGTCGACGTGCGCTCCACCCTCATCCCCCGCGTGGACCTGACCGAGGCCGGCATCGCGCCGCTGACCTCGATGTATTATTTCGGCGCGAAGGAGCGGGGGCGCGTCGACGACTATCGCGACGCGGTGCACGATTCGATGGGCCTTCAGATGCTGAACGGCCATGGCGAGCGGATCTGGCGGCCGCTGTCCAACCCCGCGACCCTGCAGCTTTCGGCCTTCCAGGACCTGAACCCGCGGGGCTTCGGGCTGGTCCAGCGCCGGCGGGGCTTCGAATACTACCAGGACGCCGAGGCCCGCTACGAAAAGCGCCCCTCCGCCTGGGTGGCGCCGCTGGACGACTGGCAGGAGGGCGACGCGCGTCTGGTGGAGATCCCCACCGACAGCGAGTTCAACGACAACATCGTCGCCTTCTGGCGCCCCCGCAAACCGCTGGAGGCGGAGCGGGAGCACGCCTTCGCCTACCGGCTCTACTGGTGCGCGCAGCCGCCGGACGAGGCGCCGGCGGCGCGGGTGATCTCGACCCGGGCCGGCCGCTCGGTGATCGAGGGCGAGCGGCGGGTGCTGGTGGTGGATTTCGACATCGGCGAGCGGCCGATCAGCGACCTGCGCCCGAAGGCGGAGGCGTCGAACGGCAAGATCCAGCATCTCAACCTGCGCTCCCTGCCCCGGGCTGGCGTGGCGCGGGTGGCGATCGGGTTCAATCCGCCGGACAGCGGCGGGGTCGAGTTCCGCCTGCAGCTGGTGCGCGCCGAGGGCGGGGAGCCGGTGTCGGAGACCTGGCTCTACCGCTGGACGCCGGAATGACCGCGACCGGCCCCCTCTCCTCGCCAAGGACGGGCGCGTCCGCGGACCTCTCCGGGCCCGTCCCGCAGGAGGCGAGGCTGCGCATGGCTCCGCAGGACCTGCGGCGCATTCCGCCCCGCGGCCGCTTCGCGCGGCCGGAGGCGCGGGTGCTGGCGGCGCGGACGATCTCGCTGGGGGGGGCCCTGGCGCTGACCTGGATCGGCGCGGACCAGATGATGCGGGCCTTCGCCTCCGACCAGATCAGCGCGCTGCAGATGGCGCTGCGCTTTCTCTTCGTGCTGACCTTCGGCTGGATCGCCTGCCCGGCCGGCGCGGCGGCCGCGGGCCTGCTGCTGACCCCGCGGCCGCCGAAGCTGGACCGCGCCGCGCCGCTTTCCGCGCGCACGGCCATCGTGATGCCGGTCTACAACGAGGACGCGGCCGAGGTGATGGGCGCGCTCGCCGCCATGGGCAAGGGGCTGGCGACGCTCGGCCATGCCGACGCCTTCGAGATCTTCGTCATCTCCGACACCCGCGACGCCGACGCCTGGGCGCGGGAGACGACGGCCTTCGCCGCCCTGCGGGAGACGCTGGGCGACCCCGCCTCCGGCGGCATGGCGGCCTGGTATCGGCGGCGGGAGAAGAACACCGGGCGCAAGGCCGGCAACGTGCAGGATTTCGTGGAACGCTGGGGCGGGCGCTACGATTTCATGCTGGTGCTCGACGCCGACAGCCTGATGCTGCCCGAAACCATCGTGGAGATGGTGCGGCGGATGCAGGCCGCCCCGCAGCTCGGCTTGCTGCAATCCACCCCCGCCCTGACCGGGGCCGAAACGCCCTTCGCCCGCCTGCAGGAATTCGCCGGCGGCCTCTACGGCCCGGTGGTGGCCCGCGGCGTGTCGGCCTGGCAGGGGAACGACGGCAATTTCTGGGGCCATAACGCGGTGATCCGGGTGAAGGCCTTCGCCGAAAGCGCCGGCCTGCCGGAACTGCCCGGCCGCAAACCCTTCGGCGGCCATGTGATGAGCCACGACTTCGTCGAGGCCGCCCTGATGCGCCGCGCCGGCTGGCAGGTGCGCATGGACCCCGACCTGGAAGGAAGCTGGGAGGGGCTGCCCCAGTCGCTCGCCGCCTTTTCGGTGCGCGACCGGCGCTGGGCGCAGGGCAACCTGCAGCACGCCGCCGTCATCGGCGCGCGCGGCCTGCGCTGGCCCAACCGGCTGCATATGGCCATCGGCATCGGCTCCTATCTCGCCTCGCCGGTCTGGCTGCTTATGCTGCTGGTGGGTCTGGCGATCACCGTGCAGGCCTCGTGGTATCGGCCGGAATATTTCCCCGCGACCTTCCAGCTCTTCCCTTCCTGGCCGCGCTTCGACGCGATCCGGATGACCTGGCTGTTCGTCGGCGCGATGGGGGTGCTGCTGCTGCCCAAGATCATCGGGCTGGGCCGGGCGCTGGCGGTGGGCTCGATCCGCCGCCGCTTCGGCGGGGGCCTGCGGATCGTGGCGGGGGCGGTGGTGGAGCTGCTGCTCTCGGCCCTCGTCGCCCCGGTGATGATGCTGATGCAGAGCCGGCACGTGGTCGACATCCTGTCGGGCCGCGATTCCGGCTGGGCGCCGCAGACCCGCGACGGCGTCGCCCCGCCCTGGCGCGAGGCGCTGGCCGACCATGCGGGCCACGTGATCGCCGGGCTGCTGCTGGCCGCGGCCCTGCTGGTCACCCAGCCCGAGGTGCTGGTCTGGCTGTCGCCGGTGGTGGCGGGGCTGCTCTGCGCGCCGCTGCTCGCCCGCTACGGCTCCGACCCGGCGGTGGGGGCGGGGTTCGCGCGGCTGGGCCTGCTCGACACGCCGGAAGGGCGCGCGCCGCATCCGCTCTGGGCCGAGGCCGCCCGCGCCGCCGCCCGCATCCGACGCGACGGGGCGGAGGGGCTGGCCGAACTGGCGGGAAGCCCCCTGCTGGCGGAGGCGCATATGGCCGCGCTGGCCGGCCCGGCGCCGGATGCCGCGACGGACGAGCCCCGCCACCTCGCCGCCCTGACCGCGCGCGCCAAGATCGAGGCGGCGAAGGACAGCGCCCAGGCCGTCGCCTGGCTGACGGCGCCCGAGAAGGTGGAGCTTGCGGCGCGTCCCGACCTGCTGGCGGCCCTCGCCGCCCGTCCCGCCCCCCTGCCCGCGCCCGCCCAGCCCCGGCGCCGGCCGAAGCGCCCGCCTTCGACGCCGGGCGGACAGGCGGGGGGCGGACAGGCGGGGGGATGACGCGCGACGCCGCCGGCCTGCGCGCCCCGGGCTTGACCCGGGGCCTCGCGCGCCGCCGGACGCCCCGCCGGAGGGACGCGCCCCCCGCCCGTCAGAGCCAGCCGCGCTCCCGGTAATAGGCCTCGGCCCCCGGATGCAGGGGCGCGTGCAGGCCGTCGCGGACCATCGTCGCCTCGCTCAGCCCCGCCAGCGCAGGGTGCAGGCGGTGGAAGCGGTCGAAATTCTCGAACACCGCCCGCGCCACCCGCCGCACCACCGCCCCGTCCAGGTCGGCGGAGACCAGCAGGGTCGCGCGCAGCCCGAAGCTCGGCGTCGGCTCCGGCGCGCCGCGATAGAGCTTGCCGGGGATCTCCGCGGGGCCGAAGCCGGGATCGTCGGCGATCAGGCGGCGCACCCAGTCGCCCTCGGCCGGCAGCAGGCGGGCGTCTGCGGCCTTCATCGCCGCCCGCGTGCCGGCGTTGGGATGGCCGACCATGTCCACGATCGCGTCGATCCGCCCGCGGGCCAGCGCCGCCGCGCGCGAGGCGGCGTCGAGCTGGGTGATCTCCGAGAAATTGGCCAGCGACCACCCGCGCGAGGCCATGGCCGCCCCCAGCGTCGCCCGCCGACCGGAGCCCGCCGCGCCCACGTCCACCCGCATTCCCCGCAGGTCGCCCAGGACCTGCGCGCGGGTGACGTCGGCGGCGATCACCGTGAACACCTCCGTGTGCAGCGACATGACCGAGCGCAGCCGCTCGAACCGGCGCTGGTCGAACCGGCCCGCGCCCAGCCACGCCTCGCGCTGCCAGTCGGCCTGGGCCAGCGCGAACTGGAAGCGACCGGCGCGCAGTCCCTCGATGTTCTCGATGGAGCCGGCGGTGGCCGGCGCCTCGCAGCGCAGCGGGCCGGCGGGGTCGTCGTCCCGGCTCAGCACCCGGCACAGCGCCTGGCCGATGGCGTAGTAGACCCCCTGCGGGTCGCCGGCGCCGATGGCGACGACGCCGGGATCGGGCGCCGCCTCGTCCTCGTCCGCGCGCAGGCCGCGCGGGCCGAGCGCCAGCGCGGCGCCGAGCCCCGCGCCCAACCGCAGCGCCGCGCGTCGACCGAAACCGCCTGCATCGCCGGTCCGCATGCGCGCCCCGCCTCCCGTCTCGCCCATCCTGCGCGCGGCCCCATCCCGCAGGCATCTGGGTCCCGCACGCGTCGGGGGGCGACGCTAGCCGCCCCTTCGCCCGCCATCAAGGCGCGGAAGCGGCGCCGGCGCGGGCGCCCGATCACATGCGCGCGCGCCGCCCGCCCCCGCTCCGTTTCGCCGCGCCCCCGGGAAGCGGCGCGCGGGGCGCGCGCACTGGCAAGCCGCGGCGACGCTTGCCAATATGCTCCGCGACGCGCCGTCCGCCCCCTGTCAGAGGAGCCCCGGGAGCCGAAGTGGAGATCGTCGTTTTCGCCGTAGCCGCCTTCGCGCTGCTGCTCGCCATCGCCGCCTTCGCCGCGCCCGCCGCCCGGGCCGCGGGTCTGCCGCTGCCGGTGGTGGTCGCGGCGCTGGGGCTGGCCTACGGGGTGGCGACGTCGGGCTTCGGGGTGGATCTCGCGGGCGGGGCGCTCGACAGCTACGATCTTTGGTTCCTCGACCAGCTCGCGCTCGACAGCTCCAGCCTGCTGCATGTGTTCCTGCCGCCGCTGCTCTATGAAATGGCGCTGTCGGTGAACACCCGCCGTCTGCTGGAGGACTGGGTGGTGGTGATGGTGATGGCCGTCGTCGCCGTCGCGGCCGCGACCGCGGCGGTGGGTCTGTCGGTCTGGGGCGGGTCGGATATCGGGCTGGTGGCCGCCCTGATGCTGGGCGCGGCGGTGGCGACAACCGACCCCGCCGCGGTCATCGGCACCTTCCGCGAGATCGGCGCCCCCCGCCGGCTGGTGGTGCTGCTGGAGGGGGAGAGCCTGCTCAACGACGCCGCCGCCATCGCCATCTTCTCCGCCCTGCTGGCCGCGGCGAGCGCGGAGGCGGCCGGGCCGCTCGACGTCGGCTCGGACTTCCTGTGGGGGTTCTCGGTGGGGGCCGCCACCGGGATCGGCGCCAGCGTGCTGACCTCGCGGGCCTTCGCCCTGCTGGGCCGTTCGGCGGTGGCGGAGGCCTCGTTGACCGTGGCGCTGGCCTACGGGGCCTATCTGCTGGCCGAACAGGGCTTCGGCGCCTCGGGCGTGGTGGCGGTGGTGTTCGCGGGGCTGGCCACCGGCTCCCAGGGCTTCATCCGCATGGGGCCCGGCAACTGGGCCACGGTGCGCGCGGTGTGGAACCAGATCGGGTTCTGGGGCAACGCCCTGATCCTCCTGATCGCCGCCTCGCTGACCCCCGGCCTGCTGCTGTCGCTGGACCTCGCCGACGCGCTGCTGGTCCCCGTGGTCTACCTCGCCGCGCTCGCCGCGCGGGGGCTGCTGCTGTTCGCGGTGCTGCCGGGGCTGGCGCGGCTGGGGCTGACCGCGCCGCTGTCGCGCTCCCGCCGGCTGCTGCTGCTGTGGGGGGGCGTGCGCGGGGCGGTGACGCTGGTGCTGGCGCTGTCGTTGACCGAGCTGGGCGCGCTGGAGGGCGACGCGGCCCGGGTCGGGGCCATCGCCGCGGGCTTCGCGCTGATGACGCTGATGATCAACGCGCCCACGCTGGCGCTGGTCACACGGCGGCTGGGGCTCGACGCGCTGACGCCCGCCGATCTCGCGTTGCGGGAGCGGATCGTGGCCGGCTCCTTCGCCCGGGTGCGGC
Source organism: Pseudomonadota bacterium (assembly GCA_036154955.1). Classification (GTDB taxonomy): domain Bacteria; phylum Pseudomonadota; class Alphaproteobacteria; order Rhodobacterales; family Rhodobacteraceae; genus Albimonas. The sequence goes on along the minus strand of JAYZWL010000083.1, from coordinate 54,058 downwards.
GGGTGGTGGACAACCTCGCGGCCGAGCGCGACCTCGACCCCGTGATGGTGGCCGAGGTGCAGGCCCGCCTCGACGACCAGGCGCGGGAGGCCGCGGCCCATGCCGACGCCGAGGCGCAGGGGGAGCGGATCCCGTTCGGGGAGCGGCTGCGCCTGGGCCTCGCCATCCTGTCGGGCCAGGAATCCCGTCTGGTGCGCCGGGCCTTCGAGGAAGGCGCCATCGGCCCCCGCGCGACCCTGCACCTGCGGCTGACCGCGGACCGGCTGGCGGACGCGGCGCGCATCGGCGGGCGCGACGGCTACGAGGCGGCGGCGGCCGAGGCGCTGACCGCCGCGCGCCGCCGGCAGGTCGCGGCCTTCCTGCACCGCATGCTGCGCTGGGACCGGCCGTTGCGGGAGGCGATCGAGCTCGACCTCACCGCCCTGACCGAGACCGAGCGCAACCTGCGCGAGCTGGACCGCTTCGCCGCCGCCACCGTGACCCCGATGATCGGCGAGGAGGCGGCGGCCAACCTGCGCGCCCTGCTGGCCAGCCGGCTGGAGGAGGTGCGCGGCGCGCTGGACGGGCTGGCCGCGCAGTATCCCGACTACACCGCCGCCATGGACCGGCTGCTGCTGGCGCGCGCCGCGATGCGGCGGGAGCGCCAGCAGGTCGACCGGCTGCACAATGACGGCGTGATCGGTCCGGAGCTGTTCGGCGACCTGAGGCGGGAGCTGGAGAGCCGCGACCGCCGGCTGGGCCGCCCGCCCCGCCTCGACCTCGCCCTGTCGGCGCGGGAGCTGGTGGACCGGACCCCGATGTTCGAGAGCCTGACGCCCGAGCAGAAGGCCCGGCTCGCCCGCCTGCTGCGCCCGCGCTTCTCCACCCCCGGCGAAGTGGTGCTGGAGGAGGGGAGCCGCGGCGACCACCTGTTCGTCATCGCCTCCGGCGCGCTGGAGGCGCAGGGCGCGGGGCGGGACGTGACGCTGGCCAACGGCGATTTCTTCGGAGAGATCGCGCTGTTCGCCCCGGCCCGGCGGCGGCGCACGCGCATCGTGTCGCTGGGCTATTGCCGGTTGCTGACCCTGTCGCGCCGCGACTTCCAGCGCCTGCTTCAGCGCGAGCCGGACGCGGAGCGCCTGATCCGCGACGCGGCCAAGCGGCAGTTCGACCTGGGCTTCGGCGCCGACCGGGACTGAGGGGCGGGTCCCCGACCCCGCTGCGACCGTCTCGGGAGGAACCGAAGCGGAGGCGACGTCGCTCTCTCAGTCTTTGCCGTCGGCGGCGGCGTCGCGGAACAGCTGCACCACATGGATGCGCGCATCCTCCAGATGCTCGCGCAATTCGCGCTTCAGCCGCTCGGCGTCGCGGTCGCGGATCGCCGCCATCAGCGGGTCATGGGTCGCGGCCAGCGTGACCGGGTCGTCGTAAAGCCGGCCGACGATGGCGATGCCGGCGCGCAGCTCGGTCGAGATGTGATCGAACAGCTTCACGATGCGCCGGTTGCCGCCGATCTCGCACAGCATGCGGTGAAAGCCGTAGTCCTCCACCACCTGCTCCTGCGCCATCCCGGCCGCGCCCAGACGGTGCAGGGTCGCCACCTGCGCATCCAGCCGGGCCACGTCGGCCTCGGTCATCCGGGCGAGCGCGGTGTCGGCGGCGTGAAGCTCCAGCGCCTCGCGCAGGTCGTAGATGTCGGCCAGCTCGTCCGCGTCATAGGCGTGCACGAAGAAGCCGCGGCGGGGATGCGAGACGATCAGCCCCTGGGATTCCAGCAGCCGCAGCGCCTCCCGCGCCGGGGCGCGGGAGGTGCCGAGTTCGCGCGCGAGCTTCGCCTCCGCCACCTTCGCGCCGGGCCGCAGGCGCCCGTCGCCGATGGCGCGCACCACCTGATCGGCGATGCGGGTGACCAGATCGTCGCTTTCCAGCGCCTGAAACGTGGTCCCGGGCGGCGCGCCCGCGTCGTTGTTCAGCATGCTCGCTCGATTCCCCCGCTTTTGACGCAGGCCTTAACACAATTCCGCGTCGACGCCGTCGAGGACAAGTGGCGATGCGGGACCGAACCCCTCCCGCCGGCCGCCGTCCGCCCTGTCCGCCGCGACGTCGGACGTTCCGGAACAGGTGATCCGAAAAATAGCCGATTGTCGACAGTTGATTTGTCCAGATTTTCGCCGCAGTGTTCGCTGCGACGCAACAGAATCGCACGTCCCGCCGGACCGGACCAACCTGCCCGCACGGCGCCCGCAAGGAGCCCCCCATGACCCTGCACAGCCAGATCTCGGCCGATCTTCCCGCCGAGCGCGTGCACCTCGCCGCCGCCTATCGCCTGATCGCCGAATTCGGCATGGACGACAGCATCTTCACCCATATCTCGGCCCGCGCGCCGGAGGCGGAGGGCGAGCACGCCTTCCTCATCAACCCCTACGGCCTGCGCTTCGACGAGGTGACCGCCTCGTCGCTGGTCACCGTGGATCTGGACGGCAAGATCCTGCACGACGATTTCGGCGCCGGGATCAACAAGGCCGGCTTCACCATCCATTCCGCCGTCCACGCCGCCCGGCCGGACGTCCACTGCGTGCTGCACACGCACACGGTGGCCGGCGTCGCGATCAGCTCGCTGGAGGAGGGGATCCTGCCGCTCAACCAGTGGTCGCTGGAATTCCACAACCGCGTCGCCTTCCACGATTACGAGGGCATCGCCCTGAACCTGGAGGAGCGGGAGCGCCTGGTCGCCGATCTCGGCGACAAGAACGTGATGATCCTGCGCAACCACGGCATGATGACCTGCGGGCGCACGGTGGGGGAGGCGTTCAACCTCGCCTACAACCTCGAGCGCACCTGCAAGGCGCAGCTCGCCGTCATGTCCTCCAACATGACGCCCCGCTTCGTGTCGGAGGAGCTGGCCGAGTTCACCGCCAACCAGGGCGAGGCGTGGTCCGAGAAGCATTTCGCCGCCGGCAAGCCGGACCCGGAATGGGAGGCCTATCTGCGCTTCATCAAGAAGCGTCAGCCGGACTTCGACCTCTGAGATGAACGCGCCCCTCCCCCTCCAGCCGACGCCAGAGGGCGCGGCCCGGCCCGCCGTGGTCGTCTGCCTGTCGACCATGTTCGACGTGAAGCGGATCTTCGGCGGGCTCGACGAGGACCGGCTCGTGCTGCGCGACGCGCATGAGATCGAGCGGCCGGAGGAGGTGCGCGCCGCCCTGTGCTGGAACCCCGCGGACGATGCGTTCGCGCGGTTCCCCAACGTCCGCCTCGCCGCCTCGATCGCGGCGGGGGTGGACGGGATCCTCGCCTGCCCCAGCCTGCCCGCGGGCGCCGTGGTGACGCGGGTGCGCGACGACCATCAGGCCGACCTGATGGCGGGCTACGCGGCCTTCGCCGTGCTGTGGCATCACCGGCGCATGGGCGACTTCATCGCCAATCAGGCGGCGCGGAAATGGGTCCGGACCTTTCGGCCCGAAGCGCCGGCGGACGTGCCCGTGGGCGTGCTCGGCTACGGGCTGATGGGTCGGGCCGTGGCCCGCGCCGTCGCGGCGCTGGGCTTCCCGGTGATCGCCGCCGCCCGCTCTCCGGCCGACGGCGCGCCGGGGGTGGAGGTCGTCTCCGGCCCCGGGGCCGTGGACGCCGTCGCCGGGCGCGCCCGCATCCTGGTCAACGCGCTGCCCCTGACCGAGGCGACCCGCGACATCCTCGACGCCCGTCTCTTCGCGCTGATGCCCGAGGGCGCGGCGCTGGTCCAGATCGGCCGGGGAGAGCACATGGTGGAGGACGACTTCCTCGCCGCGCTGAACGCCGGGCGCATCGGCGCGGCGACCCTCGACGTGTTCCGGCAGGAGCCCCTGCCCGAGGATCACCCGTTCTGGACCCATCCCCGCATCATGCTCACCCCGCACAAGGCGTCCGACACGTCGCGGGAGGAGGTGATCCGCCAGCTCGGCCGCGCGCTCGACCAGCTCGACGCCGGCCTGCGCCCCGACGCGGCCGTGGACAGGGAGGCCGGATACTGACCTCCCCCGCCCCCGCCCGCGCCTGACCCGCGCCCTCCCGCGCCCGCCCTCTTACCGAACGACCCCAAGGAGCCGCCCCCATGACCCCCAGCCATACCGCCCGGGAGATCCGCGCATGACCGACGCGACCTCCCCCGCCGACAAGATCCTCGTCGGCGGCAAGATCTGGGTGGGGCTCAAGGAAGGCTTCGCCGAGGCGCTGGCCATCGCCGGCGACAAGGTGCTCGCCTACGGAACGCGGGCCGAGATCGAGGCCATGGCCGACGAGACCACCGAGGTCGTCGACCTGGGCGGCAAGCTCGCCACGCCCGGCCTCAACGACGCGCACATGCACCTGCATCTCTACGGGTTCAACATGCGCCAGGTGGACCTGCGGGCGCGCGACGGCGTGCGCTCGGTCGACGCGCTGCTGGACCGGATCAGGAAGGCCGCCGAAAACGCCGAGCCCGGCGCCTGGATCGTCGGCCGCGGTTACGACCACGACAAGCTGGCCGAACAGCGCCATCCGCACCGCAAGGAGCTGGACGCGGCCGCGCCGAACAACCCGGTCTACATCGTGCGGGCCTGCGGGCATGTGGGCGTCGCCTCCTCCAAGGCGCTGCAGCTCGCGGAGATCGGCCACAACACCCCCGACCCGTTCGGCGGCGCCATCGGCCGGGCCGAGGGCGAACTGACCGGCTGGCTGGCCGAGACGGCGCGCGAGCCCGTTCACGCAGCCATGCCCGCCCCCACCGTCGACGACATCGTGGACAGCATCGAGTTCGCCGGCCGGGACCTGCTGACCTACGGCATCACGTCCTGCATGGAAGCCGCCATCGGCATCCGCGACGACATGGCCGAGATGCGCGCCTACCAGAAGGCCCATGCCGAAGGCCGGATCCCGGTGCGCGTCGCGGGCGTGATCATGGGGGATGTGGAACGCAACATCCTCGACCAGTGCCACGAGGAAGGGCTGATCACCGGGGTCGGCGACGACATGTTCCGCATCGCCGGGGTGAAGATCTTCCTCGACGGCTCCGCCGGCGGGCGAACCGCCTTCGTCTCCGAACCCTACGAGCCGGAGATGGAGGGCGCGCCCACCGACAACTACGGCCTGCAGTGCCAGACCGCCGAGACCACCGAGGCGATCGTGATGAAGGCCCATAAGTGGGGCTACCAGGTCACGCCCCACGCCATCGGCGACGCGGCCATCGAGCAGATCCTCGTGGCCTACGAGAAGGCACAGGCCGCGCATCCGGTCGAGGATCGCCGCCACCGGATCGAGCATTGCGGCTGGCTGTCGCCCTCCCAGATCGAACGGATGGCGAAGCTGGGCGTGATCCCCGGCCCGCAGCCGACCTTCATCTACTTCTTCGGCGACGGCTACGAAGCCTGCCTGGGCAAGGAGCGTCCGCAGTTCTGCTATCCGATGAAGGCGTTCATGGAGGCGGGCGTGCACCCTTCGGCCTCCACCGACTGCCCGGTCTGCGACATCGACCCCTTCGCCAACATCTACGCCATGGTCACGCGCACCACGGACACCGGCCGGGTGCTGGGCGCCGACCAGCGGCTGACGGTGGCCGAGGCGCTGCACTGCTACACCTTTGAGAGCGCCTACGGCGTGCATGACGAGGAGCGCAAGGGCCGGCTGATCCCGGGCCAGTACGCCGACATCGCCGTGTTCTCGAAGGACTTCTTCGAGATCGAGCCGAAAGAGATCCTCACCACGGTCTGCGAGATGACGATGCTCGGGGGCGAGGTGGTGTTCCGACGGGAGGAGGCCGCCGCATGATCTCCACCATCACCGACCGCCTGCTGCTGTCGATCCCGGTCCTGTTCGGGGTGCTGCTGTTCGGCTTCCTGCTGCTGCAGCTGGTGCCCGGCGACCCGGCCCGCGTGGTCGCCGGGCCCACCGCCCCGCCCGAGGTGGTGGAGGCGATCCGCGTCGAGATGGGGCTCGACCAGCCGGTGCTGGTCCAGTTCTGGGCGTTCCTGGAGCGAATGGCGACCGGGGACCTCGGCCGGTCCATGATCTCCAACAAGGCGGTGACCGAGGAGTTGGCCTCGGCCATCGGTCCGACGCTGGAGCTGATGTTCGCCTGCCTGGTGTGGTCGATCCCGCTGGGCATCGCCATGGGCACGCTGGCCGCGGTCAAGCGCGGCACGCTGATCGACCGGGGCATCATGGCGCTGTCGGTGGCGGGCGTGTCGCTGCCGATCTTCTTCATCGGCCTGCTGGCGGTGCAGTATCTGGGCGTGGTCTGGCCGATCTTCCCCTTCATCGGCCGGGGCGGGCCGCTGTGGACCTATGACGGGTTCATGCACATGTTCCTGCCCGCCCTGTCGCTGGGCGCGATCCTGGTGGGGCCGGTGGCGCGCATGACCCGATCCTCGGTGCTGGAGGTGCTCAAGCTCGACCATGTGCGCACGGCGCGGGCCAAGGGCCTGTCGGAGCGGTCCGTCATCCTGCGCCACGGGCTGCGCAACGCGCTGATCCCCGTGGTCACGCTGGTCGGCCTGCAGGCCGGCTACCTGATGGGCGGCGCCGTGGTGACCGAGACCATCTTCTCGCTGCCCGGCATCGGGCGGCTGGTGGTCGGCGCGATCCTGTCGTCGGACTTCACGGTCGCGCAGGGCGGGATCCTGGTCTTCGCGCTGGGCTTCATCTGCATCAACCTGATCGTGGACATCCTTTACTCCCTGCTCGACCCGAGGGTGCGCAAATGACCATGGCCGCCGCAGAGACGGACGCCGTGTCCGCCCCCGCCTCCACCGCCGCCGCCGCGCCCTCGCCCGAGGACGCCGCCCCCCCGCGCCGCGCCTCCTGGGGCCGCCGCCTCATGCGCGACCGCGCCGCGGTGCTGGCGCTGGGGACGCTGGCCATCATCTGCCTCGGCGCGCTGCTGGCCCCGGTGCTCGCCACCCACGACCCCTACGTCAACACCCGCTCGGTGATGACCCCGCCGGTCTGGGCGGAGGGCGGCGAATGGGCCTATCTGCTGGGCACCGACGGCCAGGGCCGGGACATCTTCTCCCGCCTGCTCTACGGCACGCGGCTGACGCTGCTGATCGGGCTGGTCTCGGTCGGGATCGGCGGCTTCGTCGGCTCGATGATCGGGCTGCTGTCGGCCTTCTACCCGCGGGTGGACAGCTGGCTGATGCGCATCATGGACATGCTGCTGTCCTTCCCCGCCATCCTGCTCGGCCTCGCGCTGGTGGCGGTGATGGGCCAGGGCGCGGTGCCGGTCATCATCGCGCTGGCCATCTCGTCGGTCCCCGACTGCGCCCGCATCGCGCGGGGCATCGCGGCGGGCGTGATGAAGATGGAGTTCATCGAGGCCGGCCGCGCGGTGGGCCTGTCGGACGCCGCGCTCTTCCGCCGTTACCTGCTGCGCAACTGCATCTCCTCGATCATGATCTTCATCTCCCTGCGCTTCGGCCAGGTGATCCTGATCGGCGCGGCGCTTTCGTTCCTCGGTCTCGGCGCGCGTCCGCCGCTGGCCGAGCTCGGCATGATGGCCAGCCAGGGGCGGGACTTCCTGCTCTTCGCCCCGCATATCGCCGTGATCCCCTCGGTCGCGATCTTCGTCATCGTGCTCGCCGCCAACGTGGCCGGCGATGCGCTGCGCGACGTGCTCGACCCCCGTCTGCAGACCTGAACGCCAGGGCTGCGGCCATCCACGCGCGATCCCGCCGAAGAAGCGGGGCCGCACTTCCACCCGGACCAACAGACCGGACCAACAGACCGACCCGACAAGGAGGGCCCGTTACATGGACTTCAAGAAACTGGGACTGGGAGCGGCGCTCGCCGTCTCGCTTCCCGCGCTGGCGGCGGCGCAGTCCGTCACCGTCGTGCGAGAGCTCGACTCCAACAAATACGACCCGCCCGCGATCACCGCGCTGGCCGGCTCCGAGGTCCTGTTCATGATCGGCGACACCCTGGTGGCGCTGGACGAGGACATGTCCACCATCCACCCCCTGCTGGCCAAAAGCTGGGAGGTCTCGGAGGACGGCAAGACCTACACCTTCCACCTGCGCGACGACGTGACTTTCTGCGACGGCAAGAAGTTCACCGCCGCGGACGTGGTCTACACCATCAAGCGCTGGATCGACCCGGCCACCAAGTCGGGCGTCGCCTGGCGCGCCGGCGACGTGAAGGACGTGGTGGCCATCGACGACTACACCGTCGAATACCAGCTCAACGCCCCGTTCTCGGAGCTGCTCTACCAGCTGGCGCAGAGCTTCGGCACCATCATCGACGAAGAGAACGTCAAGGCGCTCGGCGCCGATTTCGGCGTCACCGGCATGAACGGCACCGGCCCGTTCTGCTGGGTGAGCTGGGAGCCGCGCAACCAGTTCGTGATGAAGCGCCACGACGCCTACAAGTGGGGCCCCGCCAACTATGAGAACCCCGGCCCCGCGAAGGTCGAGGAGATCATCTACAAGGTCGTCCCCGAAGGCTCGACCCGCACCGTGGCCCTGCTGACCAACCAGGCGCAGATCTCCCCCTACATCCCCGAGATCGGGCTCGGCCAGCTGCGCAAGGCCCCGAACATCGAGGTGGTGCGCTCCGACCAGGCGTTCTTCACCAACTTCATCGGCTTCAAGATCGACAAGCCCGGCATGGGCGACCCGGCGGTCCGCAAGGCGATGAACCTCGCGGTCAACCAGCAGGCGATCGCCGAGGACCTGTTCTTCGGCGAGGTCGACCCGGCCTATTCCTACATCTCGCCGGGCGCGCTGGACTACAACAAGGAGGTCGATCCGATCCTCCTGAAGACCGACATCGAGGAAGCCAAGAAGATCCTCGACGAGGCCGGCTGGGTCCTGAATTCCGACGGCGTGCGCGAAAAGGACGGCGTGAAGCTGGAGCCGACGGTCTACAGCTTCATCGGCACCTGGGCGAAGGTGGCGGAGGCGGTGCAGGCCGACCTGCTCAAGATCGGCGTGAACATGCAGATCCAGACCTTCGACCCGACGGTCATCTGGGGCAAGCTCGCCACCCAGGAATTCGACATGTTCACCATGGGCTTCCCCTATGTCTCGGCCGGGGACGCGCTGAACCTGTACTTCCTGTCGCGCAACATGCCCTCGCCGAACCGGATGAACTGGAACGATCCGGAGACGGATGAGCTTCTGGCCGCCGGCAAGGCCGCCGTCACCGGCGAGGAGCGCGCCGCGGACTACGGCAAGGTCCTGATGAAGGTGCATGAGGCCGCCGTGTGGATCCCGATCTATCACGAGCCGATGCAGATCGCCTACTCGTCCAAGATGGCCCCGATCAAGCCGCACAACATCTACGGCTGCGGTCTCTACAAGGGTCTGGACATCGCCTACCTCGACTGATCCGACCCGCGCCGGCCGCCCCTGCGGCGACCAGCGCGCCCCGGACCATCCCTGCGCCGCGCGCCCCCGGCGGGCGGCGCCCTTCCCTCCTCCCCCTGCTTCCAGCCGACGCCCGAGGTTCCGCTCCCGATGTCCGACGCCCCCGCTCCCATCACCGTCATCCGCGACGCCGCCTGGATCGTCGCCTGGGACGCCGACGCCGGCCACCATGTCTACAAGCGCGGCCAGGACGTCGCCTTCGCCGGCGACCGCATCCTCCAGGTCGGCGGCAAATACGAGGGCGCCGCCGCGCGCGAGATCGACGGGCGGAACGCGCTCGTCTCCCCCGGCTTCGTCAACATCCACTCGCACCCCTCGTCGGAGCCGATGAACAAGGGGATGCTCGACGAACTGGGGTCCAAGCGGCTCTACATGTCGTCGCTTTACGAATTCATGCCGCTGTTCCGGCCCGACCCCGAGGGCGTGCAGGACTGCGTGCGCGTGGCGCTGTCGGAACTGCTGATGTCCGGCGTCACCACGCTGGTCGACCTGTCGGTCGCCTATCCCGGCTGGATCGACATCCTGGCCGAAAGCGGCATCCGCGCCTATGCCGCGCCGATGTATCGCTCCGCCCGCTGGTACACGAAGAACGGCCACGTCGTCGAATACGAGTGGGACGAGGCCCAGGGCGCCCGCGACATGGACGCCGCCATGGCGATCATCGAGGCGGCGCAGGCCCATCCCTCCGGCCGGCTGGGCGGCATCGTCTCGCCCTCCCAGATCGACACCTGCACGCCGGAGCTGATCCAGGCGAGCCATGCCGAGGCCAGGCGCCGGGGCGTGAAGATGACGCTCCACGCCGCCCAGTCGATGGTGGAGTTCCACGAGATCACGCGGCGCCACGGCATGACCCCGATCCAGTGGCTCGACAGCCTCGGCGTGCTGGACGAGACCCTCATCATCGGCCACGGCATCTTCCTCAACGACCACCCGTCGGCGAACTGGCCGCTGGCGGAGGATTTCGAGATGCTGCGCGCCTCGGGCGCCGCGGTCGCCCACTGCCCCACCGTCTTCCAGCGCCGGGGCATCACCATGCGCACCGTCGGCCGCTACCTGCGCGGCGGGATCAAGGTGGGCATCGGCACCGACACCTACCCCCACAACATGCTGGAGGAGCAGCGCAACGCCCTGTTCAACTCCCGCGTCATGTCGAACAACGTCTACGACATCCGCACCGAGCAGGTGTTCGACGCGGCCACCGTCGGCGGCGCCGCGATCCTGGGGCGGGATGATATCGGGCGGCTCGCGCCCGGGGCCAAGGCGGACCTGTTCCTCGCCGACCTGACCCATCGCGCCATGCGCCCGCTGCGCGACCCGGTCTCCACCCTGATCTACGTCGCCGCCGAACGCGCCGTCACCGACGTCTTCGTCGACGGCCGCCAGGTGGTGAAGGATCGCGACGTGGTCGCCTTCGACCTCGACCGCGCGCTGGACGGGCTCGAAGCCGCGCAGCGCCGGGCCGAGGCGCAGTTCCGCCAGCTCGATTTCGCCGGACGGTCCCATGCCGAGGCCGCGCCGTTCGTCTTCTCCAACGAGGGCGCCGAATGACCGCCAAAGCCTCCTCCCCCGCCCCCGCCGACCCGAACGCGCCGCTCCTGGAGGTCAAGAACCTCAGGATCCAGTTCCACACCGAATCCGGCGTGTTCCGCGCCGTGGACGGGGTCAGCTTCTCGGTCCGCCGCGGGGCGACGCTGGGCATCGTGGGCGAGTCCGGCTGCGGCAAGTCCGTGACCAGCCTCGGCATCATGCGCCTGATCGCCCAGCCCCCGGGCCGCTACGCCGGCGGCGAGGTGCTGTTCGAGGGCCGCGACATCCTCAAGATCTCCGAAAAGGAGATGCGGGGCCTGCGCGGCGGCCGCATGGGCATGATCTTTCAGGAGCCGATGACCTCGCTGAACCCGGTCTACACCATCGGCGACCAGATCATCGAAAGCCTGCGCGCCCACGGCGTGACCGACAGGAAAGCGGCCCGCAAGCGCGCCATCGAGATGCTGGACCTCGTGAAGCTGCCTTCGCCCGAGAGCCGGGTGGACGACTTCCCCCACCAGTTGTCCGGCGGGCAGCGGCAGCGGGTGATGATCGCGCTGGCGCTGGTCAACGATCCCGAACTGCTGATCGCGGACGAACCCACGACCGCGCTCGACGTCACCGTGCAGGCCCAGATCCTGGAACTGATGCGCGACCTGCGGGAGCGGACGGGCTCGGCCATCGTGCTCATCACCCATGACCTCGGCGTGGTGGCGGAGACCTGCGACGACGTGGTGGTGATGTATGCGGGCCAGGTGGTGGAGAAGGCGCCGGTGGCGGAGCTTTTCGCCGGGCCGCAGCATCCCTACACGCTGGGGCTGATGGCCGCCGTGCCGCGGCTCGACGCCCAGACCGACCGGCTGGAGACCATCCCCGGCTCCGTCCCCCCGCCCTATCTGCAGCTTCCCGGCTGCCGCTTCGCCTCGCGCTGCCCGCTGGCCACCGACCATTGCCGCGCGGCGCCCCCGCCGCTGCGGGAGATCGGGCCGGGCCGGGCCGTCGCCTGCTGGAAGGCCCCGATCGAGGAGATCGCCGCATGAGCGCCGCCGCTTCCCCCGCGCCTTCTTCCAAGGCCCCCGTCCTCGAAGTCTCCCACCTGACCAAGCATTTCCCGGTCAAGGGCGGCGTCTTCGGCCGCAAGGGCGGCTCGGTGCAGGCGGTGACCGACGTGACCTTCTCGGTCGCGCCCGGCGAGACGCTGGCCATCGTCGGCGAATCCGGCTGCGGGAAGTCCACCACCGGCCGCGCCCTGCTGCGCCTGCTGGAGCCGGACAGCGGAACCGTGAAGCTCGACGGCGAGGACATCACCGCCCTGTCGCCCTCCCGCCTTCAGGCCGCGCGCCGGCAGATGCAGATGGTGTTCCAGGACCCGTTCGGCAGCCTCAACCCGCGCATGAACGTGCGCGAGACGCTGATGGAGCCGATCCTCCTGCACGGCGTCGCCACCGGCGCGGCGGCGGAGAAGCGGGTGTCGGACCTGCTCAAGACCGTGGGGCTGAACGAGTTCCATGCCGAACGCTTCCCGCACGAATTCTCCGGCGGCCAGCGGCAGCGCATCTGCATCGCGCGGGCGCTGTCGACCCGGCCCCGGCTGATCGTGTGCGACGAGCCGGTCTCGGCGCTCGACGTGTCGGTGCAGGCGCAGATCGTGAACCTGCTGCAGGACCTGCAGCGTCAGTTCGGCATGGCCTACGTGTTCATCTCCCACGACCTCGCCGTGGTGCGCCACATCGCGCGGCGGGTGGCGGTGATGTATCTGGGCCGGGTGGTGGAGATGGCGGACGCGGCCGAGATCTTCGCGACCCCCCGCCATCCCTACACCCGCGCCCTGATCGCCGCCGCGCCCAAGCCCGTGCCGGGCGCGACCCTGGGGCGGGAGGAGATCAAGGGCGACGCCCCCTCCGCCCTGCGCCCGCCGTCGGGCTGCGCCTTCCACCCGCGCTGCCCGCTGGCCCAGGACCGCTGCCGGACCGAGCGGCCTGAGCTGCGCCAGGTCGGCGGGGCCATGACCGCCTGCCATTTCGCCGAAACGGTGGCGACCATGGACGCCCCGGCCGAGACCGAGCGCCCCGCCACCCTGCTGCGCAGGCTCGACGTTCTGGCCAAGGCCCGCGCCGCCGCCGCCGCGACGCCCGCGGCCTGACCGGCGCCGCCCCCGGACATCCGTAACCGGCCCCGCCGCCCGCGCCTCCCTCCCCCGTTCACGGGGGAGGGATGGGGTGGGGGCGCGCCCGCACGCGACGCCGCGCTTTGTCCGGACCTCTCGCCGCCCATTTTTCAGGCGCCGACCCACCCGATCCATAAACTCAGCCAATTTATAAATCGGAAAATAAATCACCGATTATCATTTCGACATGGTGCGCCGCAGCGAAAGCGTCATAATCCGAGTCGTCCCCCGGCCTGACCCGCCGGCTCCGGGACCAAATCTCCGGACAATCCGGCCCAGACGACGGCCCGAACCGCGGCCAGGACGACAGCAAGGAGGCTCTCCATGAAATCCCTCATCGGCGCGCTCGCCCTCGGCGCGCTCGCGACGGTCGCGACGGTCGCCGCCGCGCAGGACAAGTACACCACCGGCGTCGACGGCACCTTCGCCCCCCATGCCTTCCCCAAGCTGGGCGGCGGCATCGAAGGCTTCAACGTCGATCTGGTCGACGAGCTGCGCAAGCGCCTGGGCGCGGAGATCGAGCTGGTCGCCACCCAGTGGTCGGGCCTGCTGCCGGGCCTGGCCGCGGGCACCTACGACTTCGTCGCCGCACCCACCACCATCACCGAGGAGCGGTCGTCGAACCTGCTGTTCACCGAGGGCTACCTGAACACCGACTTCCTGTTCGTGGTGAAGGCCGGGTCGGAGAAGATCACCGATCTCAAGCAGTTCAAGGGCAAGACCATCGCCGTTAACAAGGGCGCGGTCTATGACAGCTGGGCCCGCGGGCTGACGGAGGAGATCGGCTGGACCGTCGAATCCTACGGCACCAACGCCGACGCCATCCAGGCGGTGCTGTCGGGCCGGGCCGCCGCCAACGTTGCGGGCAACACCGCCTCCGCCTGGGCCGCCAAGCAGAACCCGCAGCTCGAAGTCTCCTACCTGCATTCCACCGGCCTCGTCTGGGGGATGCCGCTGCGCAAGGACTCGGAAGAGCTGCGCCAGAAGCTCGAAGTCGCCATCGAGTGCATGAAGATCGACGGCACCTTCGCCGCCATGCACGAGAAGTGGTTCGGCTTCCCCCCGCCCGAGGGCGCGGCCGCCGTCACCCCCCTGCCCGGCTGGGGCCAGCCCGGCTTCGCGGGATATGTCGACGACGGGCACCAGCCCTCCTGCTGAGCCCTTCCGCCCGACTGCCGGCCGCCCCAGCGACGCTCCCGCGCGGGGGCGGCCCCTTCCGGCCCCTTGCCTGGACCGCCCGATGACCCTCCCCATTCTCGAACTCGCCGGTCTCCGCAAATCCTTCGGAGATCTGGAGATCCTGACCGGCATCGACCTCAAGGTCGCCAAGGGCGAACTCGCCTTCGTCATCGGCCCGTCCGGCTCGGGCAAGTCGACCATGCTGCGCTGCTGCAACCTGCTGGAGCGGCCCACCTCCGGCGCGGTGATGCTGGAGGGGCGCAACATCGCCGCCTCGGGCGTGAAGCTCGACCCCGTGCGCCGGCGCATCGGCATGGTGTTCCAGAGCTTCAACCTCTACCCGCATCTCGACGCGCTGGGGAACGTCAGCCTCGCGCTGCGCAAGTCCCTGAAACTGTCGCGGACCGAGGCCGCCGAGCGCGCCGCCGCGGCGCTGGAGCGGGTGGGCCTCGCCGACCGCGCCCGCCACACCCCCGCGCAGCTTTCCGGCGGCCAGCAGCAGCGCGTCGCCATCGCGCGCGCCATGGCGCTGGAACCCGCGGTCATGCTCTTCGACGAGCCGACCTCCGCCCTCGACCCCGAACTGGTCGGCGAGGTGCTCGCCGTGATGCGGGAGCTGCGCGAGGCCGGGATGACCATGCTCGTCGTCTCCCACGAGATGCGCTTCGCCCGCGAGGCCGCCGACCGGGTCATCTTCATGGACCAGGGCGCGATCGTGGAGCAGGGCGGCGCCGAGGCGATCTTCGGCGCCCCGAAAAGCCCGCGCCTGCAAAGCTTCCTCGCCCGTCAGGCGGCCTGAGGGAGGACGGGGCATGGATTTCTCGGACGCCTTCCTCAACGCCACGGTGTTGTCGAAATACGCGCCTTCGATCCTGTCGGGCGTGTGGGTGACGCTGTATCTGTCGGTGATCATCGTCATCGCGGGCACGGCGCTCGGCCTCGTCCTCGCCTGCATCCGGGCGGCGGGGCTGCGGCTGGTGAACTTCACGATCATCGTCTACGCCGACATAATGCGCGCGCTGCCGCCGCTGGTGCTGATCCTGATCGCCTATTTCGGGCTGCCGGGGGTGGGGGTGCTGTGGTCCTCCAACCTCGTGCTGTTCATCGTGCTGACCCTGATCCTCGCGGCCTTCGCGGAGGAGATCTTCTGGGCGGGCATCACCTCGGTCGGCAAGGGCCAATGGGAGGCCGCGCGCTCCACCGGCCTCGGCTTCGCGCAGACGCTGGTCTGGGTGGTGCTGCCGCAGGGCGTGCGGCTGGGCCTGCCGCCCCTGACCAACCGCGCCATCGCGGTGACCAAGATGACCGCGCTCGGCTCGGTCATCGGCGTGCCCGACATCCTCAACCAGGCCACCACGGCGCAGAGCTTTTCGGGCAACGCCTCGCCGCTGACGCTCGCCGCGCTCGCCTATGTGGCGCTGTTCCTGCCCTTCGTGCTGCTGGCGCGCTGGCTGGAGACCCGCTTCGCCTGGCGGAGGACCTGACCGATGGACCAGATCGCCCAGCAGTTCTTCAATCTGGAGATCATGAAGGCCAGCTTCCCCATGCTGATGGAGGGGCTGAAGATCACCGCCCTTCTGGTGCTGGCGGTGGTGCCGCTGGGGCTGGCGGGGGGGCTGGTCGCGGCGCTCGCCTCCTCGGCGCGGTCGCGCTGGGTGCGCTGGCCGGCCTACGCCTATGTGGACTTCTTCCGCTCGGTCCCGCCGCTGGTGCTGCTGATCGCGGTCTATGCGGGGCTGCCCTTCGCGGGGATCCGGCTGGATCCGTTCACCGCGGTGTCGCTGGCCTTCCTGCTCAACAACTCCGCCTATTACGGCGAGATCTACCGGGCGGGGATCGAGGCGGTCAGCCCCGGCCAGACCGAGGCCGCGCGCTCCACCGGCCTGTCGGCGCCGCAGACGCTGACCTACGTGGTCCTGCCCCAGGCGGTGCGCAACGTGCTGCCCGACCTCGTCTCCAACACGGTGGAGGTCGTCAAGCTGACCTCGCTCGCTTCCGTCGTGTCGCTGTCGGAGATGGTCTACCAGGCCGACATGGCCCGCTCGGTCACCTACAACGCCTCGCCGATCGTGCTGGCGGCGGGCGTCTATCTGGTCCTGCTCTGGCCCGTGGTCCGGCTGATCAGCCGCCATGGCCGCAAGATCGCATCCTGAAGAAACACCCCGAGAAAACGTCCCGGAGGACAAAATGCGCGAGATCACCGTCGGCGGGGCCCAGATGGGCCCGATCCAGAAGGCCGAGAGCCGCGAAGCGGTCGTCGCCCGCATGCTGGTCCTGCTGGAGGAGGCCGCGGAGAAGGGCTGCGACCTCGTCGTCTATCCCGAACTGACGCTGACCACGTTCTTTCCGCGCTACTGGATGGACGACGAGGCCGAAATCGACGCCTGGTTCGAGACCGAGATGCCGAACGGGGCCACCAAGCCGCTGTTCGACCGGGCGAAGGAACTGGGGATCGCGCTCTGCCTCGGCTACGCGGAGCTGACGCCGGAGGGCGACCACTACAACACCCAGATCCTCACCGACCGGGCCGGCGCCATCGTGGGCAAGTATCGCAAGGTGCATCTGCCCGGCCATTCCGAATACGACACCGAACGCGCCTTCCAGCACCTGGAGAAGAAATACTTCCTGCCCGGCGATCTCGGCTTCCCGGTCTGGCGGAACATGGACGCCTGGATGGGCATGATGATCTGCAACGACCGGCGCTGGCCGGAATCCTGGCGGCTGATGGGCCTGCAGGGGGTGGAGCTGGTGGTCTTCGGCTACAACACCCCCTCGGTGAACTCCCAGATGGGGAACGAGGGGCTGGAGAAGCGGCTCTACCACTCCGAACTGGTGATCTGCGCGGGCGCCTACCAGAACGCGACCTGGGCCGTCGCCGTGGCCAAGGCGGGGGACGAGGACGGGCACCCGCTGATGGGCGGGTCGATCATCGTCGATCCCAACGGCTTCGTGGTGGCGAAGGCCGAGACCGAGGGCGACGAGCTGATCACCGCGGTCTGCGACATGGACGCGACCGTCTTCGGCAAGGAGACCATCTTCGACTTCGCCCGCCACCGGCGGATCGAGCATTACGGGCCGATCACCGCCCAGACCGGCGTCAAGACCCCGGATCTGTGACCATGGACACCGACCTGCTCTCGCTGGACCCGAAAACGGTCTACAAGCTGCTCTGCGCCGTCGCGGTGCCGCGCCCGACCGCCTGGGTGACGACATTGGGGGAGGACGGGACGGTCAACGCCGCCCCCTATTCCTTCTTCAACATCTTCGGGGAGCGTCCGGCGCTGGTGGTGCTGGGCCTCCAGCACAAGGCTGACGGGACGCCCAAGGACACCACGCGCAACATCACCCGCACCGGCGAGTTCGTCATCAACATCCTGACCCCCGACCTCAAGGACGTGATGGTCGAGACCGCCGCCGCCTACCCGCCGGAGCGGGGCGAGCCGCAGGCGGTGGGGCTCGACGTGGCGCCGTCCTCCAAGGTCGCCCCGCCGCGGCTGGCCGCCGCCCCCGCGGCGCTGGAATGCCGCAAGCTGACCTCGCTCAGCTTCTCGGCCGAGCGGGAATTGCTGATCGGCGAGGCCGTGGCCCTGCATACCCGTGACGGGCTGCTCGACCCCGAAACCATGCGCATCGAGTGGAACGGCGACTTCCCTATCGCCCGGCTGTTCGGAGACCGCTACGCTCGGCTGGTGGAGATCGAGCCGGCCGCGATCCCCGCGCCCAAGCCGCTCTGAGCCCGCCGACCCAACCAGAAAAGACCACCCCGGAGGATCCCATGCCGCTGATCGACCGCCACACGCGCGGCGTCTACGTGATCGCCGCCACCCCCTTCGCCGAGGACGGGGCGCTGGACCTCGGCTCCATCGACAGCCTGGTCGACGCCTATGTCGAGGCCGGCTGCGACGGCATGACCATCCTCGGCGTGATGGGCGAGGCCCCCAAGCTCTCGCCCGAGGAAAGCCGGGCGGCGATCGCCCGGTTCCTCGGCCGCGCGCCGGCGGGCTTCGGGACCATCGTCGGCGTCTCCGCGCCTGGGCTCGACAACCTCGCCCGGCTGGGCAAATCGGCGATGGAGGCGGGGGCCGCGGGCGTCATGGTCGCCCCGATCCCCGGCCTGGCGCTGGAAGAGGCGCTGGTGGGCTACTACGCCCAGGTCTGCGCCGCGCTGGGGCCGGACGTGCCGGTGGTCTTCCAGGACTACCCGCAGCTGACCGGGGTGAAGGTCGCCGCCTCCACCATCCTGCGCCTGACCCGGGAGCTCCCGCAGATCGTCATGCTCAAGCACGAGGACTGCCCGGGTCACGCCAAGCTGCAGAAGGTGCGCGAGGGCTCCGACACCGCCGACACGCCCCGCATGTCGATCCTGTGCGGCAACGGCGGGCTCTACCTGCCGCAGGAGTTGCAGCGCGGCGCCGACGGCGCCATGACCGGTTTCGCCTGGCCCGAGATGCTGGTGGACGTCTGCCGCCTGCACCATGCGGGCGAGATCGACGCCGCCGAGGACCTGTTCGACGCCTGGCTCCCGCTGATCCGGCACGAGCAGCAGCCCGGCATCGGCATCGCCCTGCGCAAGGAGGCGCTGCGCCGCCGCGGGGCCATCAAATCCGCGAAGATCCGCGCGCCGGGGCCGAGCCTCTCGGCCGCGGACCTCGCCGAACTCACCCGCCTGATCGCGCGCGCGCAGGACCGCGTCTCCGCGCTCGGCGGCCGCACCGGAGGAAAACTCGCCGCATGACCTACGACCTCGTCATCAAGGGCGGAACCGTCGCCACCGCGTCCGACACGTTCGCCTCGGACATCGGGATCCGGGACGGGAAGATCGTCGCGCTGGGCCTCGGGCTCGACGCCCCGGACGTCATCGACGCGACGGGCAAATACGTCCTGCCCGGCGGGATCGAGGCGCATTGCCATATCGCGCAGGAAAGCTCCTCGGGGGGCATGTCGTCGGACGACTACTGGACCGGGTCGGTCTCCGCCGCCTTCGGGGGGAACTCGTCCTTCGTGCCCTTCGCCGCCCAGCATCGCGGCATGGGCGTGACCGAGACGCTGGAGCTTTACGACGGCCGCGCGGCGCCCAATTCGGTGATCGACTACAGCTATCACCTGATCGTCGCCGACCCGACCGAGACGGTCCTGAAGGAAGAGCTTCCCGCCGCCTTCGCCCGTGGCGTCACCTCCTTCAAGGTCTTCATGACCTATGAGAAGACGCGGATCGACGACCGCCAGTTCCTCGACATCCTCACCGTCGCCAAGACCCATGGCGCCGTCACCATGGTCCATGCCGAGAACCACGGCATGATCCAGTGGATGGTGGAGCGCCTGTCGGCGGCGGGCCATAACGAACCCCGCTACCACGCCCCCTCCCATCCCGCGATCGCGGAGGCCGAAGCCATCTACCGCGCGACCTCGCTGGCGCGTCTGGTGGACACGCCCCTGGTCATCGTCCACGTCTCCACGCCTGAGGGCGCGCGGATCGTGCGCGACGCGCGGGCCGAGGGCGCCAAGATCTTCGGGGAGACCTGCCCGCAATATTTCTTCCTGACCCGCGACGACCTCGACCGGCCGGGGATGGAGGGGGCGAAGTTCATGTGCTCCCCGCCGCTCCGCGACGCGGCCACGCAATCGGTCCTGTGGAAGCACCTGCAGACCGGGACCTTCACGCTGTGGTCGTCGGACCACGCGCCCTATCGCTACGACGAGACGGGGAAGCTGGCGAACGGGCCGGACGCGCCTTTCAAATCCATCGCCAACGGCATGCCGGGGATCGCGATGCGCCTGCCGCTGCTGTTCTCCGAAGGGGTGAACAAGGGGCGGATCACGCTGAACGACTTCGTGGCGCTGTCGTCGACCAACGCCGCCAAGCTTTACGGGATGCACCCGACCAAGGGCACGATCTGCATCGGCGCCGACGCCGACATCGCCATCTGGGATCCGGAGTTGAAAAAGACCGTGACGGTCGAGGACCAGCACGACAACATGAACTACACCCCGTTCGAGGGGATGGAGCTGACCGGCTTCCCGGTGGTGGTGCTCAACCGCGGGCGGCGCATCGTGGAAGGGGGCGAGCTGAAGGCCGAACGCGGCTCGGGCCGCTTCATGCCCCGCGGCACCCCGGACATGACCGGCCGCCCCGGCGCCACCGTCCCCGAACTCGACCCGGCCACCAATTTCGGCGCGAGGATCGCCCCATGAAGAAACCCGGCCCCATCCTGCTGGTGAACCCCAATTCCAACGAGGACGTGACCGAGGGGATGCGCGAGGCGGTCCGCGCCCTCGCCTTCCCCGGCGCGCCGGAGCTGGAATGCCTGACGCTCAAGGAAGGCCCCTACGGCGTGCAGACCCAGGTGGAGAGCGACTCCGTCGTGATCCCGCTGGCCAATCTCGCGAAATCCCGGCAGGACGCCTCGGGCTTCGTGATCTGCTGCTATTCGGACCCCGGCATCGACGCCTGCCGGTCCGTCGCCGCCTGCCCGGTCTTCGGGATCCAGGAATGCGGCGTGCTCGCCGCCATGGCCCGCGCCGACCGCTTCGGGGTGATCGCGCTGGGCGACCCGTCGGTGCGCCGCCACCGGCTCTACATGCGCCGCATGGGCGTGCTGGACCGGCTGGCGGGCGAGCGTCCGCTGAACATGACCGTGGCCGAAAGCCATTCCGGGGCCGGGACCTTCGACAAGCTGGTGGAGGTGGGCCACCTGCTGATCGCCGACGGGGCCGAGGCGCTGGTGCTCGGTTGCGCCGGCATGGCCGGTCATCGCGCCCGGCTGGAGGACCGGCTGGGTCTGCCGGTCATCGACCCGGTGCAGGCCGCCGCCGCCATGGCGCTGACCACCGCCATGCTGCGGGCCGCGGCCTGAGCCGCCGGGGCTCGCCGTCGCCATGAAGATCGAGCGCCGCAACGACCTGTCGCTGCGCCTGCTGGAAGTGTTCGGCGCGGTGATGCAGCACCAGACCACGGTGCGCTCGGCCGAGGCGCTGGGCATCTCCCAGCCCGCCGTCTCCACCGCCATCCGGGCGCTGGAGGCGCAGGTGGGCTTCGCGCTGTTCGAACGCCGCAACCGCCGCATCCTGCCGACCGAGGAGGCGCTGGATCTCTACCGGGAGGTGGAGCCGATCTTCTCCATGCTCCGCTCCGTCGAAGGCCGGGTGCGCGACCTGCGGGCGGGGGCGGCCGGCAAGCTGCGGATCATGGCGACGCCGCCGCTGGGCCATTCGCTCGCCCCCGTGGCGCTGAAACGCTTCCTCGACGCGCGCCCGGGCGTGGTCATCGACTACGACGTGCGCCGGGCCGAGACGGTGGCCGAGGCGGTGGCCGCGGGCTCCGCCGATATCGGCCTCGTGCTGCTCGCCTCGCCCCGCAACGGGGTGGAGATCGAGGTGATCGGCGACGCGGACATGGTGGCGATGGCGCCCCCCGCCCATCCCCTCGCCGCGCGCGCGACGCTGGAGCCGCCGGAGGTCGCGATGGCGGGCTTCGTCGGGCTGCAGTCGGGCTCGCGCCTCGGCGAGATCCTGCGCGACGCCTTCCGGGCCGCCGATACGCCCTACGCCCCGCGGGTGGAGGTCCGCTATTGCCATACCGCCGCGGTGCTGGCCCAGGCCGGACTGGGGGTGGCGGTGGTCGACCGCTACACGGCCGGCTTCATGCAGGGGGCGGGGCTGGTCAGTCGGCGATTCCGTCCGTCGGCCTCCGCGCCCTGCTGCGTGCTGACGCGGGCGGGGGCGCCGGTCTCCCAGCTTGTGCGCCATTTCGCCGACGAGATCCGTCTGGCGGTGGCGGAGGAGGCGCAGGCGGCCGAAGCCGCCGCGGCCCGCGCCCTGGACTGAGCCGGGGACTGAGCCGGGGATAGAGCACGCTTCGAGGCTCGTTCTCACGCCCGAGGGCGCCCCGGGCTTGACCCGGGGCCTCTCCACACGAGCCGTGCGCGGTTCGGTCCCGGCCGCGCCGCCCCGCCGACGACGCCGGACCGAGCAGATCGCGGAATGCGCGCCGGCGAAGCTTCGCCGCCGCCCCGCGCCGCGTGGCGCCAGAGCCGCGGCGGCGCTGGACCTGTTCGCCGGGCGCGCGGCGTGGTCTGGGTGGCGCATGAAACGCCCCCCCGACAAACGCCCCCCCGACGCCCGTCCGCCCCGGCGGCTCCCCCCTTCTGCCCGCGCTCGGCGCCACGCCCTCCTCCGCCGGACCCTGTCCACATGACCGCCCTGCTTGACGCTGCCCCCGGCGCCCTGCCGCTCGTCGCCGCCATGGCCTCGGTGCTCGGCGCGGCGGTGCTGCGCGGCGTGACCGGCTTCGGCTTCGCGCTGGCCGCGGTGCCGCTTCTGGGCCTGTTCCTGCCGCCGGCGCAGGGGGTGGCGGCGGTGATCCTGATGCAGGCGATGGTGGGGCTGCGCGACGTGACGAGCCTGCGCCGCAGCCTCGACCTGCCCTCGCTCGGGCGGCTGGCCGTGGGGGCGGCCGTCGGCACGCCGGCGGGGGTCTGGCTGCTGGCGCGGCTCGACCCCGCGGCCCTGCGCCTCGCCATCGCCGCGACGGTGGCGATCGGCCTTGCGTTCCTGCTGCGCGCCCCCGCCCCCACCCCCGTCCCCGGGGCCCCGCCGAAGGACCGGCGCGAGGCCTGGCCCGCGGGCCTGCTCGCCGGTCTCTTCGGCGGGCTCGCCGCCATGGCCGGGCCGCCGGCGGTGGCCTATTTCCTGCGCCGGGGCACGGCGCCGGCGACGGCGCGGGCCTCGCTGATGTGCTTCTTCTTCGCCACCTCGCTGATGGCGCTGCCGGGCATGGGCATGGCCGGGCTGGTGGACCGGCCGACGGTCCTGCTGTCGGTCCTCTGCCTGCCGATGCTGCTGGGCGGCACCTGGCTCGGCGGCCGCATCTTCGCGCGCACGTCGGAGGCCGGATACCGCCGCCTCGCCATCGCGGTGCTGGCGGCGATGGCCGCGGCCTCGGCCGCGCGGGGGGCGGCGGGGCTCTGGCTCTAGCCCGCCACCTCCCGCACGGCCTCGGCCAGCAGCCCGATCCCCGCCCCGATGCGGTCGAGCGGGATGGCCGCGAAGCCCAGCCGCATCCGGTCCACCGGCGGCGCGGCGCGCAGGTAATGCACGTCTCCCGGCTCCACCAGCACGCCCCGTTCCCGCGCCGCCTCCGCCACCGCCCGCGCGTCCAGCCCCCCCGGCAGCCGCAACCAGATCGCCGAGCCGCCGGAGGTCGCGCGCAGCTCCGCCTCCGGCATCCGGGTCGCGATCTCGGTCATGCAGCGGGTCCAGCGGGCGGCGAGGCGCGCGCGGGTGCGCCGCACATGGGCGTCGAGATGCCCCTCGGCCATGAAGATCGCCATGGCCCGCTGATCCAGCGCCGGCGGGTGGCGATACATCAGCCGGCGCAGCGCGCGAAGCTCCTCGATCAACGCCGGGGCCGCGACCACGAAGCCAAGCCGCAGGCCGGGGAACAGGGTCTTGGTCAGGCTGCCCGCATAGATCACCCGGCCGGTGGCGTCATAGCTTTTCAGCGCCGCGCGGGGCGGGCCGATATGGTTGAGCTCATGCTCGTAGTCGTCCTCCACGATCAGGAAATCCGCCTCCCGCGCCCGCTGGGCCAGCGCCATGCGCCGGTCGAGCGGCAGGGTCACGCCGGTCGGGCATTGATGCGAGGGGGTGACGCAGACCAGATCGCAGGCGTCGAGCCTCTCCGACACGATCAGCCCCGCCCCGTCGACGCGCAGCGGCTCGAGCTCCGCCCCCGCCGCGCGGAAGATGTTGAAGGCGTCCACATAGCCCGGATCCTCAAGCCCCACCCGCAGCCCCGGCCGGGTCAGCGCCTGGGCCAGCAGGAACAGCGCGTTCTGGGAGCCGACGGTGACCAGCACCTCCTCCGCCCGGGCCCGGATGCCGCGCTGGGGCAGGATGCGGGTCAGGATCTGGGCGATAAGCATCGGGTCGTCCCCGTCCACCTGGTCGCCGATCCACGCCTCCACATGCCGGGTGGAGCCCGCGGCCCGCACCGCGTCGCGCCAGCGCGCGACCGAGGCCTCGTCCACGCTGACCTGCCCGTAGACGAAGGGATAGGGATAACGCCGCCAGTCCGAGGGCTTGACGATGTTGCGCTGGGCATGAGCGTTGAGCGCGAAGCGGTCCGACCAGTCCGCCGGCGCCGCCCCCTCCGCCCCGATCAGCGAGACGGGGCCCGCATCGGCGCGCAGGGCCGACATCTCCCGCAGGTGCCGCTCGTCGATGAAATGCCCCCGCCGCGGGACCGAGCGCAGGAAGCCGTCGTCGATGAGCTGCTGGTAGACCAGAACCGCGGTGTTGCGCGACACGCCCGCCAGCGCGGCGAGGTCGCGGGTGGAGGGCAGCGGCTCATGCGGGGGCGCGGCCCCGTCGAGGATCGCGTCCACCAGCCGTTCCCGCACCTGCTGCTGCAACGTGCGTTCGGCGGTCATCGGCTTGCGGAAATAGGGGTCGAGCATGGTCCGGGTCCTTTGCGGGACGCACCATGCCCTGCCGCGGAGGCTGGCGCCATAGATTCCGGGCTCTGGCTCTATACCCGCGCTGCGGCGCCGCAATAGCGTTTTGACGCGATGCGGAACCGGCCGCGGCGGCCCGCGCGCGGCCGGTCCGGACCACCTCGCCGAACAGCCCCGCGGCAACGACCCGGCGTCCGCCGGGAGACCGACGGGAGCGCCAACAGGGAACCGCTTCGATGACCGATCTCCGCACCAAGACCGGCCCCAGCCGCCGCGCGATCCTGCGGGGGGGCGCGGCGCTGGCCGCCGGCCTCGCCGCCCCCGCCGTGGTCAGCCGCCGGGCGCTCGCCTCCTCGGGCGAGCTCAACATCCTGATGTGGTCGGACTACCTGCCCGACACCTTCGTCTCCGCCTTCGAGAAGGGCACCGGCATCAAGATCAACTTCACGGGCATCGGCTCGAACGAAGAGATCATCAACAAGATGAAGGCCACCAAGGGCCGCGGCTTCGACATCGTGTCGCCGACCAACAACCGCTCGCTGCAATGGCAGCCGCTGGAGCTGCTGCAGCCCTTCGACCTCTCCCGCGTGCCGATGGAGAAGGTGAACCCCGCCATGGCCAAGATCGGCGAGGTCGACTGGGCCTTCGGCGACGGCGTCTACTGGGCGCCGCATATCTGGGGGACCGAGGGCATCGCCTGGCGCACCGACCTGTTCACGCCCAAGGGGGTCCTGCCCTCCTACGGCGACGTCTGGGCGGATGAGAACGCCGGCAAGACCATGGGCCGCGGCCATTCGATGATGCTGGGCGCCGGCCTCTACATGGAGACCATCGGCGAACTGGCCCCGGGCGACGTGTGGAAGGCCTACACCACGCCCGAGGCGATGTCGGAGGTGTGGACCAAGATCACGGCCTGGTGCATCGCCAAGAAGGGCAACGTGAAGCTGCTCTGGAACGACGCCGACACCCAGAAGAACGGGCTGCTGAACGAAGGCGTGATCGTCGGCCAGACCTGGGACGGCCCGCCGCTGGCGCTCAAGACCGCCGGGGAGCCGGTGATGTACGCCGCCCCCCTGGAAGGCGCGATGGCCTGGGTGGACGGCATGGCGATCCCGACGGGCGCGGAGAACATCGACGCGATCTACGAGTTCATGTCCTACGCCTACAACCCGGAGCTTGCGGGCGAGGCGATCGACCATCACGGTTACAACTCGCCGGTGCTGGGCGCGGACAAGTATGCGGGCGAGACCTACGCCAAGAACTTCGGCGACGCCTATCCGGGCGACGCGCTGGCCAACCTGAACCCCTGGCCGGCGGAACCGCAGTGGTACGCCGACGCGCGCACCGAGTTCGTCAACAAGTTCACCTCGGCCTGACCGCGGCGCGAACCTTCGCGCGGACCGGGGCCGCCCCGGTCCGCGTTTTCGCGCCGCCCCTCCCCGCCCGGCTTCCGGAGTCCCGATGACCAAGGACATCACGCTCGACTACGTCTCGGTGCAGTTCGGCGACTACGTCGCGGTGGACGGGGCGCATCTGACGATTCAGGGGGGCGAGTTCTTCTCCTTCCTCGGGCCCTCGGGCTGCGGCAAGACCACGCTTCTGCGCTGCATCTCGGGGTTTCAGGAGCCGACCTCGGGCCAGATCCGCATCGGCGGCAAGGACATGCGCGGCATCGGGCCCAATAAGCGCCCCACGGCGCTGATCTTCCAGAACCTCGCCCTGTTCCCGCTGATGTCGGTGGCCGACAACATCGCCTTCCCGCTGGAGGTGCGCGGGGTGGACCGCAGGACCCGCCGCAAGCGCGCCGACGAGCTGCTGGAGCTGATCGCGCTGCCCGGCCAGGGCGACAAGAAACCCTCCGAGCTTTCCGGCGGGCAGCGCCAGCGCGTCGCCATCGCCCGCGCGCTGGCGGTGGAGCCCGACATCCTCCTGCTGGACGAGCCGCTGTCCGCGCTCGACCTCAAGCTGCGCCAGCACATGCGCCGCGAGCTTCGCGCGATCCAGAAGCAGGTCGGCCTGACCTTCATCTACATCACCCACGACCAGGGCGAGGCCCTGACCATGTCCGACCGGGTGGCGGTGATGTCGCGCGGGCGGATCGAGCAGGTGGGCGACGCCCGCGCCGTCTACGACCAGCCCCGCACCGCCTTCGTGGCGAGCTTCGTGGGCGAGAACAACGCCCTGCCCGGGCGGGTGATCTCGCGGGAGGCGGGCGTCTCCACCCTCGACCTCGGCCTGCCCGCCCCCCTGCGCGTCGCCACCGGCGCGGGCCCGGGCGCCAAGCTCGCGCCCGGGGCCGAATGCCTCGCCTTCGTGCGCCCCGAGGCGTTGCGCCCCTGCGCGCCCGACGCGACCAACGCCATCCCCGCCACCGTGGCGCGGGAGGAGTTCGAGGGCGCGCAGCGCCACCTGGTGCTCGACGCCGCGGGACGGGAACTGCGCATGACCCTGGTCAACGACGACCGCTCCGCCGCCTTCGGGCCGGGCTCCGCGATCCATGTGGGCTTCGCGCCCGACATGGCCTGCGCCCTGCCCCCGGGCGAGATGGCCTCGGCCTGAGGAGGCGCGCCGCATGACCGGGTTCCGCGCCTTCCTCGCCGGCTTCGTCGACCGCAACGGCCTGCCCGTAGCGATCTATCTGGGCGTCGCCGTCACTATCTGGGTGTTCCTGCTGGTGGCGCTGCCTCAGCTCGCGATGCTCGACTTCTCCTTCCGCCACAACCTGCCCCCCTCGAAGATGGGCGGGCCGGAGGACGTCTACACGCTGGAGCAATACCGCTACTTCTTCCTGGGCTCGGAGATCGGGCCGGAGGGCTGGAACGCGCTCGACATCGGCGTGCTGGTCAAGACGCTGATCGCGGCGGTGGCCGTCACCCTGATCGACCTCGCCATTTGCTATCCGGTGGCCTATCTGCTGGCGCAGTCCGCCAGGGGGGCTGCGGGGCGGCTGATGGTGCTGGCGCTGATCGTGCCCTTCTGGGTCAACGAGATCCTGCGCGCCTTCGCCTTCCGCATCCTCTTCGGCGCGACCGGCGTGCTGAACGAACTGGGCATGTCGGCCGGCCTCTGGTCCGCGCCCATCGACTTCGTGGGCGAGGACGTGGCGCTCTATGCCGGGCTCTCCTACGCCTACATCCTGCTGATGATCTTCCCGCTCTACAACGCCATCGAGAGCCTCGACCGCAACCAGATCGAGGCGGCGCGGGACATGGGCGCCTCCATCCTCCAGGTGCATCGCAAGGTGGTGATCCCCTACGCCAAGCCCGGCATCGCCTCGGGCTCGACCATGGTGTTCATGCTGACCGCGGGGGCGCTGGCCGCGCCGCAGATCCTGGGCGGGCCGTCGAACCTGTGGTTCACGCAGATCGTTTACCAGTGGTTCAACGACGGCGGGAACTGGCCGCGCGGATCCGCCTACGCCATCGTGCTGCTGGCGGTCTGCATCGGCTTCGTCATGCTGATGATGCGCGTGTTCCGCGTGTCCATCGGCGCCATCGGACGGTGAGGGCGCGACCATGACCCGAGGCCCCGCGATCCTGCTGCCCTTCCTCTACCTGGCGCTGTTCTTCGCCTATCTTTTCGGCCCGCTGATCATCATGGCGATCACGGCCTTCAACTCCGCCGGCTTCCCAAGGGTCAGCCCCTGGGAGTGCCTGACCTTCGGCTGGTTCGGCAAGCTCGCCCAGGACGCGCGCCTGCTGGAGGGGATCGGCAACTCGCTGATCATCGGGGTCGGCGTGGTTCTGATCGCGGTCCCCATCGGGCTCGCCGCCGCGCTGACGCTCTCCCAGGTGGGGCCGCGGCTGCGCGCCTCGCTCTACACCGTGTTCATCGCGCCGATCCTGGTGCCGGGCGTGGTCATCGGCCTGTCGACGCTGATCTTCTGGGACCGGCTGGGCTCGGCGCTGGGGGCGGGCTACGACACGCTGTTCTACGACGGCATCTTCCTGACCATCGCCGGCCAGGTGACCTTCATCGCGGCCTATTCGATGCTGGTGTTCCTCTCCCGCATCCAGCGTTTCGACCCGACCCTGACCGAGGCCGCGCTCGACATGGGCGCGACCCCCACCCAGGCTTTCGTGAAGGTGCTGCTGCCCTTCATGGCGCCGGCCATCGGCTCGGCCGCGGTGCTGGCCTTCCTCGCCTCGATGGAGAACTACAACACCACCGTCTTCACCGTGGTGGCCGAGAGCACCTTCACCACGGTCCTCGCCTCCAAGGTGCGCTACGGGCTCGACCCCTCGATCTCGGCGGTGGCGGTGATCATCGTGGCGGGAACGCTGGTGGCGGCGACGGTGTTCGAGGTGGCCAAGCGCCGCCAGACCCGGGCCGCCTCCGGCCTGCTGGCGCTGGATCGGCCGGCGCTGAAGCTGATCGCCCATCCCGTCTTCGTCGCGGCCCTGCTGGCGGCGCTGGTGGGCTGGGTGGCCTGGACCGGCGCCAACCACGACAGTTCGGTCTGCGAGATGCGGGTGCTGGAGGACAAGCGCGCCGTGCAGGAGCGGCTGGAGCAGGAGCGGCGCGAGCGTCTGCGCGAGCTCGCCCCCGCGGCCCCGTCGCAGGGCGGGAGCCAGGGCGGAGGCGCCGGCGGCGCCTTCGCCCCGGGGTCCCTCGCCCCCGGCGGCGCCGCGCCTGCCGCGCCGGGCGGCGCCTTCGCGCCCGGCTCGCTCGTTCCCGGCGGAGCGGCGCCTGCGTCGCCGGGCGGCGCCTTCGCGCCCGGATCGCTGACCCCGGGCGGCGGCGCGGCGAAGCAGCCCGGCGGGGCCTTCGCGCCGGCGGGACTCGCCCCCTCCGCCGGCTCGGATTGACCGCCGGGCCCGGGATTTCCCGTCGCGAGCCACCGCCGAGCGCGCCGAAATCCGCGCCCGCGGCCGCGCTGCGGCACGCTTTTTCACGCGACACGCGCCGCGTTCATGCGCCGTTTCGTGGAGAGTGCCGGTATTCACCGCGTATTCCGCCACGGCAGGTTAACACTCCGTTGACGCAGACGACCTGGGAGCGCGCGGATGTCCGGCCAAGACCTTAACCGACCGCCGAGCCGCGGCGCGCCCCAGCCGGGCCCGCGCCGCGAGCGGTGAGCGCGATGGACGTTCCGCCCTCCTCCGGCGTCCGCTCCGGCGCCGCCTCCCGCCTGAGCCGCTTCGCCCGCGCGAACCTGGTGGGCGAGGCCCCGGCCTTCCGGCGCGCGCTCGACTTCGCCGCCCGCGCGGCCCGGGTCGCGGCGCCGGTCCTGATCCACGGCCGCACCGGCACGGGCAAGGAGCAGATCGCCCGCGCCATCCACTATTCCTCCGACCGGGCCGACAGGCCCTTCGTGCCGGTGAACTGCGGGGCGCTGACCGAGTCGCTGCTGGAAAGCGAGCTGTTCGGCCATGTCCGCGGCGCCTTCACCGACGCCCGCGCCGACCGGGACGGGCTGGTGGCGCAGGCCGAGGGCGGGACCCTGTTCCTCGACGAGGTGGACGCCCTGCCGGCCAAGGGCCAGGTGGCGCTGCTTCGCTTCGCCCAGAGCCTGGAATACCGGCCCGTCGGCGCCTCCGCCCCCCGCCGGTCCGACGCGCGGATCGTGGCGGCCTGCAACGGCGACCTGCCCGCCGCGGCCGCCTGCGGCGCGTTCCGCGAGGACCTGTTCTGGCGGCTCGCCGTGCTGGTCATCGACCTGCCGCCGCTGGCGGAGCGTCCCGGCGACCCGGGCCGGCTGGCCGCGCATTTCCTGCCCGCGATCTGCCGGCGCTTCGGCCTGCCGCCCAAGCGGCTCGGCCGCGGCGCGCTGGCGGCGATCGAGGCGCATGACTGGCCCGGCAACGTGCGGGAGCTGGAGAATTTCCTGCAATACGCGGTGGTGATGACGGATGGCGAGGTGATCGACCTCGCCCCCGGCGCCCCCTGCGCCTTCGACGCCGCGCCCGCCGCGGCCCGTCCCGCCCCGGCGGACGCCGCGGACGCGAAGGCGGAGCCCGCCCTCCCGATCGACGCGGGCTTCCACGAGGCCAAGGCCGCCGCCGTCGCGCGGTTCGAACGGGATTACCTGCGCGCGGTGCTGGCCCGCGCCGGCGGCAACGTCACCCGCGCCGCCGAGATCGCGGGGACCGAGCGGCGCACGCTCGGCCGCCTGCTCAAGCAGCACGGACTGCGGGGGGCGCCGTCGGAGACGGCCTGAGACCCGGCCGCGGGCCGGCGGGGACGGGGCGCGCTCCCTGTCGTCCGCCCCCGCCGGCCCGGACCGGGTCCGACCTCCCCGGCCCTTCGACGCCCCCACCGCCGCCCCCGGCGCGCCCCCGCGCCGGGGGCTTTTTCATGGCCGGGCCCCCGCCCCGCGCCTCCGCCTCGCGCCGCCGGGTCGCGGCCGACCCGAAGCGGGTCGCGACCGACCCGGACGGAAGGGTCGTGAATTTTCTTTCCTAATGAATTCATCAATTTACCCGTCTGGCACGCCATTTGCCATTCCCAGCCCGAGACCCTTGAGACCACGGGAGGCTTCGGGCCCGCATGTGCGACGGCTGCATGGACTGGATCGACCGGGTGGCGGAGGAGATCGAGGCGCATGTCTCCGATCACCCCGACGCCTCGGACACCGTCGCGGGGATCGCGGAATGGTGGATCGGCCAGCGCCGCTACCTTGAGGCGGAGGAGAACGTGGAGGCCGCGCTCGCCCGTCTGGTGGACCGCGGCGCATTCGAACGCCTGAGCCGCCCCGGCGCCCCCGACCGCTACCGCCGCGCCGCGCCGACCTCCCCGGATCCGGGAGGCCCCCATGGCTGACACCCGCGCCATCATGGCGGTGGGCGAGGCGCTGTCCACGCTGCTGCGCACCGCCTACCGGCCCGCCGACTTCGCGGCCGACCTGGAGTTCCGCACCATCACCCCGCGGGAGGCCAGCGCCGGCCAGATCGCCGCCGGCGCCTCCTTCATGCTCTACCGCATCGTGCCCAATGGCGCGCACCGCACCCCCGCCGGCCGCTTCGACGCGCAGGGACGGCGGCGGCAGAGCCAGCTTCCCGTCGACCTGCATTTCCTGATGACCGTGTGGGGAGCGGAGGCGAGCCTTCAGCACGCCGTCGCCGGCTGGGCGATGCGGATGCTGGAGGACAGCCCCCTGCTCGCCTCCGGCCTGCTCAACGCCGGCGCCCCCGGCGCCTTCCGGCCCGAGGAGGTGGTGGAGGTGGGGCTGGCGGAACTGTCCAACGAGGACCTGCTGCGCCTGTGGGAGTCGCTGGGGGCCAATTCCGCCTACCAGCTCTCCATCCCCTACGTGGCCCGCGTGGTGCGGATCGAGAGCCTGCGGCCCGAGCCCGGATCGGGCGGGGTTCCGGTGCAGGAGCGCGCGCCGGACCTCGGCCTGCTCTCCCCCGATCCCGTGGCGGGGGGCTGAGCCATGTCGGTGCGCATCCTCGAACGCGACCCGCGTTTCGCGGCCTTCGGCGTGAGGTTCTGGGACGGGGCGCTGGACCGGGCGGCGGAGGAGCCGATCGTGGTCACCGCCCGCCCGGCCGACGACCCGTTCGCGACGCCTGTCCGCGCCGGGCGCACCCTGTCGGGGGCGCATGCCTTCCTAGGCCTGCCCGGGCTGGCGTCGGCGGAACGGGGGGGCGGCGCGCTCGATCCCGGCTCCCCCCCCGCCTCGCCCCCTCCGACCCGGCCTTTCGTGGTGGAGGTGCGCGATCCGGGCGGGACGCATCTGCCCGTCGCCTTCTCCGTCGAGCTGCCGCTGCCCTATCGGGGCCTGTTCCTGGGCCCCGGCGCGGGCTCTCCGCCCGCGCAGCCCGGGTTCCTCCTGTTCCCCGCCCCGACCCGTCGCCGCCCCGGCTGGCTGGCCGCGGTGCGCGGAGAGCTGGCGCGCGCCGACGGGTCGGGGCCGGCCGCCCATGCGCTGGTCGAGGTCGAGGATCCGGACGGCGCGGTCTGGCACGGCATCTCCGACGCGGCCGGGCGCTATGCGGTGCTGCTGCCCTGGCCGGCGCCGGCGGTGGCGCCCCCCGGCTCCCCGGGCCTGGGCGGCGGCGTCCCGGTCTCCGCCCAGGGCTGGGACCTGACGGTCTCCGTGCGCCTCGCGCCCGCGCCCCTGCCGGCTCTGCCCGGAACCGACCTGCCCGACCTCGCCGACATCCTCACCCAACCGCCGGCGGAGATCTGGGCCATGGCGCCCGGCGACGGCGGCGTGGCGGAGGCCGACTGGATCGGCCCGCTCGACCAGGGGGAGGAGCTGACGCCCCGCACCGAAGGCCTGTCCCGCCTGCTCGTCGGCCCCGCCCCCGGCTCGCCCTAGACCCGTTCCGCCCGCCCCCGAACCCGACCTGACCCGCAACCGAAACCCGAACCCGACGCGGCCCCGCCCGTCCCCGATGAGAGGACCCGACCATGCCCGAATATCTGGCGCCCGGCGTTTTCGTGGAGGAAGTCAGCTTCCGCCAGAAGACCATCGAGGGCGTGAGCACCTCCACCACCGGCTTCGTGGGCCCCGCCCGCTTCGGACCGACCGAGGGCGAGCCGCCGCTTCTGACCTCGTTTTCGGATTTCGAGCGGATCTACGGCGGGCTCGACAACCTGCGCCTGGGCGGGACGGAGAGCCCCAACTACCTCGCCCACGCGGTGCGCGCCTATTTCGACGAGGGCGGCAAGCGGCTTTACGTGGCGCGGCTGTGGAACCCCACGGTGGACAGCCCCGCCTTCTCCGGCCATTCGGTGTGGCCGACCGACCCCGTCTCCCCCGATCCCGGCTTCGGGCTGCGCGCCCGGCATCCCGGCCGGGCCGGCGACATGCGGGTCGCGCTGGCCTTCAAGCTGGGCGAGAACGCGCTGCACGACGCGGCCGGCGGGCCGGAGCTGCGCGGCGTCGCCCCCTTCGACACCGTGCTGGCGACGCCCGTGGGCTCGCCCCCGGGCCAGGCGGAGCTTTACTGGGCCGAGCGCATCCAGGATCCGGTCACCGGCGTCGACACCTTCCGGCTGCGCGACACCGACCCCGGCGCGCCGCCGCCGAGCCCCGAGCTCGCGCTCGACCAGTTCGACGCGGTGCGGGTGGTCTCGGTCTCCGTGGTGCTGCGCCAGCCGGGACGGTTCGCGGATGAGCAGACCTTCCCGGGCCTGACCTTCCACCCCGCCCATCGCGCCGCCATCACCCGCGCCTTCACCGACGCGCCGGAGCGGCGGTCCACCTTCCTCTACACCCCGCTGGTGATGGAAACCGCGCTGGCCAACGGCGCCGCCATCGCCGGCGCGCTGACCGCGCTGCCCAACGCCGCCGACGGCACGCCGGTCATCGACGTGATGCGCCAGGTGGCCGCCGACCCGTTCATCCCCTCGGCCGAGGCGCTGACCGCGAGGCTCGCGCTGTCGGAGGGCGACGACGGCGACCCCCTGATCGCGGCCGACTACGCCGGCCAGGGCGACGCGCCCAAGACCGGCCTCGCGGCCTTCGAGGACCTGGAGGACATCTCCATCGTCGCCGCCCCCGGCGCCTCCGCCGACGCCGTGACCGGCCCCGGCGTGATCCGCCAGCTCATCGGCCATGCGGAGCGGATGCGCTACCGGATCGCGGTGCTCGACTCGGTCGAAGGGATGCTGCCGGCGGAGGTCCGGGCCTTGCGCGGGACCATCGATTCCACCCGCGCGGCCCTCTACTACCCCTGGGTGGTGGTGGACGACCCGCTGGCCGACGGCGAGCCGCGGGAGCTGCGCCTGCCCCCCTCGGGCTTCGTCGCGGGCATCTACGCGCGCAACGACGTGGAGCGGGGCGTCCACAAGGCCCCGGCCAACGAGGTGGTGCGCCTCGCCTCCAATTTCGAATTCCTCATCAACCAGCGCCAGCAGGAGGCCCTGAACCCCGAGGGGATCAACTGCCTGCGCTTCTTCGAGGGCCGCGGCTTCCGGGTCTGGGGCGCGCGCACCGCGTCCTCCGACCCCGAGTGGAAATACGTCAACGTGCGCCGCTACTTCGCCTTTCTCGAACGCTCGATCGAGAAGGGCACGCAATGGGCGGTGTTCGAGCCCAACGGCCCCCGGCTCTGGGCCAACATCCAGCGCACGGTGGAGGACTTCCTCTACAACGAGTTCGTCTCCAACCACCTCGCGGGCCGCAAGCCGGCCGAGGCGTTCTTCGTGCGCTGCGACGAGACCACCATGACCCAGAACGACCGGGACAACGGCCGTCTGATCTGCCTGATCGGCGTGGCCCCCCTGCGCCCGGCCGAGTTCGTCATCTTCCGCATCGGCCAGAAAACCGCCGACGCGCGCGGCTGAGCCTCCAGAGGAGAACCATCATGGCCACCGAACGCGAAGGCCTTCCCTACAGCCAGTTCAACTTCCAGGTCACCATCGGCGAGGACGGGCCGGAACGCCCCCAGGCGGGGTTCCAGGAGATCTCGGGCCTCGGCATGGAGATCACCGTCGCCGAATACCGGGCCGGCAACGCCAACGACAACGCGCCGATCAAGATCACCGGGACCTACAAGGTGCCCGACATCACGCTCAAGCGCGGGCTGATGGGCTATCTCGACCTCTACCGCTGGCTGGACGAGATCCGCAACGGCAACCAGTCCGACCTGCGCACCGTCAAGATCGACCTCCTGTCGGAGGACCGGCAGACGGTGGCGATGTCGTGGAAGCTGCTGAAGGCGCGGCCGATCAAGTACACGGGGCCGTCGCTGAACGGCAAGGGCACCGACGTTGCGGTGGAGGAGCTGGTGCTCGCCGCCCACCGGATCGAGCTGGCCTGAGCCGCCCGCCGATGCGCCCCCTGCCGCCCTTCCCCTCCGGCCGCCTGCCCGGCGTGCATGTCGAGAACGCGGAGCTTCCGCCCTCGGACGCGCTGCCGCGCATGGACATCGCCGGTTTCGTCGGCTTCGCCGCGTCGGGTCCGCTCGACGTGGCGACGCCCTTCGACGACCCGGCCCGGTTCCGGGAGATCTTCGGCCCCGACCTCCCCCTCGCCCGGGACGAGGCGCGCGGCGAGATGCGGACCTCGCTGATGGGGCGGGCGGTGGAGGCGTTCTTCGCCAATGGCGGGCGGCGGGCCTGGGCGGTGCGGGTGGCGGACCGCAGCCGCATCCGCACCCTGGCCTTCCGCATCCCCGGCCTGCAGCTCGCCAATGGCGGGCTGGCGCGGCTGGCGGCGCGGTCTCCCGGACTGTGGCCGGCGACGCTGGCCTGCGACGCGCGGCTGACGCGGACCGGGCTGGTTCCGGCCGGGGACCTTTGGTCGGCCGCGGGGGGCTGGTCGATGACCCTCGCCCCCACGCCGACGCCGCCCGTGCCGGGCGACCTGCTGGAGATCGCCTTCCGCGCCCCCGGCCTCGTCGCCCTGGCGCTGGTGGAGCGGGCGGAGCGCGGGACCGGCGGGCTGTTCGTCGCCGGCTCCCTCATCCACTGGCGGGCGAGGCCGGCGGGGGACGCCGGCACGCTGGGGGCGGAGAACCCGGCCCTTCAGGTCCGCGCCCCCGCCGCGGCGCAGGCCGCAGCCGGCCTGCCCGCCCGGCCGGACCGGGTGGCGCGGCTGAGTTTCGACCTGATCGCCTGGGAGGGGGAGCGCATGGCGGCGCGGCTCCCGAACCTCGCCTTCGCCCCGGCTCATCCCCGCTTCTGGGGGGCGCTGCCCTCCGACGCGGCCCTGTTCGCGCCGACCGACGGCGGGGCGCGCCCGCGCCTGTCGCCGGCCCGCGCCGCCCTGATCGCCGAGGCGACCGCCCCCCGTTTCCCCTTCGCCGCCGACCTGCCGGACGCGGGCGCGGCGGGGGCGGGCTGGACGCTGTGGACCGGGCTCGCCTTCCCCTGGGGGATGGGGACCGGGCCGGGGCGGGACCGGGCGCAGGGGCCGGACGTGCCGGAGGGCGCGGCGCTGGACCTCGACGGGCTCGCCGTCTTCGACGACCGCCTGTTCCTCGACCCCGGCCTAGCCCGCGTCAACGCCGGCGCGCTGGCCGAGGCGGTGGAGGCGCGCCGCTCCGCCTCCCTCGCCGCGACCGCGGCGCTGGCCGGGGACCTGCGCGCCCAGCCGCCCCGCGGTCTGCACGCGCTCTCCGCCGCGCCCGAGGTGTCGATGATCGCGATCCCCGACGCCGTGCACCGGGCCTGGAACCGGGAGCGGCCGGAGGAGGTCCCGCCGCTCTCCGCCCCGATTCTCGCCCCGCCCGCGGACGTGCCCGACGCCTGGGGCCGCATCGCGCTGAGCTGGACGGCGGCGGAGGGGGCGGAAAGCTACCGGGTGGAGCGGGGGGCGGACGAGGCGTTCGCGCCGCCGACCGTGTTCGCGGCCGACACGACCGCGGCCGCCGTCCCCTTCGACCCCGACTGCCCCACCCCCGCCGCCTTCCGGGTGCGGGCGGAGCGGGCGGGAGAGATCGGGCCGTGGTCCAACACCCGCCTCGTCACCGTGCCGCCCGACATCTTCGCCCCCTGCGCCGCCCCGCCCGCGCCCGGCGCCCTGATCCTCTCCGCCGCCCCCGTCGGCTCCCCCGCCCGCCCGGGCCTGACCTGGACGCCGGAAGGCGCGCCCGACCCGGCCGAGACGGTGGAGCTTCAGTCCTCCGCCACCCCGTCCTTCGAGGCGCCCGAACCGGAAGCCGTCCTCCCCGGCGCGACCGACTGGGCGCCCGAGGCCGCGCTGACCGCCGGCCGCTGGTTCCGCGCCCGGCGCGTGCTGGCGGGCGCGGCGGGCCCGTGGTCCAACGCCCTGCGCCTCGCGCCCGAGACCCGCGCCGACTTCGCCATGGTCGCCGCCGACGCCTTCGACGCGGGCGCGCTGGTCGCCGCCCATCGCGGACTGATCCGCTACTGCGCCGCGCGGGCCGACGCGGTGGCGCTGCTGGCCCTGCCCCGCCACTACCGGGCCGAGGCGGCGGAGGCGCATCTCTCCGCCCTTCTGCCCCTCGCCGAACCCGGCGACCCCGCGGGCGCCCCCGCCGGCGCCTCTCTGGTCCCCGGTCTCAGCTATGCGGAGGAGAGGGCGCTGTCCTACGCCGCCGTCTTCCATCCGTGGATCGGGCTCGCCGGCCCCGCCTCTCCGACGGGCGGCGCCTTCCTGCCCCCCGACGGCGCCGCCGCCGGCCTGCTCGCCCGGCGCACGCTGACCGAGGGGGCGTGGATCTCGGCCGCCAACCAGCCGGTCGCGGGGGCCGCCGCCCTCTCCCCCGCCCTGAGCCGGGACGAGGCCTCCCGCCTGATCGCCGCCCAGATCAACCCGGTGCTGCGCGAGCCGGGCGGCTTCCCGATCTTCAACGCCGACACCCTGTCGCGCAGCGCCGACCTGCGCCCGCTGCCGGTGCGCCGGCTGATGATCCTCCTGCGCCGGCTCGCCCTGCGCGAGGGGCAGGCCTGGGTGTTCGAGCCCGACAGCCCCGATTTCCGCGCCATGGTCCGCGCCCGCTTCACCCGCCTTCTGTCCCTGATCCACCAGCGCGGCGGCCTGAAGGGGGCGGAGGCGCGCGCGGCCTTCGAGGTGGTGGTCGACGGGTCCGTCAACCCGCCCTCCGCCGCCGACGGCGGGCGCTTCGCGGTGGAGCTGCGCGTCGCCCCGTCCCGCCCGTTCCGTCATCTCACCGTGCTGCTGCTCCAGACCGGGCCGCAGCAGGTCCAGGTCCGGGAGGCCTGAGCCCATGGTCGCGCAGATCCCCTTCTCCGTCTTCAATTTCCGGGTCCGGCTGCAGCTGGACGGGGAGAGCAAGCCGCTCTGCGAAGGCGCGTTCTCCGAGGTGTCGGGTCTGGAGATGTCCCACGACGTCGAGACCATCCGCGAGGGCGGCGGAAACCTGCGGCAGATCCACCTCGCCGGCCCCGTCTCCTACGGGAACCTCACGCTCAAGCGCGGCATGACCGAAGGGCTCGACCTCTGGCGCTGGTTCGCGGAGGTGTCGCGCCGCCGGGACCTGCGCGCCTCGGGCGAGATCGCGGTGCTCTCCGCGGACCGGGAGACGGAGACGCTGCGCTTCGCGCTCACCGGCTGCCTGCCGCTGAAGCTCAAGGCGCCGACGCTCAACTCCATGGACGGGACCATCGCCATCGAGGAGATGCAGATCGCCTACGAGACCCTCGACCTCGCGGAGGGCGCGTGATGCCGACGCCCCCGACCCTGCTCAAGGCGCAGATGCAGCCGATCACCTGGGACGACCAGGGCCAGGTCTCCGAGACCGGGGAGCCGACCTCGGTCCAGTTCAATCCCGAAAGCCTGAAGCTGAACTATTCCAACAAGTCCGCCGGCGGCGACCAGCGCGGCGGCTCGGCGGTGCAGTTCGTGGGCTCGGGCACGACCAAGCTGACGCTGGACCTGTGGTTCGACGTGACCGCCCCGGCCCCGGACCGCCCCGCGGGCGACGCCGACGACGTGCGGCGGCTGACCGAGCGCGTGGTGAATTTCATCAAGCCCGAGCCGTCCGACGAGGCCGACAAGTTCGTGCCCCCCGGCATCCGCTTCCTGTGGGGGACGTTCCTGTTCGAGGGCGTGGTGGAATCGATCAACGAAAGCCTCGAATTCTTCTCCGAGTCCGGCAAGCCGCTGCGCGCCAAGATCGGCCTCGCCATCGCCAGCCAGGACATCCAGTTCGTGTTCGGGAACCAGTCCGCGGACGGGGCGGGGGCCGGGCCCGCGACGCCCGGCGCCCGGCCCGTGACCGCGGCGCGGGAGGGCGACAGCGTCCAGCAGGCCGCCGCGCGGGAGGGGCGCCAGGACGACTGGCAGGACATCGCCGCCGCCAACGACATCGACAATCCCCGCGCGCTGAGCCCCGGCCAGCCGCTCGACATGAACGCCTGAGGAGGGAGGCCCGGCCATGCCCGTCATCATCAACGAGTTCGAGATCGTCGCCGACGGCCCCTCCGCCCCCGCGGCGCCCGGCGCCTCCGCCCAGCCGCCCGAACCCGCCCCCGCGGCGGCGTCCGGCCGCCCGGTCCGCCCCGCCGAGGTCGTCGACACGGTCGCCCATTTCCACGACCGGGCCCGGCGCTTGCGCGCCACCTGAAAGCGCCGCCTGCCCCCCTGCCCCCGAAACCCGGAGCCCCGCCCGATGAACGACATGTCCGCCACGCCGCTGCACTATTCGGCCCGCCCGGCGCTGACGCTCGACGGCGCGCGGCAGGCGGCGCTGGAACAGGGGCTGATCTCGCTGGCGGTGGAGGAGACGGCGGAGGGGCTGGCCCATGCCGAACTGTGCTTCGGCAACTGGGGCGCGGCCCGCGGCGCGGTGGATTTCCTCTACATGGACCGCGCGGTTCTGGAGTTCGGCCGCAAGGTCGGGGTGGAGATCGGGGCCGGCGACGCCGGCGGCGCCATCTTCGCCGGCCGCATCACCGCGCTGGAGGGCCGCTTCCCCAAGTCCCGCCCGCCCGAGATCATCGCGCTCGCCGAGGACCGGTTCCAGGACCTGCGCATGACCCGCCGGTCGCGGACCTTCGAGGACGCGGACCTCGCCGCCATCGCGCAGGCCATCGCCTCCGATCACGGCATGACCGCGGAGGTGGACGCCGAGGGGCCGGCGCTGGAGGTCGTCTCGCAGCTCAACCTCTCCGACCTCGCCTTCCTGCGCGACCGGGCGCGGGAGGCGGGGGCGGAGGTCTGGGCGGAGGGCGACGTGCTCCACGTCAAGGCCCGCGCCCGGCGGGGGGAGGACCCGGCCGTGCTGACCTACGGGCGCAACCTGCAGGAACTGGCGGTGACCGCCGACCTCGCCGGCCAATGCACCGCGCTGACCGTTTCGGGCTGGGACGCGGAGGCGCGGGAGGGGCTGACGGCGGAGGCCGGCGCGGACGCGCTGGGGGCCGAGAACGCCGGCCAGTCGGGGGCGGAGGCGCTGGAGGCAGCCTTCGGCGCCCGCCCCGACCAAATCGCCCATGCCCTGCCCCTGACCCAGACCGAGGCCGACGCCTTCGCCGCCGCCCGCTTCCGCGCCCGCGCCCGGCGCTTCCTGCGCGGCGAGGCGATCGCGGAGGGCGACGCCCGGCTCCGCGTGGGCCGGGGGGTCACGCTCAAGGGCTGCGGGCCGCTTTTCGACGGGGCCTACACCGTCACCCACGCCCGCCACGAATTCTCGCTCGACGCCGGCCTCGTCTCCCGCATCGGGATCGAGCGGCCCTGGATCGGAGGCGCGTGATGATCTTCCCCCGGTTCCCCAATCTCGGCGGCGGCGACGCGCAGGACGACGAACGCCTGCCCACCGGCCCCGGCGGCTTGTTCCACGGGGTCTATCCCGCGCAGGTCACCGACATCGCCGACCCCAAGGGCCAGGGACGGGTGCGGATCAAGCTGCCCTGGTCCCCCGATACGGGCGATGCGGCGGGGTGGGAGGCCTGGGCCCGCATCGCCACGCTTTTCGCCGGGTCGGGCCGCGGCTCCTGGTTCATCCCCGACGTGGACGACGAGGTGCTGGTGGCCTTCGGCGGCGGCGACCCGCGCCACCCCTTCGTCATCGGCGGGTTGTGGAACGGCGTCGATGCGCCGCCGGAGGAGATGGACGGCGGCGGAGAGAACAACCTCAAGACCCTCAAGTCCCGCAACGGGGTGACGGTGCGCTTCGACGACACCTCCGGCTCCGAGCTGCTGCACCTGGAGACGCCGGGCGGCCAGACCGTGACGCTCAAGGACGGGCCCGGGGCCATCGAGCTGGTGGATTCCAACGGCAACTCGGTGAAGCTGGAGACGGCCGGCGTCACCGTGGACTCGGGCGGCAAGGTCTCGGTCTCCGCCTCCATGGTCGAGGTTTCGGCCTCCATGGTCACGGTCAACGCCGGGATCTCCAAGTTCTCCGGCACCGTGCAGGCCGACACGGTCATCACCAATTCCATCATCGCGGCGTCCTACACGCCGGGGGCGGGCAACATATGGTAGCCCACGCCCATCTGCACGAGGTCCGCTGGCTGGCCCCGCAGCCGATGTGGGGACAGTCGCCCGACGCCGCCAACGGCGCGCCGGCGCGGCCCGCCATCCTGCGCTTCGCCTCCGACGCCTTCATGGAGGAGCTGATCGCGACGGTGGAGACCCGGCCCGAGCAGCTTCCCGCCTGGCTGGCCCGGCCCGAGACCTGGCGTGCGCCGATGGCGGCGCCCGACACCTCCGGCCTCGCGACCCGCGCCCCGGTGAACGAGACCCGCCGCCGGCTGACCCGCATCGCCCGGGGGCTCGGCGCCTCCGCCCCGGTCCCGGCCGCGCCGGAACCGGCGGCGGAGCCCCTGAAGCTCTACCAGCCCGCGCAGGGGCGGTTCTACCTGGTGGCCGCCTCGCTCGTGTGCCAGCTGCCCGGCCTGCCCGACCGCGCCATCGAGCGCGGGAACCAGGAGCAAGCGGGCTGGCTCCTGCGCCGCCTCGTCCCCGCCACGCCCGGAACCGTGCCGGACCCCGAGGACCCCACCACCGTCGAATACGCCTGGACCGCCGCGCCCGACGTGCCCGGCGGCTACGCCTGGACCCGGATCGGGACCGCCGCCGGCCGCGCCCGCATCCAGCCGGAGGAGGAGCGGCAGGCGCTGTTCCCCCTCACCTGGCGGGCGGGCAAGGGGGCGGAGACCGGACGGCCGCGCCGGATGCTCGCCGGCATGATCCCGGTGGCGAAGCGGGAGGCGTTTCTCGGCGCCCCGATGCGGGAGCCCGCGGGCGCGGGCGGCCTGCCCTCCCCCCTGCCCGCCGAACCCGCCGACGACCCGCGCGCGCTGCTGTTCCGCCAGGACGTGGCCGCGCCCTGGATCAACCTGCACGACAGCGCCCTGACCCAGGCGCGGGCGCTGCTGGACGACACCTCGTCCGACGGGCGCGCCTCGGCCCGCGACCTGATGCGCCGGGCGCGGGCGCAGGCGCAGACGGCGGGCTGGTTCCTGCTCGCCGACCTCGCCCGGTTCCTGCAGGACCACATGCCCCGGATCTGGACGTCGCTGATGGGCGGCGCCCCCTCCCCCGCCCTGACGCCCGCCGAAACCGCCCTGCGCAACGCGCTGCGCGACACCGCGATGTCGGAGA
Organism: Pseudomonadota bacterium; assembly: GCA_036154955.1. Classification (GTDB taxonomy): domain Bacteria; phylum Pseudomonadota; class Alphaproteobacteria; order Rhodobacterales; family Rhodobacteraceae; genus Albimonas. The sequence goes on along the minus strand of JAYZWL010000083.1, from coordinate 11,446 downwards.
CGCTGGAGGACGCGCTGATCGACGCCCATGGCGACTGGGACGTGGTGCGGAGCCTGCCCGACGCGCTGGCCCGCATCGCCGCGCCGGGCGTCGTCGCGGCGCTGGAGGCGGCCCAGATCGAATTCGACCTGGAAGGCGCGCCCGGCGCCGACGGCTGGCCGGACTTTCTCTGGATGCCCGCCCACCCCGCCGCAGGCCAGTCGTTCAGCCCGCTGGGCTCGCCCTTCCCCTCCGCCGCCATGGCCGGCCCGTTCCCGCCGACCGGCTTCGACGCGGAAACGGCGATCGAGGCGCTGGCCGACCTGGTCGCCGCGGCCCTTCCCGCCTCCCCGGCCGCGCCCCTGCCGGAACTCGCCCCGCCCCCCGCCGGCGTCGACGCGGGCGCGGAGGCCTGGTTCGCCATCCGCTGCGCCTATGAGCGGCCCAACTGCCTGGGCTTCGCCAAGCCCGTGCTCTCGCGCCCCTCAGCGCCGTTCCAGATGGCGAGCTTCTTCGACTCCGACGCGCCCACCCGTCCGATCCGCATCCCCATGCCGCGCGACATCTCCCCCGGCGCGCTCCGGCGCTACAAGAAGGGGGCGGGGTTCGTGCTGTCGGACATGTTCTGCGGGCAGATGAAGGCGATGCGCAAGCTGACCTTCCTCGACCTGATCCTGTCGGTCCTGCCCTGGCCCCTGCATCGCGACCTGCCCACGCCCTCCCCCTCCCCCTGCGCCGACGGGGGGTCGAACCCGCTGGGCCTGTTCGTCGCCATCTCCATCCCCATCGTCACGATCTGCGCCTTCGTGCTGATGATCATCATGGTCACGCTCTTCGACCTGATCTTCCGCTGGCTCCCCTGGCTGATCGTGGCCTTCCCCATCCCCGGACTGAGGGGCAAGAAGCCATGACCGACGCCGGACGCGCCCTGGGGCGCGGCATCGCCTTCCCGCCGGGCATCGACGCCGAGGGCCGCATGGCCTGGTCGGAAGGGGTGGAGAACATCCGCCAGTCCATCCGCATCGTGCTGACCACCGAGCGGCTGGAGCGGATCATGCTGCCCGCCTTCGGGGCCGGGCTGAAAAGCTTCCTGTTCCGCCCCGACACCGCCGCCACCCACCGCCTGATCGAGGAGGCGATCACCCAAGCGCTGAAGCGCTGGGAACGCCGGATCGAGGTCGAAAGCGTGAGGGTCGAGCCCGATCCGCGCGCCGACCAGGCCGTGCTCGCCACCCTCCGCTACCGCCTCGTGCGCGACGGGAGCCGCGAGGAGATGCGGCTCGGCGTCCAGCTCGCCTGACAGGAGCGCCCCCGATGCCCCTTCCCGACCCCGTCCTCGACCCGCGCGGCTACCGCGAGATCCTCAACGAGGCGATCCGCCGGATCCCGGTGCACAATCCCGAATGGACCAACCACTCGGACAGCGACCCGGGCGTGACCCTGCTGCAGCTCTTCGCCTTCATGGCGGAAAGCGTGATCTACCGCGCCAACCGGATCCCGGAGCGCAACCGACTGAAGTTCCTGCGCCTGCTTGGCGTGAAGATGCGCCCCCCCTCCGCCGCCCGCGGGCTGGTGGCCTTCTCCCGCCCCGCCGGGCCGCTGGAGGCGGCGACCCTGGGCGCGGGCGCGGCGCTGACCGCCGCGCGCATCCCGTTCCGGACCGAGGCCGGGCTCGACATCCTGCCGGTCGAGGCGGGCGTGTTCTACAAGCGCCGCCTCACGGGGGACGAGCGGGCGGAGGCGGAGGAGACCTGGGCCGACCTCTACGCCTCCTTCCAGTCGCCGCCGGGCGACGTGGCGAGCCTCGATTTCTACGAAACGCGGGAGATGACGGCGCCCAGGGCCGGCGTGGTGCTGGACGCGCTCGACGTCAGCGGCGGGACGGTGGACGGGCTGTGGCTCGCGCTCTTCGCCCGGCGGGGCGAGGATCCGGAGGCCGCGCGCCTCGCGCTCGCCGGCAAGACCCTGTCGCTGGGCATGATGCCCTCGCTCGACCTCGACGCCCGCGTGATCGAGCCCGACCGCGACCTGCGCGAGGAGACGCGCGAGGCGCTGGTGTTCGAGACGCCCAATCCCGGCGCCGCGGGGGCCGCGCCCGCCTATCGCCGCCTGCCCGCCGCCGCCGACGCGGACCCGCTGACCCATCCCGCGGTGGTGGAGCTGACCTTCGGGGAGGCGGACACGCTGCGGACCTGGGAGGCGCTGGAGCCGCTGGAGGCGGGCGCGGGCGACTACCCGCCGCCGCTGGACGACGAGGCGCGGGCGGCGCGGCTGATCACCTGGATCCGCATCCGCCTGCCCGCCGACGCCTCGGGCGCCGGCGGCCAGCCCGCCTTCCGCGCCGCCTGGGTCGGGATCAACGCCGCCGCCGTGACCCAGCGCGCCCGCGTGACGGCGGAGCTGCTGCCCCCGGGGACCGGGGAGCCGGGCCAGACCGCGACGCTCGCCAACCTGCCGGTGATCGCCGACAGCCTGCGCCTGACGGTGAACGGGGAGCCCTGGGCGATGGTCGACGACATCGGCGCCGCCCCGCCGGAGGGCGGCCGGACCGGGACCGGGGCGGGAACCGCGACCGTGCAGGGCCCGACCGACGCCGCCCCCTACGCGCCCACGGCGGATGCCGCGGCGAAGCTTTTCGCGCTCGACCCCGAAAGCGGGGAAATCCGCTTCGGCACCGGGCTCGCCGGCGCCCGCCCGCCCCGCGGCGCGGTGATCCTCGCGCGCTACGACCATGGCGGCGGGCCGGCGGGGCGGGTGGGGATCGGTGCCATCTCCAAGGGCGATCTTCCGTCCGGCGTGAAGGTCGCCAACCCCGTCCCCACCTGGGGCGGCGCGGCCGGAGAGACGGTGGCGGAGGCGGAGGCGCGCATCCCGGGCTTCCTCGCCAATCGCGACCGGCTGGTGACCGAGGCGGATTTCCGCGCCATCGCCGAGGCGACGCCGGGCGTCGACATCGGGCGGGTGGAGATCCTGCCCCTGCTCCACCCCGCCCAGCCCGCCGACGCCGCGCCCGGCGTGGTCACGGTGCTGGTGATCCCCGCCGACGATCCGCGCAACCCGCGCGCGCCCAAGCCCGACCGGCTGTTTCTGGACGCTGTGGTCCGCCACCTCTGCCCCCGCCGGCTGGTGACGACGGAGCTGCATGTGCTGGGGCCGGACTACGTGGACTGCATGGTCTCGGTCGCCGTCGACGTCGCCCCCGGCCGGGCCCGCGCCCCGGTGCGCGAGGCGGTGAAGGCGGCGGTGGAGACGTTCCTGTCGCCCCTCTCCGGCGGCCATGACGGGGCCGGTTGGCCGCTGGGCCGCACGGTGGACGCGGCCGAACTGCTGGTGGTCGCCGCCCGGGTCGAAGGGGTGCAGCGGGTCGGCGGGCTGCTGCTGGGCGACGAGGCCGGGCCGAGGGCCACGCCGCTGACGCTGGGGCCGCTGCAACTGCCGCGCCTCGCCGCGTTCTCGGCGGTGACGGAGGGCGACCCGACCCCGCTCGCCGATCTCGCCGGAACCGCGCCCTCGGGCGTGGCCGGGCCCGGGGCGACCCCTGTGCCCGTCGTCCCCGACCTGTGCTGAGGAGCGCGCCCGCCATGGACGCCAACGGAACCCGCTTCTCGCTGCGCATGGGCGCCCCGGACTGGGCCGAGCCGCTGGCCGCCCCCGGCTCCCGCGACGTGGCCTTCGACCCGCGCGACGGCGCCGTGGCGCTGGCCGAGGCGGTGCGGCTGATCCCGGTCCCCGAGGGCGCCGCGCGCCTGACCGCCGCCGACCGGCGCGGGGCGGACCGGGACCGGTTCGGATCCTGGTACTGGATCGACGCCGACCGCCGGCGCATCCGGGTCGGGCGCGGCGCGCAGCCCGCGGCGGATTTCTGGGACGCGGCCATGCTCGACGCCGCCCCCTGCGCGGAAACCGACGAGGTCGACGCCCTCTTCGCCCCCGCCGCCCCCGCGGCGCCGGCCCATGCCGACCTGCGCCTGTCGGGCCTCTGCGTGACCTGCGCGCATTACCTCGCGGTCGGCACGGTCCATCCCGCGGGCCTGCTGGTCTTCGATCTTCACGGCTCCGGCCCGCCGCTGTTCCGCCCGTTCCCGGAGGACGCCCGCTTCCGCCCCTTCGACTTCGAGGCGACCGCGGACGGCGGCCTGGTCATCCTCGAACGCGCGCTGCCTTGGCTGGAGGACGGCGACGACGCCGATCCCGGTCCCCGCCACCGGCGGCTCGACGCCTGGTTCCGTCCGGTCCCGACCGGAACCGCCCTGACGCTCGCGCCCGAGGCGACCGCCCTCTTCGCCCCGCCCGGAGAGGCCCCCGCGACCCGGCCCGCGCTGACCTTCCCGGAGGCCTGGCCCGCCGATCTCGGCTCCCCCGCCCCGGTGCTCGCCCCTCGCGCCCTCTGCGCCCTGCCGGACGGGACCGTCATCGTGCTCGACACGCCCGAGGCGGGCCCCTCCGCCGTCGCCCGCTTCGACGGGGACCGGCCGGTGGGGGAGGTCGCGCTCGACCCGGCCCTCCTCGCCGCCCTGCTGGGCGAGGGCGCGGAGATCCGGGGTCACGACATGGCCTTCCTGCCCGACCCCGACCAGCCGCCCGGCCCCGCGCTTGCCGGCGACCTGGTGATCGCGGCCGACACCGGCGATCAGGCCTTCCGCTTCCGGCTGGAGGCGGAGGGGGAGGCCTTCGCCCTGGCCCTGCTGCCCGACCACCTGCCCCTGCGCCGCTTCTTCGGCCGCGGGATCGTCGCGGCGGCGGAGAAGGCGCATTACGACCTCGACGAACGCTGGATGCCCATCGCCGCGCGCCCCCAGCGCCGCCACCGCCCCGACGGGGTGATCGCCGGGCTGGTCTTCGACGGGCGGGAGCCGGGCTGCGTCTGGCACCGGCTGGTCTTCGACGGCTGCCTGCCCGACGGCGCGACGCTGGGGGTGGAGAGCCGGGCGGCCGACGATCCCGTGTCGCTCGACAACGCCGAATGGCGGGCCGAACCCGCCCCCCTGCGCCGCGGCGACGGGCCCGAGGCGCCGCCCCGCCTGCCCTTCGGCCCGGACGGAACCCCCGCCGCCGGCGGTCCCGGCCAGGGGCACGGCACGTTCGAGACGCTGTTCCAGGCCGCGAGCGGCCGCTGGCTGGAACTGCGCCTGACGCTGGCGGGGGGCGGGCGCGTCTCTCCGCGCATCCGGGCGCTGCGGGTCCATTACCCGCGCTTCTCCTATCTGGAGCGCTACCTGCCCGCGACCTATGGGGACGATCCGGTCTCCGCCAGCTTCCTCGACCGGTTCCTCGCCAATCCCGAGGGCATCTTCACCGTCATCGAGGACCGGGTGGCCGCGGCCGAGAGCCTGTTCGACACCCGCACCGCCGCGCCGGGGCATCTGGACTGGCTGGCGGGCTGGCTGGGCGCGACGCTGGATCCGGACTGGGAGGACTGGCGCCGGCGGCTGTTCATCGACAACGCCGAGCTTCTGTTCCGCTGGCGGGGCACGGTGGCGGGACTGCGCGCGCTGCTCTCGGTCGCCACCGACGCCTGCCCGGACCTCGACGCGCTCGCCGCCCTGCGCCGCGGCCTGCCCGCGCTGGACGACCGGCCGGGGCGGGAGATCCGGGTGGTGGAATCCCATCTGCTGCGCCGCTACGGGGGCGTGGAGCTGGGCGACCCGGAGGGGGAGACCGCCGCCCCCGGCCTCGCCTTCGCGGCCGAGGGCGCGCCCTACGCCCCCGACCAGGGGGCGGGCCCGCTGCACCAGGCCTGGCGGGACTACGTGGCGGAGGTGCACGCCCCCGACCCGGCGCCCGCTGCGGAACCGGTGTCGGAGGACGCCGCGGCCGAAGCCACGCTCGCCAACATCTCCGCCGCCTGGGGCAAGCCATTGAATGCGCTCGACGCGATCATGCTGTCGCCCGTGGTTCCGGCTTCGGAGGGGGAGGCGGCGGACTGGCGCGCCTTCCTCGCCGGCCCCGTCGGCTTCGTCCATGCCGCCGTCGGCCCGCAGGACCTGACCGCCTGGCGGGAGTTCCTGGAACGCCGCTACGGCGCCGTCTCCCGGCTCAACGCCGCCTGGCAGCGCTTCGGCGCCGCCGCCCATCCCGCCTTCGCCGCCGTGCCCCTGCCGGCGGAGGGCGACTACCCCGCCGCCGGCGCCCGGCTGGCGGACTGGCTGGGCTTCGTCGCCTCCGCCCTGCCCATCGCCCGGGCCGCGCACCGGTTCTCGGTGCTGGTCCCGGCCGAACCGGGCGAGCCGCCGGCCGACCGCGCCCTGCGGGTGGAACGGGTCCGCGCGCTGGTGGCGCGCGAAAAGCCCGCCCACGCCGCCTTCGACGTCCGCCCGTTCTGGGCGCTGTTCCGGGTCGGCGACGCCCGGCTCGGCATCGACACCACGCTCGGCGAAAGCGCCCGCTTCGCCGCCATCGAACTCGGCCGCTCCGCGCTGGCCGAGGGCAAGCTCGCCTGGGGGCATCCCTGGACCGCGACCGATCGCCGGGTCGTGGGACGGGACGCGCCGGGGCCGACGACAACCGGGGAGACGAGACCATGAGCTGCGGCTGCACCGCCTGCCAGGAGGCGCTGACCCTGGATCCGTGGAAGCGGGTCCGCTACGCCCACGGCCTTGTGCTGGGGGTCGAGGAGTTCCTGCAGGAGGAGCTGCGCTTCCTCGACGCGGAACGCCGCGGCAACCGCGCCCTGCACGGTTACGGCGCCGTCTGCGGGCTGGAGGTGCGGGTCCGCGACGGCGCCTCGGGGCCGGAGATCTTCGTGGCCCCCGGCCTCGCCATCGACCCCAAGGGCCGCTGGATCCGCGTGCCCGACGCCCGCTGCGCCCCGATCAACGAATGGCTGCGCCGCAACCCGGACGCGGCGGGGGAGCCCGGCTCCCCCGCCTCCCCCGCCTGGCCGCTGACCGTGGCGCTGCGGCTGTGCTACCGGGAATGCGAGACCGACCTCGCCCCCATCCCCGGCGGCCCCTGCCGGACCGAGGACGAGGCGATGACCGCCTCGCGGATCACCGAGAGCTTCGCGCTCGACATCACCCTCGACAGTCCCGACCAGACCGAACTGGACGCGGTGCGCGCCTTCGCCTTCCTGGTCAACCGGCTCGACCCGGTGGAGGAGGACGCCTCCCCCGCGCCGACCCTGACGCTGGAGGATTTCGAGGCGATGGTGCGCGGCCTCGCTCCGCTCGCCTCCCCGCCGGAGGGACCGGGCTCCCCCGCCTCCCCGCCCGCCTCGCCCCCCGGCTCCCCCGGCGACCTGACGCTCGCGGTGCCTGCCGACGAGCTGACCGCCTTCCTGCGCCTCGCCTTCAAGATCTGGGTGACGGAAGTCCGCCCCGCGCTGCTTCCCGGCGGCGCCGGATGCGCCGGCGGGCTGCCGGAGGAGGACTGCATCCTGCTCGCCCATCTGACCTTCCCCACCGCGCAGGGCGCGGCCGGGCCGGTGGTGGACGGCGACGCCTCGGCCGTGTTCCTCGACGACGACGACCGGCCGGTGCTGGTCCACACCCAGCTTCTGCAGGAGATCGTGATCGGCGGCGGCGTGGTCGGCGCGGAGGGGACCGTGGTCCTGCCCCCGCCGGTGGTGGAGCCGACGGTGACCGCGCATGGCGACCTCACCGGGCTCGGCGCCGACGACCACCTGCAATACCTCGCCGTCACCCCGCGCGAACCCGGCTCGACCTTCGACCTGCTGCTGCGGGACCTGTCGGGCGGCGGCGCCGCCACGCTGACCAACCTGCCCCAGGCCACGGCGTCGGGAGAGGCGATGCCCCATGGCCAGGCCGCCGGCGGCGATCTCGGCGGGGTGCTGCCCAACCCGACCGTGACCGGGCTGCGCGGCCTCGCCCTGCCCACGCCCAGCGCGGGCCAGGTCGGGCGGTTCCTGCAGCTGACCACCGGCGCCACCGGCCTGCGCTGGACCCTCGCCGCCCCCGCGATCCCGCCGGCGCAGGACCCGGAGCATGAGGAAGGCCTCCTGCGCGTCATGGCGACGAGCTGGATCCACAACGCCTTCCACGACTTCGCCTTCGACCTCGACGGCAAGATCGTGCGCGGCCTCGCCCTCGCCTTCGGGCGCGAGCAGCCGGGCGACGGCAAGGCCCGCATCGGCGTGACCCAGACCCCGAACGGGCCGGACATGACCGGCGGGTCGCTCGACGCCTCCTCCTTCAAGCTGTTCGTGGAGCGGGAGATGGACATGGTCGGCGGCCTGCTGCAGCGGCTGCGCATTCCGCCCGTGGACCTGATCCCGATCCAGCCGGACGCGGCTCCGGGCGTCACCCTGTTCTCCCGCGGGTTCCAGATCGCCGACACCGCCGCGCCGGGCGTGTTCATGCAGTTCCCGGAGAACGCGCTGCTCCAGCTCATGGGCTCGCGCTTCGAGATCGAGCTTCTGGGCGAACATGTGCTCGACGACGAGGGCCGGGCCATCGACGCCGAATTCTGCCGCAGCAAGCTGCCCTCCGGCGACCGACCCGGCGGCGACCCGCGCGGCGTCCAGGGCGGCCACCTGATGAGCTGGATCCTGCCGCGCAAGGACGGGCGGGAGGGCGGCTTCTTCGGCGAGTTCGTCGGCGGGCTGACCGGGCGCGACGCTGCGGAGGGCGGGGGCAAGGTGAGCTTCGCCGAAGCCACCGTCGCCGACCTGGTGGAGGCCGCCAACATCCCCGAGCGCACCGCCATGAACATCGTCAACGCCCGCAACCTCGCGCCCGGGAACTTCAAGGAGGCCTCCGACCTGCGCTCCGTCCCGCAGGTGGGGCCGGCGGTGATCCGGCGGCTGACCGCCTCCGGCCTCATCGAATTCGACCGCTGATCCGGGACCGGCAGGGAGCCCCGCCATGACCTACCGACTGGAAGAGCCGATCCTCGACGACGGCGTGCGCTTCGTGAACTTCTTCGAAGGCCGCATCCTCACCGGCCGCGACCTGACCGACGAGCAGGCGGCCGACCGCGCCCAGCGGCTGCGGTTGGGCCGGGCCGTGGGCGCGGGCGTGGTCGCGGGCCTGGAGGTGACGCAGGACGCGTCCTCGGATGGCGCGGCGGCCCCGGTGGTCTCGGTCGCCCCCGGCCTCGCCGTCACCGGGGAGGGGGAGGCGCTGGAGCTGCGCTCCCCCCGCCTCGTGGCGCTGGCCCGGGCGGCGGAGGCGGCGGACGCGGCCTCCGCGGACCTCTTCGGCCCCTGCGCCGGTCAGGCCCCGGGCGCGACCCTGCCCGCGGGGGTCGGGCTCTATCTGCTGACCCTGCTTCCGGCTTCGGGTTTTCAGGAGGAGGCGCCGATGGCCGGCATCGGCGAAAGCTCCGCCGCCGGGCTCGCCTCGGGCTGCGGCAAGCGCTACGCGACCCGCGGCGTGGCCTTCCGGCTGGTGCGGGTGGACCAGGCGCTGGCGGCGGGCGGCTCGCCGCTCGCTTCGGAGATCGGGGCGCTGATGACCCGCACCGACCTGCCCGGCCGCTCGCGGCTGCGCAACCTCGCCGCCAACGCCCTGCACGGGACCGGCGCGCGCGACGGCTTCGCCCGCGATCCCTTCGCCACGCTCGCCGCGGGCGGGTCGGCCTGGGCCTCGCGCGGGTTGCTGGACATGCTGCGCGCCGGGTCTTCGCCGCTGCTCGCGCCCTGCGAGGTTCCGCTGGCGCTGATCCACTGGACGCTGGCCGGGCTCGGCTTCGTCGACGCGCCCGCCGCCCGCCTGCGGCCCGGGGCCGACCCGCTGGCCGCGCCCTGGCCGCTGGTGCACGCCGCGCGGGCCGAGGCGCAGGCGGAGGCGCTGCGCGCCCAGTTCCAGGCCCAGCACGCCTGGCTGACCGCCGCCCTGCCCGCCGGCGCGTTCCCGATGGCGATCCGCGATTTCCGCTTCCTGCCCGCCACGGGGCTGCTGCCGAACGCCGGGCTCGACACCTTCCTGCAGGGCCTTCCCTCCGCCGGAACCACGATCATCCCCGCCGCGCGGATGCTGACGGTGCTGGAAGCCGGGCGCGCCTGTCCCGCCCTCGACCTCACCGCCGACCCGACCCCCGCCATCCGGGTGATCCGGGTGGAGGGGACGGAGGACTGGGTGCTCTACGCCGACGCCCGCCTGCCGCTGGCCGAGGCCGACGCGGCCCGCCTCGCGGCGCTGGAGGCGGCGCTGGCCGACCTTCAGGCCACGCTGGCCGCGCCGGGCGCGGTGCGGGGCGAGGTGCGCTACCAGCCGCTCTACGCCGCCGCGCTGATCAACGCGCCCATCGGCCAGCTTCCGGTTGCCGCGCTGACCCTGGAAGGCGAGACGGCGGCCGAGACCGCCACCGACCAGTTCGGCCGTTACGAGCTGTCGCTCCCCCCCGGCGCCTACCGGCTGCAGGCCGGGTCCGGCCAGAACATCCGGACCGCCAACCTGATGCTGGAGGCCGGGCAGACCCAGACCGCGAACTTCGTCTTCAACAGCTTCAGCATCGCCCAGACATGACCGGCCCGCGCCCCCTTGTTCCGCGCCATGCCTCGACGCCGCGCCCCGCCGCGCTCTCCGGCGCGCGCACCGCGGCGTCCTCCCGGGGCGGCCGTCGGCGCCCCGCGCCCGTCCATTCCGCGCGCCCCGGCCCGGCGCATCCGCGGGCGACGCGCGAGGCCATGGGGAACGGCGCCGCGCGATGGCCGGACAAGGACCGCTCCGGTCGCCCGGCCTCCCGTCTCCCCGGCCCGGCGACGAGGCCTCTCGCGCCGCGCGGCCCGGGCGGCGGGAGCGGGGGCGGGGGCGGATCCGCGGCCGCAGCCCCGGCGCGTCGCGCGACCCGCCGCGACCCTGCGCAGCCTCGCCCGCCCGGACCTCGCGGATCCTCCGCCGGCGTCTGGCCGCGACGCGCCGCGGCGCCCGCGCGGCGCCAGAGGCCTCGACCGTCGACCGCGTCTCTTCGGATGGCGACCGGCCGAGCCCAGTCCCGCGGAGGGCGCCGCGCCGCCATCCCGACGCCGCCCTTCGTCGGAGCGTTCGCCGAAGCGGCGAGCCGGCGAACCGCCCGCGCCCGTCCCCCTTTCCCGCGCGCGGCGCGGAGGACGCCCGGCGGCCGCGCCGAGCGCCGCCGCCGCCGACCCGTCCCCGTTGCGGCCCGCCACGCCCGCGCCTGCGCCGGGGCGCTCCGCTTGTCTCCGGTCCGGCCCGCACCGCCCGCGCCCTTCGTCACGTCGCGCGCGATCCGGTTCGACGCGATCGGGCGGGAGCGCGACGCGGCGACCGGAGCGCGGGCGCGGGTCTCGCCTGCCGCGGGCCGCGCCCGCGGGACGATCCGCCTCGCCCATCCCGGGCGCCGGCCCAGGCTCCTGCGGGGCGACGACGCGGGCGCGCGTCCCATGACGCGGATCCTCGCCCCGTATCCCGGACGCCGCCGGTCCGCGCCGCGCGGCCCGGCGGTCGCGGCGCCGGCGCAAGCCACGCCCCCGCCCCGCCGCCACCGCCCCCGCGCGGGCCCCCCCCCCGCCCGGCGCGCCCCCGTCGCGGCCCCCCCCCCCCCC
>JAYZWL010000082.1:0-14819 GCA_036154955.1 Pseudomonadota bacterium | reverse complement strand
CCGCCCGGCTCGACGCCGCCCGCGCCGCGCGGGACGCCGACGCCGCCCTCGCCGCCGCCCGCGCCCATGCCGCTCGCGCCGAAGCCCGCGCCCGGGCCGAGGCCGCCGCCGCGCGGCTCGCCGAGCTTTCCGCCCGTCTCGCCGCCGCCGAGGAGGCCCGCGCCCGGGCCGAGGCGGCGCAGGCGGAGGCGGGGGCGCTCGCCCTGCCCGACGGGGCGCTGGAGAAGATCGAGGGGCTGGAGCGGCGGCTCGACGCGCTCGCCGCCGCCGAGGCCGCGCAGGCTCCGCGCTACCGGGTGGACTACGCGCCCGGCGCCGCGGGGCGGGTGCGGCTGGCCGGAGAGGCGCTGCCCGATGGCGGCGGCGGGGCGGCGACGGGGGAGGTGGCGCTCGACCTCGACGGCATCGGCCGGCTGACCCTGACCCCAGCCGCCGGCGCCGGGGCGGAAGCCGCCGCGGCGGTGCGCCGGGCGCGGGAGGCGCGGGACGCGGGCCTCGCCCGGCTGGGCGCGCCCGACCTGCCCGCCTTGCGCGCCCGCGCCGCCGAGGCCGCGCGGTGGGCGGAGGCTGCGCGGGTGGCGGCGGCGGAGGCGGCGGCGTCCGCCCCAGACGGCCTCGACCCGCTGCGCGCCCGCATCGCCGCTTTGCGCGCGGAGGCGGCGCCCGCGCAGGCGGAGCCAACCGGGGAGGACCCGCCCCCCGACCTGCCCGCCGCGGAGGCCGACGCCGCCCGCGCCCGCGCCGCCGAAGCCGCCGCCGCCGCCGCCCATTCGGAGGCGCGGGAAGCCGCGGCACGGGCCATGGCCGAGGCGGCCGCCGCCGACGCGGCCCTCGCCCGCCTCTCCGCCGCCGCCCCCGCCGACCCGGCCGCGCTGGCCGTGGCGGAGGCCGAGACCGCCCGCGCGCTCGCCGAAGCCCGCGCGGCGCGGGAGGCGTTGCAGGACGGGGCCGCCGATCTCGACGCCGCGCGCGCGGCCGCGGACCGGGCCGCCTCGGTCGTCGCCGCGGCGGCGCAGGAGGCCGCGGCCCTGCGCGAAGCCCTCGCCGGCCATGACGCCACCGTGGCGGCGCGGGCGGAGGAGGCGCCGGAAGCCGCTCTGGCCGAGGCGCAGGGCCTCGCCGAAGCCGCCCGCGCCCGCGCCGCCCGGCTGGAGGCGGAGATCGCCGCCCTGACCCGGCTGCGCGCGGCGCTGGAGACCGCCCGCGCCGCCGCGCGCGACCACTATTTCGGCCCGGTGATGGCCGAGCTGCGCCCCCTGCTGGCCCTGCTGCTGGAGGACGCGCCGGGCGGGGTGGACATCCGCTTCGACGAAACCGCCCTGCTGCCTGCGGCGCTGGAGCGCGACGGGGTGGCGGAGGCGGCGGCGATCCTGTCGGGGGGGATGCGCGAGCAGCTCGCCCTGCTCACCCGCCTGGCCTTCGCCCGCCTGATGGCCCGCGGTCCCGGCGGGGCGGCGCCGGTGATCCTGGACGACGCGCTGGTCTGGGCCGATGACGAGCGGATCGAGCGGATGTTCGACGCCCTGCACCGGCAGGCCCGCGACCTGCAGATCCTGGTGCTGACCTGCCGCCGCCGGGCCTTCGGCGCGCTGGGGGGCCGCCCCCTGCGCATGGAGCCGTGGACGCCGCCGGAGCTGTAGGCCCGGAGGATCAGGGACGGCCGCGCCGGTCGTGCGCCCCGGACCTGATCCGGGGCCTCGCGCGGGTCGGGCGCGTGGAGAGGCCCCGGGTCAAGCCCGGGGCGCGCCGTTCCGCGACGCTCCACGCAAGGGGAGCCCGTCCCTTTTCAGGCCCGACCTCGACCCCGGCCTTTTCAGACCCGCAGCGTCACGGGCAGCTTCGAGAAGCCCAGCACGAAGTTGGAAGTCACCCGCTCCGCCTCCCCGGTCACCTCGACGCGCTTGAACCGCTTCTGGATCTCCTCCCACAGGATGCGCAGCTGCATCTCCGCCACCCGGTTGCCCATGCAGCGATGCACCCCGAAGCCGAAGGAGAGGTGGGAACGCGCCTTGGCCCGGCCGATGTCGAATTCGTAGGGGTCGTCGAAGAAGGCGTCGTCGCGGTTGCCCGAGACATACCACATCACCACCTTGTCGCCGGCCCGCACCGTGCGCCCGCCGACCTCCGCGTCCTCCAGCGCCGTGCGGCGCATGTAGGCCAGCGGCGTCTGCCAGCGGATGATCTCGGAGACCATGTTGGGGATCAGCCCCGGATCGGCGGCCAGCCGGTCGTACTGGTCGGGGAAGTCGTTCAGCGCCACGACCCCGCCGGAGATCGAGTTGCGGGTGGTGTCGTTGCCCCCCACGATCAGCAGCATAAGGTTGCCCAGCAGGCTCATCGGATCCTCGACCAGATCGGCTGTGGCGGGATCGTGGGCCATCAGCGAGATGAAGTCGAAGCCCGGCTCCCGCGCCTGCCGGTCGCGCCACAGCTGGGTGAAGCAGCCGACGCATTCCATGAGGATCTTCTTGCGCTCCTCCACGTCAAGCGTGTGGTTGCCGACCTGGGGGGTGGAGGTCACCACGTCCGACCAGAAGGTCAGCTTGCGCCGGTCCTCGAAGGGGAAGTCGAAGAGGGTGGCGAGCATCTGGGTGGTCAGCTCGATCGAGACATGCTGCACCCAGTCGAACTCTTCGCCCACCGGCAGCCCGTCGAGGATGGCGCCGACCCGGCCGCGGATCACCGCCTCCAGCTCCCCCAGCCGCTTCGGGCCCACGCCGGGCATCACCGGCTTGCGCCATTTGCCGTGCAGGGGCGCGTCGGAGCTGATGAAGCTCTGCGCCTTGAAGCTCTCGTCCCGGTCGCCGATGAAGATGCCCTCGGCCGACGAGAAGCGGCGATGATCGGTGTCCACGGCCATGATCGTGTCGTAGCTGGACATCGACCAGTAGGGGCCGAAGTCGCTGTCGGCGCAGTAATGCACCGGCGCCTCGGCGCGCAGCCGGTCGAAGAACGGCCAGTGCAGGTTCTGCGCGAAGCGCTCGGATTTCGACACGTCCAGCGCCGCCAGCGGCGTGGACCAGGCTTCCTCGCGCGCGCGGGCGAGCGCGTCGGTGGCAGGTTTCAGCATCGGTCGTTCTCTCCCTTGGACCGCGGTCGCGGCGCCCCTCCCAAGGCCGGCCCGCGCCGTCGTTTGACGTGCAGGATAACCCGGCGCGCGCCGCCGCGCCACAACCTCCGGCGCAGGCGCCGCAACGGCGCCTGCGCCATGGGGCGAGCCGAAATCGGCTCTGGTCAGACCGAGGCCCGGCGGGGCATGGTCGCCGGGGGCGATCCTGACGAAGTTCAGGCGCCCCGGAGCCGCCCCCCTCGCGCCGCCCGCGGGAGGGGCGGAGGACGAGCGGCGGGGAGGGCCGGAGATGCGTGCGGCATGGTATGAGTCCCAGGGACCGGCGGAAAAGGTTCTGCGGCTGGGAGAGATTCCCACCCCCGAGCCCGGCCCCGGCGAGGCCCGCGTCCGGCTGATGGCCTCGGGCGTCAACCCGGCCGACATGAACCGCCGCGCCGGCCCCGCGCATGTGATGGAGGGGCCGCGGATCGTGCCCCATTCCGACGGGGCGGGGGTGGTGGACGCGGTGGGGCCCGGCGCCGATTCCGCGCTGATCGGGCGGCGCGTGTGGCTCTACAACGGCCAGCGGGGCGGGCGGGCCATGGGCACGGCGGCGGAGGCGATCGCGCTCGACGCCTCCCTGCTCACCCCCCTGCCCGACCATGTGAGCTTTGAGGAAGGCGCCTGCCTCGGCATCCCCTGCATGACCGCCTGGTGCTGCGTGCATTCCGACGGGCCGGTGACGGACAAGACCGTGCTGGTCACCGGCGGCGCCGGAGCCGTGGGCGCCTATGCGGTGCAGCACGCGGCCCGGGACGGGGCGCGGGTGATCGCCACCGTGTCCGACGACGCCTCCGCCGCCGCGGCGCGGGCGGCGGGGGCGGCCGTGGCGCTGCGCCGCGACGCGCCGGACCTGGCGGACGAGATCCTGGAGGCCGCTTCCGGCCCCGTCGACCGGATCGTGGAGGTCGACCTCGGCGGCGACGCCGCGGTGGCGCAGCGGGTGATCGGGACGAACGGCGTGATCGCGGCCTACGCGTCCAGGGGCGATCCGCGCCCGGCGCTGGACGCCTACGGCCTCCTGCGGCGCAACGTGACCTTGCGCATGTTCCTTCTGCCCATCGCGCCGCTTCCGTTGCGGCAGGCGGCGCAGGCGGGCATCGCCGCGTGGCTGGCCGACCCCGCCGCGCCCGCCCGCCACGCGGTCGCCGCGCGCTTTCCGCTGGACCGGATCGTGGAGGCCCATCACGCGGTCGAGGCGGGGGGGAAGCGGGGGACGGTCGTCGTATGTCCCGCCGAATGACCCCGCGCGCCGTTCCGCCCGGCGCCCGCAGCAACCGACCGAACGGCAAGTGGACAATCGCGCCGCGATGCGCCAAGCCTTCGGTTTCGTCCCGCCAGGAGATACGATGACGCCGCCCCGCGCAGACCGAGCCGACGACCCGACGCAGCCGCAGCCGCAAGCGGACGCCCGGCCCGACGCCCCGCGGCCGGACGCCTCCCTTCCCCGCGGCCCGGTGCTCGGCCCCGAGGACGACGGGGGGAACGGGGCGGGGCCGGCCACCTCCCGCTCCGCCATGCAGCTCGGGCTGGACGAGGAGACGTCGGAACGGCTGGCGCGGGACCGCAAGTTCGTCTGGGCGCTGGCCCGGGGGCTGGAGATCCTGCGCGCCTTCTCGGTGCGCCCGGCGCCCCTGGGCAACTCGGAACTGGCCGAGATCACCGACCTGCCCAAGGCCACGATCACCCGCCTGACCCACACGCTGACCGAGCTGGGCTATCTGCGCCTGATCCGGCGGCTGGGCAAATACGAGCCGACCGCGGCGCTGCTGACGCTGGGCTATCCGGTGATCTCGTCGCTGCGGGTGCGGCTGGTGGCGCGGGAGCCGATGCTCAAGCTCGCCTCCGACGTGGACCTGTCCATCGCGCTCGCCGCCCGGGACCGGCTGGGCATGATCTATGTGGACGCCTGCCACCCGCCGACCATGACCACCATAAGGCTGGAGGTCGGCACCCGCGTCGACATCGCCACCACCGCGCTGGGGCGCGCCTTTCTGGCCGGGATCGACCCGTCGGAGCGGGACTACATATTCGACCGCCTGGCCCGCAAGCTCGGCCCCGCCTGGCCGGACCTGAAGGCCCGCGCGCTCGAGTCCATCGCCGAGGTGGAGGAACGCGGCTTCTGCATCGTCGACGGCGAATGGCAGTCCGACATCCGCGCCGTGGCCGCGCCCGTCGTCTCCCCCGACCGGTCCGAGGTCATGGCGCTGAACGCCGCCGGCCCCCGCTTCGCCGCCTCGCGCGAGGCGCTGGAGCAGGAGGTGGGGCCGCGGCTGGTGCATCTGAGCCGGGCCATCGGACCGATGCTCAGCCGTTGAGCCTCCCGTCCCGCGCGCAGGCGGGACTTGCAACGGCGATTCCGCTGTGCAGAACTGCGGTGAGAAACCAGAACGGCCCTTGCGGGCCGCGGGAGGAACCATGTCCGACGCCCCCAACCAGGCCGATCCCGGCCGGGTCCTGACCACCCGCGACGGCGGCGTGGCGATCCTGACGCTCGACTGCCCCAGCAAGCGCAACGCCTTCACCCCCGCCATCAAGGCAGGACTGACCGAGGCGCTGGCCGCCGCCATCGAGGACCCGGAGGTCCGCGCCATCGTGATCACCGGGACCGGCGGGCATTTCTCCGCCGGAGGCGACATCTCGGGCATGATGAAGCTGACCGGCGGGCATGAGGGGCGGGACTCGCTGCTCAAGCTGCACCGCATCACCCGCATGGTCGTGGAATGCGAAAAGCCGGTGATCGCCGCGGTGGAAGGCGCCTGCGCCGGCGGCGGCATGGCGCTGGCCGCCTCCTGCGATATCGTCGTCGCCGGGGCGGGGGCCAAATTCTCCTGCGGATTCCACAAGATCGGCCTGATGCCTGACATGGGCGCGGTCTGGACCCTGCCGATGCGCATGGGCTTCGGGCGGGCCAAGATGTTCATGCTGATCGGCGACCCGATCACCGCGGAGGAGGCGCACCGCGACGGGCTGGCCGAGAAGGTGGTCCCCGCCGGCGAGGCGCTGGCCGAGGCGATGGCGCTGGCCTCCCGCTTCTCCACCGCCGCCACCAGGGCGCTGGGCTTCACCAAGTCGGTGCTGGCGCGGATGCCCGCCGGGCTCGACGCCATGCTGAAATCCGAAGCCGACGCCCAGCTCGGCCTGATGATCTCCGACGATTTCCTGGAGGGGCGCACCGCGTTCCTCGAAAAGCGCGCGCCCGCCTTCAAGGGCCGCTGAACGAGGGACCGACCATGACCGACCAAGCCACCCTGCCCGCCGAGCCCGGCCCGGGCGACCCGCTCTGCCTCGGCGTCCGCCACGGGACGACCCAGGTGATCTGGATGAACGACCCCAAGCGGCGCAATCCGCTGAGCCTGGAGATCCGCTCGGTGCTGATCGCCGAGATGCAGGCGGCGATGGAGGACCCCGACGTCCGCGCCATCGTGCTCGTCGGCGCCGGCGGCTGCTTCTGCGCGGGCGGCGACATCGCGGGGATGAAGGACATGAAGCCCGGCGCCTCGCGCGCGCGGCTGCAGGACATCCACCGGCTGGTGAAGCTGATGCACTACGGCCCCAAGCCGGTGATCGCGGCGGTGGAGGGCTGGGCCGTGGGCGGGGGCCTGTCGCTGGCCGCGGCCTGCGACGTGATCGTCGCCTCCCGCGAGGCGCGCTTCGCGCTGAGCTTCGCCAAGATTGGGCTGATGCCGGATCTGGGCGCGCTGCAGGCCCTGCCCGCGCGCATCGGGCTGGGGCGAACCAAGCTGCTGGCCTACACCGCGCGCACCATCGACGCGGAGACCGCGGCGGCGTGGGGCGTGGCCGATGAGCTCTGCGCCCCGGGCGAGGCGCTGGCCGCGGCCCTGAAGATGGCCGACGAGGCCGGTCGCCTCGCGCCGCTGGCCGTCACCGCCACCAAGCAGACGCTGGCCCGCCTGCCGCAGGGCATGGACGAGCTGCTGTCGGGAGAGGCCGACACCCAGGCGCTGCTGTTCTGCACCGACGATTTCCGGGAGGGCGCGGCCGCCTTCCTCGAAAAGCGCGCCGCCGCCTTCAAGGGCGTCTGAGCCGCGCGGCGCCTCCCCGCCGGCGACGGCGGGGAGGCGCGCGATCCGCCGCGCGCCCGCGTCAGGCCGCGCGCGGCCCGCTTTCCCATGCGTCCCCGCCCGCGTTCGGCGCGGCATCCGGTTTCCGCGCCCGGTTTCCGCGGCCGGACCCCGCCCCGCGGGCCCGCCTCCGCCTGACCTGCGCCCCCTGTCTTGACCTTTGACCTCGGGGGCGGGCTATGTGCGGGAAACACCGTCGTTCCGCCGTCCTTCGCCCCGTCGCGCAGGTCGCGGGAACCGACCAGATGGAGGAAATCATGGGTCCGCGTCCCCTCTTCGCCGGCCTCGTCGCCGGCCTCGTCCTGGGGGCCGCCGCCGCGGCGCCCCAGGCCCGGGCCGACGACGTGGAGGCGTCGCTCAACGCCGCGCTGGAGGCCTACCGCGCCGGCGACATCGCCACGGCGCGGGAGGAGACAGCCTTCGCCGCCACCCTGCTCGACCAGCTCAAGGCCGAGGATCTGGGCGCCTTCCTGCCCGAGCCTCTGGACGGCTGGACGCGGGAGGAAGGCGACGGCGGCGGCATGGCCGGGGCGATGTTCGGCGGCGGGCTGGTCAGCCAGGCGACCTATGCCGGGGCCGGCGCGACGGTGGAGATCACGCTCGCCGCCGACGGGCCGATGGTGACCGCCATGGCCTCGATGTTCGGCAACGCGATGGCGCTGTCGGCGATGGGCAAGGTCTCGCGCATCGGCAAGCACAAGGCCGTGACCGACGAGGACGGCGAGATCCGCGCCCTGATCGGGGGCCGGGTGCTGGTCTCGGTCGGCGGCGACGCCGATGCGGAGACCAAGAAAGCCTATTTCGAGGCGATCGACCTCGACGCCCTGGCGGAGTTCTGAGCCATGACCGACGACCGTCGCCCGCCCTTCACCGTGATCCCCGGCGGCGGCCGGCCGCCCGCGCCCGCCGACGCTTCCGCGCCCGCGCCGGCCGAGCCCGCGCCGGTCGCCCCCGGCGCCACCCTGCCCGACAGCGCCGGCGCGCCGCTGGTGATGGAGGAGCGGATCGACCCCTGGCGGGTCGCCTCCCTGCACGACTCGCTGGGCCGGGAAGGCCCCGCGCCCGAGCCCGGCGACCCGTTGCCGCCGCTGTGGCATTTCCTGTTCTTCCCCGAGGTGCGCAAGCCCGACGGCCTGGGCGTGGACGGCCATCCCCGCCCCGGCGGCTTCCTGCCCGACACCGGCCTGCCCCGCCGGATGCGCGCCGGCGGGCGGATGGAGTTCCTGTCGCCGCTGCCCATCGGCGCGGAGGCGCGCCGGGTCTCGGCCATCCAGAACGTGGCGATCAAGCAGGGCGGCTCCGGCTCGCTGGCCATCGTCACCGTGCGCCACGAGATCTCGGGCCCCGACGGGCTGGCGATGCGCGAGGAGGAGGACCTCGTCTACCGCGCCGCGCCCGGCCCCTCGGACAAGCCCCGCGGCCCGGCGCCCGCCAAGGACGAGACCCCGGGCTTCTCCCGCGCGTTCACCGCCGACCCGGTGCTGCTGTTCCGCTACTCGGCGCTGACCTTCAACGGCCACCGGATCCACTACGACCTGCCCTATGCGACGCAGGAGGAGGGCTATCCGGAGCGCGTGGTGCACGGGCCGCTGATGGCGCAGCTTCTGGCCGACCTGCTGCGCGACGAGACCGGCAGGTGGCCGGCGCGCTTCGACTACCGAGCGGTGTCGCCGATCTTCTGCGGGCAGACCTTCCGGCTTTGCGGGCGGACCTTCGGGGACCAGGCGGAGCTGTGGGTGCTGAACCCCGACGGGCGGCTGGCGCTGGAGGCGAAGGCGAAGCTCTGACCGCCCTTCCGGGCGGGCGAGGGCCGCGGGGGACGGCGGGCGGGGCGAGCGTCCCGCAGGGACGGAGCGCCCGTCCCGTCCCCCGAACTTGACGCGGGCGCGCCCATGTGGAACTCCCCCGCGACCCGGCGGCGCGCGCCCCTGACCCGCGCGCGCCGGCCCCGCGCCCGGAGGTTCCGCCATGTCCCGTCCCCGCTTCACCCCGCTCGTGCAGCGCCTGCCCTCCACCGTGCCCTTCGTCGGGCCCGAGACGCAGGAGCGGGCCATGGGCCGGCCCTTCAAGGCCCGCATCGGCGCCAATGAAAGCGTCTTCGGCCCCTCCCCCGCCGCCGTCGCCGCGATGCAGGCCGCGGCGCCGGACGTGTGGATGTACGCCGACCCCACCCACCTGTCCCTGCGCGAGGCGCTGTCGGAAAAGCACGGCGTCCCGATGGAGAACATCGTGGTCGGGGACGGCATCGACGGGCTGCTGGGGCTGCTGGTGCGGGTGCTGGTCTCCGACGGCACGCCGGTCGTGACCTCCCGCGGGGCCTATCCGACCTTCAACTATCACGTGGTCAGCTTCGGCGGGCGGCTGGTCCAGGTCCCCTACCGGGACGACCACGAGGATCCCGACGCGCTGGTCGCCGCGGCGCATGAGACCGGGGCGCCGCTGGTCTACCTGGCCAATCCCGACAACCCGATGGGCTCCTGGCATGGCGCGGAGGTGGTGGAGGCGATGCTCGACCGCCTGCCCGAGGGCTGCGTGCTCTGCCTCGACGAGGCCTATATCGAATTCGCCCCGGACGGGACCGCGCCGCGCATCGATCCCGAGGACGACCGGGTGATCCGGATGCGCACCTTCTCCAAGGCCCAGGGCATGGCCGGGGCGCGGGTCGGCTACGCCATCGGCTCGCGCCGGATGATCGAGGCCTTCGGCAAGGTGAAGAACCATTTCGGCATGGCCCGCCTGTCGCTGGTGGGGGCGGAGGCCGCGGCGCGGGATCCCGACTGGATCGGCCATGTCCGGCGCGAGGTGGTCGCCGCCCGCGCCCGCATCGGGGCCATCGCCCAGGCCAACGGGCTGACCGCCCTGCCCTCGGCCACCAATTTCGTGGCGGTGGACTGCGGCGGCGACGGCGACTTCGCCAAGGCGGTGCTGGCCGGGCTGATCGAGCGCGGGGTCTTCGTGCGCATGCCCTTCGCGGAGCCGGAGAACCGTTGCATCCGCATCTCCGCCGGCACGCCGGAGATGCTGGACGTGCTGGAAGCCGCCCTGCCCGAGGCGCTGGCCGAGGCCCGCGCCGCCGCCGGGGCCTGAGCCCGGCGCCGGGCCGGCCCCGTCAGGTCAGCCCCGTCAGGTCAGCCCCGTCAGGTCGGCCCCGTCAGGTCGGGTCCGGCGGCCCCGCCAGCCGGCGCAGCACCAGCATCGCCCCGAAGGCGCCCAGCGCCGCGACGAAGCCCGCGACCACGGGCGCCATCGGCCCGCCATGGGCGACCAGCGCGGCGAAGCCCGGGGGGGCGGCGGCGAAGGCCAGATGCATGGGCAGGCCCAGCCGGGTCCAGTGCCGGGCGTAGGCGGCGGGGTCGAACACCTCCAGCGGCAGGGTGGCGCGGGCGACCGACATCAGCCCGCTCGCCGCGCCGTAGATCAGCGCGAACAGGATCGCGCCGGCCGTCCCGCCCCCCGCGAAGGCCAGCACCAGGAAGGCCGCCGGCATCGCCGCCGTCGCCCCGATCGCCATGCCCATGGCGGTGGAGCGCGATCCCAGCGCCATGTCCACCGCCCGCGCCGCCACCTGCGCCACGCCCACCAGCGAGGCGACCAGCACCGCCGTCTCCGGGTCGAGGCCCAGCGCCGACAGCACCTCGGGCAGCGCCACCATCAGCCCCCAGGTCACCACCCCGATCAGCGACACCCCCAGCGCCAGCCAGGCGAAGCGCGCGGTCTCGGCCCCGCGGAAGGCCCGGGGCGCGGCCGCGCCCGCGCCCCCGGCCGCGTCGGCGTAGTTCGCCGGACGCGGCCCCGGCGCGACCCAGTGCAGCGGCAGGCAGACCAGCAGGTGCAGGGCCGCGAAGACCAGCACCGTGCCGCGCCAGCCCAGCGCCTCCTCCATCCACAGCATCGCCGGAAAGCCCACCGGCGCCGACAGGCCCGAGATCAGCATGGCCGAGCCGATGCCCCGCCGGGCGTTCGCCCCCAGCCGCTCCGCCAGCAGGGCGTAGGCGGCGGTCGACAGGCCCAGCGCCCCCCCGACCCCCATCGCCGTCCAGGCGACGAAATAGCCGACCGGCCCCTGCGCCGCCGCCAGCCCCGCCAGCGAGGCCGCGATCCAGACCGAGCCCAGCGCCAGCACCGGCCGCGCCCCGTGGCGCACCATCACCGGCCCCAGCATCGGCGAGACCGCCGCCAGCGACAGAAGAAACGCCGAGGCCGCGGCGAAGGCGGCGGGCAGCGACATGCCCAGGCTCTCGGCCATCGGCCGTCCCAGCACCGCGGGCGCGTTGAAGGTGGTTCCCCAGCCGATCAGCTGGGTGATCGCCACCGCCAGCACCAGCCGCGCCGGCCGGATGCGGGGCGGGACGCCGGGCGAGGCTCCGGACGCGGCCTGCCCCCGCGCCGCCCGTCCGCTCGTCGGGGGCCCGTCCGGGGCGGCGTTGGGAACCGAGGGCGGAAGGGCCGCGTCGCTCACCGGTCGCTCCGGGCCATGCGCCGCTCCAGCCACCGCACGGACTGGGAGACGGCGAGGATCAGCACCAGATATTCCAGCACCAGCACCGTGTAGATCTCCAGCGGCCGGTATTCCGTGACCACCAGCTCGTTGGCCCGCCGGGTCAGCTCTTGCATCCCGATCACCGAGACCAGCGCCGACATCTTCAGCATGTAGGCGAACTGGTTGGCGAGCGGCGGCAGGATGCGCCTGAGCGCCTGGGGCAGGATCACCTGGCGCATGGTCTGGCTCCAGGTCAGGCCCAGCGCCTGCGCGGCCTCGGTCTGGCCCTTGGGGACGGACTGGATGCCGGCCCGGAAGATCTCGGCCTCGAAGGCGCTGTCGGACAGCGCCAGCGCCAGCACGCCGGCCCAGAACACGTTGATCGCCACCCCCGCCACCACCGGCAGGCCGTAATAGACCCACAGGATCAGCACCAGGATCGGAATCGCGCGGAAAACCTCGACATAGAGCAGGTTGGCGCGGCGCCCCCACTTGTTCGTCCCGATCGCGGGCAGCGCCACGATCAGCCCGGCGAGGATCGAGAAGGCCATGGCGGTGACCGACAGCAGGATCGTGTCCCAGACCCCGCCGGCGAGAAAGGCGAGGTTGGAGCGTCCCGCCGGCGTGAAGGGCGAGACCACGTACCAGCCCCAGCCGCCGCCGCCCGCGCCCGCGCCGCAGCCCGAAAGGGCGAGCAGCGCGGCCGCCGCGGCCAGCCGCGTCGCGCTGCGGGCGGAGGGGAAGCGGATGAAGGCGAGGGGGGCGATCCCGCCGGAAGGTCCGACCGGATCGGCGGCGCGGCGGCGACGGAGGGCGGGGCGCGGGCGGGGCGCCTGGCCCGGGCTCTCGGCGATCATTGGAAGGGGCGTCTCCCTCGCGGCGCGGCTCGCGGCGATTCCGGGGGGACGATAGCGGCGGCGACGGGCGCGGCCAAGGTCGGCCGGGCCCGCCGTGCGCATCCGGCGCGGCGCGCGCGGGATCGGCCGGCGGAACGCCCGGGCCAAGCGGGCCCGCCGGCCGCCCGGACCCGCCGTTCTCCCCAGGCCGTCCGCGCAGCGCCGTCCCGCTTCCCCCATCCCGCTTCCCCTATCCCGGCCGGCCGGACCGGAGACCTCCCCGCCAGGCGCCCGGCCGGCGCGCCGCGCGGGCGCCCGGGCGGGGACGGGCGCGCGGGCCGGTCGCGCGGCTCCGACCCGCCTCCGCCCGCGCTCGCCCCCCTCCCCGCGCGCTGCGCCGGATGCGAAAACCGGCGCCAAGTTCAGACTGACAGGCCCGCGCAACCTGCTATCGTGGCCGCGCGGCGGGGCCGCCGGCCCTGCGGCCCGGCGATCCGCCCCGCCCGCACCCCGTCCGGCGCGCGTCCCGCGCCCGGACGGCGCCCATCCCCGGCCCGGAGCCGCGGCGCCCGCCCCACGGGGGCGCCTGCCGCTCCGCCGCCCGAAACGGAGTGAGACATGCGATCCATCCTCGCCCTCGGCCTGGCGGCCGCCCTGGCGCTCGGCGCCGCCGCCGGCGCCCAGGCGCAGTCCGCGCTCAACGAGATCCTCAACGGCGGCGTGCTCAAGGTCGGCACCACCGGCGACTGGAACCCGATGAGCGTGCGCGACCCGGCCTCCAACAGCTACAAGGGCTACGACGTCGACGTGATGCAGGCGCTGGCCTCGGACCTGGACGTGCAGCTCGAATTCGTCCCGACCGACTGGAAGACCCTGGTCAACGGCGTGGTGGCCCGGAAATACCACATGACCGGCTCCGCCTCGATCAGCCCGGCGCGGATGAAGGTGGCGGGCTATTCCGACAGCTACCTGACCGTGGTCATCCTGCCCTTCACCACCAAGGAGAAGGTCGAGCGGTTCGCGGACTGGTCCGACATCGACAAGTCCGACGTGATCGTCGCCACCACGCTGGGCACCACCTTCGAGAAATACGTGAAGGAATGGTTCCCCAACGCCCGCGTCAACGTGGTCGAGGCCCCGGCCCGCGGCTATCAGGAGGTGATCGCGGGACGCGCCGACGTTTTCGTGACCTCGAACATCGAGGGCGCCACGCTGGTCGAGAAGTTCCCCAACCTGACCCGGGTCCCGGTGACCACCGCCCGCTCGCCCTCGCCCATCGCGATGCTGCTGCCGCAGGACGATCAGGTGTGGATCAACTACGTGAACAACTGGATCAAGGTGAAGACGCTCGACGGCTTCTTCCAGAAGACCGCGGTCAAATGGGGACTCGCCGCCGAGTAAGGCCCGAAACCCCGCGAAACCGCGCCCGGCCGGCTCAGACCGGCCGGGTCGCCGCCGCCCCGGCCCGAAGGGTCGCGGCGGCGATGGCGGTGAGCTGATCGGCGAGCCCCGCCCCCGCGCCGGGAAACGCCCCGTCCAGCGCCGCGGTGCCGATGGTGAAGCCCGCGGCGCCCGAGGCGGCCGCCGCCTCGATCCGCCCCGGATCGGCGATGGAGCCGGCCATGATCACCGGCTTGGGCGTCGACGCGCAGACCGCGCGCATCAGCGCCGGCACGTCCCCCGCATGGCGATAGGCGAGCAGGTCGAGCCCGTGCACGTCGTCGCGCGCCGCCAGCCGGGCGGCGGAGGCGGCGATCTCCTCCACTCCGCCCTCCAGCACGCTGGGATGGCCGGTGATCCGCCCCGGAAACGGCGAATAGCGGATGCCGGCGGAGGCGAGGACCGGGGCCACCAGCTCCGCCCGCGTGCCGCCGAGCAGGTGATCCACCCCGATGGCGGCGGCGACGGAGGCGGAGCGCAGCTCGGTCTCCGCGTCCAGCGACACCACCTCCAGATAGGTCGTGGCCCCTCCGGCGCGCAGGCGGGCGTTGAGCCGGGCGAGCTCCCGCTCCGGCAGGCCCACGTCCTTGAAGCCGATATGGCGCAGGCCGAGCGACAGCGCGGTTTCCGCGTGGACCAGCGCGTCGGGGACGGTGCGGTCGTTGCGGGTCAGCATGAAGATGAAGTCGAAGCTCATCGGCGGCGGTCCCAGGGGCTGCGCGGCGGGGCGCGCGCGGGCGGAGCCGCGCGGGCGGCCTGCGGTGGCGGGGCGGCGTCCAGCATCGGCCCAGTCCATCCTGTCGCGGTGGCAGGGCACGGGGTCGCGCTGCGGCACCCGGCCGCTCCAGGCAAAGCGGCCGGGTGGTCAG
>JAYZWL010000081.1:0-11676 GCA_036154955.1 Pseudomonadota bacterium | reverse complement strand
CCCCCTCCCATCCCCCCGCGAGTCGCTCCGCCGCGGCCCCGGGGCTTCCCTCGCCCCCGCCCCGCCGCTAGGGATTGTGCGGCCCCTCCGGACCGCTCCGGCGGGGCGCGTTCCGCGCCGCAAGGGGGCCGCGCGGAGCGCTCTTCCCGCCATCCGGACCGGCCCCCGACCCAAAGGCAGGAGCGCGGCGCAGTTGGCGCATGTCATCGTCACCGGCAACGAGAAGGGCGGCTCGGGCAAGTCGACCACCGCCATGCACCTCTTCGTCGCCATCGCGCGGGCGGGGTTCGAGGTCGGCGCGCTCGATCTCGACCTGCGCCAGACCACCTTCTTCCGCTACCTGGAGAACCGCGCCGCCTTCGCCCGCCGCACCGGCCAGCAGCTGTCGCTGCCCCGCCAGATCCGCCTGCGCCCCTCCGACCTGCGCGACCGGGTCGAGGCCGAGCAGGAGGAGGAGCGCTGGTTCGCCCAGGCCCTCGCCGAGCTCGACCGCACCTGCGATTTCGTGCTGATCGACTGCCCCGGCGCCGACAGCTATTACAGCCAGATGGCCCACGCCTCGGCCGACACGCTGATCACCCCGATCAACGACAGTCTGGTGGATTTCGACCTGCTCGCCCGCATGGATCCGGAGACGGGCAAGGTGCTCGGCCCCTCGATCTATTCGGAGATGGTCTGGCAGGCCCGCCGCCTGCGCGCCGGCGCGGGCCTCAAGCCGGTGGACTGGGTGGTGCTGCGCAACCGCCTCAGCCACATCGAGGCCCGCAACAAGCGCAAGGTCGGCGACGCGCTGGAGACGCTGGCCAAGCGCATCGGCTACCGCGTGGCGCCGGGATTCTCGGAGCGGGTGATCTTCCGCGAGATGTTCCTCAACGGCCTGACCCTGCTGGACCTGCGCGACCAGGGCTTCGCGCTGTCGATCAGCCATGTCGCGGCCCGGCAGGAGATCCGCGACCTGGTCAAGGCGCTCGACCTGCCCGGGATGACCGACGCGGCCTGAGCGCGGGTTCCGACCTGCTCCTCCGCCCCCGCGCAACGGAAAAGGGGCGCGCCCGGCCCCGGGCGCGCCCCTTTTCGTCCGTCCCCGCCCCGCGGCCCCGTCAGGGGCGGCGCGGCGGCATGTTGGCGGCCATGCCGATCAGCGTGACCGGCCGCGCCCGCGGGGCCTGCGCCCGGGCCGGGGCCATGCGCGACCGCGAATCGACCGTCCGCTCCGACGCCATCGCCGTCGGCGCGATCGCCTCGCCCACCCGGTCGAGCAGGGTCTTGGGCGCGTCCGGCCGGTCCGGCGGCACCTCCACGCTGGCCACCAGCACCCCGCGGGAGACGTTGCGCGGCGGGATCACCGCGGTGCGGGTCGGCGAGCGGCGGAAGCCCAGGTCCAGCAGGTCCGACACCTTCGCCGTCCGGTCCGCCGAGGACCGCGCCCCGAACACCGAGGCGATCACGTGCTGCTGCCCGCGATGCGCCGAGGCGACCAGGTTGAAGCCCGCGGCGCGGGTGTAGCCGGTCTTGATCCCGTCCGCGCCGCGATAGGACGACAGCAGGCGGCGGTTGGTGGCGTGGATGGTGCGCCCCATTGCCGTCGTCGTCTTGCGGGCGAACAGGTTGTAATATTCCGGGTGGTCGAAGAACAGCCGCCGCCCCAGCACCGCCATGTCGCGCGCGGTGGACAGGTGGCCCGACTGGGTCAGCCCGTGAGGATTCTTGAAGGTGGTGTTGGACATGCCCATCGCATGCGCCCGCGCGGTGGCGAGCTGGGCCCAGTTCTCCACCGAGCCGGCCGTGGCCTCCGCCAGGGCTACGGCGGCGTCGTTGGCCGACTTGATCGCCGCGGCCCGGATCAGGTCGCGCACCGCGACGCGGGAGCCGGCGCGCAGCCCGATCTTGGAGGGCGGCTGCTTGGCGGCGCGCGACGAGATCCGCACCTTCTGGTCAAGCGACAGCCGTCCCTGCTTCACCGCCTCGATGGCCAGATACAGCGTCATCATCTTGGTGAGCGAGGCGGGGTGCAGCCGCTTGTCCGCATTCGAGCTGTGCAGCACCTCTCCGGTGCGGGCGTCCATGACGAACGCCGCGTAGGGAGCCGCCCTCGCGGTCTCCGGCGCCGCGGCGAGCAGGCCCGCCATCAACGCCAACGCGGCCATCGCCAGGCGCGCGAAGCGCCATGGTCCGGTCCAAAACATCATCACCCTCGATCGTCCGGTTTCGTTGCCTGTCGGCCTTTGCCGCGCTTCCTTCGCGCGATCTCTCCGCTTGTGAGCGTAACATACTGTGACTGCGAATCAAACTATGGAATCTTTACCACGCCGCGTAAGTTGCGTGTCGAAACCGAGCGCGCTGCGCCGCAATGATTCTATTGACGCAGCGCAGCATAAAGCCTATCCCCGAAGCGCAGCTCAGGAGGCTGCGCGGCCTCTCCGCGGAACGCCGATCCGGGGCGGCCTTGCCTGGACATTTCGTTCAATAGGAGCAGCGCCATGAACGCCATGACCGAGACCACCGCCCAGCTCGAGACGTTCGCCGCCGAGGCCCAGAAGTCGCTGACCGAGTCGATGGAGAAGATCGCGAAGTCCTTCGAGGACATGGCGACCTTCAACCAGGCCAGCCTCGACGCCTTCATGAAATCCGCCAACACCTCGGTCAAGTCGGCCGAAGAGATCAACGGCGAGATGATGTCCTACTCCAAGAAGTCCATCGAAGAATCGATGGCCGCCGCCAAGGACTTCGCCGCCTCCAAGTCGGTGATGGAGCTGGTGGAGAAGCAGAACGACTTCGCCAAGACCTATTTCGACGGCTACATGAAGCAGATGACCAAGGTCAACGAGATGGCCATGGCCGCCGCCAAGGAGGCGCTGGAGCCGATCTCCGGCCGCGTCACCGCGATGAAGGAGCTGATGAAGGTCTGAACGACCTCTCGGCCCGGGCCCTGGCGGCCCGAACCGTAAAATCCGGCGTGTTCCGGGCGAAAAGGGGGCTTCGGCCCCTTTTTCTATGGGGGGGCGATCCTATATGATCGCCCCATGCAGGCAGATCCGGTCATCGAAGGGGTGAGTCTCGTCCGCCGCGTCGGAAGCGACGCGATGCCGGGCGCGACGGCGCGTGTCCCGTCGCCCCTCCGGCTCGGCGTCCCGCTGCAAGCGGGCCCCCGTTTCGCCGGACCGGACGACGACAAGCCGGGCGGCGGCGACCCCGACGGCCAGCTCGCGGTCAAGCCGCGGTCCAAGCCGCAGCGTCCGTCGATGTACAAGGTGCTCCTGCTCAACGACGACTACACGCCGATGGAATTCGTCGTGCATGTCCTCGAACGCTTCTTCGGTCTGCGGCATGAGGGCGCGGTGGAGATCATGCTCACCGTGCATCGCCGCGGCCTCGCCGTGGTCGGCGTGTTCTCCTACGAGATCGCGGAGACCAAGGTCACCCAGGTCATGGACTACGCGCAGCAGCATCAGCATCCGCTGCAGTGCACCATGGAAAAAGAGTAAGTCGCCTTCCCGGCGGCTCCCCGACCTCAAACCCCCGTCCCGAAACGCTCCGCCGCGCAGCCCCGGCGGCGGCCGATGGCGTTCCGGTCCGTTCACGAGCTTGTCGGCGCCGCAGCGCGCAAATTTTCAGGAACCCGGTAACCGGCCCTTGATCCGTTGCTGACAAACTCGAAGTTTAGTGATGCACTATGGTCCGAAGGCCCGGGTCCACGGGTCTCCCCGGATCGCTCCGCGCGGCTCCCGCGCGGTTCCAGCGGAAAGGTGACGCGCTATGCCCTCGTTCTCCAAGACCCTTGAGGAAGCCATCCACTACGCGCTGAGCCTCGCCAACGAGCGCAAGCATGAGCTTGCGACCCTGGAACACCTGCTGCTCGCGCTGATCGACGAACCCGACGCCGCCCGGGTGATGAAGGCCTGCGGCGTGAACCTCGACTCGTTGCGCGAGTCCCTCACCCGCTTCGTGGACAATGAGCTGGAGGCGCTGGTCTCCGACGTCGACGGGTCCGAGGCCGCGCCGACCACCGGTTTCCAGCGGGTGATCCAGCGCGCCGCGATCCACGTCCAGTCCTCGGGCCGCACGGAAGTCACCGGCGCCAACGTGCTGGTCGCCATCTTCGCCGAGCGCGAGTCCCACGCCGCCTTCTTCCTGCAGGAGCAGGACATGACCCGTTACGACGCGGTCAACTACATCTCCCACGGCGTCGCCAAGAACCCCGCCTACGGCGAGGCCCGGCCCGTCCGCGGTGCGGAGGAGGAGGAGAGCGCCCGCGCCTCCGCCTCCCGCCCCGAGAAGGAGGCCGAGAAGGACGAGACCGCGCTCGGCAAATACTGCGTCGATCTCAACGTGAAGGCCCGCAAGGGCGACGTGGACCCGCTGATCGGCCGGGAGTCGGAGGTCGAGCGCTGCGTGCAGGTGCTCTGCCGCCGCCGCAAGAACAACCCGCTGCTGGTCGGCGACCCGGGCGTCGGCAAGACCGCCATCGCCGAGGGGCTCGCCAAGAAGATCGTCGACGGCCAGACCCCGGACGTGCTGGCCGGCGCCACCATCTTCAGCCTCGACATGGGCGCGCTGCTGGCCGGCACCCGCTATCGCGGCGACTTCGAGGAACGCCTCAAGGCCGTGGTCAAGGAGCTGGAGGATCACCCCGACGCGATCCTGTTCATCGACGAGATCCACACCGTGATCGGCGCCGGCGCCACCTCCGGCGGGGCGATGGACGCCTCCAACCTGCTGAAGCCCGCGCTTCAGTCGGGCGGCCTGCGCTGCATGGGCTCCACCACCTACAAGGAGTTCCGCCAGCATTTCGAGAAGGACCGCGCGCTCAGCCGCCGGTTCCAGAAGATCGACGTCTATGAGCCCTCGGTCGAGGACACGGTGAAGATCCTCAAGGGCCTCAAGCCCTATTTCGAGGAGCATCACTCGATCCGCTACACCGGCGAGGCGATCAAGACGGCGGTGGAGCTGTCGGCCCGCTACATCAACGACCGCAAGCTGCCGGACAAAGCCATCGACGTGATCGACGAGGCCGGCGCCTACCAGCACCTGCTGCCGGATTCGAAGCGCCGCAAGACCATCACGCCCAAGGAGATCGAGGAGGTCGTGGCCAAGATCGCCCGCATCCCCCCGAAATCCGTCTCCAAGGACGATGCGGAGACGCTGCGCGACCTGGAGGCCAGCCTCAAGCGGGTGGTGTTCGGCCAGGATGCGGCGATCGAGGCGCTGTCGTCCGCCATCAAACTCTCCCGCGCCGGCCTGCGGGAGCCGGAGAAGCCCATCGGCAACTACCTGTTCGCGGGCCCCACCGGCGTCGGCAAGACCGAGGTCGCCAAGCAGCTCGCCTCCACCCTTGGCGTGGAGCTGATCCGCTTCGACATGTCGGAATACATGGAGAAGCACTCCGTCTCCCGCCTGATCGGCGCGCCTCCGGGCTATGTCGGCTTCGACCAGGGCGGCCTGCTGACCGACGGCGTCGACCAGCATCCGCATTGCGTGCTCCTGCTCGACGAGATCGAGAAGGCGCATCCGGACGTGTTCAACATCCTCCTGCAGGTGATGGACCACGGCAAGCTGACCGACCACAACGGCAAGTCGGTGGATTTCCGCAACGTGGTCCTGATCATGACCTCGAACGCCGGCGCCTCGGAGCTGGCCAAGTCCGCCATCGGCTTCGGCCGCGACCGGCGCGAGGGCGAGGACACGGCGGCCATCGAGCGGACCTTCACGCCGGAGTTCCGCAATCGGCTCGACGCCATCATCTCCTTCGGCCCGCTGCCCAAGGAGGTCATTCTCCAGGTGGTCGAGAAGTTCGTGCTTCAGCTCGAAGCGCAGCTCATGGACCGCGGCGTCTCCATCGAACTGACCCGTCCGGCGGCCGAGTGGCTGGGCGAGAAGGGCTATGACGACCGCATGGGCGCCCGCCCGCTGGGCCGCATCATCCAGGAGAACATCAAGAAGCCGCTGGCGGAGGAACTGCTGTTCGGCAAGCTGATGAAGGGCGGTCTGGTCAAGGTGGCGGTGAAGGACGGCAAGATCGACCTCCAGATCAGCCAGCCCGGCGCCCCGAAGCTGCCCAACGCCAAAAAGCCGCCGCTGCTGACCGCCGACTGATCCGGCCCTGCCTCGCGGCGCAGCCTCTTGCGACTCCCGCCCGGGCGACGTCCGGGCGGGAGTTTTGTTTCCAGCCGATAGCAGTGGCAGGACTGAGCGGCATTCCGCGGGTTTCGCCAGAAACAGTGCAAAGACGCGGATTCGAGCAAACCGAGAGGGCGCGACGGCCCTCCCCTGCTCGCCCCCCGGCGGCGCGCGCCGGGCCTCAGCTCCGCCGCCGCCGCCCCGCCAGGGCCAGCCCGGCGACGCCCGCCGCCAGCAGCGGCGCCGCCGCCGGCAGCGGCACCGAGGCGCCGCCGACCCAGGACAGCGTCTCGCCCTCGTCCAGCAGGTGCAGCGAGAAGTCCAGCCAGCCCGAGCCCTCGCCCGCGCTCTGCTCCCATCCGTCGCCGGTCCAGGTCGAATAGGCCGGCGACTTGTCGGCGTCGAGCAGCCAGAGGAAGGCCGGCTCCTCCTCCGCCACCGCCTCGATGGTGATCCAGTAGGTGGAGTTGGCCAGCAGGTAGGTCTCCGACACCTCCATCCAGTGATCGTAGGCCTCGTAGAACTCGACCATGTAGCCGAGATCCTGGGCGAAGGCGGTGGAGGCCGAATAGGTGAGCGTCGCGCCCGGCGCCCCGCCATCGTCCTCGTAGATCCGCACATGGAAGGTGGGATTCGATGGCGCGCCGGTCACGTAGTCCGGATGCACATAGTCCACATAGGCCCCGCCGAACCGCACCACGTCGAAGATCACCGGCGAGGATCCGGTGGTCACGAAGCTCTGCGCGATGGGCCCGGACCCGGTCGTGCTGTAGACGCCGACGTCGAAATCGTCGGCGTTGTGGTTGAGCGCCAGGGTCAGCGCGGAGGCGCCGGTGGCGCCCAGCGTGGCGGCGGCCGCGAAGGCGGCGGCAAATCGGAGCATGGAAAGGTTCCCCCAAGGAATGACAATGCTTGACGTTGCGTGAGGGATTATCGGCGCCGCCCCCGCGAAATCAATGATTATTGGCACAGAGTCAGAAACGATGCGCGCTTCCGACCTAAAACGGAAGAACCCCTCCGAATGAATTGAATGCGACCACTCGTGTCGTTTCTGTCGCCCGCCGGTCCGCGCGCCGGATGGCTCAGCCCGCCATCGCGTCCATGGCGGCCGCCATCTCCACGTCCAGCATCGTCACCCCGCCGGCGTCATGGGTGGTCAGCTCCACCTCCACCGCGCGGTAGACGTTCGACCATTCGGGGTGGTGGTCCATCTTCTCGGCCAGCATCGCCACCTGGGTCATCCAGCCGAAGGCCGCCGAGAAATCCCGGAACACGAAATGCTTGGCCAGCGCGTCCCGGTCCTCCGCCTCCGCCCATCCCGTCGCCAGCAACGGGGCCAGAGCCGCCGCCCGCGCCTCGCCCTCCAACACCTTCGGCCGCATCAGTCAGTCCTGCTCCTCGATCCGCTGCGCCAGATCCTCGCGCCGGAAGGGGGAGCGGTCCGACAGCCACGCGATCTCGTCCCCCACCGCCTGCCGCTCGGCCTCCAGATACTCCGCCACCGCCCGCCGGAAGCCCGGGTCGCCGATCCAGTGCAGCGAATGGGTGCGCGCCGGCAGATAGCCGCGGGCCAGCTTGTGCTCCCCCTGCGCGCCCGCCTCCACCCGCTTCAGCCCGGCCGAGATCGCCCAGTCGATGGCCTGGTAGTAGCAGAGTTCGAAATGCAGGCAGGGATGATGCTCGGCGCAGCCCCAGTAACGGCCGTAAAGCGCCTCCCGCCCGATGAAGTTCAGCGCCCCCGCCACCGGCCGCCCGTCGCGGAAGGCCAGCGCCAGCAGCGCGTCGTCGCGCATCCCCGCCTGCACCTCGTCGAAAAACGCCCGCGTCAGGTAGGGGGAGCCCCATTTGCGCGACCCGGTGTCCTGGTAGAACCGCCAGAAGGCGTCCCAGTGCTCGGGCCGCAGGTCGTCCCCGGTCAGGGTCCGGATCTCCAGCCCCGCCTGCGCCGTGGCGCGCTCCTTTCGGATGTTCTTGCGCTTGCGCGACGACAGGTCCGCGAGGAAGCCGTCGAAATCCGCGTAGTTCCGGTTCACCCAGTGGAACTGCTCGCCGACCCGCTGCAGCAGGCCCAGTTCCGCCCCCGCCTGCCACTCCGCCTCGGTGCAGAAGGTGATGTGCAGCGAACTCAGCCCGTTCTCCGCCGCGATCCGCACCGCGCCTTGCGCCAGCGCGCCGATGGCCACCGCCTGCGGGGCGTCCGGCGCGGTCAGGAAGCGGCGGCCGGTGGCGGGGGTGAAGGGCGCGGCGGATTGCAGCTTGGGGTAATAGTCGCCGCCCGCGCGTTCGAAGGCATGGGCCCAACTGTGGTCGAACACGTATTCGCCCTGCGAATGCGTCTTGACGTAAAGCGGCATCACCCCGATCACCGCCCCGCCCAGCCGCGCCACCAGGTGCCGCGGCGTCCAGCCCGACCGCCCGCCGACGGAGCGCGAGACCTCCAGCGCCCGAAGAAAGCGGTGGGTCACGAAGGGGTTGTCGGGGGCGAGCCCCGGCCGCCCGCCCGGGTCGGCGCAGCGGTCCCAGACCTCCGCCGCGATCTCGTCGAGACCGCCGAGCACCGAGATTTCGACGATGTCGGATCCGTCCATGGCGCGGCTCCCGCTGCCGGGGTTGCGACCCGTCTAGAGTGGCCCGCGGGCGGGCGAGGTCAATGGGGCGGAAACGCTGGCGCGACGACGGGACCGGGGCGGGCCGGTCACGTTTCGGGGACGTAGCCCTCGAAGGTCACGTTGTCCGCATGGCGGCGGGCGGTCGCGTCCTCCTCCGCGCTGCGGGTGGTCCAGCACAGGCCGGGGAAGCCGGCGGCGCGCAGCATCCGGGTCCGCGGCGTCGGCAGGTCCTTCCAGCGGTAGGAGAAGAAGTCGGCCTCCGACCCCTCGAACGTCGCCATGTCGGTCAGGGCGCGGCGGGTTTCGGGGTCGAACTCGCCGCCCTCGTCGTCCCGGTCCCAATCCATGGAGACGATGCCCCGCGGGATCTCCGGCGCGTGCTGGTGGAACCAGGCCACCGATTTCGGGTCGAAGCTCATCACCGCCACCGGCCCGCCGCCGGCGGCGAGATGGTCGGCGATCAGCGAGGCGGCGCGGAATTCCAGCTTGCCGGCCCCGACCTCCGAGCCCTGGCGCTTGATCTCCACCAGCAGGGGCGCCGCCCCCGCCGCCTCCAGCGCCTGCGCGAAGGAGGGGACGAGGTCGCCCTCGCCCCCCTTCAGCTTCAGCGCCGTCAGCGCGTCCGCCCGCCATTCGCGCACCGCCCCCGGTTCCCCGGTCAGGCGCTGCAGGTCGTCGTCATGGAAGCAGATCGCCTCCCCGTCGGCGGAGCATTGCAGGTCGATCTCGATCCCGTAGCCCGCCGCCGCCGCCGCCCGGATGGCCGAGAGCGAATTCTCGATCACCCCCGCCTTGCGGTCATGCAGGCCGCGATGGGCGATGGGACGGGCGAGGAAGGCGGCGTGCAGTCGGGACATGATCGGGCCTCCGGATGCGGGATCAGGCGATCTCGAAAACGCCCTCGACCTCGGTGGCCACGCCGAAGGGCAGGTTGGCGACCCCGAAGGCGGACCGGGCGTGGGAGCCGATCTCGGCCCCGAACACCGCGACCATCAGTTCCGAACAGCCGTTGATGACCTTGGGGTGGTCGGGGAAATCGGGGGTGGAGTTCACGAAGCCGGTCAGCTTCACCACCTTCTTCACCCGGTCCAGATCGCCGTCGCAGGCCACCTTGAGCTGGGCGAGCAGCGCGATGGCGGAGGTCCTGGCCGCGGCCGCCCCGGCCTCGATCTCGGTGTCGGCGCCGAGCTTGCCCTTGATCAGCCCGTCCGGCCCCATGGAGACCTGACCCGAGATGTAGACCAGCCCCGCCGCCTTCACGAAGGGCACATAGGCCGCGGCGGGGGCCGGCGGGGTGGGCAGCTCGATGCCCAGTTCGGCCAGGCGCGCGTCGATCTTGCCGGTCATGGCGGGGTCTCCTCGGGGATAGGGTTGCGCGGCCTCGGCCGCGCGGGGGGATTGGGTTGCGCGGGCGGGGCCGCGCGGGAGAACAGGTTCGGGCGGACCGTGCCCCTCCGGGGCGGTTCGCGCAAGCCCGACCTGCGCCGGCCCTCCCGCCTTTCGACCCGGCGCCATCCGCCTTGCGCCTTCCGCCCCCGCCGGCCTCCCGTCCCCGGAAGGCCGCCCGGGTCACTCCTCGCGCAGCGACTTGGCGAAATAGTCCTCGACCGGCTTGATCAGGTAATTCAGCGGCGTGCGGTCATAGGTCTTGATATAGGCCTCGACCGGCATCCCCGGCACCAGCGTATGCCCGTCCAGCTTGTAAGTCTGGTTGGGGTCGAGCGCGAGCTCCACCGGGAAATAGCTCAGCCCCGTCCGCTCATCCACGATCGCGTCGGCCGAGACCTTGACCACGTGCCCGTCGATCTCCGGCGTGGTGCGCGAGCTGAGCGCCGAAAAGCGCAGCGTCGCCGCCTGGCCGGGGAACACCTCGTCCACATGGATCGGCTCGATCCGGGCGTTGAACACGAATTCCACGTTCGAGGGCAGGATATACAGGATCGGCTGCGCCGGGCTCACCACCGCCCGCCGCGCGAAGACGGTCGAGCCGAACACCGTGCCGGCGATGGGGGCGCGGACCTCCATGCGGGAAAGCTGCTCGTTGATCGAGGCGAGCTGCTCGCGGACCTGGTTCTCCTGATACTGGATGTCCCGGACCTGGGTGATCGCCTGCTCCTGGCGCTGGGTGGTGGCCTGGAGGATCTGGATCTCGATCTCCGCCACCTTGCCGCGGAACTCGGCGATGCTGGCGGTCAGCTCGCCCACCTCGCCCTGAAGCCGCGCCTCCTCCCGTTGCAGGGACAGAAGGCGGTTGATCTGGGCGAGGCCCTGGTCGAACAGCCGCTGCTGGCCTTCCAGCTCCTGCTCGATCAGCTCGGTCTGGCGCGAGAGCGCGCGCACCTGCGCCTCCGCCCCCTCGATCTGACGGCCGATCTGGGCCTGGCGCTCGCGCAGCTGGTTGGTGGTCTCGTCCAGCGCGCGCAGGCGGGTCTCGAACAGCGACTGCTGGCCGTCGACGATGACCTTGATGGCGGGGTCGGATTTCGCCTTCTCGATCAGGCGGGGGTCGAAGTCGATGGCGTCGGCCTCGAACTGCTCCGCCTCCAGCCGGTTGCGGCGGGCGACCAGCTCCCAGTATTGCCCGTCGAGGATGATGGCTTCGGACCGCTGCAGCGTGTCGTCGAAGCGCAGCAGCACGTCGCCGGCCTCCACCACGTCGCCGTCCTTGACCATGATGTCGCCGACCACGCCGCCGTCGGGATGCTGGACGACCTGCTCGCGGGTCTCCACGTCGACCTCGCCGGCGGCGATGACCGCGCCGGCGATCTGGGTGAAGGCGCCCCAGGCGCCGAAGCCGAACACCAGCAGGATCAGCGCGATCATGCCGACCGACTGCGCGGCGCGGGCCGGGAACCGCTGGGCGGCGGCGGCGGCGTCGAGCCGGTCCGGCCCGGGCCCGTCGCCGGGCGGCGGCGGCGGGGTCAGCGCGCCGCCGGCCCCGCCCGCGGCG
>JAYZWL010000080.1:0-17126 GCA_036154955.1 Pseudomonadota bacterium | reverse complement strand
GCGCGCGGGTCGGGGCGCGGCCTCCGACCCGCGTCGCCGGGCGCCGCCCGTCCCGGCCGGGCGCGGCGGCCTCCCCCCTTCCCGCGGCGGCGGTCGGCGACTATCGTCCCGCTCCGAAGCCGACGCGAAGCGAACAAGCCGGACCGCGCGTCCCGCGCGCAGGGCCGAGAAGGGGGCATTCACCATGGCGCAGCCGCTCGAAGGCAAGGCCGCCATCGTCACCGGGGCCGGGCGCGGCGTGGGCCGGGCCATCGCCCAGCGTTTCGCCCAGGCGGGGGCGCGGCTGCTGATCTCTGACAAGGACGAGGCCGCGCTGCGGATCGTCGCCGACCGCCTGAAGGAGGACGGGGCCGAGGTCGCCGCCTTCGCCTGCGACCTGGCCACGCCGCTCGGCGTCTCCAACCTCATCGCCGCCAGTCTCGACGCCTATGACCGGGTGGACGTGCTGGCCAACGGGCTGCGCCAGATCTCCTCGGGCGACGTGATGTCGATGGAGCCGGCGGCGCTGACCGAGATCTTCGACGTCAACGTGCGCACCGCCTTCCAGCTCTCCCAGGCCGCCGCGCGACGGATGATCGCCCAGCGCGAGGCGGCCGGCGGGACCGGCCCGGGCGGGGCCATCGTCAACCTCTCCTCCATCGTCGGGCGGCGCACGGTGCCCTCGATGCTGCGCTACTCGGTGACCTGCGCGGCGATGGACCAGCTCACCCGCGCCATGGCGGTGGCGCTGGCCCCGCAGGCGATCCGGGTCAACGCCATCGGGCTCGGCTCGGTGATGACCGCGGCGCTGAGGGACGCGTTCAAGGAGACGCCGGACCTGCGCGAGGACCTGATCCGCGTCACCCCCATGGGCCGGATCGGCGACGCGGCGGAGGCGGCGGAGGCCGCGCTCTACCTCTGCTCCCCGGGGGCGAGCTTCGTCACCGGCCAGATCCTCGACGTCGACGGCGGCCGCAACATCCTCGACCCGCTGGACCTGCCGGCGCTCTGACCGGCACGGGCACGGGCTTGGGGTCGGGGCGCGCGATCGATGCGCGGGGCGCATCGATCGCGGCGGATCAATGCGGCCCGCGCATCGTTCGTCCCGCCGTCCGGCTCAACCCATCGAGGCGACGAAGCGGTCGAACAGGTAGTGGCTGTCCATCGGCCCCGGGCTCGCCTCCGGGTGATGCTGGACCGAGAACACCGGCTTGCCCTCGACCCGGATCCCGCAATTGGAGCCGTCGAAGAGCGACACGTGGCTCTCGATCACCCCCGCGGGCAGGGACTGGGCGTCCACCGCGAAGCCGTGATTCATCGAGGTGATCTCCACCTTGCCGGTCGCCAGCTCCTTCACCGGGTGATTGGCGCCGTGATGGCCGTGGGACATCTTCACGGTCCGCCCGCCCAGCGCCAGGGCCAGCATCTGGTGGCCGAGGCAGATGCCGAAGACCGGCAGCCCCTTCGCCAGCACGCCCTGGATCATCGGCACGGCGTATTCGCCGGTCGCCGCCGGGTCGCCGGGGCCGTTGGACAGGAACACGCCCTCCGGGTCATGGGCGAGCACGTCCTCGGCGGTGGCGGTGGCGGGCAGCACGGTCACGTCGCAGCCGGCGGAGGCGAGGCAGCGCAGGATGTTGCGCTTGGCGCCGTAGTCCACGGCGACGACCCGGCGGCCGGGGGTGGAGCGCTTCTCGAACCCGCCGGGCCAGGCCCAGCGCATCTCGTCCCAGCGATAGGACTGGGCGCAGCTCACGTCCTTCGCCAGATCCGCGCCGGTCAGGCCGGGGAAGGCGCGGGCCTTCTCCACCAGCCCGGCGGGGTCGAGCGCGCCGTCCGCGGCATGGGCGATCGCCACATGCGGCGCGCCGCGCAGGCGCACGGCCCGGGTCAGCCGGCGGGTGTCGACGCCGCCGATGCCGATGCGCCCGCGCCGGGCCAGCCAGGGCGACAGCCCCTCCGCCGCGCGCCACGAGGACGGCTCGGTCGGGTCCCAGCGGGTCACCATGCCCAGCGCCACCGGGTCCATGGTTTCCTCATCTTCAGGATTCGCGCCTACATTGCCTATATGAGGGAAGGTGAAGGTCACGACCTGCCCGGCATAGGACGGGTCGGTCATGATCTCCTGGTAGCCGGTCATGGCGGTGTTGAAGCAGAGCTCGCCCACCGACACGCCCTCGGCGCCGAAGCCGCGCCCGAAGAACACGGTTCCGTCCGCGAAGGCGATGCAGGCGGTGGCGCCGGGCGGGACGGGAAGGTCCGCCGCATCGCGGCGGGCGGCGGTCGGGGCGGAGTGCATGGGCGTATCCTCGGATTTCGGGCGCGCGGGAAGCTAAGGGCGCCGGGGCCGCGGGTCAACCCGCGCGACCATTTGGCGGATGCGGGAGGGAGCGCAATGATATCAGGATCTTGGCCGAATTTCGCCGCATTGGCGACTCGCCTCGTTCGGTGTAGTCTTAATCTCTCTGAAAGCTTGGGGAACGGGACCATCCATGCGTGACCGCATCGCCCTGGCGTTGAAGGAGGCCGCCGCCTCCGACGACGCCACGCGTCAGTGCACCCTGCGTCTGATCTGCGCCGCCATCCAGGACCGCGAGGCGGTGATGGCGCGCGGGGACCACGCCGGCGCGCTCGACGACGCCGAGGTCATCGAGATCCTCGCCAAGATGATTCGCCAGCGAGAGGACTCGGTGCGCCGCTACGAGGAGGCCGGCCGGCTCGAACTGGCGGAGGAGGAGCGGCGCGAGGCGGAGGTGATCCGCGAATTCATGCCCCGCCCGCTCTCGGACGACGAGCTGCACCAGGCCGTCGCCACCGCCATCGCCGAGACCAAGGCCAAGTCGCTGCGCGATCTCGGCATCGTGATGGGCGCGCTCAAGACCCGCTATTCCGGCCGCATGGACGTGTGCAAGGCCGGGGCCGAGGTCCGCAACGCGCTGGGCTGAGCCCCCGCGCCGCTTCATCCCGACCGGTCCGGGGCGACGGTGACAGCCGCGCCCCCGTGGCCCGCCGCCGCGGGCGGACCCCGCCCACCGGCGCGCGGGGCGTCGCGGCGGCCCCGGTTCCGGCCGTCACCCGGCCGGGAAGTAGTCCTGAAGCCCGCCCTCGCGCCGCACATCCGCCGTGCAGCAATGCAGCCCGCCGCCGAAGGCGTAGGCGTCGCGAAGCGCCACCGGCACCACCTCGAATCCCAGCCGGTCGAGCTGATCGGCCTGGTAGACCTCCGTCTCCTCGACGCAGACGGTCTTGGGGTCCAGCACCAGCACGTTCATCGACAGCCAGACCGAGGAATAGCACAGCGGCGGCGGCGTCTGGTGGGCGGGGGGCGCGGCGTCGACGATCTCCCACCCGTTGCGCTCGAACAGCTTGCGCTGGTCCTCGGGCAGGCGGCGGCGGGGGTTGTTGAGGATCAGCCCCGGCCGCATCGGCGAGAAGGTGGCGTCGATATGGATCGGGTAGGGATCGCCGGGGAAGTTCACCGCATGGACCCGGTGGTCGGGGAAATGCCGGCGCAGCCACTCGACGCCCTTGCGATTGGTGGTGAAGCCGTGTTGCACGACCAGGTCGCGGCCGAAGCGCAGCACGTCGGCGGCGTCGAACAGCGGCTCCTCCTCCGTGGTCACGAAGAACTTGTCGGCGGCCCATTCCAGCCGCTTCGCCTCGCCGATGGTCTCCGACAGGTAGTCGGGGCGGTAATCCGCATCGGTCAGGCGAGGCTTGGGCGCGGCTTCGTGGCGGAAGCCGGGATCCTCCTCCCAATACCGCTGCAACAGGGGCCGGTAGCACAGATATTCGAACCAGCGGCAGCGATAGGACATGGTGGCTTCGAGGATCTCGCGCCCCACGGTCAGCAGCACGTCGCGGGGCGGCATGCAGCCGAACTGGGAGCCGGTGTGGAAATCCGGCGTGGTCACGGGCTGCGAGAAATCCACCGGCGTCGGGCGGTCGACCCGGATCCCGCGCTTGCGCAGCAGGTCGGCGAAGCCGTCGAGCAACTCGTTGGCGCGGTCGATGCTTTCCTGCGGGCGGCGGCCGTGCTGGCCGCGCATGTCGGAGTCCTCGGGCACCTTGGCGTCGAGCGCGGGTTCGGGCGGGGGAATGTGGCAATCGTCGGCCCGGCCGACGATGACATGGCGCAGCGGGTCCCACTCGGTCCAGCTTTCGACCCGGGTCGGGGCCTCTATGCCGGTCCCGGCCTCGCCTCCGTCCATGCCGCCCCCCTTTCCCGATATATCCGCGCGCTGTCAGTCGCGCAGGTCGTCCATGATCTCCACCAGCTTGGCGGCGATGCCCGGTTCGGACAGCGCGTGGCCGCCGTCCTGGATGATGTGGAGCTGGCTGCCCGGCCAGGCCTTGTGCAGCAGATGCGCCGACAGGGGCGGGCAGATCAGGTCGTAGCGGCCCTGCACGATATGGCCGGGGATGCCGTCGAGCCGCCCGGCGTCGCGCAGGATCTGGCCGTCTTCCTCCAGCCAGCCGTCGTTCATGAAGTAATGGCACTCGATCCGGCTGAAGGCGCGGGCGTAGGCCCCGTCCGGCCCGTGGCCGCCGCCGCCCTGCAGGGTGGCGCAGGACGCCTCCCACCCGGCCCAGAGCCGGGCGAAGCGGGTCTGCTCCATCACGTCGGGGGAGGTGAGGCGGCGGTGATAGGCGGCGATCAGGTCGCCGCGCTCGGTCTCCGGCACCGCCTCGACGAACTTCGCCCAGTCGGCGGGGCGGAACTGCCCGGCGCCGCCGCCGTAGAACCAGCCGAGCTCCCGCCTTGTCATCAGGAACACGCCGCGCAGGGCCAGCGCGGTGACGCGGTCGGGGTGGGTTTCGGCGTAGATCAGCGCCAGCGTCGCGCCCCAGGAGCCGCCGAAGACCGCCCAGGCCTCGATGCCCAGCTTCTCGCGGATCCGCTCGATATCCGCGACCAGATCCCAGGTGGTGTTGCGCTCCAGGCTGGAATGGGGGCGGGAGCGTCCGCAGCCGCGCTGGTCGAACAGCACGATCCGGTAGACCTCCGGGTCGAAGAACCGCCGCATGCCCGGAGAGCAGCCGCCGCCCGGCCCGCCATGCAGCACCACCACCGGCTTGCCGCGGGGGTTGCCGCATTGTTCGACATAGAGGTCGTGTCCGCCCGGAACCTCCAGCCGCATACGGGCGTAGGGTTCGAGGGCGGGATAAAGGGCCATGCGGGCCGTGCGGTCATGGTCGCTTTCGCGCATGGACGATCTATGGCATGTCCGGGGCCGATCACAAGGGCCGCGGCGCGCGACGACCCCTCCGCAGGGCCGCCGGTCAGGCTTTTTTTCCGCAACGGTCGCAGGCGGAAGCGACCCCGGCCGCGGGAGACCCCCATGCAAGAGCCCCGATCCGACGCAGCGGCGGACGCAGCGGCCCCCGAGGCTTCGTCCGCGCCGGCGGGCCTGCCCGACACCGATCCGGCCGAGATCGCCAAGTTCGAGGCGATGGCGGCGGAGTGGTGGGACCCTCACGGCAAGTTCAAGCCGCTGCACATGCTCAACCCCTGCCGGCTGGGCTACATCGTCGAGCAGATCGGGGCCGAGTTCGCCCGCGACCTGACCGCCGACCGCCCGTTCGAGGGGCTGCGCCTCCTCGACATCGGCTGCGGCGGCGGGCTGCTGTCGGAGCCGATGGCGCGGATGGGCGCCGCGGTGGTGGGCGTGGACCCCGCGCCGCGCAACATCCCCGTGGCCCAGGTCCATGCCGCGCAGTCGGGTCTGGCGATCGACTATCGCTGCACCACCGCCGAGGCGCTGCTGGAGGCGGGCGAGGCCTTCGACGTGGTGCTGAACATGGAGGTGGTGGAGCATGTCCCCGACCCGGCCGCCTTCCTCGGCGCCTGCGCGGGTCTGCTGAAGCCGGGCGGACTGATGGTCTGCTCGACCCTCAACCGCAACCCGAAAAGCTTCGCCATGGCCATCGTGGGGGCCGAGCACATCATGCGCTGGCTGCCCAGGGGCACACATGACTGGCAGAAATTCATCACGCCGGACGAGCTTCAGGCCCTGATCCGCGGGGCGGGGCTGGAGCCGGTGGACCGCAAGGGCTTCGTGTTCAACCCGCTGACCTGGGGCTGGTCGATCTCGGCCCGCGACCTGTCGGTGAACTACGTGACCGCCTCGGTGCGGCGAAGCTGAACAGGCGGCGGGGCTGGCCCCGGCGCGCGGCGGGGCGCAGGGTGGGCGGGACGGATCCCCCCGCCCCCCGCTCCCCCCCCGCGCCTCCGGAGGCCCCATGCAAGCCCTCTCCGCCGAAGCCGCCGCCATCGCCGCCGCCCTGCCGGTGGCCGACGCCTGGTTCCGCGCGAAACCCGTCGCCCCCGGCGTCACGCTGATCGACGAGCCGCATGTGGACCTGCTGCTGCGCGCCAACCTCTACCTGGTGGAGGGGAGCGAGCGGGACATGCTGATCGATTCGGGCATGGGCATCGCGCCGCTCGCGCCCTTCGTGGCCGGGCTGCGCAAGGAACCGGGCAAGCCGCTGATCCATGTGCTGAGCCACGCGCATATCGACCATATGGCCGGGTCGTGGGAGTTCGACACCCGCCTGATCCACCCGCGGGAGGAGGCGGACCTTCGGCTGGAGGTTC
Source organism: Pseudomonadota bacterium (assembly GCA_036154955.1). Taxonomy (GTDB): domain Bacteria; phylum Pseudomonadota; class Alphaproteobacteria; order Rhodobacterales; family Rhodobacteraceae; genus Albimonas. The sequence continues at coordinate 10,549 of JAYZWL010000080.1, read as the reverse complement.
CCGACGCGCTCGCCACCCTGTTCTCCGAGCGATACCCGGCGGAGCTGCTGGCGAAGTTCAAGGCCTCCGGCTACCGGCCGCTGCCGCCGGTGCTGATCGACGCGCTGCCCCATGCGGGCTACGACCCGGCCGCCTACGCGGAGAAACCCGCCCCCGCCACCATGCTGCTGGAGGAGGGCGACCGGGTGGAGCTGGGCGACCGCGACTTCCTGGTGCTGCACCTGCCCGGCCATTCCGACGGCGGCATCGGGCTGCTGGACGAGGTGGACGGAACGTTCTTTTCCGGCGACGCGATCTATGACGGGCCGCTGATCCTGGCCGGCGATCTCGACGAATACCGCGCCACCCTGCGCCGGTTGCGGGAGCTGGAGGTGGGCGAGGTCCATGGCGGCCATAACGACGCCTTCGGCCAGGCCCGGATGCGGGAGATCTGCGACGACTACCTCGCCCGCTGGGGCGGCTGAGACGTCGCTTGGGCCGCGCGGTTTCCGCCCCCCGGCACGGCATCGCGCCCCGGGCCTGACCCGGGGCCTCCCGCCTCCCCCCACCCGCGCGAGGCCCCGGGTCAAGCCCGGGGCGCGGCGCGAAAGCGAAGCGCGAGGCCCGGGAGCAGGCCCGGGGTCTTGCGCGGAACGGGGAGGCGCTAGGGGCAGGGGTCGCCGACGGGGACGCGGAGCCAGACGTCCTCCCGCGTCTCCCCCTCGAAATCCTGGGCGGTGATGCGCACGGTCTCGGCCTCGAACACGTCGGCGTCGAAGGCGCGGGCGCCGACGCGCAGCGGGTTGGTGGACCGGGCGACGATGCCGCCGGCGGGGGTCACGCGGCCGATGCAGAATTCCTGGTCGAACAGCCGGCGCAGCGCGCCGCGATGGCGTTGCGCCAGCGCGCGGTCCAGACGGTCGGCCAGCGGCGCGTTGGCGGCGAGCGCGGCGGGCGCGCCGCGGCCGAGCATGAACATCTCGCCGGCCTGGGCCAGCACCGCGGCCTGCCCGTCGGCCCGCCGCAGTTGCACGGCGCGCAGCGGGGGGCGGGCGCCGGGGCCCTCGCGCTCCCACAGCTCGGCGTAGTCGGCGAAGACCCCGCGCTCGATCAGCGCGTCGCCCTCGAAGAACAGCGCGCCCACATCCGGCCCGTCCAGCGGCCCGCGCCAGTTGACCCGGCGGGTCCAGGTGCAGACCCCGCGCTCCACCGTGGTCACGCCGGCGAAGCCTTCGGCCCGCGCCAGCCGGCGCAGGTCGGGCGCGGGAAGGTCGGCCAGCGCCCGCACGCCGTCGCGCGCCGCCGCGCGCCGCGGCAGGTCGGCGGGCAGGCGCAGGTCGACATGCAGCGGACCGGCCTGCAGCCACCAGACCTCGGTCGTCGCGTCCTCCCGTCCGCCGGCGCGTAGCCAGCGCCGCCGCCACAGGCCCTGCACGTCGAGCAGCCGGGGCGGCGGCGCGGCCCCTCCGCCGCCTGCGCCCCCGGGGGACATCGCGCCGGGGCGCGGCGGCCCGGCCGCGGCCGATGCGGCGGCGGTCATGCCGGGCGCCCCCGGGCGGCGGAGGCGGCGCGGCGGTCGGGATGGGGGGCAGGGGCCATGGGCGTCTCCGGGCGGGCTCAGCGGCGGGACGGGTCGGCGCCCATCAGGCGGGGCAGGTCGCCGAAGCGGGCGACCAGGCCGAAGACCAGGACCGAGGTGAGAATGAACACGATCGCCCCCACCGCCATGGTGGGGGTGAAGCCGTTGCGCAGGCTGTTGAAGATCTGCAGCGTGACCGTGGAATAGGCCGAGGCCGACACGAAGAAGGTCACGATGAATTCGTTGAAGCTCAGCACCAGCGCGAAGAAGAAGCCGGAGGCGGTGTAGGGGATCGTCTGGGGCAGGACGATGGTGCGGAAGGCGGTCCGCTCGGTCGCGCCCATGGTGGCGGCGGCGTCCAGATGCGCCCGGTCGATGGCGCGCAGCCCGATGGAGATGGTGGCCAGCGGCAGCGCCGCATGCAGGGCGGCGTGGGAGAGGATCGCCGCCTCCACCGTGCCGATCAGCCCGACGAAAACCCACAGGAAGCCCAGCCCCACCCCGAAGACGATGGGCGGCAGCGCGAAGGGCATGGCGAGCCCCGCCCCCAGCGCCCGGCCGAGCCGCGTCTCGCCGCGCCACAGCCCGTAGGCGACGGGCCAGGCCAGCGCGGTGGCGAGCGCGGCGGAGCTGACGGCGATGATCGCCGACAGGCGCAGGGCGCGGGTCCAGACCTCGTCGGTCACGAAGAACTCGACGAAACGGTCGAGCGTCGGGTCCTCGGGCGGGAACAGCATGGACCGCCCGCCGTTCAGCGCCGAGGCGCAGACCACAAGGATCGGGGCGGCGACGAAGACCGCGCACCAGACGAGGTAAAGCCAGCCGGCGACCCCGCCGGGGGTGAGGCGCAGGCGGGCGCGGGGGCGGAGGACCGGGATCACGCCCGGCGCTCCGCCAGCCGCGCCAGCCGCAGGCTCGCGCCAAGGAAGGCGGCGGCGGTGACCAGCAGCACCATGGCCTGCGCCGCCCCGAAGGGCGCGTTGAGCGTGGCGCCGCGCACCGATTCGTAGATGGTGATGGTCAGCGTCTGCCGGGACGGGTCGGCGAAGACCGTGACCGCCACATAGGCCCCCAGCAGGTAGACGAAGAGCAGCAGCATCGCGCCCAGGATCGGCAGGCGGCAGGCGGGCAGGACCACGGTGCGGATCACGGTCAGGGGCCGGGCCCCCATGGTGCGCGCCGCCTCCATCATCGCCGGGTCCAGCCGCGAGAGGGCGGGGTAGAGCAGGATCACCGCGTAGGGGAAGACCAGATAGGACATGGTCAGCACGGTGGCGAAGACCGAGGGCTTGAAGCGCACGTTGCGCGGGGTGGCGAGCCCGATGTCGCGCAGGGCGTCGAACCCGCCCGTCGCCTGCAGCCACGCGGTCAGCCCGGTTTCGCGGAACACCATCGGCAGGCCGGAGCGGTTGGACAGAAGCACGTCCCAGCCCATCACCACGAAGACCTCGGAGAGCGACAGCGAGGACAGCAGGAACACCAGCCACACGGTCTGCGTCCGGCGCGTCCGCCGGGTGATCAGCCAGGCGAAGGGGAAGGCGAAGGCCACCGCCACCAGCGCGCCCATGGCGGCGTAGGCGAGGCTCCAGCCCAGTTTCCGCACATAGACGAAGGAGGTGGAGTCCGGCCAGTCGAGCCCGACCAGGAACCGGGTGTAGTTGCCCCCCGACAGCCCCCAGGCCCAGGCGGCGCCCGGCTGCACCTCGCCCATCGAGATGGCGAAGACCAGCGCGAAGGGGGCGAGGCAGAGGAAGGCCACCGCCAGCGCCAGCAGCGCCTGGAGGTGGGCGAAGCGCAGGCCGCCCAGCGGGCCGCGGGCGGAGACGGGCCGCGCGCCGGCCGTGGCGCCGCCTGCGCCCGGGCGCCCGCGCGGGGCTGCGCCGGGGACGCGGGCGGGGCCGTCGCCGGTCCCGGCGGCCGCGCCGTCGGCCCGGCGCGAGGCGGGCGAGGCGGGCGCCGCGGGAGGGACGGGCGCGGCGGGGGTCACGCCGCCTCGGCCCGGCCCTCGGCCGGGAAGGCGCGCAGCATTTCGGGCGGGAATTCGAGCCACAGCGTCTCGCCCAGCCGCGGCCGCTGCGGGGCGGAGAAGGGCAGTTCGCAGACCAGCACCCGCCCGCCGACCTCGGCGTGGATCTCCCGCACCTGGCCGATGTCGCGCACGAAGGCGACGGAGGCGGGCAGGCGGTTCGGCCCCGGCTCCGAGGCCAGCCGCATCCATTCCGGCCGGCAGGCCACCACCAGCGCCGCCCCGTCGCGGAACGGCGCGGGCGGGTCGAGGGTCAGCGCCACGCCGCCCTCAAGCTCCGCCGCCCCGCCCGAGGCGCGGGCGGGCAGCATGTTGGCCTTGCCGATGAAGCCGGCGACGAAGGGATTGGCGGGGTGGCGGTAGACTTCCTGCGGGGGGCCGACCTGCTCCGCCCGGCCCTTCGACATCACCACGATGCGGTCGGCCATGGTCATCGCCTCCCGCTGGTCATGGGTGACGACGATGGTGGTGATGCCCAGCTTCTGCTGGAGCAGGCGCAGCTCCACCTGCATCTCCTCGCGCAACTGGGCGTCGAGCGCCGACATCGGCTCGTCCAGCAGGAACACGTCGGGCTCCTGCGCCAGGGCGCGCGCGATGGCGACGCGCTGGCGCTGGCCGCCGGACAGCTCGCCGATGCGCCGGGGGCCGTAGCCGGGCAGGCGCACGAGGTCGAGCAGCGCCTCCGCCCGGGCCAGCCGCGCGGGTTTCGCCACCCCGTCGATGGCGAGCGCGTAGGCCACGTTCTCGGCCACCGACAGATGCGGGAACAGCGCGAAGTTCTGGAACACCATGCCGAACTTGCGCTTGTGGGCGGGCAGGGCGGTGATGTCCGCCCCGCCCAGCTCGATCCGCCCGGAGGTGGGCGCCTCCAGCCCCGCGATCATGCGCAGCAACGTGGTCTTGCCGCAGCCCGAGGGGCCCAGCAGGGCGGTCAGCTCCCCGTCGGCGAAGCGCAGGTCCACGCGCTCCACCGCCGGGGCGCCCGAGCCGAAGGACTTGGTCACGCCCGCGACGCGCAGGTCGGCCATGGCCGCGCCCCCCTTACGCGGCCAGCATCTTCTCCCACGCCTCCTTGATGAACTCGGCCTCGTCCAGATAGGCCTCGTAGGCGGGCGTGATGGCCGGCGTGCCGGAGACGGCGGCGAATTCCTCGTCGGTCAGGTCGGTGCCCGACTGGGGCAGCAGCGGCGCGGTGCCGATCTTGCGGGACATCAGCGCCTGGGTGGAGGGGAGGGACGCGAAGTCGATGAACTCCGCCGCCTCCGCCGCCTTCTCGGAGCCTTCGGTCAGGCACCAGGAGCCGTAGTCCTGCGGGTTCCCCTCCTTGGGAAAGATCGAGGCGATGGGGAAGCCCTCCGCCGCCATCAGCCCGGCGACGTCGTGGTAATAGGTGCCGCCGATGACGTCCTCGTTCTTCATCGCCTGCTCCATCTGGCTTTCGGCCGACCACCAGAGCCCGACGCAGGGCTTGAGTTCGGCGACCTTGGCCATGCAGGCCATGATGCCCTCGCGGGTGGCCATGGTGGCGGCGCCGTCGAAGAAGGTCGCCGCGGCGATGTCGAGCAGGTAGGAGTTGTAGAGCTTGTTGAGCCCCAGCGAGGACTCGTATTTGGAGACGTCCCAGAACTCCGCCCAGGAGGCCGGCGTCTCCACCACGTTGGGGTTGACCACCATCGACACGAACCAGGCCATGGCGCCGACGCCGAGCAGGCCGGAATCGGTGGTGAACAGGAACTTCGACTCCAGCCCCTCCGCCTTCGGCATGGCCTTGAGGTCCATCGGCGCCAGCAGCCCGCCGATGCGGGAGGCGCGGATCATGGTGTCGCGGGCGTAGAGCGACAGGTCCGCGGGGACGGCGCCCGAGGCGGCCGCGTTCTGCATGGTCACCAGCCAGTCGGAGGAGTTGGGCTGGGTGACGCTTTCGATCTCGATCCCGGTGGCGGCGGTGAATTCGGGATAGACGAACTCCTTGAACGAGTTCTCGAAATAGCCGCCGTAGGAGCCGATCTTGAGGCTGCGCGCCTGGGCGATGGCGGGCGCGCCGAGGGCGGAGGCCGCGGCGACGGCGCCGGCCGTGGCGGCGGTGTTGCGCAGGAAGGTTCGGCGGCTGAGGCCGGAGAGGGCGGCGGAAGCGGCGGCGTCGGGACGGCGGGCGGTCATCGGCGGGCTCTCCTGTCGGGCGGGGCTGCGACCCCTGATGTTCGGGCCGGGCGTTCGGCGTCCCGGCGTTCCGGCCCCTGTCATGCAGTTGCCATGCCAACGACCCCGCCAACCGGCGGCAGGGGGCGTCCGCACCGGGGCGCCTGCGATAAGGGCGGAGGCGGGCGGAGAAATGCCCAAGGAATGAGCGGATGTGGTAAAATGGTCAAAACGGCGCCTTGATGGCAGACTTCCGCCGAATCAAGACGAGGATTCGAGACAGGGATTCGAGATCAGGAGCCCCGCCCATGCATGACGGTTCGCCCGACGCCCCCGCGCTCTCCGCCACGCCCGAGGGCGCGGCCCCCGACCAGCGCGCCCTGACCATCGACGACGCGGCCCTGCCGGTGGTGGACCTCGGCCCCCTGCATTCCGGCGACCCGGAGGCGGTGGCGAAGGTCGCGGCGGCGCTGGGCGAGGCGGCGCGGACGTCGGGCTTCTTCTACGTGGCCAATCACGGGGTGCCGCAGGCGCTGGTGGACGCGGTGCTGGCGGCCTCGAAGGACTTCCACGGCCGGAGCCGGGCCTACAAGATGCGCTGGTGGTCGGGCTTCACCACCCATCACCGCGGCTATGTGCCGTTCGAGGAGAACGGCTCGGATTTCCCCAAGAAGATCAACTTCAACGAAGCCTGGGACATGAGTTTCGAGGCGCCGGACGACCATCCCGACCACGTCGCGGGCTGGCGGATGACCGGGCCGAACGTCTGGCCCGACATTCCGGGGTGGCGGGACACGGTGTCGGCCTATTACGACGCGGTCTTCGCGCTGGGGCTGAAGATGATGGACTGCCTGGCGCTGGAGCTGGGCGTGGACCCGGAGGAGCTGCGCGCCAAGGTCACCTGCCCGACCTCGCAGCTTCGCCTTTTGCGCTACGTGCCCAACGACATGCCGGCGACCAAGGACGTGGTGGGCATCGCCTCGCATTCGGATTTCGAGTGCTTCACCATCCTGCTCACCGGCTCGGCCGGGCTGCAGGTGATGAACGCCGAGGACGTGTGGATCGAGGCGCCGCCGATCCCCGGCTGCTTCGTGGTCAATATCGGCGACATCTTCGAGGCCTGGTCGGGCGGGCGCTTCAAGTCCACCCAGCACCGGGTGGTGAATATCGGGCGGGAGCGGTTCTCCTGCCCGCTGTTCTTCGGACTGAACTACCACGAGGTGGTGCAGCCGCTGGAGAAGTTCCGCACGCCCGAGACGCTGGAGAAGTATCCGCCCTTCAAGGCCGGCGACCACCTGATGCGGATGACGGTCAACGCCTTCCGCTACATGGCCGACGCCTATGCGAAGGGGGAGATGGCGCTGGATTACGAGGTGCCGGAGGACAATCCGTTCAAGCGCGAGGCCAAGGCGCCGCCGCCGCAGGCGGGCTGAGGGCGGGGCGGAGCGGGCGGGCATGGACCCGCATCCGCTTTTCGCCGACCGGGCGATCCCGGCGCGGGCGCGTCTCGGCCCCTTCCTCATGCGCGGGCTGGGGCCGGAGGATCTGGACGAGGATCTGGCGGCGCTGCGGGAGACGGAGGGCGCGTTGCAGGGCCTGTTCGGCGACCCGGCCGACCCCTGGCCCGCGGGGATCACGCGGGACGCGAACCTTCTCGACCTGTGCTGGCATCGGCGGGAATTCCTCGCCCGGCGCAGCTTCGCCTGGGTGATCGCCGATCCCGCGACCGACGCCTATCTGGGCTGCGCCTATGTCTATCCGGGCTTCTTTGCGGGGGCGCCGCTGAAGGCGGTGTGGTGGTTCCGCGCCTCGGCCATGCCGGGGCGTTACGAGACCCGGGCGGCGGGCTTCGGCCGGCGGTTCCTCGACTGGCTGGCGGGGCCGGACTGGCCGGAGGCGGAGGTTGTCGCGCTGGGGCTGCCGGCTCTGGCGCCCTCGTAGGGCGGGGAGACGGCCCGGCCGGGCGCCGGGAGGCCCCGGGTCAAGACCGGGGCGCCCCTCTCATGCTCGATCCGCCGGGGGCGGGCGCGCCCCGGGCTTGACCCGGGGCCTCTGGGAACGGGGCCTCAGCCCTTCAGCTTGCGTTCCCGCGACGCCAGCAGCTTCAGGCGCAGGGCGTTGAGCTGGATGAAGCCCTGGGCGTCCTTCTGGTCGTAGGCGCCGGCGTCGTCCTCGAAGGTCACATGCGCCTCGGAATAGAGCGAGCGGTCCGACCAGCGGCCGACCACCGAGACCGAGCCCTTGTAGAGCTTCAGCCGCACCGTGCCGCAGACATGGGTCTGGGAGAGGTCGATGGCGGCCTGCAGCATCTCGCGCTCGGGCGAGAACCAGAAGCCGTTGTAGATCAGCTCCGCGTAGCGGGGCATCAGCTCGTCCTTCAGGTGGCCGGCGCCGCGGTCGAGCGTGATCTGCTCGATGCCGCGATGGGCGGCCAGCAGGATCGTGCCGCCCGGCGTCTCGTAGATGCCGCGGGACTTCATGCCCACGAAGCGGCCTTCCACCAGGTCCAGCCGGCCGACGCCGTGCTTGCGGCCGTATTCGTTGAGCTGGGTGAGGATCGTGGCGGGCGACATCGCCTCGCCGTTGATCGCCACGGCGTCGCCCTTGTCGAAGGTCACCTCGATGAACTCGGGCGCGTCGGGCGCGTCCTCGGGGTTCACGGTGCGCTGGTAGACGTAGTCGGGCGCGTCGACGGCCGGATCCTCCAGCACCTTGCCCTCGGAGGAGGTGTGCAGGAGGTTGGCGTCGACCGAGAACGGGGCCTCGCCGCGCTTGTCCTTGGGGACCGGCACCTGGTTCTGCTCGGCCCACTGGATCAGCGTGGTGCGCGAGGTCAGGTTCCACAGCCGCCAGGGCGCGATGACCTTGATGTCGGGGTTGAGCGCGTAGGCCGACAGCTCGAACCGCACCTGGTCGTTGCCCTTGCCGGTGGCCCCGTGGGCGACGGCGTCGGCGCCGGTCATGGCGGCGATCTCCACCAGGCGCTTGGAGATCAGGGGCCGGGCGATGGAGGTGCCGAGCAGGTAGAGCCCCTCATAGACCGCGTTGGCGCGGAACATCGGGAACACGAAATCGCGCACGAATTCCTCGCGCACGTCCTCGATGAAGATGTTCTCGGGCTTGATGCCCAGCAGCTCGGCCTTCTTGCGCGCCGGCTCCAGCTCCTCCCCCTGGCCGAGATCGGCGGTGAAGGTCACCACCTCGCAGCCGTATTCCACCTGCAGCCATTTGAGGATGATCGAGGTGTCGAGGCCGCCGGAATAGGCCAGGACGACTTTCTTGGGGGCGGACATGGGCGGGCTCTCGGGTTCGGGCGCTGCGGGCCGGGGCGTCGGGAGCGGGGGCGGGCGAGGCGGAAGGCGCCGGCGCGACCCCGCGGGGTCGGCCCCGCGCATAGCGCGCGGGGGCGGCGGGTTCAAGCGGGGCGGGGTCGGGGGCGGATCAGGGGAGGGGAGGCGGGTGGCGAGGCGAGCGGCGCCCCGTGCCGGGGCGTTCCTCCTGTCTCCGGCCGCGGGCGGCCTTCGGGCGCCCCTCACCCTGTCCCTCTCCCCGGTCGGGGAGAGGGGAGCGGGACGGCGGGCCGACCCAGCCCCCCGCAGGGCCGCGCTTCCGGCGCGCCCGCCTCGGCCGGGGGCGCGCGGAGGGTCAGTGGTCCTTGGGGCGGTTCTTCTCGAAGGCGGCCTGCTGGTCGGCGCCGGCCTCGGTCTGGTGTTTGGCGCGCCAGTCCTCGTAGGGCATGCCGTAGACGATGGCGCGGGCGTCCTCCTTGCCCAGCGGGATGCCCTCGGCGTTCGCGGCCTCCTGATACCAGCGGCTCAGGCAGTTGCGGCAGAAGCCGGCGAGGTTCATCAGGTCGATGTTCTGCACGTCGGAGCGTTCGTCCAGATGCGCCAGCAGGCGACGGAAGGCGGCGGCTTCGAGCTGTTCGCGCGCGGCTTCGAGCTCGGTGCGGGTGGCGTCGTCCATTGCGTCCTCCTTCGCCGCGCGGGTTTGCGCGCGGTCCCTCCCGATCTAGGCGCCCGCGCCGGCCCGGTCCAGTGCGTCGCGCAGGATCGGGGCGAGACGTTCGGCCCAGGCGGCCTGGCCTTCGGGGGTCTCGATCAGGTCGTTGCGGATCTCGATCAGCGCGTGGACCAGGCCGCGGGAGGTGCCGTGCTCGAACATGGTGTCGCCTTCGAGCGCGCCCACATAGGGCTCGTTGTCGCCGACCACGAGATCCGGCTCCTCCCGCAGGCGGGCGAGCAGGGGGGCGGGCAGGCGGTCGTCCCGGTCCCACAGCACGCTGACATGCCAGGGCCGGGGCGGGCGGCCGCGGAACTGGCGGGTGAAGGAGTGCATGGAGATCAGCGCCGGCCGCACGCCCATCGCCAGGGCCCGGTCGATCCGCGCGCGGATCGCGGCGTGATAGGGCCTGTGCCAGGCGTCGAGCCGGCGGGCGGTCTCGGCGGCGTCCACATGCCGGTTGGCGGGGATCACCGAGCCGTCGTTGAGGCGCATCACCAGGGTCGGGTCGTCCTCGCCCCGGTTGGGGTCGATGACCAGGCGGGAGAAGGTGGAGAGCACCGCCGGGCAGCCCAGCCGCTCCGCCAGGCCCAGGGTCACGGCGCGGGCCCCGACGTCGTAGGCGATGTGGCGCGCCATGTCCTCGGGCGGCAGGCCGAGGTCGCCGCCGTTGATCTCGGTCGGCACGGCGTTGGCGGCGTGGTCGCAGAGCAGCAGGATCGAGGGATCGGCGTCCGGGGCGACGATTTCGCAGGCGGGCATGGACGGCATGGGCGCTCCGTTGGGTTGCGGTGCGGGTGCATAGGGGCGCGGGGGGGAGGGGC
>JAYZWL010000079.1:0-10233 GCA_036154955.1 Pseudomonadota bacterium | reverse complement strand
GGCGGCTGACGCTGAACGTGCTCTTGTCCTTCGCGCAGTTCGAGCGGGAGGTCACGGCGGAGCGGATCCGGGACAAGATCGCGGCCTCCAAGCGCAAGGGCATGTGGATGGGCGGGCTGCCGCCGCTTGGCTACGACGTGAAGGACCGGGCGTTGGTGGTGAACGAGGCCGAGGCGGAGACGGTGCGGATGATCTTCCGCCGCTACCTGGATCTCGGCTGCGTCCGGGCGCTGAAGGCGGAGCTGGACGCCGACGGCGTGATCAGCAAGCGACGGGCGAACGGCTCGGGCTGCAAGTCCATCTCGCGCGGGGCGCTCTACGAACTCCTGCGCAACCCGGTCTACATCGGCGAGACGCGGCACAAGGACGAGCGGCATCCGGGGATGCACGAGGCGATCCTGGATCGCGCGACCTGGGACGCGGTGCAGCGAGCGCTGGACGACAACGGCGGGGGCAAGCGGTCCGGCGCGCCTCGCTCGTCGGCGCGGCCGCTCGACGGGTTGCTGTTCGATGCGCAGGGCCGCCCGATGAAGCCGACGCATGCGTCGCGCTCAGTGAGGGCCGGGCACGGCGTCGTGCGCAAGCGCTATTGGTACTACGCCTCCCGGCCGGATGGCGACGCGCCGGTGATGCGGATGCCGGCGGAGGAGCTGGAGCGCTTCGTCTTGCGCACCCTCAAGGAGCATCTCGGCGATGCGGATCGGCTTGCCGCGGATCTGCATCAGGCTGGCGTGCCGCCAACAGGCATCGCCGAAGCGCTGAAGCGTGCGACGACCCTCGCGGGGGAGCCGGACGATCGTCTCGCGCCGCTGATCGACCTTGTCGAGCGCATCGATCTGGGCCGTGAGGTGCTGGCGATCACGATCAGGCTGACGACCCTCGTCGATGAGTCCGATCGTGACGCGCGGCGCGAATCAATACGCATCGAGGCGCCGCTGCAGACCCGCCAGACCGGTCGCGCGAAGCCCATCGTGATCGGGCTCGACCGACGCGAGCGGAAGCCGGATGCGGAGCTGATCGCGATGGTCGCCGATGCGCGGCGATGGTCGGGCGAACTGCTCGCGGGCGCGGCCGTGTCCGTCGGCGAGATCGAGCGTCGCGAGGGCGGGCGGAAGGGATCGGTCAGCCGCATCCTGCCGCTGGCCTTCCTGGCGCCGGACATCGCGGAGGCGATCCTGAATGGCGGGCAGCCGGAGACGCTGACCGCCGGGGCGCTGCGGCGCCTGCCGGACCTCCCGCTCAATTGGAGCGAGCAACGCCGCGTCCTGGGCTTCGAGCCTCGCCGGCTCTGACCGGTCGCCTGGCGCGACGTCGACCTCAAGACCTCACCTTAAACTCGGCCGCAGAGCAAACGCCCCTTCGAGGGGCGTTTTCGCTCCGATTTCGGTGCTCTCGTGAGGTCTTGGCGGCGCGAAGCGCGGCTAACCCACGGAAATGTCGGAGACTTCCCGGTCGAAGCAGGATCGGCGGTTTTGAGAAGGGCTGCGTGGTGGAGGGGGCTGGATTCGAACCAGCGTAGGGTTTCCCCGACGGATTTACAGTCCGTTGCATTTGACCGCTCTGCCACCCCTCCACAGGGCGCGACGCGGGGTGTAAGGCGGCGCGCGGGGGAGGTCAACCCGCCTCGACGCGGTTTCGTGACGGCGGGGCGGCGGACCCCGCGTCGCAGGGCGGCCCGGCCTCCGATCCGGCCCGCGCCTCGCCCCGCGGGCCCGCCCCGGTTCGCCCTTCAGGTCGCCCCCCGGCTTGCGCCCGGGCCCGGGACGTGGTCTGCGGAACCGGAATGCATCAGGAGCGTCACGCCATGGCCCGCAAGCCCGACTGGGTGGTCGAGAAGGAACGCGCCCGCCGCGAGGGGCCGGCGCCGGTCTGGCTGTTCGGGCTGCACGCGGTCCGCGACGCCCTGCTCAACCCAGCCCGCACCCGCCTGCGCCTGATCCTGACCCTCAACGCCCGCCAGAGGCTGGGCGAAGAGGCGATCGAGGCCGGCGGGCTGGAGCCCGAGATCGCCGACCCGCGCCGCTTCCCCGCCCCGCTCGACCCGCAGTCGGTGCACCAGGGCGCGGCGCTGGAAGTCGCGCCGCTGGACTGGGGGCCGCTGGAGGAGGTGTGCGCGCCGCAGGGCGGCTCGGACCTCGTGGTGCTGCTCGACCGGGTGACGGACCCGCATAACGTGGGCGCCATCCTGCGCTCGGCCGAGGTGTTCGGGGCGCGCGCGGTGATCGCGCCCCTGCGCCACTCCGCCCCCGAGACCGGGGCGCTGGCCAAGACCGCCTCCGGCGCGCTGGAGCGGCAGCCCTATCTGCGGGTGAAGAACCTGGGCGCGGCGATGGAGACGCTCAAGACGCTGGGCTACGCCTGCATCGGGCTCGACGGACTGGGGGACGCGGATCTCGCCGAGGCGGCCCAGGCCCTGCCCGACCGGCCGCTGGCGCTGGTCATGGGGGCGGAGGGGCCCGGCCTGCGCGACAAGACCCGGGGCCTGTGCGACCGCATCGCCCGGATCCCGTCGGCGGCGGAGTTCGCCTCGCTCAACGTCTCCAACGCCGCCGCGGTGGCGTTATACGCGGCCCGGTCGACGCGGGCGCGCCCGCTGTAACAAACCGCAAGATTTCGCGAGGGCTTTGCATCCGACGAAATCCGCCCCATATATTCGGATGAGCCGATGAGGTCGGGTTCGCCCTGGTTTCATCAACTCATTGTCCCTCGTTCAAACTTTCAGCCCGCGCTTCGGCGCGGGCTTTTTTTTCGGCCCGGCGACGACGCGCGGCGCCTGCGGGCTCTTTCCAGCGGCCGGGTCCGGGCCTAGGATTCGCGCCATGACCGACGCCGCCCCCCTCCCCACGCTGTCCCCCGGCCCCGACGGGCTGCGCCGCATCCTGCGCGCCACGCGCGTCATCGCCATGGTCGGGGTCTCTCCCAACCCGGTGCGGCCGTCCAACTATGTGGGCCGCTACCTGACGCTCAAGGGCTACCGGGTGATTCCCGTCAACCCGGTGCAGGCGGGCAAGCGGCTGTGGGGGCAGGAGGTGCGGGCGAGCCTCGCCGACATCCCCGCGAGCCTCGGCCCCGTCGACATGGTCGACATCTTCCGCCGCTCGGAAGAGGCGGGCGCGGTGGTGGACGAGGCGCTGGAACACCTTCTGGACCGCGGACTGAAGACGATCTGGATGCAGATCGGCGTGCATGACGGCGCGGCGGCGGAGCGGGCGCAGGCGAAAGGGGTGGAGGTGGTGACCAATCTCTGCCCCAAGATGGAGTATCAGCGCCTGTTCGGCGAGCTGCGGATGGGCGGGATCAACACCGGCGTCATCTCCTCCCGTCTCGGCTGAGGGCCCGCGCGGAAACGTCTTGTCCGAAGACGCGCGTGGAAACGTCGTGTCCGAAGGCGCGCGAAAAAACTCGTGTCCGAAGGTGCGCTCGGAAACGTCGTCCGGCCATCAACTTCGGGTTAATCGCGCTTTGCGACAACCGCCGTCGATACGGAGGCGCCGAGTCTTCGCGCCCGCAGGTTCGAGGGAGGGTTCCGCATGTCCGCAGTCACCGCTGTCGTCATCCCCGCGCCGACGCCCGACGCCAGCGCCGCAGGGGCGGACGCGGCGACGGGCGCAGGCGCGGACCGGGGCGGACCGGACGCGGCCCCGGCGGGCGGGGCGGCGACGGGTCTGTCGGACTCGGCCCTGCGTCTTGGGCGGGAGATCGTGGATCTCGCGGGCTTTCTCGAACAGGTGGACAAGGATTCGGGCGCGCTGGGCGACCTGCTCTCCGACCTGCGCGCCGGCGCGGCCGAAGTCGCGCAGGCCAACGCCGCGGTCTCCGACAGCGCCCGCGCCATCGGGGCCGCGACCGACCAGGGCGCCTCGCTGGCGGAGGAATCGACCCGGGCGCTCGCCTCCGCCTCGGCCCGGATCCGGGATCTGGCGGACTGGGCCAGTTCGCTCGAATCGCGGATCGAGGCGCTGGAGGACACGGTGAAGGGCGTGTCGGAAAGCAACGCCGATATCGGCCAGATCGCCATGCAGGTGAACATCCTCGCCATCAACGCCTCGATCGAGGCGGCGCGCGCCGGCGCGGCCGGGCGCGGCTTCGCGGTGGTGGCGGACGCGGTCAACGACCTCTCGCAACGCACCAAGACCGCGGCCGACAAGGTGGGGGAGCGGATCCGCACGCTGGACGGCTGGGCGACGGACCTGCGCGACGCGGCCGGGCAGGCCTCCGGCAAGGCGGCGGAAGTGCTGGCGGATGCGGAGCGGGCGGGCGACACGCTCGCGCGCGCCACGCAGGCGCTGGCCGGCATCCGCGCGCAGGGGGGCGACATCGCGGAGCATGCCGGCGCCATCGAACAGGGCGGCGCGATCTTCGACGGGGCGATGGACCGGATGCGCTGGGCGGTGCAGGGCTCGGTGGAGGGGGTGAGCGAATCGCGCGCGCGCATCGACGGGCTGGTCGACCTGTCGGAAGGCATGATCCAGGCGGCGGCGAGCCTGGGCGGCGACATGGCCGACGCCGGCTTCATCGCGCTGGCGCGCCAGGTGGCCGCCGACGTCTCGGCCGCGTTCGAGGCGGGGCTCGCCCGGGGGGAGATCGACGCGGGACGGCTGTTCGACCAGCGCTACACGCCGCTGGACGGCACCGATCCGCCGCAGGTCATGGCCCCGTTCACGACCTTCTGCGAAAAGGTGCTGCCCGGCTTGCTGGAACCGGCGGCGGCCAAGGATCCGCGCATCGTGTTCTGCGCCGCAGCGGACCGGAACGGCTACCTGCCGGTGCATAACCGCAAGTTCTCGCAGCCGCAGGGACGGGACCCGGTATGGAACGCGGCCAACTGCCGGAACCGCAGGATTTTCAACGACCGGGTGGGGCTGAAGGCGGGACGGTCGACGGCGCCGTTCCTGCTGCAGACTTACCGGAGGGACATGGGCGGGGGCGAGTTCGTTCTGATGAAGGACCTCTCCGCGCCGATCACGGTCGGCGGGCGCCATTGGGGCGGCGTCCGGCTGGCGGTCACGTTCTGATCGCCCCGCCCGGCGCCGACGCGGCTCCGGGGCGCGCAGGGGCCTGGCGCCGGGCGCCCAGGCGCAGCGGTCGACGCGTCGGCGGAGGGAAAGCGGGGCGGTCGCGGCGAGCGAAGGTCGCGTCGAGAGGAGATCGGGCGACAGGAGATCGGGCGAGGGGAACTCGCGGCGGGCGGCGGGTTCGGTGATAGGCGACCGCGGGCGTCGCGATCGGGTTGCGTGACCGAACGGCTTGCGGTCGACGCGCGGCAGGCTTCGCGTCGCGGACCGCCCCGGCCGGCGTCGCCTCGCGGAAAGCGACGACACCGGCGGAGGGGGCCTGCGCCGCGACCGCGCCGCCCGGACGTCGGTCCGCGGACCGAGAGCGACCTGCGCGACGCGGCCCGTGGCCTTCGGTCGGTGGCCGAGGACCGATGCGACCGGGGACGGGCGACAGTTGCCCGAAGACCGGAGACCGGAGACCGGAGACCGGAGACCGGAGACCGGAGACCGGAGACCGGAGACCGGAGACCGGAGACCGGAGACCGGAGACCGGAGACCGGGGGCTGCTGCGGTCCGAAGCGCGACGCAAGCCGCCGCGCGACCCGATGGAGACGCGCGACGATGCCGGGCCGACCTCCGCCGGGGGCGACGCTTGCCCCCGGGGCGGCGGGGGGATGCCGCCCGGCGGGCGAGCGACGGAGCGCGACGTGCGCGCCAGGCGCGTCGGGCCGCGCAGCCCGGGCGACCGGCGACGGGAAGCGGCTCGCGGCCGGTTCCGGCGGCGCGACGGTCGGGGATCGGTTTCGTCGCCGACCTGCCCCCCCTCCGGGTTCCGGAGCGCGACCGCGGCGTCAACCCGGTCCACGGCGCCGCGGCCGCCCATGGCGACGGGGCGAAACCCCGCCGGGGCGCTTTCGCGGGCCCCGTTTCGCGTCGCCCATCGGGTCCGTCGCCGGCGCGATCGGATCGCGCGGCTCCCCCGCGGAAACGGAGGGTTCCGCGGCTTCGCATCCGCGATCATCGCAAACCGGGAACCGCCCCGCCGCCCTCGAACGCGCAGCCGTCCGCCTCCGGCCCGCGGGCCCGACCGCTCGACCGCACCGCGCCGGCAGCCCGGGCGCCGGCGTCGTCCATTCGCCGTCAGGCCCGCGCGCCATCGGCGCGTCATGGCCCGGGCGCGCGACGGATTGCGGGCGAAGGCGGCCCCGGGCGGTCCGCATCGCCCACGGGCCGTTCATCCGCGGGATCCGACCGCGGGCAGGAACGCCGTTCTGGCCGAGGATGCCCCGCGGGGGCGGCGGGCTGGAACGGCGCCGGCCTCCGTCGCCGCCCCGTCCGAGACCTCCGCCCGCGGCGCCTTGATCTTAGGTCATGCGACGTCGCGCCGATGGCGCAGCCGCCCGCGATGGCGGCCGAAGGCGACGCGCCGGGCCTCCGCGAAACACGCGCCCGCCGAAACCGCCGCGCAGTCGCCGGCGGCCGTCGCCCCCCCTCCCGCGCCTTGCGCGGACGAAGGCGGGGGCGCGGCCCGCCCCCAGCGTCACCCCGATGCGGGGCCGGCCCTGCGCGCGTCGATCTCGCGCCGCACCGCCTCGGGACCGGCGAGGCCGCGGCCGGAGGCGGCGATCTCCGCCCGGGCCCGGGCGACCTGGGCTGCGTTGCCCGCCTCCGCGCCGCGCGGCGCGTCCTCCAGCCCGACCCGCACATCGGCCCCGAGCTCCAGCGCCGCGCGCATCGGGCCGAACATGTCGAAGTCGATGCCGGCCATCATCCAGCGCCCGACCCCGATCAGCCGCATCGCCTCGGCCATCGCCGCCACCCCGGCCGCGCTGGGCGGCACGCCCCACAGGTAGCGGTCGGAGAACATCACCCGGTGCAGCGCGTGCCCCGCCGCGACCCCGGTCTGCGCGGCGATGGCCTGGGCGGCGCGGGCGAAGCCGGGCTCGTAGATCGCCAGCGCCGGAACCAGCCCCGTCTCCCGCGCCAGGGCGAAGCCCGCCACCGTCTCCTCCGCCGGGTTGAGATAGACGAAGCCGGCCTCCGCCTCGCCCTCGCGCGAGAAATTGCAGGATCCGGGGTCGAGCACGAACACGTCGAGCAACCCCTCCGCGACCAGCGCGCGTTCGATCCGGAACCGCTCCTCCGGCGGCATCGGCGGCTGGCCGAGGCGGCGCATGGCGGTGGTGGGATAGATCACGGCCTGGGTGCGCGCCCGGACCCCCTCCAGCACCGCGCGGTGGAAATCGAGGTTGCGCGCGTCGTGCCGGCCGGCGTCGTCATAGGCGTGATAGTGCAGGATCGAGGCGCCTTCGCCCAGGCAGGCCATCGCCTCGTCGATCACCGCCTGAACGGTCACCGGGGCGAGCGGCTGCGCCGCCTTCCCGCCCGATCCGTTCAGCGCCACTTCCAGCCAGACGTCCTGCATGGCGGTCTCCTCCCCCTGGTTCGTTATGGTTGGCGCCCATAACGCCCGGGAGGCGATCCCGCGTCCAGCCCGGATCGGGGCGGGCCCCACGCCCGCCCCGCGCCCCCGGGGGCCTCAGCCGGCCCGGCGCCGGCCCCGCGCGGCGCCCAGCGCCGCCAGGCCCCCGGCCAGCAGCGCCAGCGCGCCGGGAAGCGGCACTTCGGAGGCCAGCGAGGTGATGGTTATGTTCATCGAATAAGCCCCGATCGCCAGGCTCTCGGGGAATTCGTCGATGTCGGCGATGCCGAGGTAGTAGGTCCCCGGCGCGAGCGACAACACGCCGAAGGGATCGCCGCCGACACCGCTGTGGTCGATGAAGCAGTCGAAGCAGTAGTCGATCGGCGCGGATTCGGGGCCGAAGCCCATGTCGATCACGTCGTAGTCGAAGTTGCCCTTCACGTCGGGCAGCAGGTCGGTGACCTGGAACAGCACCGGCACGAGGAAATCGAAGCGGAAGAGGTCGTTGCCGCCCTCCCCCAGGAAGCCGGAGATGCCGGTGACCTCGGTCCCGCCGGCGAACATCGCCGTTGCGAAGGTGGAGCCGGCGTCGCCGATCAACCCGTCCTCGGCCGTGTCCTCCACGATCACCGCCTGGGCGGCGAGGGGCGCGATGCTCAAGGCCAGCGCCGCCCCCACGGCGCGCCCGATCCGACTGTAGCCCATGTGTCCTCACGATCTGCGATTGCGTCGATCCCACTATGCCCGGCGGCGGCTGTCACGGCCTCTGGCATGGTTGGAATTTTTGTCCCGTCACCGGCGCCGAGCCTGCTGCGCGCCCGCGACGCTTCGGCTAGGCTCCGCCCCGCTCACGCGTTCCCGAGGGAGGAGAAACGACATGTCCGACGCCGCTCCGCGCGCTTACGGATTCGACACGCTGCAGATCCATGCCGGCGCCCGGCCCGACCCGTCCACGGGCGCCCGGCAGACGCCGATCTACCAGAACACCGCCTATGTGTTCCGCGACGCCGAGCACGCCGCGGCCCTGTTCAACCTGCAGGAGGTGGGCTTCATCTACTCGCGCCTGACCAACCCCACGGTCGCCGTGCTGCAGGAGCGGATCGCGACGCTGGAGGGCGGGGCGGGCGCCATCTGCACCGGCTCGGGCCATGCCGCGCAGATCATGGCGCTGTTCCCGCTGATGAGCCCGGGTGACGACATCGTGGTGTGCAACCGGCTCTACGGCGGCACGGTCACCCAGTTCTCCCAGACCATCAAGCGGTTCGGCTGGAAGGCGAAATTCGTCGACGCCGACAAGCCGGGCGAGGTGGCGAGGGCCTGCGGCAAGCGCACCAAGGCGATCTTCTGCGAGTCGATCTGCAACCCCGGCGGCTATGTCACCGACCTGCCCAAGATCGCCGCGGTGGCGGAGAAGAAGGGGCTGCCGCTGATCGTCGACAACACCTCGGCCACGCCCTACCTGTGCAACCCGATCGCGATGGGGGCGACGCTGGTGGTGCATTCGACCACCAAGTACCTGTCCGGCTCGGGTCAGGCCATGGGCGGCGTGATCGTGGATTCGGGGACCTTCGACTGGTCGGCGTCGGACAGGTATCCGTCGCTGAGCGAGCCGGAGCCCGCCTATCACGGGCTGAAGTTCCATGAGACCTTCGGACCGCTGGCCTACACCTTCCACGGCATCGCCATCGGGCTGCGCGACCTGGGAATGACCCAGGCGCCGATGAACGCCTTCCTGACCCTGCTGGGGATCGAGACCCTGAGCCTGCGCATGGAGAAGCACGTCGCCAACGCGAAGAAGGTGGCGGAGTGGCTGGAGGCCGACCCGCGGGTGGAGAGCGTGTCCTATGCCGGGCTCAAGTCCTCGCCCTACTATCGCCGGGCGCGGAAAGTCTATCCGAAGGGGGCCGGGGCGCTGTTCACGGTGGCGCTGAAGGGCGGCTACGACGCCTGCGTCAAGCTGGTGGACGGGGTGGAGATCTTCTCCCATGTCGCCAATCTGGGCGACACGCGCTCGCTCATCATCCACTCGGCCTCGACCACCCATCGGCAGTTGACGGAGGAGCAGCAGGTGGCGGCAGGGGCCGGGCCGGACGTGGTGCGCCTGTCGATCGGGATCGAGGACGCCGACGACCTGATCGCCGATCTCGACCAGGCGCTGACCCGCGCGGTCGGCTGAGCCATGGGCGCGGGGCGGCGCGGCAAGCGGCGGGGCGGCGGGGCGCGCGGCGCGGGCGGGACGGCTGCGGCCGCCCTCGCCTGGCTGACGCTGGTCGTGCCAGGCATGTGGGGGGCGGCCCTCGCCGCGCCCGCGCCGCCGCCCAATCCGCTGCGGGCGGCGGCGCCGGCGGCCGGGGCCGCTTCGGAGGCGTCCTCCGCCCAGGCGCCGCTGCCCGCCGCCATCCCCGCGCCGGCGACGGCGGCGGCGCCCGATGCGGCGGCCCGCCTGTTCCCGCCGCTGGCCGAGGGCGTGTTCGCGCCCCGGCCCAATCCGCGCCGCGCAGCCGCCGCGCCCTCCCCTGACCCCGTTCCCGCCCCGGCGCCCGCCGTCGCGACGTCGCCCGACGCGGGCGCGGCCGCGGCGGACGCTAGCGAGGACGGGGACGGGGAGGGAACCGGGGCGGGCGGGACGGAAGCCGCGGCCTTCCCGCCGCTCGCCCCCGGCGTCGCGGCGCCGCCGCCCAATCCGCGCCGCGCGATGGCGGAGACGCCCGCCCCCGCGCCTGTCGCCGTCCCCGCGCCGGGCCCGGCGCCCTCGGCGGACGGGATGGCGGCGGCGGCCTCGGCGCTCGCCGCGCTCGCCCCTGCGGCGCAGGC
>JAYZWL010000078.1:0-160462 GCA_036154955.1 Pseudomonadota bacterium | reverse complement strand
GGGGGGGGGGGGGGGGCGCGTGCGGCCCCACCCCCGGCCCCCCACGACCCCTTTCCGGCGGGGGGGGGCCTCCGGCGGTACGCCCCCCCACGGCCCGGCGCCGGGCAGCGACAGCGCCAGGCGCGTGCGGTCGTCGAGATGGCGCATGCCGACCACCCGCGCCTCTCCCGACAGCGCCAGCGCCTCCGCCGCCTCGGATTCGGGATCCGGCGCGGCCGGCGCGGGCGAGGGCGCGGGGACCGGCGAGGCGGCGGGCGCGGCCGCCAGCGTCGGCAGGGGCGGCGGCGGCGCGGCGACGGTCGGCGCGGTCGCGACCGCGGGCCGGTCGGGTGGCGGGGCCTCGGGCGCCCCGGGGACGTCGTCGCGCCACAGCGCGCCCGGGTTCAGTCCGAACACGCCGAAGGCCAGCCCCAGCACGGCGACCAGCCCCGCCCCGCCCCCGCGGCGAATGAAGCGGATTGCGCGCATCCGCCTGGTTTCAGCCGTCCCCGCCATTCGTCATCCCTTTGGCGCGACGCGCGAAATCCCGCCGCGGACCGACCGCGCGTCTCCCGCGCCCCGATCGCCAGACCTCGCGCGATAGCGATTGTCAACAGGCCGCGGCGTTGGCTATAGTGTCAAGGCTGCCGCTCGTCCGGGTCGCGCCCTGCGCGCACGGGCCACGGCGCAGCGACGAACCGAAAGTTTTTCGGACGACGCCCCGGATCAAGGGACGATGGCGACGGCGAGGGTCAAGGCCCGGCCGTGGCAGCCCGTTCCTCCGGCGCGGCGCCGAGATCGGGGCCGGGCCCTCGGGTCCCCGCCCCTTCCCGACTGCGGCCGGACGGCGCCTTTCGCCGGACCGGTCAGGAGATCAGACCGCGATGCGCGCCCATTTCCGGATCAGCGACGAAAGAGACCGCGCCTCGGCGCCGGCCTTTGCGCGCGCCCGGACCGCGGCGGCACTCGCCCCAGTATCAGCCGACGCACGTTTTCATCCGCCCGCCCCGCCGGGGCGCGCGGTTCAGGAGGCGGCGCGCCGGGTCAGGAGACCATGGCCAAGAAAATGCTCATCGACGCGACCCACCCGGAAGAGACCCGGGTCGTCGTCGCGGACGGAAACAAGGTAGACGACTTCGACTTCGAGTCGGCCGCCAAGAAGCAGATCGCCGGAAACATCTATCTCGCCAAGGTGACGCGCGTTGAGCCGTCGCTTCAGGCGGCGTTCGTCGAATACGGCGGCAACCGGCATGGATTTCTCGCCTTCTCGGAAATCCACCCCGACTATTACCAGATCCCCCGCGCCGACCGCGAAGCGCTGATGGCGGAGGAGGAGGCCGAGGCCCGCCGCCGCGCCGCCGCCGAGGAAGGCGGACGCAGCCGGCGCAAGGGCCGCGGCTCGCGTCGCGCCGCGGCGGAGGAGACGGAGGTCGAGGACGACGATCAGGACCTCGACGCGGATCAGGACGGGGATCAGGACGACGACATCGACGGCGACGACGACGCGATGACGGTCGTCGACGTGAACGACGATGACGACTCGGACGCCGGCGACGACGACGCGACGGACGACGATCCGTCGGGCGACGACGCGCCCCGCGCCTCCGACGAGGTCGAGGCCCCCCGCGCCGAGGCCGAAACCGTCGCGGCCGAAGCCGAGGTCGCCGCCGCGTCCGCGGAGCCGGTGACGGTGGCGGAGGCCGAAACCGCGCCCGAGACCGCCGGGACCCCCGAGCCGGAAGCGGAGGCGCAGCCCGCCCCCGCCGACCCGGATATCGAGGAGGTCGACCCCGAGGCCAAGCCGCCGAGCTCCATCGCCGAAAGCGCGGGGACCGGCGACGACGACCGGGTGGAGGAGGACTACGTCCCCGCCCCAGCCGCCGAGCGTCGCCCCGAGGACGAGACCGCCGCGACCGCGGAGCCCGACCCGGCCGCCGCGACGCCCGCGCCTGCGGCCGAAGCGGACGCGGAAACCGCGCCCGAGACGCCGGCGACCGAGGCGGCGACGCCGGCGCCCGAGGCCGAAGCGCAGGCCCCCCAGGCCGAAACCCCGGCGACGCCCGAGCCGGCCGCCGAAGCCGAAGCAGAGGCCGTCGCCCCGGCCGCCCCCGCGGCCGAAGCGACCGAAACCGTGGCCGCGGACGCCCCCGTCGACGCGCCGTCGGAAATCGACGGGACCGCCGCAGGCTCCGAACCCGCGGCAAGCGACGCCGACGCGCCCGTCGAGGCGCCCGCCGCCGGAGCCGAAGCCGGAGCCGAAGCCGACGCCGCCGAGGGCGACGTCGAAGCCGCCTCGCAGGCCGAGACCGCCGACCCCGAAACCGAAAGCGCCGAAGGCGAGGGCGACGGCGAGAGCGAGGAGGACGGCGACCGCCGTCGCCGCCGCTCCCGCCGCGGCGGACGCTCCCGCCGCTCCCGCCGCGGCCGCGCCCGGGCCGAGGACGGAACGGACGCGGAGGCGGACCCGGAAGCGGATTCCTCCGAGCCCGCCCGCCCGTCGCGCTCCCGCCCGAGCCGGTCCCGCGACTCCGCCCCGGATGACGACGACGACGCCCCGGCCCCCGCGGCCGAACCCGCCGGCCGCGACGCCGACGGCGGCGACGACATGGCCGAGGCGATCTCCGCCCGCCGCATCTTCCAGCGCCGCTACAAGATCCAGGAAGTGATCAAGGTCCGGCAGATCCTGCTGGTCCAGGTCGTGAAGGAGGAGCGGGGCAACAAGGGCGCCGCGCTGACCACCTATCTGAGCCTCGCCGGCCGCTACTGCGTGCTGATGCCCAACACCGCCCGCGGCGGCGGCATCTCCCGCAAGATCACCAACGCCGCCGACCGCAAGAAGCTCAAGGACATCGCCTCGGAATTCGAGGTGCCCAAGGGCATGGGCCTGATCATCCGCACCGCCGGCGCCAAGCGCACGCGGGCGGAGATCGAGCGCGACTACGAATACCTCCTGCGTCAGTGGGAGCAGGTGCGCTCCATCACCCTCAAGTCGGTGGCGCCCAGCCTGATCTACGAGGAAGGCAGCCTCATCAAGCGGGTGATCCGCGACCTCTACGCCACCGGGATCGACCAGATCGTGGTGGAGGGCGCCGAAGGCTGGCGCGAGGCGCGGGACTATATGGGCATGCTCATGCCCGGCCACGCCCGCAACGTGGTGCTGCATGAGGGCGGCGCCCCGCTCTTCGCCAAGCATGGCGTGGAGCAGGAGCTCAGCGCCCTGATCCACCCGGTCGTGCAGCTCAAGTCGGGCGGCTACATCGTCATCGGCGTGACCGAGGCGCTGGTGGCCATCGACATCAACTCCGGCAAGTCGACCAAGGAAGGGTCCATCGAGGACACCGCCCTCAAGACCAACCTGGAGGCGGCGGACGAGATCGCCCGCCAGCTGCGCCTCCGCGACCTCGCCGGGCTGATCGTCATCGACTTCATCGACATGGAGGACCCGCGCAACAACCGGGCCGTCGAGAAGCGGATGAAGGAGAAGCTCAAGATCGACCGGGCGCGGATCCAGGTCGGCCGCATCTCCGCCTTCGGGCTGATGGAGATGAGCCGCCAGCGCCTGCGCCCCGGCGTGCTGGAGGCGACCACCGCCCCCTGCGCCCATTGCCACGGGACGGGGATCGTGCGGGCGGATTCGTCGCTCGCGCTCGCCATCCTGCGCCAACTCGAGGGCGAGGCCGCCCGCGCCCGCGCGCCGGAACTGCTGGTGCACGCCCCGATGGGGGCGGCGGCCTATCTGCTCAACGACAAGCGCGAGAACCTCTCGGCGATTGAGGCGCAGCATGGCGTGGTGGTGCGGGTGCAGCCCGACCCGGCGCTGTTCTCGCCCGAGTTCCATATCGAGAAGGTGAAGACCCAGACCCGCAAGCCGACCCAGGTGGCGGCGGTGACGGCGCTGTCGGTGGCCCCGCCGGATCTGGAGGATTACGACCAGATCGAAGAGGCGGAGATCGTCGAGGCCGAGGCGACCGAAGCCGAAGCGCCCGAAGCCGAAGCGAAGCCGGAGCCCGAAGCGACGCCCGCGACCCGGGCCCGCGCGGACAGCGCGGAGGACGGGGCCGAGGACGACGACGCCTCCCGCCGTCGTCGCGGTCGCCGCGGCGGCCGTCGCCGGCGGCGCGGCCCGCGCGACGAGGACGCGGCCGAGGACGTGACGACCGGAACCCCTGAGGCCGCCGAACCGGCCGAGGCCGGCGCCGTCGAAGCCGCGGGGACCGAGGCGGAGGAGAGCGACCAGGGGACGGAGCCGGTCGACGCCGCGATCCCGGCCCCGCGTCGCACCCGCCGCCGGCGCAAGCCGCGCGCGGACGCGGCGGAGCCGGCGACGGAGACCCCGGCGCCGACGGAGACGACCGCTGCCGTCGCCCCCGCTGAAACGGCCGACGCCGCGCCTGCGGCCGAAGCCGGGCCGACCGACGCTCCGACGCCTTTGCCCGAACCCGCACCCGAGCCCGCGGCTGAAGCGGTCGCGGCGGAGACGGCGGGCGCCGAACCGCAGCCCGATGCGCCCGGCGCCGACGCCGGCGACGTGGCCGAGCAGCCGGAGCAGGACGCGAGCGAGCTGCAGGCCGAGCCCGTGCCCGAGGACCTGTCGGCGGAGGCCCCCGCCCCTGCCCCGTCCCCGTCCCCCGAGATGGCCGAGGCGACCTCCGGTTCGGAGCCGGCGCCGGCGGATGACGCGCGCCCCAAGAAGCGGGGCTGGTGGGCGTTCAACCGCTGACCCTGCCCGCGCGTCGCGTCGAGCGACCGTCGGACCGCCGAAACAGGAAAGGCCCCGGATCGCTTCCGGGGCCTTTTCCATTGTGTCCGGCGCGATGCGGCGGGCGCATCCGGTCGATGGATCGCGGGCGCGGACACGGTCTCGCCGCACCCCCGCAAACCCGCGCGACGCAGTTCGAGACGTTCACGCGCCCGCATGACGGATGGAGTGAAGAGCCGCCGCGTCGGAGCGACCGGCGCTCCTCGCCCGCACGCCGCGCGCCTCAGGGATACGCTCTCTGCGCTACGGTCTGCGGCGCCGCCGAATGCGACCCTATCCTTCGGACAGACGCGCGGCTCCGGCCGGCTGTCCGGCTCTCCCGCCGGCGAAGCGCTTGGGCGATGCGATCGAAGGCGAGGATCGATCGAAGGCGAGGGCGTCGGCCCGGAAAGCGCCGGAGCGGATCCCGAAACGAAAAAGGGCGGCCCGAAGGCCGCCCGATTTCAGAATGGACCGTGAAGGTCTCAGCCGCGGCGACGGCGGGCGACGAAGCCCATCAGCGCCAGGCTACCGCCGAGCAGCGGAAGGGCGGCCGGCAGCGGCACTTCCGGGGTGTCGACGTTGTAGACGTAGGTCACCAACAGATCGACGTTCGTGGTCGAGCCGGTCGAGGTGAAGACGAACGGGGTCGGACCGGAGGCGCCGGCGGAACCGGACAGGCTGTAGTTCAGCGAGAAGGTGCCCGGGCCTTCGGCGTCCAGAACGGCGATCCCGCCGGTGCGGCTGTCCGCGTAGGACACGCTCACGTTCTCGGTCGCGCCGGACGCGATGTTGTAGGTCTCCGACTCGCTGTCCGGGATGAACTCCGAGTAGAGGCCGGAGAAATTCACGAACGTGTTCAGCGAGAAGGTGTAGGTCCCCGTCGCGCCGGACTGATTCTGCACGGTGCCGGTCGAGTCGACGCCGAAGGTGATCAGATACGTGGCGGAGATCAGGTCGCCGTAGCTGATGTCGAACTTGTCGACGGTGAAGGCGCCGCTGGTGGGGAAGGTCCCGCCAGAGAAAGAATCACCCACAGTGTAGGACATCGGCGCAGCCAGCGCGGCCGTGGCCGTCATGCCGGACAGGACGCCTGCCGCAATCAAGGTCTTCATCATCGACCTATACTCCTCGTCTACGTTTCCCCAACTCCGAGACATTGGAGCCCGCCCTAATCAGCGGACGGCGAACCCGAGTCACCCCGTCAATCTCGTTCTGGGTTGCTTATAACCCGATTCATCGGGGATGGGAACAGCGGTGTTCACATTCGGCTAAGGAAATTCCGTGCCGCAACATCGCTCCGGAACCGTATGTTTTCCTTTCTTCCATTGGGGGAAAACCCTCAGCGCCCTGACCAGTCGCGCAGCCGGCGCGCGCCCTCGATCATTTCCGATTCCGACCTCGCGAAGCTGAAACGCACGGTTTTGTCTCCGCGCACCGGGTCGAAGTCCACGCCGGGCGTCGCCGCCACTCCCGCCTCGGCCAGCATCCTCGCGCAGAAGGCGCGGCTGTCGTCGGTGCGGTCGGAGACGTCGGCGTAAAGATAGAAGGCGCCGTCCGGCGGCGCGAGCCGCGCGAAGCCCGCGCGGGGCAACGCCTCCATCAGCAACTCCCGGTTGCGCGCGTAGACCGCGCGATTCGCCTCGCAGTCCTCCTCGGCCCCCAGCGCCGCCAGCGCCGCCACCTGGCTGATATGGGGCGGGCAGATGAACAGGTTCTGCGCCAGCCGCTCCACCATGCGCACCATCGCGTCGGGCACCACCATCCAGCCGATCCGCCAACCGGTCATCGACCAGTATTTGGAGAAGGAGTTGATGACGATGGCGTCGTCGTCCACCTCCAGCGCCGTGACCGCGGGCGCGCCGTAGGTCAGGCCGTGATAGATCTCGTCGGAGATCAGCCAGGCCCCGCGCGCCCGGCAGGCGGCCGACAGCTCCGCCAGCCGAGCCCGGTCCAGCATGGCGCCGGTCGGGTTGGCGGGGGAGGCGACCAGCAGCGCCTGCCAATCCGGCAGCTCCGGCGCGGCGAGCGCGGCCGCCGTGGGCTGCCAGCGGTCGGCCTCCCCGGTCTCGATCCGCAGGGTCTCGACGCCGAGCGCCTTGAGGATGTTGCGGTAGGACGGATAGCTCGGATCCCCCAGCGCCATGCGCCCGCCCGCCTCCAGCGCGGCGAGGAAGGCCAGGGTGAAGGCGCCGGACGACCCGGCCGTCACCACCACCCGCCGCGGATCCAGCGACAGCCCGTGCCGGCGGCGATAAAGGTCCGCGATCCCCTCGCGCAGCTCCGGCAGGCCGAGCGCCACCGTGTAGCCCATCGGCCCCGCCCGCATCGCGGCGGCGGCGGCTTCCAGCGCCCGGCGGGGCGCGGGGGCGGAGGGCTGGCCGACCTCCATGTGGATGATGTCCCGGCCGGCGGCCTCGGCCGCGCGCGCGGCCTCCATCACGTCCATCACGATGAAAGGATCGACGGCGCCGCGCCTTGAAGTTTTCATCCGGAGAGGCTCCTATCGGGGTCCGAAGCGCGGACCCTCGGGGTTCGGGCGCGCGCGGTCAAGCCGGCGGAGCGGCGCGGCGGCGGAGGGTCGACGCGCCCGGCGGGCGAGACGCCGCGCGGGTCGCCGGGGCCGCGTCGCCCTTTCGGTCCGGGGCTTGCGCTCCCGGTCCCGGACGCTCACTTTCCCGCCGGGCCCTTCACGCGGGGCCCGCGCCGCGCGACCTGCGACCTGCGAGAACCGAGCCGGAACAACGCCCGTGACCCTGCGAACCGCCCTCCGCGCCGCCCTGCCCCGCGTCCCCGGCGCCCTGCTGCGCGCCGCCCCGCGGGCGCTGGCGCTGGCCGCGGCGCTGGCCGTCCCCCTGCCCGCCTCCGCCGCCGGCTTCGTGCGCGACGCGGAGATCGAGCATGTGCTGCATCGCCTCTCCGACCCGATCTTCCGCGCCGCCGGCATCGCGCCCGACAGCGTCAACATCATGATCATCGACCAGCCCGACCCCAACGCCTTCGTGTTCGGCGGGCTGAACATGGTGTTCTCCACCGGGATGCTGCGCAAGTTCTCCTCCCCGGACGAGCTGCGCGGGGTGATGGCGCACGAGACGGGACATATCGTGGGCGGCCACCTCGCCCGGCGCGAGATCGCGATGAACAACCTCCAGGGCCCGGCGCTCGCCGCCATGATCCTCGGCATCGCGGCCGCGGCGGCGGCGGGGGCCAGCGGCGCGTCCTCCGTGGCCGGGGCCGGCGCGGGGCTCGCCGTCGGCGGACAGGGCGCGGTCAGCCGCGCCTTCCTCGCCTTCTCCCGCTCGCAGGAGGCGTCGGCCGACCAGGCCGGGCTGACCTTCCTGGAGCGCGCGGGCATCGACCCCACCGGCACGCTGAGCGTGCTGGAAAGCTTCCGCGGGCAGGAGGTGTTCTCCGACCGCTACCGCGACCCCTACACGCTGACCCACCCGGTCTCGGCCGAACGGCTTTCGGCGCTGGAGCGGCGGGCGAAGCAGTCGCCCTATCTGGGCAAGGGCTCGGATCGGGACCTGATCTACTGGACCGACCGGATGAAGGCCAAGCTCGACGCCTTCATCGACACGCCCGGCGCAA
The DNA here is from genome assembly GCA_036154955.1 of Pseudomonadota bacterium. GTDB lineage: Bacteria > Pseudomonadota > Alphaproteobacteria > Rhodobacterales > Rhodobacteraceae > Albimonas. Next base: position 152,154 of record JAYZWL010000078.1, on the reverse strand, counting down.
CGCTCAGCCGGCTTTCGCCCGACGACCGGTCGGAGCTGACCACCCTGCGCCGGGCCGTGGCCCTGCACCGCTCCGGCCAGTCCGACAAGGCGGTGGAGGAGGCGGACCGGCTGCTCGCGATCCGGCCGAACGACGCCTATTACGAGGAGCTCAAGGGCCAGATCCTGCTGGAGAACGGCCGCGGACAGGCCGCCGTCGCCCCCTATCGCCGCGCGGTGGCGCTGGCCCCGGACGAGCCGCTGATCCTCGGCGGGCTGGGCCGGGCGCTTCTGTCGGTCGGCACGCCCGGGACCGACCGCGAGGCGCTGGACGCGCTGGAGCGGGGGCGGCGCGAATCCGACGGCGGCGACCCGGGGCTGCTGCGCGACCTGGCCTTCGCCTACGCCCGCACCGGGCAGGAGGGCCGCGCGGCGCTGGTCACCGCGGAGCGGCTGGCGATGACCGGCCAGGGCCGCGACGCCCGCCGCATGGCCGAGCGCGCCAAGGGCCTGCTGCCCCATGGCGGCCCGGAATGGCTGCGCGCCGACGACATCGTGGCCAGCGTGGAGGCGGCGTATAAATGACCCGCGCCCCGCGTCCGGCCCGCCGAGTTTCGCTTCATGCCCCGCAGGGCGCCCCCCGCCGCCTTCTTGCCCGCCCCTCTTGCCCGCCCCTCTTGACGGAGACCCGACCCGGATGACCGCGACCCAGCCCCCCGCCGCCCGGCCCCTTGCAGCCCGGGCCCGCCCGCTGCGCCGCCTCGCCCGCGCCGCGGCCCCTGCGCTGGCGCTTCTCGCGGCGATGACGGCCACGGCGCCGGCCCAGCCGCTGTCCGCGCCCGGCGGCGATCTCGCCCCCGAGGACCGCGCCGCCCTGCGCGCCGAGATCCGGGCCTATCTGCTCGACAATCCCGAAGTGATCATGGAGGCGATCCAGGTGCTGGAGGAGCGGCGCCGCGACGCGGCCGAATCCGAGGGCCGCGACCTGATCGCCCGCAACGCCGCCGCCATCTTCGACGACGGCTATTCCCATGTCGCCGGCAACCCGCAGGGCGACGTCACCGTGGTCGAATTCCTCGATTACAACTGCGGCTACTGCAAGAAGGCCCATGACGACGTGCGCAAGCTGGTCGAGACCGACCCCGGCCTGCGCTACGTGGTCAAGGAGTTCCCGATCCTCGGCCCCAGCTCGGTCACCGCCGCGCGCGCCGCGCTCGCGGCCCGGGCCCAGGACGACGGCAAGCGCTACATGGCCTTCAACGACGCGCTGATGAACCATCGCGGCGGCCTGTCGGACGAGGACGTCTGGGCGCTGGCCGGCGAGGCCGGGCTCGACATCGCCCAGCTCAAGACCGACGCGGAGGACGAGGACATCCGGCGCGCCATCGAGGCGACCTATTCGCTGGCCAAGGTGCTCAAGATCGAGGGCACGCCCACCTTCGTGATCGGCGACACCATCGTCCGCGGCTACGTGCCCCTGGACCGGCTGCGCGAAACCGTGGCCGACACCCGCGCCCGCAAGGACTGAGCGGCGGGGGCCGCCTGCGGGGGCCGCCGGGGCCTGCGGGGGGCGGAGAGGGCTGCGCGGGGAAACCCGCGCGCGCCCCTCCGCCCCCGCGCCGCTTGCCCCTTGGCAACGCCCCCTTCAGGCGTGTAAACGCCCCGTTGACGCACCCGGGGGCCCCGCGCCGTCAGATCGGCCGCGACCGTCAGGCCTCGCAAGAGCAGCGACCCCGAATGACCAAGCATCACGACGCCGACATCGCCTTCATCCGCCAACTCGCCGAGCTGCTTCGGGAAACCGAGCTCAGCGAGATCGAGGTGGCCCGCGAATACGGCGAGGACGACCAGCTGCGCGTGCGCGTGACCCGCGCCCTGCCCGCGCCGGTCGCCGCCCCCGCGCCCGCCGTCCACGCCGCCGCCCCCGCGCCGGCCGCCGCGGCCCCCGCCCCCGCCGAACCCGCCGCCGGCGACGTGGCCGACGCGCTGGCCCGCCATCCGGGCGCCGTCGCCTCGCCGATGGTCGGCACCGTCTACCTGCAGGCCGAGCCCGGCTCGCCCGCCTATGTCCGCGTCGGCGACCAGGTGGCCGAAGGCCAGACCCTGCTGATCATCGAGGCGATGAAGACCATGAACCAGATCCCCAGCCCCCGGGCCGGGACGGTGAAGCGGATTCTCGTGGAAGACGGCTCGCCGGTCGAATTCGGCGCGCCGATGATGATCATCGAGTGACCCGCCGGGTCTCCGCCCACCTGGTCCGGGAATAGACGCATGTTCAACAAGGTCCTGATCGCCAACCGCGGCGAGATCGCGCTGCGCATCCACCGCGCCTGCCGCGAGATGGGCATCGCCACGGTGGCCGTCCACTCCACCGCCGACGCCGACGCCATGCATGTGCGCATGGCCGACGAAAGCGTGTGCATCGGCCCGCCCGCCGCGGCCCAATCCTATCTCAACATGCCCGCCCTGATCTCGGCCTGCGAGATCACCGGGGCCGAGGCGATCCATCCCGGCTACGGGTTCCTGTCCGAGAACGCGACCTTCGTTCAGATCGTCGAGGATCACGGCCTCGCCTTCATCGGTCCGACCGCGGAGCATATCCGGGTCATGGGCGACAAGATCGCCGCCAAGGACACGATGAAGAAGCTGGGCGTGCCCTGCGTCCCCGGCTCCGACGGCGCGGTCGCCACGGTCGAAGAGGCGCTGGAAGTCGGGAACGAGATCGGCTTCCCGGTGCTGGTCAAGGCCTCCGCCGGCGGCGGCGGGCGCGGCATGAAGGTGGCGCGCACCGCCTCCGAACTGCCCAACGCCTTCTCCTCGGCCCGCGCCGAGGCCCGCGCCGCCTTCGGCGACGACGCGGTCTATCTGGAGAAGTATCTCGGTCAGCCCCGGCATATCGAGATCCAGGTCTTCGGCGACGGCAAGGGCCGCGCGGTGCATCTGGGGGAACGCGACTGCTCGCTGCAGCGCCGCCACCAGAAGGTGTTCGAGGAATGCCCCTCGCCCGTGCTGCTGGCCGCCGACCGGGCCCGCATCGGCGCCACCTGCGCCGAGGCGATCGCGGCGATGAACTATCGCGGCGCCGGCACCATCGAGTTCCTGTGGGAGAACGGCGAGTTCTATTTCATCGAAATGAACACCCGCCTGCAGGTCGAGCACCCGGTGACCGAAGCCGTCTGGCGCGTCGATCTGGTCAAGGAGCAGATCCGGGTGGCCGCCGGCCTGCCGATGACGCTGGAGCAGGACAGGCTCAAGCCCGAGGGCCACGCCATCGAGTGTCGCCTGAACGCCGAGCGCCTGCCCGACTTCGCCCCCTGCCCGGGTGAGATCACCGCCTTCCACGCTCCCGGCGGGCTGGGGGTGCGCATGGACAGCGCCATCTATCGCGGCTACCGGATCCCGCCCTATTACGACAGCCTGATCGGCAAGCTGATCGTGCATGCGGAGGACCGGCCCACCGCGCTCGCCCGCCTGCGCCGCGCGCTGTCGGAGATGATCGTGGACGGCATCGACACCACCCTGCCGCTCTTCGACGCGCTGGCCCGCGATCCGGACGTGCAGGCGGGGACCTACGACATCCACTGGCTGGAGAAGTGGCTGGCCGGCCCCGCCCGCTGACCCCGCCCCGCTGAGCCGACCCGCCTGAACGACCGCGACGGCCCGCCTCGCCCCCGTCCCGCCTTCGCCGCGGGTCGGGGGCGCGGCGGGCCGTTCGCTTTGGTTCGCGCCCGCCCGAACCGGCCCGGGCGGGGCGGGTTTCAGGGTTGAGACGACCGTCTCAGGCCAGCAGTTTCATGCGCTTGCCGGGCAGAAGGTCATAGGGCGCCCGCCATCCCTCCAGCCCCGCCACCCGCGCCAGCCAGGCGGCGACGGCGGGATGGGTCCGCGCGAAGTCGAAGCCGTGCTCCTCCGCCCCGAAGGTCAGGTAGCCCGACATCGACACATCCGCGACCGTCGCGCGCTCGCCGATGGCGAAGGCGTTCGTTTCCATCCGCCGGTCCAGCACCGCCAGCACGTCGCGCAGCCGCTTGCGCAGGAAGGCCAGATCGTGAGGATCGGGGTCGGGCGTGAAGGCCCGCAGATATCGGTAGGGCGCCATGTATCCGGTCAGCTTGTGATTGTCCCAGAACAGCCAGCGCAGCACCTCGAACCGCTCCGCCTCGTCGCGGCCGGCCAGCCGGCCGTGCCGCTCGGCCAGCCGCAGCAGGATCGGCGCGGTCTGGGTCAGGCGGGTTCCGTCCTCCTCCAGCACAGGGATCTCGCCCATCTCGTTGACCGCGGCGCGCCATTCCGGGGTGCGGGTGACGCCGGCGGCGAAGTCGGTCCAGACCGGCTCGAACCCCTGCCCGCAAAGCGAGAGCATGAGGGCGAGCTTGTAGCTGTTTCCCGATTCCGGGAAATAATGCAGGCGGTAGAGGGGCATGGAGGGTGTCTCCGGCTGGGCGGGCCAAGGGGCGACGCTGCGACAGAACATTTGTTCTGTCCAGATAAGCGCGCCCCGCGCCCCCGTCAACATGCCTGGCAGCATCCCCGTCGACATGTCCGCTGAAACCTCCCCGCCCGACGGCGCCGCCCGCCTGCTCGACGCCGCCCTGCGGGTGATCGGGCGCAAGGGGCTCGACGGACTGACCCATCGCGCGGTTGCGGCGGAGGCGGGCATGTCGCTCGGCGCCGTCACTCACCGCTTCGGCAAGCGCGAGGGGCTGGCCGACGCCGCCCTCGCCCACGCGGTGTCGCGGGAGGTGGCGCGCGCCGCCCGGCTCGACGCGGCCGCCGCGCCCTCGCCGGACCTCGCCGCCTGGGCCGCCGCCGTCGCCCGCCATTTCCGGCGGGAGCTTTCGGAGGACCCGGACCTGCACCTCGCCTGCTACGAAGCCCTGCTCTCCGCCGCCCGCGACCCGCGCCGCAGGCCGCTGGTCGCCGAGTGGGCCGCGGCCTGGGAGGCGGGGCCGCGCCGGGCGCTGACCGCCGCCGGCGCGCCCTCGCCCGCGCGCGCCGCCGCCCTGATGCGCGACGCGATGGTCGGGCGCATCCTGCGGGCGCTGGCGCAGGGCGAGAACGGCGAGGCGCTGGAAACCGCGCTCGCAACCGAGGTCCACGCCCTCGCTCTCGCCCTGCGGGACCTGCCGGCGGACTGACCGCCCTCCGGCCGTCGCCCCAGGAACGAGGGAGCTGGACGAGGGAGGCGCGCGCCCCGGGCTCGACCCGGGGCCTCCACGCCGGCCGCCCTCGCGCGGTTTCGGGTCAGGTCCGGGCTGCGGCTCCGGGCGCGCCCCGCCGCCCGGCGGTCACGCCCAGTCCGGCGCAGCGACGCCCAACGGTCCCGCCGGCCGGTCCCAGAGCATCGGCGCGCCCGCGATCCCCGCCGGCGGGCGCAGGCGACGGGCCTCGCCCCAGGGGGTGATCTCCGGGGCCGGCGCGAAATCCGCGTCCTCCGCCGCGCCCAGCTCGCCGCGCGGCGCCCCGGCCCCGCCCGCGGTCAGCAGCGCCGCGCAGCGGGCGAGCGAGCAGCGCGCCCGCAGGCCGATCCCGCGACGTCGCCGTTCGGTCAGCCCGCGCAGCGCCGCGGCGGCCAGCATGTAGCCGGCGCCATGGTCGAGCGCCTGCACCGGCAGCGCGCCGGGACGGTCGAGCCCCGCCGCCGCCCGCTCCATCTCCGCGATGCCCGAGGAAAGCTGCACCAGGCTGTCGAAGCCCCGCCGACCCGCCCAGGGGCCGGAGAACCCGTAGGCGCAGAGCGAGACGTCGACCAGCCCGGGCCGCGCCGCCGCCCGCGCCTCCGGGCCCAGGCCCAGCCTTTCCAACGCCCCGGGCCGGTAGCCGTGGACCAGCACGTCGGCGCCGGCCAGCAGCGCGAGGAACCGCGCCCGCCCCGCCTCCGCGCTGAGGTCGAGCCGCGCGCAGCGTTTGCCGAGCGTCACCTCGGGGGCGAGCGAGGGCTCCTCCCAGTCCAACGGGTCGAGCCGCAGCACCTCCGCCCCCAGACCGGCGAGGAAACGGGTCGCCACCGGCCCGGCGAGGATGCGGGTCAGGTCCAGCACCCGGATCCCCGCCAGGGGCCGGGCCGGGTCGGTCATCGGGGCGAGGGGCGGCCCCTCCTCCCCCGGGTCCAGCAGGACCAGCGGCGCGGCGTGGACGGCGGCGCCCTGCGGATGCGCGCGCCATTCGGCGAGCGTCCGCATCTCCGCCGCGCAGCCGCCCGCGGCGACCACCGCCGTCTCCAGCGTCCCGGCCCGCCAGCCCGCGACCGCCTCCGCCACCGCGTCGCGCGTCGCGCCCGCCTCCAGCCCCCCCGTCCCCAGCCCCAATGCGCGCAGCGCCGCGGCGCGGTGATGGGGGGCGTTGGTGTGCAGCTTGATCCAGCCGTCGGCCGTCGCGTAGTCGCCGGCGAGCGCGTCCCAGGCCGGCGGCGTCTCCCATCCCGGCCGGATCGAGGCGCGGAACCACAGCGAGGCCAGCCGCCGGTCCGCCCAGACCTCCGCCGCCGGCCCGCCAGAGGCCTCCCGGAAGTCCGCCGCCGCGAGCGCCGCGGCGCCCACCGACCCGGCGGCGAGGTCGGAGACCGGCAGGGAGGACCGCAACGCCCCCTCGCCGCGGAACCGCACCGCGCCGGCCCGCGCCGGATCGCCGCCGAGCGCCGCCCAGATCTCCGCCAGGAAGGCCTGCGCCGCCGCCTGGTCGTCCGACCTCGCCCTGTCCATGTCCGCCTCCCCCGCCATCGCCGCCGCGACTGTCGCGCGCCCCCCGCGGCCCCGCAAGCCGCATGTCCCCGAAACGAAGCGCCGCCCCCGGAGTTGTCCGGGGGCGGCGCGGTCTTGTCGGCCATGTCGATCAGCTCAGGGCGGCGCGTTCCGATCCGGCGAGGGCGCGCCGCCCGCGCCGCCTCACTTCTCCAGGCTCACCGCGATGAAGCGCAGCTCGCCGCGGGACGAGACCAGCAGCAGCACCGACTTGCGGCCCTGCTCGCCGGCCTTCTCCACCCGCTCCTTCACCTCGTCGGGGCTGGAGACGGCCTCCTGCGCCACCTCCACGATCACGTCGCCCGGGCGCAGGCCCTTCTCGGCGGCGGGGCCGGCGGCGTCCACGCTCTCGACCAGCACGCCTTCGATGTCGTCGGCGAGGCTGTATTCGGCCCGGCCCTGCGCGTCGATGGCCTTCAGGGTCATGCCCAGCGCCTCGGCCGCGGGGGCCTGCTGCGCGGGGGCGTCGGCGGAGGCGTTGATGACCGGCGCGTCGTCCTCCATCAGGCCGAGGGTCACGTCGACGGTCTCGATCTCGCCCTTGCGCCAGACCTCGACCTTCACCGCCTTGCCGGCCTTGGTCTCGGCCACCATGCGGGGCAGGTCGCGCATCTGCTCGACCTCGCGGCCGTCGAAGCGCAGGATCACGTCGCCGTTCTGCAGCCCGCTTTTCTGGGCCGGCCCGTCCTCGATCACCGAGGAGACCAGCGCGCCCGCGGCCTTGTCGAGCCCCAACCCCTCGGCCAGGTCCGGCGTCACCTCCTGGATGGAGACGCCCAGCCAGCCGCGCTTGGTCGTCCCGAACTCCTGAAGCTGGTCGACCACGTTCTTGACGATGGTCGAGGGGATGGCGAAGCCGATGCCGATCGACCCGCCCGAGGGCGAGATGATCGCGGTGTTCACGCCGACCACCTGGCCGTGCATGTCGAACAGCGGCCCGCCGGAGTTGCCGCGGTTGATGGCGGCGTCGGTCTGCAGGAAGTCGTCATAGGGCCCGGCGTTGATGTCGCGGTTGCGGGCCGAGATGATGCCGGCGGAAACCGAGCCGCCCAGGCCGAACGGGTTGCCGATGGCCAGCACCCAGTCGCCGACGCGGATATGGTCGCTGTCGCCGAAATCCACGAAGTCGAGCGGGTGGTCCGGCTCGACCTTCAGCAGCGCCACGTCGGTCTTGGGATCGGTGCCGATCAGTTCCGCGGTCAGCGAGCGGCCGTCCGAGAAGTTGGCCTTGATCTCGTCCGCGCCGTCGATGACGTGGTTGTTGGTGACGATGTAGCCGTCCTTGGAGATCACGAAGCCGGAACCGAGCGAGCCGCGGGGCCGCGCCGGCGCGCCGCCGCCGGGGCCGTTCTCGCCGAAGAGCTCCGGGAACAGTTCGCGGAACGGCGAATTCTCCGGCAGGTTGGGGCCGCGGGGCCGGTCGGGCTTGGCGACCTTGGTGGTGGTGGAGATGTTGACCACCGCCGGGCTCAGCCGTTCCGCGAGGTCCGCGAAGGAGGTCGGCGCGCCGGCCGGCTGCGGGCCGCCGAGCTGCTGGCCGGTCGAGGGCGGCTGAGACCCGCCCTGGGACGATTGGGCCGCCGCCGGCGGGGCCGGCTGAAAGGCGAAGATCGCGCCCGCGGCCATGGCGGCGAGGGCGAGCGACGCGGTGAGCCTGCGCCGGCGGTCGGGATGGGAATCGGGTTGCAAGTGTTCGGTCCTCCAGCTTGTCCGGCGGCCTCGCCGCGCCGCCTGCGTCCGGGGCCGGGCCTCGGGCGCGGGGCGCGCGCGGGAGGCGGGGCCGGGGGCGGGGCGTCGTGCGGGGCGCGTCCGGCGGATCAGGTCCGGGCCACAGATGTGGTCATTTCGCCACCACGCAACCATAGCGCGCTTTAACGCCGTCACAACGTCGAGAGCGGACGGAGAGGTATTTTCGCGCGCCGCGCGGGCGCGCCAGCCCCCACGCGCGCAAGCCCCCTTCCCGGCCCTCCCCCGCGAGCGGGGGAGGGAGGCGCGGGCGGCGCGGGCGCGATGAACGGGAAAAGACGTCTCTAGTGGGAGAGGGCCAGCAGGCCCACGCCCAGCGCGGCGGCGAGCAGGCCGGCGTAGCGCAGCCGTTCGGGCCCGAGCGCGCGCATGGTCTCCATCAGCCGTTCCATCCGGTTCGGCGCGATGGCGAGCAGAAAGCCCTCGGCGGCCAGAACGGCGCCGAGGGCGAAGACGAGGTCGCGCATACCCGCGCGCCCTCGCGTTACTGCGGGGCCGCCGGCGCGGCGGACGCGCCGGGCAGGAAGTAGCGGAAGAACTCGCTGTCCGGCGAGATCACCAGCGAGGTGTTCGAGCCCTTCATCGACGCCTCGTAGGCCCGCAGGCTGCGATAGAAGGTGAAGAACTCCTCATCCTGCCCGAAGGCCTCCGCGAAGACCTTGTTGCGCTCGGCGTCGGCCTGACCTCGGATGATCTCGCTTTCCTTGCGGGCCTCCGACACCAGCTCGATCGCCTGACGGTCGGCGTTGGCGCGGATCCGCTGGGCGGCCTCCTCGCCCCTCGCCCGCTCGTCCGCCGCCTCGCGCTCGCGCTCGGCCTGCATCCGCTGGAAGGTAGCCTGCAGGTTCTGCTGCGGCAGGTCCACCCGGCGCAGACGCACGTCGACGATCTGCACGCCGAGATTCTGGGTCTGGTTGCGGGCGGTGTCGCGGATCCGGGTCATCAGCTCGGACCGCTCGTCCGACAGGATCGTGTCCGAGGTCACCGAGCCCAGCACCTCCCGGAGCGAGGCGTTCAGCACCCGCTCCAGCCGCGGCAGGGCGGCGAGCTCGTTGGACACGGCCTGCCGGAAGCGCACCGGGTCGGTGATGCGCCAGCGCGCGAAGGCGTCGACCACCAGCCGGCGGTCGTCGATCGGCGTGACCTCCAGCTCCCCGCCTTCCAGCGGCAGGATGCGGTCCTCGTAGAACACCACGTTCTGCACCAGCGGGATCTTGAAGTAGAGGCCCGGGGTCCGGTAGCCCTCGGTCTCGCCGACCACCTGGCCGAACTGAAGCTTCAGGGCCTGCTGACGCTCGTCCACGATGAAGACGGAGTTGATCAGCACGAAGACCGCCACCGCCAGGGCGACGAGCAGGATCGGAAGTTTCCGCATCACTGGTTCCCCCCGCGGCGAAGCTGGTCGAGCGGCAGATAGGGCACCACGCCGCTTCCGCCCGCGCCGGACCCGCCGGCGCCCTCCTCGATCACGATCTTGTCGACGTCGCCCAGCACCTTCTCCATCGTCTCCAGATACAGGCGCTTGCGGGTCACGTCCTCGGCGTTGCGATACTCGGCGAGGATCGCCAGGAAGCGCGCCGCGTCGCCCTGCGCGTCGTTGACGGTCTGGGCGTTGTAGGCCTCCGCCTCCTGCACCAGCTGGGCCGACTGGCCGCGGGCCTCGGCCAGCGCGCGGTTGGCGTAGGCCTCGGCGGTGTTCTCGGACCGGACCCGGTCCTGCCCCGCCGCCTGCACGTCGCGGAAGGCGTCGATGACTTCGCGCGGGGGGTCGGCCTTGTCGAAGTTGACCCGCACGATGTTCACGCCGGACTCGTAGCTGTCCAGCGTCGCCTGGATCAGCTGCTGCACGTCCTGGGAGACGATGGCGCGGTCGCGGTTGAGGATCGGCGACAGTTCCGACTTGCCGATCACCTCGCGCATCGCGGCTTCGGACACCGCGCGGATCGAGGCCTCGGGCTCCGCCAGGTTGAACAGGAAGCGCGCCGGATCGGCGATGTTCCAGACCACCTGGTAGTCCACGTCGACGATGTTCTCGTCCCCGGTCAGCATCAGCCCCATGTCGGTCTGGCGCGAGCCGTTGGAGGACCGGGCGGTGTTCTGCCCGATGTTGATCACGTTCTCGCGGGTGACCGGCAGCACCTCGTAGGTGACCACGGGCCAGGGCGCGAAGTTCAGGCCGGGCTGGCCGATGGAGGCGAACTTGCCGAACATCAGCTCCACCGACTGCTCGGAATTGTCCACGGTGTAGAGCGAGGCCGCGAGCCACGCGCCCCCGGCCGCCAGCAGCGCGATCACCCAGCCGCCGCGGCCGATGCCGTCGGGCAGGCCGGAGCCGCCGCCCCCGCCGCCGCGATTGCCGCCGCCGCCCGGACCGCCGCCGCCGAAGATGACCTTCAGCCGGTCGCGCCCCTGGCGCAGGAGCTCGTCCATGTCGGGACCCTGGTCGCCGCCGCCGCCGCCGCCGCCCTTGCCGCCGCCCCAGGGGCCGCGGTCGCCGGAGCCCGAATTCCTGTCCTTGCCCCCGCCGCCCCACGGGCCGCCGGAGTTGTTGCTGAAGGGCATGTCTCTGATCGTCCTCCCGGAAATGGTTCCCTCGGCGCGGCGCGCGCCGTCGAGTTGCGCCCGTCAGGGCGCCGCGGTCAAGACCCGGCGGCCATGGACGCCTTGGGTCCGACGGTGCGCGAGGGCTCGCGCATCGTGACCAGCTCCTCCGCCGCGGTCGGATGCACGGCGACGGTGCGGTCGAAATCCTCCTTGGTCGCGCCCATCTTCATCGCGACGCCCGCAAGCTGGATCATCTCGCCCGCCGCGTGGCCGACCACATGGCAGCCCAGCACCTTGCGGCTGGCCTTGGAGACCACGAGCTTCATCAGCATCTTCTCGTCCCGCCCCGACAGGGTGTGCAGGGTGGGGCGGAAGGCGGCGCGGTAGATCTCCACCGCCTCGCGGGCCGAGGCCTGCTCCTCGCTCTCGCCGCAGGTGCCGATTTCGGGCTGGGTGAAGACCGCGGTGGGGATCTGTTCATGATCGGCGGCGGTGGGCACGCCCTCGAACACCGTGCGCACGAAGGCCGCCCCCTCCCGGATCGCCACCGGGGTCAGCGCCACCCGGTCGGTCACGTCGCCGACCGCGTGGATCGAGGGACAGGAGGTGGCGGAATAGGCGTCCACCTTCACCTCGCCCTTGGGCCCCAGCTCGACCCCCGCCGTCTCCAGCCCCAGCCCCTTCGTGTTGGGCCAGCGTCCGGTGGCGTAGAGCACGGCGTCGGTCTCCAACCGCTCCCCGTTCTCCAGCACGCAGACCAGGCCGCCGGAGGCCGGCTTCTCGATTGAGGCGACGTCGGAATTCAGCCGGATCTCGACGCCCTTGCGGATCATCTCGTCCTGCACGAACTGCGCCGTCTCCCCGTCGAAGCCGCGCAGGATGCGCGCGCCGCGGTAAAGCTGGGTGACCTTGGCGCCCAGCCCGTTGAGGATGCCGGCGAACTCGGAGGCGATGTAGCCGCCGCCCACGATCACCACGCGCGACGGCATGGTCTGAAGCTCGAACAGGTCGTTGGAGGTCATCGCGTGATGCGCGCCCGGGAAGTCGGGCACGAAGGGCGCGCCGCCGACCGCGATCAGGATATGCTTGGCCGTCACTTCGCGGTCATGGTCGACCAGGCGCACCGAATGCGGCCCGGTCACTTCGGCGCGGGTGCGATGAAGCTCCACCCCGGCCCCTTCGAGGTTGCGGGCGTAGATGCCCTCCAGCCGGGCGATCTCGGCGTTCTTGGCGGCCATGAAGGCGGACCAGTCGAAGGACCGCTCCCCCACCGTCCAGCCGAAACCGGCCGCGTCCTCGAACGCCTCCGAGAAGGCGGAGGCGTAGACCATCAGCTTTTTGGGCACGCAGCCGCGGATCACGCAGGTTCCGCCGAAGCGGTATTCCTCGGCCGAGGCGACGCGGGCGCCGAGCTGGGAGGCGAGCCGCGCGGCCCGGACCCCGCCCGAACCGCCCCCGATCACGAATAGGTCGTAGTCGTAGGTCATGCGCCGTCTCCTGTTTCGGCCCGCCGCGTCCCCTGCGGGGAGGCGGCCCCCCTGCCCCGGCGCGCGCTTCCCCCCCCGCCGCGCCCCCTCCCGTCCGCGCGGCGGCGGGGCGGAGGCTGCGTCGCGACGGGAGGGTCCCGCGGCGGGGCGTCCGTTCGTCTCGCCCGCCCCACATGGGGCGCGCCGGGCCGATTGTCACCTCGCGGGGACGTGAATTCGCCGCGCCCGCGCCATCCTGTCCCGCATCCGGGCCGGTCCGCGCCGCGCCCGCCGCGGCGCGCCGGACCGCCCGCGGGCGGGGTCAGGCGTCGTCGTCGTCGTCCTCGTCGTCCAGCGACAGGGTTTCGACGGTCCCGTCCTCGTAGCCGATGATGACGCTGTCGGCGATGTCGACGAACAGGCCCGTCTCCACCACCCCGGGGATCATGTTCAGCGCCAGCGCCACGTCCTCCGCGTCGCCGATGCGGCGCAGGTGGCAGTCCACGATGAAGTTGCCGTTGTCGGTGACGTAGGGCTCGTCCTTGTCCATGCGCAGGGTGGCGACCTTGCCCTCCACGTCCATGTCCTCGAGCGTCTCCTCGACGATGGCCTTGGTGGTCTCCCAGCCGAAGGTCGCGATCTCCACCGGCAGGGGGAAGGCGCCCAGATGCTCCACCTGCTTGGAGGCGTCGGAGATCACCACCATCCGGTCCGAGGCGGTGGCCACGATCTTCTCCTGCAGCAGCGCGCCGCCGCCGCCCTTGATCAGGTTGAGGTCCGGGTCGAACTCGTCCGCGCCGTCGACGGTGAGGTCGAGCCATCCGGCCTCGTCCAGCGTCACCACCTTCAGCCCCGCGGCCTCCGCCTGGCGGGCGGTGCGCAGCGAGGTGGGCACGCAGACCAGCTCCAGCCCCTCGGCCTTGGCGCGTTCGGCGAGCAGTTCCACGAACCACTTGGCGGTGGAGCCGGTGCCGAGGCCCAGCCGCATGCCGTCCTCCACCAGCGCCACGGCGGCTTCCGCGGCGGCGCGCTTGGCGATTTCCTTGCGGTCGAGACTCATGGCCGGGCTCCTCCTCGCGCCTCGCGCCGCCCGACCCGGGGGCGCGACGCGCGGTCCCGGAGAAAGGGCGGGAGCGGCCCTTGGCCGACTCGGCTTCCGTTTAATACGGTTCGGGTCGCGAGACCACCGTCCGCGCCGCGCCCCCGAGGGTTGCGACGCGCCCGGCGGCCCCGGGAACGGGCGCGAGGGACGGGAGGGACGGAGATCCGATGACGGCGAAGACGCGACGGGACGCGGCCGCGGGCCGCGACGCCCCGCAGGACCGCGCGCGATGAGCGGCGCAGGCGGCGGCGAGGGCGCCGGCGACGTCGGAGGCGGCGCGGCGGGAACGCCCGCGCGCCCGCCGCGATTCCGCTCGGTCATGCTGCTGGCCTTCGGGCAGGTCGCGGCGTGGTCGGCGCTGTTCTACACCTTCCCCGCCCAGCTTTCCCGCTACGAGGACGCCTTCGCCGGCCAGGGCGCCTCCCCCGCGCTGGGGCTGAGCCTCTGCCTCGCCTCCACCGCGCTCTTCGCCCCCACCTCCGGCGCCTGGGTGGACCGGGGCCGCGCGCCCTGGACCATGCCCTTGGGCGCGCTGGTCGGGGCGGGGGCGCTGGCGGCGATGAGCCGGGTCGACGGCCTGTGGAGCTTCTACGCGCTCTGGGCCCTGATCGGGGCTGCGTCCTCCTTCTGCCTCTACGAGCCCTGCTTCGCGCTGCTGACCCGCGCCCGCGGACTGGGCGCGCGCAAGGCGATCACCGCGGTCACGCTGGTCGCGGGGTTCGCCACCCTGGTGGCCTTCCCCACGGTGACCGCGCTCGACGCCGCCTTCGGCTGGCGGGGGGCGGCGCTGGGCATGGCGGGGCTGGCGGGGCTGGTCGCGGCCCCCCTGCTCGCCCTCGGCGCACGGATGGCGGAGGCGGAGGCCCCGCCCCGCGCCCCCGGCCCCCGCCGCCGCGGCCCCGGCTTCGTCGCCGCCCTGAAGCGGCCAGGCGTGGCGCGGGTGGCGACGGCTTTCGCAGGGGCCTCGGTCTGCCACGGGCTCGTCGCCTCCAACGTGCTGCCGCTGATGACGGAACTCGGCGCGCCGGAGGCGGTGGCGATCACCGCCGCCGCCTCGATGGGGCCGATGCAGGTGGTCTCGCGCATCGCGCTGACGCTGGCTCCCTCGCGCTGGCCCGCGGCGCTGCTGGGGGCGCTGACGCTGGCGATGCTGGCGACCGCGTCGGTGGCGCTGATCTTCGTGGCCTTCGGGCCCTGGGCCGCGGCCGGCTTCGTGTTCCTGCAGGGGGGCGCGGTGGGGGCGATGACCATCCTGCGCCCCGCGACCCTGGCCGAAGCGGCGGGGACCGAGGATTTCGGCGCCGTCTCGGGCGCCGTCGCCCTGTTCCTGATGCTGGGCATGGCCTGCGCCCCGGCGCTGGGCGCGGGCCTGCGCGCGCTGGCGGGGCCCGAAGTCACGCTTCTGACCGCCGCCTGCCTGCCCGCGCTGGGCGCGGCCCTGCTGATCCCGCTGTTCCGCAGCCGCGCCGGATAGGTGTTGCGGATCGCAACTTACCCTGCGACGGCGCCTGAAACCGGCTTCCGGCGCCTGTTCCGGCATGAAACAGGCCGCCAATTCAGTTTCAGCACGTAACAGCCCCGATCCGCGCGCCCTCAAGCCGCGGCGTCGAGCCCCCTGCCGCGCAACATCGCCTGCGGATCCGGCGCCCGGCCGCGGAAGCGGAGCCAGGCCTCCATCGCGTCCTCCCGCCCGCCGGCGGACAGGATATGCGTGGCCAGCCGCGCCGCCACGCCCGCGTCGAACACGTCGCCCGCCTCCTCGAAGGCGGCGAAGGCGTCGGCGTCCATCACCTCCGACCACATGTAGCTGTAATACCCGGCCGAATAGCCGTCGCCCGAGAAGACGTGCAGGAAATGCGGGGCCGAATGGCGGGCCCGGATCGCGTGGGGCATCCCGATGCGCGCCAGCAGGTCCGCCTCGAAGGCCACCGCGTCGAAGCCCTCCGCCCCGAAGCTCTCGGCCCCGGTCAGCCGGTGCATCTCATGGTCGGTCAGCGCCGAGCCGAGATATTCCGCCGTGGCGAAGCCCTGCCCGAAATTGCGCGCGGCCAGCATCCGCTCCATCAGCTCCGCCGGGATCGGCTCGCCGGTGCGGTTGTGGCGGGCGTGCTTGGCCAACACCTCCTCCGTCTCCAGCCAGTGTTCGTAAAGCTGGGAGGGCAGCTCCACGAAGTCCCGCGCCACCGAGGTCCCGGAGACCGACGGATAGCGCACATCCGACAGCATCCCGTGCAGCGCATGGCCGAATTCGTGGAACAGGGTGCGCGCGTCGTCGAAGCTGAGCAGCGTGTCGCCCTCGCCCCGCGCGAAGTTCATCACGTTGAGGATCACCGGGCGCACCCGCCCCACCTCCGGGTCGAAATTCTCCTGGCTGATCATCTGGCTCATCCAGGCGCCGGAGCGTTTGGAGGGGCGGGCGAAATAGTCGCCCACGAACAGCGCCACCGGCGCCCCGTCCCGGGTCACCTCCCAGGCCCGCGCGTCGGGATGGTGCAGGACCAGGCCGTCCACCTCCCGGAACGCCAGCCCGAACAGGCGGGAGGCGCAGTCGAACGCCGCCTCGATCATGTTCTCCAGCGAGAAATAGGGCTTCAGCTCGGCGTCGGAGATGGCGTGGTCGCGGGCCCGCACCTTCTCCGCCCAGTAGCGCCAGTCCCAGGGCTCCAGCACGTCGTTGGCCCCGGCCTCGCCGGAGGCGACCGCCTCGGCCAGCAGCCGCGCGGCCTCCGCCTCCGCCCTCGCCTTGGCCGGGGTCCAGACCCGCATGAGCAGGTCGCGCACCGCGTCCGGGGTCTTGGCCATCTCGGGGGCGAGCTTGAAATCGGCGAAGGTCGGATAGCCCAGCAGGTTGGCCCGCTCGATCCGCAATTCGACGATCCGGGCGATGATCTCCCGGTTGTCGGCGTCGCCGCCATTGGCGCCCCGCGCGGTCCAGGCCCGCCACGCCTTCTCCCGCAGGTCGCGGCGCGGGCAGAGCCGCAGGAACGGCTCGACCGAGGAGCGGGCCAGCGTCACCATATGCCCCTCCGCGCCCCGGTCGGCGGCGGCGCGGGCGGCGGAGGCCGCGAGGCTTTCGGGCAGGTCGGCCACGTCTTCGGCGTCCAGAGGCAACGTCCAGCCGCTCTCATCCGCCAGCACGTTCTGGGAGAAGCGGGTGGAGAGGTTGGACAGCTCCTCCATGATCTCCGCCATCCGGGCGCGGCCCTCGGGCGCGAGCCGGGCGCCGGAGCGTTCGAAGGCCCGCCTGAGCAGCTCAAGCACCCGCGCCTGCTCCGGCTCCAGCCCCTCCTCCGGGACCGCGTCGACGCGGGCGGCCAGGGCCGGGTCCATCCACACCGCGGCGGAGTGGCGGGCGAGGCGCGGGGCCATCTCGCGCTCGATCTCCCGGATCGCGTCGTCGGAGTTGGTGGAGGCCAGCGTGTAGAACACCGTCGCCACGCGCCCGAGCGCCCGGCCCGCGCTCTCCAGCGCCTCCGCCGTGTTGGCGAAGTCCGGGGCGGCCTCGGCGTCGCGGATCGCCGCGATCTCCGCCAGGTTGGCGGCGAGCGCCCGGTCGAAGGCGGCGCGGATCGCCTCCGGCGTCGCCGCGTCGAAGGGCGGCAGGCCGTAGGGCCCGGTCCAGGGCGCGTCGAGCAGGGGCGCGGGAGTGGTCGCAGGGGTGGGCGCGGGGGCGTCGGTCATCGAGGATCCTCTTGCTGGCCTGCGCCCGCCGCACGGATCGGCGGCGAACGGGCGGGACGGGCGCAGCTTGGCCTTGCCAAGCCGGCGCGCGCCGCGGAATGTCGGACAGGAACGCGGGCGGCGTTCCGGCATCGGCAGGATATAAACCCGCCGGGTCGGGCCTGCCAGATGACGCGGCGCCTGGCTCTGCGGAGAGGGGCCCTGCGAAGACGGGATCGCGGAAACGGGGGCGTCGCCGCGCGATGCGGACGGGACAGGACGGCGGGGAAGCACGGGTTTTGGGCGGCAAGGGCGGAACATCGCGAACGGAGGCGGCCGGCGCGCCGGCGCTGGAGCTTCGGATGCTCGGCGCGGCGCTGGCCCGCGCGCCCGGCGGCGCGGCGCTGACCGCGCTGGGCGCCAAGGGCATGGCCCTGCTGGCCTTCGTGGCGCTCCAGCCCGGGCGCACCGCCACCCGCGACGTGCTGGTGGACCTGCTGTGGTCCCAGGGCTCCCCCGACCAGGGCCGCGCCTCGCTCCGCCAGGAGCTGCGCCGCATGAAGCGCGCCATGGGCGATCTCTTCGACGCGGCGGTGGAGACGCCGGGCGGCCAGATCGCGCTCCGCCCCGGCGCGGTGATCACCGATGTGGAGCAGGTGGAGACCGCCTGCGCCGCGCGCGAGACCCTGGGCCTCTCCGCCCTGCTCGACAGCTACGGCGGCGCGCTGCTGGCTCCGCTGGCGGTGGCCGAGGCGCCGTTCCAGGACTGGGCGGCGGCGCGCAATTCCAACCTCGAAGCGCTGGTCACCGACGGGCTGCTGCGCCTGATGCTTCTGGACGAAAGCGCCGGGCGGCTGGACCGGGCGGCGGCGGCGGCGCGCAAGCTGCTCGACATCGACCCGTTGCAGGAGGACGTGCACGCCTCGCTGATCCGCATCCATGTCGCGGGCGGGCGCATCCCCCAGGCCCGCGCCCAGGCCGAGGCCTGCCGGGCGGTGTTCGAGGCCGAATTCGGCGAGCCGCCGGAGACCGATCTCGACGCCCTCATTCCCGCCCGCCGTCCGGCCCCCGCCGCGGCCGAGGCCCCCGCCCCCGCCCCGCGCCGCCCGGCCGGTCCGGCGCCGAAGGGGAAAGCCGGCGCCGCGATCCCGGCCGGCGCGCCCGTCGCCCGCCCCCTCGCCCCCGACCCGCGGCCGCGGGTGGCCATCGTGCCCTACGGGGCCGACGCCCCCTCCCGCGCGCTGGCCGAGGCCGCGGCCGACGCCGCCATCGCCCAGTTCGCCCGCATCGGCTGGATGCGGGTGCAGGGGCCCGCGGCGCTGGAGGCGGCGGGCATCGGGCTCTCCGACCTCACCCGCGCCGCCGACTACGCGGTCACCCTGCGGGCGGAGGCCGGGCCCGACGCCTCGGCCGAGATCGTCACCGCCGCCCGCGCCGGCGACGCCGCGGCCATCGCCGCCCGCCGCCTCGCCTGGCCCGAGGGCGGCGAGATCGGCCGCGCCGCGGGGCTGGGGCGGATGCTGGCCGGCGCCCTCGCCTCCGACCTGCTGGAGGCGGAGACGGCGCTCGCTCTCGCCCTGCCCCGGGCCGAAGCGGAGGCCCTGCGCCCCGTCCCCCCCGCCTCCTCCGGCGGCGACTGCGACTGCGACCCGGCCGCCGCCTGGATGCGCCTGATGCGCGCCCGCGGCCATGTCCTGCAGGGCGGGCCGGCGGCGGCGGAGGCGGCGCGCGCCCTGCTCGACCCGCTGGCGCGCAGCGGCGAGGCGGACGCGGCGGAGCTGGTCACGCTCGCCTTCTCGCATCTCGAAGAAGGCTGGTCCGGCTGGTCCCCCGCCCCGCGCGAAGCGCTGTTCCGCGGCCGGGAGCTCGCCCTGCGCGCCCTGCGCCGCGCCCCAGGGGATCCGTGGGCCCAGCACGCGCTGGGCATCGCCGCGGCCCTGATGGAGGACCCGGCCGCCGCCCGCGCCCACCAGCTTCGCGCCCTCTCGCTCGCCCCCGGCTTCGCGCCGGCGCTGGGCGAGATGGCCCGCCTGCTGGCGCTGGCCGGCGACGCGGAGGAGGCGGAGGCCTGGGCCGCCCGGGCGCTCGCCACCGCGCCCGCCGCCGCCGAGGCCGCGCAATGGCTGCGGGTCCCCGCGCTGGCCCGCTTCGCGCGGGGCGATCCCGCCGGGGCGCTGGAGGCCTGCGACCGTGCGCTCGCCGCCCGCCCCGACTGGGCGCACAGCGCCCTGCTGCGCGCCGCCTGCCTGGAGGCGCTGGGACGGGGGGCGGAGGCGCGCGAAGCGCTCGCCCCCTTCCGTTCCACCCTGACCCGGATGGCCCCGGAGGCGGCGCGGCTGGTCCACGGCTTCGCCGACCCCGCGCTGGTCCAGGCGATCATGGCCCCCTTCGCCGACCTCGCCGTGGAGGCCTGACCCCGGTCGTCCGCGGACCGGCGCGCCCCGAACCGCTCCCTGCCCCGCCCTTCGCCTCGCAGCCCCCTCCGCCGCGGGCGTTGGAACCGGAGGCGCTATCGGACGCGCCGGAGCCGCCCGGGCCGCGCGGCCCTCGCGACAGTCGGGCGAGAGCTCGGCGTCCAGAACTCGCCCTTATGCGGCGCGGATGTCGGAACCAGGAGCCAGGCCGGCCTCGGGCGCCCAACCGGGACCGTGGCGGAGACCGGGATCGAGGCGGACCCCGCGCCGGCGTTGACCCCGCGCCCGGAAGCGCCGCCGGGCACGCAGACGGAAACGCAACGCGGGCGGCTGCCTCGGAAGGAGGCGGCGCCGGGTTCGGCCACGCGGCCGGTCACGCGCTCGGGCCTGACGCCTGTCACACGCTCCGGGCGCGGAGACGCGGTGAGACATGGAGTCGGGCACGGAAGCAGTCACGCGGGCGGCCGCTCGGGGACGCGGCAGGGCGAGCGACAGGGCATGGGGGGTGCGGCGGGAACGGCCGGCTTGTTCGGCGTTCAAGGCGCGGCCGGCCGAAGCGGCGGAACGACGAACGACGCGGCCGCATCGCGAACAGCCACGGCCGGCCCTCCATCCGCCCCGTCCTCCCCGCCCGGCTTCCTATCGTCACCCCGCTCAACCCGGCCCGCCCCCCCGCTCGCGGCGGCTCTCTCCCGCGCATCCGGCGCCGCCTCGTGACCGTGGCCGCCCGCGCCGCCGGCGTCCCGCCGCGCGGGCGCATCGGTCGGGCCCGCGTCCGGGTCGTCGCGCGGCCCCGCTCTCCGACCCCGCAACCCGCGGCCGGGCGGCCGGCGGGCCGCCCCTACCCGCCCCGCCACCCCCGCCAGGCCCGCGCGGCGGCGAGCCCGGCCAGGATCTGCGCCCGGACCAGCAGGGCGAAGCGCGCGCCCTCCGCCGTCTCGTCCGGCGCCTCGGTGATCAGCATGGCGGGAACCGCCAGGTCCGGCTGCTCGGCGACCGAGATCCCAACCGGCCCGATCCGCGCCTGCGCCGCCGCCGCCTCCGGCGCGTGCAGGTCCAGCGCGTCGAGCTGGCGGCGGTTCAGCGCCGCGGTCTCCGCGTCGCCCGCCAGCGCCGCCGCCGCCGCCTCCAGCGCCGCGCGCGCCCGCCCCGCCGCTTCGGGCCGGTGACGCAGGATCAGGTGCACGCCGCGGGGCAGCGACCAGCTTTCGAAACCGGGCGGCAGGTAACCGGCGAAGGGCCGGATCCATTCCTGCGCCGGATAGCCGTGCAGGCTCAGATGCAGGACCTCCCCCGGCAGGGCCGCCGCCAGCCGCCCGCGCATCGCCCGCTCCCCCGCCGTCTCCGGCAGATGGGTCAGGTCCGCCCCCAGCGCCGTGTAACGCGCCGCGTGATGCATGTGCCGGGGCGCGAGGCGGCGCAGGCGGGCGTAGAGCGCGTGGCCGTCCGGGTTCTCCATCGCGCAGACCGCGCAGGCCGCCCCCTCCGCCGCCAGCGCCCGCGCGATCGCCAGCGCGGCGGGGGGGCCGGAGGGCTCGTTGGCGTGCTGGCCGCCGGTGATCAGCACCCCCGGCCCTGCCCCGGTCCCTGCGCCCAGGATCACGCAGCCCTCGATCGGCCGGCCGCGCAGCGAGACGGCGCGCAGCCGCTCCGCCCTCGCATCCTGCGCCAGCGCGTCGAGCCCGCCGCGCAGCTCCGCCGCCGTCCACGGCCGGTCCCGGGGGCCGGCGCGGGGCGCGGGCGGTCTCGGCCGCGGCGCGGCGGCGGGGCGCTGCGCGACCGCCGTCACCCGCAGGCGCACGCCTCCCGCCTCCGGCCGCGGAACCACCACGGGCACGATCCGCCCGGCCCGCAGGGTCCGGTCGCCGGGGGCGAGGCCGAAGGCGCGGGCGAAGATCTCCAGCCCTGCGAAATGCAGCTCCTCATGCAGGATCTCCGCGAGATCCACGCGGTGTTCGGGCAGCGCCCCGGCGAACCGGGCCAGGTCCGGCGCCTCGAACGCCCCCTCCAGCCGCAGCACGATGTCGAGGCCGGGGTTCGGACCCGGCCCACGCGCGCGTCCAGCCGCATCGGACGCCAGACCGCGCAGCGCGTCGAAGGCCGCGTCCAGCGCGGCTTCGAGCGGCGTCTCCCACGGGCCGTCGCGCAGCGTCTCCCCGCGCGGCCCCCGCACCCGGGCCCAGCCGCAGCAGGCGACGACCTCGCCCCCGCCCGGCGCGGGGCGCAGGCGCAGGGGGGCGAGGATTTCGGTCTCCGCCGTCCCGCCTGCGCGCCCGGTCCGGCGCAGGCGCCAGGCGGGCGGCGCCGTCCCGACCGGCCCGCAGGGCGCGGGCGGGGCGAGGCGCAGGGCGGGGGCGAAGAGCGCGGGCGCGGGCCAGGGCTCCTGCAGGAACCGCGCGGGACCGAGGCCGGCGGGGGCGGGCGGCGCCAGCTCCAGCCGCTCCCCCGGCGCGGGCGGATCGTCCAGCAGCGCGTGCAGCGCCGGCTTCCAGGCGGCATGGACACGGACCGCGACGCCTTCGGCCGCGAGGGCGGCCTCTGCCGCGCGGCGAAGGGGGGCGGGGTCGAAGCTCCACGCCTCGATGCGCCCGCCCGGATGGGCCGCGGCCAGCGCCCGCAGGGCCGTCGGAAGGTCGGGGCCGAAGCGCCGCTCCAGGATCACCGCCATGCCGCGCCGCCTCCGTCCCGCCCGCGCCCCGCCGGAGCGCCTGTCGGCCCGCAGGCTAACCCGCCGCCCATCCGCTTCGCCATAGCCCGGCGCGGCGCGGGGCCGGAGCGGGGGCCGCGCATCGCCCCGTCCGCCAAGCCGCGCCGATGCGCCCGCGCGGCGGGGCGCCGGCGCGAAGGCGGCGAGGCGCCCGGCGGCGTCGCCCTCGACGCATCTCCCCGCCCTTCTCCGCCCCGGCCTCCGACCGCCCCCGCTCCCCCGGGGCGCCGCGGCGTTCCCGGCCCGGCCCCGCTTCCCGCCCTTGTCGTGCGCGCCAAGCTCCGCTACCCCTTGAAAGATTGCGCGGCGCTTGGCCGCGGAGGTGTTTCGTGACGTCGGCGCCCGATGCCCACATGAAGGCCCGAGGCAGGCCCGCCCGCATCGCCGCCCAGGCCGCCCCGGCCCGGGCGCCGTCCCGTTACGCGGCCCTCGACCTGGGCACCAACAACTGCCGTCTGCTGATCGCCGAACCCGGAGGCGACGCCCTGCCCGGCGGCTTCCGGGTGGTGGACGCCTTCTCCCGCAACGTCCGGCTGGGCGAGGGGGTGGAGGCGCGCGGGGAGCTGTCGCGCGAGGCGATGAACCGCACCGTCGACGCCCTGCGCATCTGCGCCGCCAAGATCCGCCGCCACGAGGTCTCGCGCGCCCGCATCGTCGCCACCGAGGCCTGCCGGCGCGCCGCCAACGCCCGCGGCTTCCTGCGCCGGGTGCGCCGGGAGACCGGGCTCGACATCGAGGTCATCACGCCCGAGCAGGAGGCCCGCCTCGCGCTCGCCGGCTGCGCGCCGCTGCTGGAGGAGAAGGCCGAAAGCCTTATGGTCTTCGACATCGGCGGCGGCTCGACCGAGCTGATCTGGATCGACCTCGACGGCATCGCCCCCGACCGCAGGCAGGACCTGATCCTCGCCCTCGCCCCCGGCCGCGGCGGGCCGGACCGGTCCGAGCTGCGCCGCGCGGCGCGGGCGCGGATCGTCGACTGGATCTCCGCCCCCGTGGGCGTCGCCACCCTGCACGACCGCTTCGCCGACGTGGCCGAGGACCGGGACCGCTACGCCCTGATGGCCTGCCATTTCGAGGATCATATCGCCGGCTTCCTGCCCTATGAGGAGGATCTCGCCGCCGCCAAGCTGGGCGGGCTGCAGATCATCGGCGCCTCGGGCACCGTCACCACGCTGGGCGCGCTGCGGCTGGGGCTGGAGCGCTACGACCGGGCGCGGGTGGACGGCATGTGGCTGGAGCGGGCGGCGGCCACCCGCATCGCCCGCCACCTGATCGACCTCGGCCCCGCCGGGCGGCAGGCCCATCCGGGGGTGGGCGCGGACCGCTCGGACCTGATCATCGCCGGGGCCGCGATCCTGCAGACCATCCTGCGCCTGTGGCCGGCGGAGCGCATCCGCGTCGCCGACCGGGGCCTGCGCGAAGGGATGCTGCATTCGCTGATGTGGTCCGAACGCGCCGGCGAACCCGGCGAGGGCGGGGCCCCGAACGGCGCCGCCGACGGGTCCTCCCGGGCCTGAGACCCGGCCCCGTCGCCCTCGCCGGGCGGCGCAGGCACGGACCCGGGGCTTGACCCGCGGGCGCGCCGGCGCGATGGGGGGCGCTTCGGGGCCCGGCGGCGGCCCCCCGGTTCGAAACGCGCCGATGCCGGCGGCCGGCGTCAGATGGGGAGCGGCATGAGCGGAGCCTCGAAAGGCGGCAAGGGCGGCGGGGCCAAGGGTCCGGCGACGGGCGGCGGCGGCGCGGCGGGCGCGGGCGCGGGCGCGGGCGGCGGTTCGGGCCGCGGCTCGCGCGAGCTGCGCACGCGGGTCAAGACCGCCAAGGGGCGGAAACTGTCCTCGACCCTCTGGCTCGACCGCCAGCTCAACGACCCCTATGTCCAGCAGGCCCGGCGTGACGGCTTCCGCGGCCGCGCCGCCTACAAGCTGTCGGAGATCGACGACCGCCACCCGTTCCTCAAGACCGGCGGCTGCGTGGTCGACCTGGGCTGCGCCCCCGGCGGCTGGCTGCAGGTGGCGGCCCGGCGCACCAACGCCGACGGCTTCCGCCCCAACCGCCCCCGCGGCCGGGTGCTGGGGGTGGACCTGCAGGAGGTCGACCCGCTCGACGGCTGCGAGCTGATGCAGATGGATTTCCTCGCCGACGGCGCCGACGCGGCGGTGAAGGCGGCGCTGGGGGGCGAGGCGGACGCGGTGCTCTCCGACATGGCCGCGTCGTCCTCCGGCCACCGGGGCACCGACCACCTGCGCATCATCGCCCTGTGCGAGGCCGCGGCCTGGTTCGCGGCCGAGGTGCTCAAGGAGGGCGGGACCTTCCTCGCCAAGACCCTGCAGGGCGGATCGGAGCGGGACCTCGTGGCGATGCTCAAGCGCGACTTCCGCCAGGTGCGCCACATCAAGCCGCCGGCGAGCCGGAAGGATTCGGCGGAGATGTATGTGCTCGCCACCGGTTTCCGCGGCCGGCGCGACGGGGCGGCGGAGGACGACGCCTCCGGCGCGCCGTTCGACGCCGGGCGGGCCGACGAGGGCGGCGAGGATCCGGAGGCCGGCCCCCTCGGCTGACCCGCCCCCCGGCGCGCCGCCCCGCGCATCGGACGCTTCTTTCGGCGGGCCTGCGCCCCCACCCCGGCCCTCCCCCGCAAGCGGGGGAGGGAGGCGCCGGCGGCGCGGTTGGCGCATCCGGGGAAGGTCGTCGCGACAGGGACGGTTCCGGCCCCCTCCCCCGCCCGCGGGGGAGGGGGGTGGGGGCCGCCCGGCCGCTCGCCCGCGCCCCATCGCCCTCCCCGCGCCCCATCGCCCTCCCGCGCCCCGTCGCCTTCCCCGCGCCCCCCCCACCCACCCCCGGCGCGCCCCACGCCCCCCGTTTACGTTTGCCCGCGCCCCCGCCACACTGCGCGCCACCACGAAACACCGGGACGATTCCACCATGTCGACCGCCGCGCCCGTCCAGCCGTCCCCGCCCGCCGGCGCCGCCCGCCCCCTGCCCCGGCCGGTCCGGCTGGTCACCTGCTCCACCGCGCCCAACCCGCGGCGGGTCAACGTGTTCCTCGCCGAAAAGGGCCTCGACCTTCCCCGGCAGGAGATCGACATCGCCACCCGCGCCCATTACGCGCCCGAGCATCTCGCCCGCTTCGGCTCCCACCACCTCCCGGCGCTGGAGCTCGACGACGGAACCACCCTGACCGAGACCGTCGCCATCTGCCGCTATCTCGAAGCCCTCGCGCCCGAGCCCAACCTGATGGGCCTCGACGGGCTGGAGGCCGCGAAGATCGAGCAATGGATGCGCCGGATCGAGTTCCAGGTGGCGATGCCGCTGTTCTACGTGTTCCGCCACACCCACCCGGCCATGGCGACGCTGGAGACCCAGGTCCCCGCGCTCGCCGACGCGCACCGCCCCCGGCTCGCCGACGGGCTGGCGCTGCTCAACCGGCGGCTGGAGGCGTCGGCCTATGTCGCCGGCGACCGCTTCACCCTGGCCGACATCCTCGCCTACACCACGCTGGACTTCGCCCGCGTCGCCAAGGTGCGCCCGGACGACGACCATGTCGGAACCCTGCGCTGGATGGCGGAGCTGGCGGCCCGCCCCAGTTTCGCCCGCCCTGCGAAAGCCTGAGCCGGCGTGGCCGCCGCCGATCCTCTCCCGCTGATCTTCGACCGCCCGGCGCTGCTGCTGGGCGGCGGCCCGGCGCCCGAGGGGCTGATCGAGACGCTGGCGCCGTTCTGCGGCGCGGTGATCGCGGCGGATGGCGGGGCCAACCGGCTGCGCGCGGCGGGGCCGGAGCCGGACGCCGTGATCGGCGACATGGACAGTCTCGACGACCCCGACCACTGGCGCGCCCGCCTCGGCCCCCGGCTGATCCCGGTGGCGGAGCAGGAATCGACCGACCTGCAGAAATGCCTGCGCCTGACCCGCGCGCCGCTCTATCTGGGGGCGGGGTTCCTGGGCGGGCGCATCGACCATTCGCTCGCCGCCCTGCACACGCTGCTGGTCAATCCCGACCGGCGCATCCTGCTGGCGGGGCGCGAGGACCTGGCCTTTCTCGCCCCCCTGCGCTGGCGGGCGCGGCTGGAGGCGGGGGCGCGGGTGTCGATCTATCCGCTGGCGGATTGCGTGGGGCTGGCCTCCGAGGGGCTGGAATGGCCGCTGGAGAACCTGCCCCTGGGGCCGGGGCTGCGGATCGGCACCTCCAACCGCGCATCCGCGGCCGACGTGGGGCTGGACCTGTCGACCCGCGGGGCGCTGATCGTGACGGAACGGCGGTTCCTGCGCGCCATCATCGCCTCGCTGGACGAGGCGGGCTGAAACATCGCCTTGCTGGACGAGCAGGGCTGAGCGAGGCCCCCGCCCCCTGCGGAAAAACGAAGGGGGCGCGCCGCAATCGCGACGCGCCCCCCTCTCGACTCAGGCCGGAACAGCCGGCCGGGCCCGCGTCACTGGGTGACGCGGCGCAGCTCCATCTTCTCCAGCCCCGCGGCGATGCCGATGCCCGCCTGGGCGGAGGCCGAGACCGGCTGCAGCGACACCTGGTCGGCCTCGCCGCCCACAAGAACCTTCACGCCCGCGCCCAGACCCAGGGCCGCGTCGGCGCTCGCGCCCACATACTGGCCGTCCATCATGTCGGTGGTGAACTTCTCGGTCGAGGCGAGCACGGCCCAATAGAGCTTCTCCTTCTCCGTCAGGTTCAGGTCGATGCCCACCTTGTCGATCTTGGCGACATAGGTCGCGTCCTCGGCGTCGTCGGCGGCGTCGAGCGTGCACAGATACTCGCTCTTGGACAGCACCACATAGTTGCTCTTCGCGGTCATGTCGCAGGTCAGCACGCCGACCTCGATCTTGGCCTGCGGGGTGCCGGAGGCGGTGTCGGCGTCGGCGGAGGGCGACTGGGCGAGGGCGGGCGCGGCGGCGGCGGCGATCAGGGCGGCGGCGGCGGCGGCGGCGAAACCGGTCATCTTGGTCATGCTCATTCTCCTTCGTCATCGAAGCCGGCCGCAGCGGTGTGCGCGGCGCTTCGGCATCGGGATCGTGGCGAAACAAGTGGCGCTTCGGCGCGGCCGGTCAACGGAACCCGTTGAGAAATCACGCATTCGCCTCAATTGTGGCAAGGCGCTTCGGTGCGCGGCGCCGCAATTCGCATGACGGAACAAGGCGATGCGGCGACCGCGACCGCCCCGCTCCGCCGCAATTGAGCCGCCCTGCGGCGCCCTGCCCCGACCTGCGGACGGGCCGCGGTCCGCGTCCGGACCGTCCGCCCGCTCGCCCATCGCTCGCCCCCTCGCTCGCCCGTCGCTCCCTCCGCATTCCTCTCCGCGCCCGTCGCCCGGACGTGGCGCGCCGGACGCGGCGTCGACCCCGGTTGCGCGCTGCGCCTTGAATTCGCCGCCCAGACGCGCCATACCCCCCGCCACGCGACGCGCGTCCGCACGCCGCGACGCCCCCTATTCCACGCGCCGGAGACAGCATGGCCAAGGAAGAGACTCTCGAGTTCCCCGGGGTCGTTGTCGAACTTCTGCCCAACGCGACCTTTCGGGTGAAGCTCGAGAACGGCCATGAGATCATCGCCCATACCGCAGGCAAGATGCGCAAGAACCGCATCCGCGTGCTGGCCGGCGACAAGGTCCAGGTCGAGATGACGCCCTACGACCTGACCAAGGGCCGCATCACCTATCGGTTCAAGTAACCCCGCCATGGCGCCCGGCGCCGCCCCCGCCGGCGGGCGGTCGCGCCCTCCCGGCTTCCGGCCCGGACGGAGGGAGGCGACTCGCCCCCGCCCCGCCCGCGCGTCGATGCGTTCGGCCGCGCGTCAGGCGTCCCCGGGCCTCCGGTGCGGAACCGACGGGCGCGCGCCATGCGCCTGATCCTCGCCTCCGCCTCGCCGCGGCGGCGGGACCTGCTGGCCTCGATCGGGGTGATCCCCGACGCCGTCGCCCCCGCCGATATCGACGAGACCCCGCGCCGGGGCGAGCTGCCCCGCCCCTACGCGCAGCGCCTCGCCCGCGAGAAGGCCGCCGCGGTCGCCGCCCGGACGGACGCGGAAGGCGCCCTGGTGCTCGCCGCCGACACCGTGGTCGCGGCCGGTCGGCGCATCCTCGGCAAGCCCGCGGACGCGGCGGAGGCGCACGCCTTCCTCTCGCTGCTGTCGGGCCGCCGGCACCGGGTCGCCACCGGGGTCGCCCTTCGGCTCGGCGATCGGGAATGGACCCGGCTGGTTGAGACCCAGGTGCGGTTCAAGCGCCTGTCGGACGCCGAGATCAGCGCCTATCTCCGCTCCGGCGAATGGCGGGGCAAGGCCGGCGGCTACGCCATCCAGGGCATCGGCGGGGCCTTCGTGCCGGCGCTCAACGGCAGCTACACCAACGTGGTCGGCCTGCCCCTGACCGAGACCGCCGGCCTGCTCGCCGGCGCCGGCCTCGCCGTCACCTATGAAGGAACGCCCGCATGAAAGGCCGCCTGATCGCGCTGCTGGACCACGACGGCCTGCCCGGCATGGCCGCCTGCATGGATGACGGCCGGCTGACCGACCTGCTGATCGACCCGGCCGAAACCGACCCCGCCCCGCGGCTGGAGGCGGTGCATCTCGCCCGCGTCACCCGGCGGGTGGAGGCGCTGGGCGCGGCCTTCCTCGACCTCGGCGACGGGCGCGAGGGCTTCCTGAAATCCCCCCGCAAGGTCCGCGCCGGGGATCGGCTGCTGGTGCAGGTCGCCCGCCATGCCGAACCCGGAAAGGCCACGCCGGTGACCGACGAGCCGCTGTTCAAGGGCCGCTACGCCATCCTCACCCCCCACGCGCCCGGCATCAACGTCGCCCGCAAGGTCCGTGACGAGGACGAGGCCGCCCGCCTGCGCGTCATCGCCCGCGGCGCGCTGGAGGAGGCGGGGCTGGCCGGCGAGGACGCGCCGGGCGCCATCCTGCGCTCCGCCGCCGCCTTCGTGGACCCCGAGGCGGTGGAGCAGGACGTGGCCGCGCTCGCCGCCCTGCTCAACGCCGCCCGCGCGGCGGAGGCGGAGGGCGGCGAGCCCGGCGAGGTCGTCGCCGCCCCCGACGCCGAGACCCGCGCCTGGCGCGACTGGGTGGAGCCGGAGCCCGAGGACGTGCAGCGCGGCGACCTGCGGCTGTGGGACGCGCTGGGCGTGCTCGACCAGGTGGAGGCGCTGTTCTCCCCCCGCGTGGCGCTGACCGGCGAGGCGTGGATGAGCGTGGAGCCGACCTCCGCCCTCGTCGCGGTCGACGTGAACACCGCCGGCGACTTCACCACCGCCACCGGGCTGAAGGCCAACCTCGCCGCCATCGCCGACCTGCCCCGGCAATTGCGCCTGCGCGGGCTGGGCGGACAGGTGGTGATCGACTTCGCGCCGCTGTCCAAGCGCGACCGCAAGCAGGCCGAGGGCGCGCTGCGCCGGGCGCTGAAGGACGATCCGGTGGACACCCAGATGGTCGGCTGGACCGGGCTGGGCCATATGGAGCTGACCCGTCGGCGCGAACGCCGCCCGCTGACCGAGCTTCTGCCCCGCGGCCTGCCCGACCTCTGACCTCCGCGCCCCGCGCCCGCCTGCGCGCCGCGCGACCGACGCGATCGATGCGCGCCCCGGACCCGATGCGCGCCCCGGGCTTGACCCGGGGCCTCTCGGGGCCCGACCGCCGCCCCCGCTCCGGCCGCGGTCCGGGCCCGGCCGGACCCCGCGCCCTCACGCCCGGTCCGGCCCGGTTGCGCTTCCGCCCGATCGCGCCCAGGCTGGCCGCCCCGACGGAGACGCCCCATGCCCTGCCCGATCTGCGAACGCCCGACCGAAACCCGCTACCGCCCGTTCTGCTCCAAGCGCTGCGCCGACGTGGACCTCGCCCGCTGGCTCAACGGCGCCTACGCCATTCCGGCGGAGGAGGACGACGCCCCCGACGCCGCCGATTACGACGGCTACGCTCAGGATATCGCCCGCGAATCCTCCGCTCCGGGGGCCGGCGGCCGCGTCCGGGGGGGCCGTCGCGAACATGGGTGAAAAACCCGCGCCGACCCCTCTGGACACCCTCCCCCGCATCCAATAATACCCCCCCCCGCGCCGCTCGCCGGCGCATCGCCCGGGTAGCTCAGTTGGTAGAGCAGCGGATTGAAAATCCGCGTGTCGGTGGTTCGAATCCGCCCCCGGGCACCACGCCCCCTCCTATGACATGCGACAGCGCCGCAGGGACCTTCCTCTTGCGACGCGTCACCGCCGCCGCCAGCCGCGCGGCGTCTCATGGCCGGGAGCATTCCGCTCGTCGTCCCGTGCCGGTCCCGGGCCTCGCCCGCGTGAAGCGCGGAGGCCCCTCGCCTCCCGGCCGCTGACCGAACCGGCCCGACGCGGGCGGCGACGGCTCGGCGATGCCGGCCGTCCCCGCCCGCGTCACGGCAGCCGCGCCGCCTCCTCCGCCAGGGCCTGAAGCCCGGGGTCGCCCGGCACGGCGGCCAGCGCCTCGGCCGCGGCGGCGCGGGCGGCGTCCCCGCCCTCGGTCGCCGCGGCGATGCGGATCAGCATGGTCCAGGCCGGGACAAGCTGCCGGTCGAGGCGCGCCGCCTCCCGGAACGCCGCCGCGGCCGCGGGGAAGTTGCGCAGGGTCAGCGCCATGCCGCCGAGCTGGAGGTGGGTTTCGGGGAAGTCCAGCCGGCTCGCCATCGCCGCCTGCCATTCGGCCATGCCGCGCCTCAGATCGCGCGCCCGCGCCTCCGGCATCCGGGCGATCGGCGCCCCCAGCAGGGTCCGCGCCGCGGCCTGGCGCACCGCGCGGGACGGGTCGCGCAGCATCGGCATGACCCGCGGCCCCATGCTCGGGGCCGGCGCCGCCCGCTGCGCCTCGGTCGCCGCGGCGCGCACCAGCGGGTCCGGATCGGCCAAGAGCGGCTCGGTCCGGTCGATGGCGGCGGCGTCGCCCGACGCCTCCAGCAGCCGCAGCGCCGTCGCCCGCGCCACGCCCGGCGCCTCGGGGTCGAGCGCCAGCGCCGCAAGCTCCGCCGCCGCCGCCGCCGGGTCGCCGCGGCCATGGGCCAGCGCCACGCCGAAATGCGGGCGGGAGGCGGCCTGCGGAGACCGCTCCGCGATGCGGGCCGCGGCCCAGGCCGGCCCCCGGTCCGCGTGGCAATCCGTGCAGGCGTCGGGCGCCCCGGTGACGGGGAAAAGGTCCGGGCGCGGGATCCGGAAGGAATGGTCCCGCCGCCCGTCCACCTGCATGTAGTCGCGCTCGATCATGTGGCAGGACAAGCATTGCGCGCCCTGAGATCCCTCCGGATGAAAATGATGCGCCGGGTCGTCGTAAAGGCCCGGGCGCAGCGTCGGGAAATCCGGGTTCCCCGCCGGACTGTGGCACCGCGCGCAGACCGCGTTCCCGTCGAGCCGCAGCGCCGCGGCGTGGGGCTCGTGGCAATCCACGCAACCCACGCCGCGCGCCTGCATCTTCGACTGCAGGAACGAGCCCCAGACATAGACCTCGTCCAGGATCTGCCCATCGGCGTGGTAGAGCCCGGGGCGCAGCAGCGACAGCGTGTAGGCGTCATGGTAGTCCGCCCCCGCCGGGGGGCTGCCGGTCAGGAACGCCTCGCGCCGGGAATGGCAACCGGCGCATTGCTGCAACGCCCCCTGCGAGGCCGGCCCGCCCGCCGCCCGCGCGGCGTCGAGCCCTCCGAAATCCACCGCGAAGCCGGATCCCGCGGGCCGCGTCGCCGGATCCGCGCCGGCGCGCGCCCAGTCCGCATGGGCGCCGCCGGGCCCGTGGCAGGCCTCGCAGCCCACCCCGGTCTCGACCTGGGTCGAGGCGTAGGCGCCGGTGCGCGGGTCGAAGCCCTTGTCGTAGCCGGTGGCGTGGCATTCGGCGCAGCGGGCGTTCCAGGTCTTGTAGGGACCGGTCCAGTGCAGCCCGTCGCCGGGCGGCGGGGCCTGGTCGGGATAGAGGTGGAACCAGCGCCCCCGCTCCGTGTCCCAGGCCACGTCGAAGGCCTGCAGGCGGCCGGGCGCGGTTTCCAGCAGGTATTGCTGCAGGGGGGCGACGCCGGCGACGCCCCGGACCGGATAGGCGCGGCGGGATCCGTCGGCCTCGGTCACCTCGATGCGGAAGCGCCCGTCCGGGCCGGTGCGGAACCGGGCGGAGAGGCCGCCGCCCTCGAATTCCGCGTCCGCGAAGTCGCCCAGCACATGCGCCGCCGTCGGCGGGGTCCAGGCGAGCGCGTGGTGGGAGCCGGCCCAGGCCTCCGCCTCGGCCGCGTGACAGTCGGCGCAGGCGGCGGAACCGGTATGGCGCGCGCCGGTCGCCGCGCCGGGCGGCGTCCGCGCCGATTCCGCCGTGTCCGGGGCGACCTGCGCCGCGAGCTTGGGGACGGAGAACAGGCCGAGGGCGAGGCCGAACGCGATGAGGAAGGCGGCGGGACGCATCTCAGCTCCTGCAGGACGAGTCGACGGTCGAGAACGCGGAGCGGATCAGCGCCGGAAGCGCCGGGCGACGCGGCGAGGTCGGGTAGGCTGGGCATCGCGCATCGCATCGGGCCTTTCGGAACGGGCCGCCGGGGCCGCGCCGGCGGAGACGGGCGCGACGGCGGGGTCCGCCCGACCCTCCCACGCCCGCGCCCCGCGCGCCAGCGTCGATCGCCCGCGGGCCGGCTCGCCGGCGCGGCCCGTCCCGCCCCGTTCCGGCCCCCGATGCCGCCCCCCCCGACGCCGCGCGGCACGACGCCGACGAGACCGTCCGCCGGGCGCGACGGCCCTCCGACGCCCGCCATCCCGCGCCCGCGCCGGCCGGCTTCGCCCGGGAACCGACGCGCTCCCCGTGGCCTTTCGGCGATTCCCCCGGAGGGCGACCGCGGGGCGCCGCGCGCCGATTTTCGTCCGTCTTTCCGGCTCGGACGCCGCGCCGGACGGGGGTCGATCCGACGCCGCCGCCTTTCGCGCCGCGCCCCGGCGGATCCGCGCCGCCACGGACCCGGGGCGGCGAAAGCGGCCGCGCTCCCGCCCGCCGGCGCGCCGAGGGGCGATGCCGGGCCGGCAGGTCCCCGGCCGCCGGCCCAGCCGCGGGCCGACGGCTCGCCCCGCCCTTCGGGCGGTCCGCGGGTCTCGCCGAACGGCGGCGGGAGGCGCCTCGCGCCGGTTCGCGGTCGCCGCGGCCTCCGCCGGCCGCCGACCCGCTTCGCGAGGCCTTCCCGTCCATCGCCGTCCCTTGCCCCTTGCCCCGCGCCCCGCCTCCTTCCTATGTTGCGCCCGCAGGCCGTCCGACGGCCGGAGCCGGAACCGGAGACCGCGCCTTGCCCCTGCCCCTCGCCCTTCTGCCCGCGCTCGGGCCCGTCGCCGCCAAGGCGTTGGGCGCCCCCGCCGGGGCCAAGCTCGCCGCCGGGCTCGGCCTCGCCGTCGCCGGATGGGCGGCCCTGCGCCGCGCCCGCCGCGCCGACGGCCTGTCGCCGGCCTCCGCCGCCGGCCTCGACGCAACCCCCGAAGGGGTCGAGGCCGGCTGGCGACGCGCCCGGGACGCGCGGGCCGCCGAGACCTCCGCCTCCGCCGCCTGGCGCGGGGTGATCCGGATCGGCGCCGACGGCCCGGGGGTCGTCATCGACGCCGCCGCGCTGGCCCGCCTGCGGCTGGGGATCGCGCCCCGCCGCCCCTCCGCCGACGCCCGCGCCCACGCCCGGCGAGCAGACCCCAAGGAGACCGCGCGATGATGCGCCTGCGCCATTCCCCGACCTCGCCTTTCGTCCGCAAGGTCATGGTCGTGCTGCATGAAACCGGCCAGGCCGACCAAGTCGCGCTGGAGGACGGCTCGACCACGCCCTACGACGTCAATCCCGGGGTTCTGGAGATCAACCCGCTGGGCAAGGTGCCCTGCCTCATGACCGACGCGGGCCTGGCGCTTTACGACAGCACCGTCATCACCCGCTATCTCGACGGCCTCCACGCGGGCCCGAAGCTCTATCCCTCCGGCGACGCGGAGTTCCCCGCGCTGGTGATGGAGGCCACCGGCAACGCGATGATGGAAGCCGCGATCGCCGTGGTCTACGAGGGCCGCCTGCGCGAGGAAGCCAAGCGCAGCGAGGAATGGATGGCCGCCCAGCGCGCCAAGATCGCGCGGGCGCTGGACATGCTGGAGGGGCGGAAATTCGCGGACGCCCTCGATATCGGACAGATCTCCGTCGGGTGCGCGCTGGGATATATCGACTTCCGGATGGCGGACTGGAACTGGAGGTCGAGCCGACCGAACCTGGCCGGCTTCGCCCGACGCCTGCTCAAGCGTCCCGCCTTCGAGGCGACCGCGCCGGC
Source organism: Pseudomonadota bacterium (assembly GCA_036154955.1). Classification (GTDB taxonomy): domain Bacteria; phylum Pseudomonadota; class Alphaproteobacteria; order Rhodobacterales; family Rhodobacteraceae; genus Albimonas. Next base: position 117,539 of record JAYZWL010000078.1, on the reverse strand, counting down.
CTGATCCCGCCCCGGACCCTCTCGGGCCCCTTCCGGCCCGATCCATCGGCGCCCTGCCGCCGGGTGCGCGCGATGACGGGCAGGCCCGACCCGGCGCACCCGCGGCTCGCCACCGAGCGAGTTCTGCGTCGAGCCCCTCCGGCCCGGCCCGCCCTCAGCCTGCCGCCGCCCGCACGCGACGACGGGCAGGCCCGACCCGGCGCACCCGCGGATCACCCCCGAGCGAGATCTGCGTCGAGCCCCTCCAGCCCGGCCTGCCCTCAGCCTGCCGCCGCCTGCACGCGATGACGGGCAGGTCCAGCCCGGCGCACCCGCGGCTCGCCGCCCATCGCGATCCTAGGGTGCGGACTCATATGTTCGCAATCCAGAAGCGGATGGCCGCGAGCTTGAGGGCTGCGAGATAGTTGTCGGGTCTTCGGTCGTATCGGGTGGCGAGGCCGCGGAACTGTTTGATGCGGTTGAAGAAGCGCTCGACCAGATTGCGCTGGCGATAGACCCAGGGGCTGAAGCCGAAGGCCTGCTTTCGGATCACGCGGGGCGGGATGTCGGCCCAGACGCCGCGGGCCGCCGCGCCGTCGCGGATCGGGGTGGTGTCGTAGGCGCGGTCGGCGATCAGGGTCGCGCCGGGATCCAGATCGGCGACGAACTCGGTTCCCACCGGCGCGTCGCCCGCCTGGCCGGGCGTCAGTTTCAGGCGGATGGGACGGCCTTCGGCATCGACCAGCGCATGGATCTTGGTGGTCAGGCCGCCGCGGGAATGTCCCATGCAGCCATGGTCGCCGCCCCCCTTTTTCCTGCGGCCCCGTGCTGGTGGACGCGGACGCAGGAGTTGTCGATCATCACGATGTCGCCGTCATAGGCCTCTGATTTCGCGTCCAGAATGCGGTCCCAGACCCCGGCCGCCCGCCACCGCGTGAAGCGGTTGTAGAGCGTGGTGCGCGGGCCGTAGCGCTCGGGCACGTCGCGCCAGGGCGTTCCGGCCCGGAACCTCCACAGGATGCCGTTGATCACCCGCCGGTCATCCACCCGCGGCACTCCGCGTGACTTCTGCGGCAACAGCGGCTGGATGACCGCCCATTCCCGGTCGCTCAGGTCGTGACGGCGCATGAAACCTCCTCCTTTCAGGAGGTTGAATCAAATCTGCGCCACCATGGAAATCCCGTTTATGGGGCCAGACCCTAGGCGGGGCCTTTCCGGTCCGGCCGGCCTGACGACTGCGGCGGAGCGCGCGGACGCGCGAGGATCGTCCGGCCGCGTGCGGCGGGCCGGACGGGTCGTCGTCCGGCTCGGCGCTGGCAGCCGCCTCCGCTCCGAGCGGTCCTCACCCCGCTGGCTCGGCGGTGCATCCGGAATGACCGTGCTTCGCCATCGAGCCAGCCGCTGCCCGGCAACCCGCGCCGGCCCCCCGGCGGCGCGGCCGGTCGGGTCGCCGCGGCCTTGCGAACCGGATCCGCGGCCCCCGGCGGATCGTCGGAGCGCGCCGCCCGGGCCGGGAGCCCGCTCCGCCGTCGAACGTGACGCGCGGACGTCCGGCGTCCCCGCTTCGAGCCGCTGCACCCCGGACGGCGGCGGCAACCGTCCGCGCCCGGACGGCGGCGGCGAACGTCCGGACCCGGACGATGGCGGCGGGCGGGCCGCGAACCCGTGAAGGTCCGCGCGCGCGGCGGCCAGGGCGCGTCGCCTCCGGAGGCGAACGGCGACCGCGCCCGTCCGGCGCGCCGCCGTCATGGGTCCAGCAGGCCGAGGCTGTGAAAGCTCGCCACCTCCTTCTTGCCCACGATCACATGGTCATGGACCGTGACGGCCAGCGGCTCGCAGGCCTCCATGATCCGGCGGGTCATGTCGATATCGGCCCGGCTGGGCGACGGATCGCCCGAGGGGTGATTGTGCACCAGGATCAGGGCCGAGGCGCCCAGCTCAAGCGCCCGCTTGATCACCTCCCGCGGGTAGACGGGGACATGGTCGACGGTGCCGCGTCCCTGCGCCTCGTCGGCGATCAGGATGTTCTTGCGGTCGAGATAGAGCACGCGGAACTGCTCGGTCGCCTCATGGGCGAGGCGGGCGCGGCAATAGTCCACCAGCTGCGCCCAGGTCTGGATCGCATCCTTGCCGATGACGCGGGATCTGGCGAGGCGGTGGGCGGCGGCCTCGACGATCTTGAGCTCCTGCACCACCGCGTCGCCGACGCCCGAAACCTCGGCGAGGCGCGCCGGCGGGGCGGAGATCGCGTGATTGAAGTCGCCGAACGCCGCGATCAGCCGTTTGGCGAGCGGCTTGACGTCCCGGCGCGGAATGGCCCGGAACAGGACCAGCTCCAGCAGTTCGTAATCCGGCATGGCGTCGGGCCCGCCCTCAAGGAAGCGGTCGCGCAGGCGCTTGCGATGGTCGAGGCGACTGGCGGCGTCCGGGTCGACCTTCGCGGCCGTCTTCGGGGCGCGCCGGCGGCGGCCGGCGGCGGCGGGGACGAGGCCGGGAAGACCGGGCGCGGAGCGCGGAGGCGACGCGCCCGCGGCATGCTCCGCCGCGGCGCCGTTCGCCCGCCCGCCGTTCCTGGCCGGGGGCGCCGGCATGGACGCGACCGATGGCGGGGACGGCTGTCCGGCCGGGCGCCCGGACGCGGGACCGGTTCGGCGGCCGGACCGGTCCACGTCGCCGCTTCCGTTCCGCCCCGGGGCCGGGGCGGCGTCCGGCGGCGACGTCCCGGCCCCGGGGCTCGCCGCGCTCCGCGATGCCCGGTCGCGGGCCGGGGCGCCGCCGGTCCGTGCCGAGGCGTCAGGCGCGGAGGACGCGGCGTCTACGCCCGGGACGCCGCGCGCCGGGCCCGGCGGATGGGACGCCGGGCGAACCGTCGCGATATCGACGAGGTCGGGGGCGACGGAGATCGCCGCCGGGGACATCTCGCTGCCAGTCGACCCGCCCGTCGGCGTCGTCACGGACGCGTCAGCGAGGTCGGGCGCGTCGGCGAGGTCGGGCGCGTCGGCGGGGTCGGGGGCGTCCGAAGCCGGCGTCGAGGGAGAGGCCGGAAGCCCGGCGGCGGCATCGGCCGAGCGGACCTGGCCGGGCCGTGACATCCGGTCCCGAGCGGCGACGGCGATGGCGGAGGCGATGGCGTCGCCCAGCCAGGCGGCCGCGCCTTCCTCCGCGCCCGACCACCCTGGGAACTCGGCCCCGCATGCGGCGGCGGAGGATCGCGGCGGCGAACCGGTCCTCGCCCGTCCGCCGGTCCGCAGCGGCGCGGCGGCGCCGGCCGGCGCCATCCCGGCGAGGTCCCCGCCGAGGACTTCCCCAGCGGCGGGCCCTGAGTCGGCGGTCTCCGCGCCGGCAGTCTCCACGCCGTCAGTCTCCACGCCGTCAGTCTCCGCGCCGGCAGTCTCCGCGCCGGCGACAGGCGCCTCTCCCGACGCGCGCGGCCGAGACGGCGAACCGGGCCCGGGGGGCGCGCCCTCGTCGCCGGACAGGTCGGGCGACGAGGGAAGGTCAACGGCGCCGCGCTGCTCGGCAGCCTGCCGCGTTACGTCTTCAGACGGGGGCGAGAGGCCAGGCAGCAGCGGCGCCTCGCGCAGACCGTCTTCAAATTTCGAGGCTCTTCGGCCCATGCGCGACTCCGCAGTTCAAACGGATGCGGGCGAGCATCGGGCCGCTTGGTTAGGAATTGGTGAACGGTTGCGGATTACATCGGACGGCGGCGTCGCCGGGACGCCGACGGGGCGAAGCCATCGGGGCTAAGCCGAGGGGAGAGACGCCGATATGCCTTTGTTTCTGGTCACCTACGCCCATCCCGACGAAAGCGGGTGGAACAAGCATCTTCAGGCGCATGTGCGCTGGGTGTCGATGGGGGTGGAGCGGGGGATCATCCGCGCCGCCGGTCCCCTGCCCGACAGCCGGCCGCGGGAGGCGATGCTGCTGATCGACCTGCCCGACCTGCGGTCCGCCCGGGACTTCCTGGAGACGGACCCCTTCCAGGAGGCGGAAGTCGTCGCCGGCATGACCCTGCGCCGCTGGGACCCGCTCTTCGGCCTGTTCAACGCGGAATCGAGCCGCCCGGGCCCGCACCCGCTGGCGGGATGAGACCCCGACCGGGGGCCGGAGACATCTCCGCGCGCGCCCCCGGTCCTGCGCCGCGCGGGCGTCCCGGCGCCGCCCGCGCGCGGGTCGTCGCGCGGCCCCGCCCGCCGCCCGCGACCGGCCATGAAAAAGGGGGCGGCCCGGTCAGGCCGCCCCCTCGGTCACGCCCGCAGGCGCGGGATCAGAAGAACGCCTGCAGCCCGGTCTGCGCCCGGCCCAGGATCAGCGCGTGCACGTCATGGGCGCCCTCGTAGGTGTTCACCGTCTCCAGGTTCACCATGTGGCGAATGACGTGATATTCGGCCGAGATGCCGTTGCCGCCGTGCATGTCGCGAGCCATCCGCGCGATGTCCAGCGCCTTGCCGCAGTTGTTGCGCTTGATGATCGAGATCATCTCCGGCGCCGCCATCGCCCGGTCCATCAGCCGCCCGACCCGCAGCGCGGCCTGGGTGCCCAGCGCGATCTCGGTCTGCATGTCGGCCAGCTTCTTCTGGAAGAGCTGGGTGTTGGCCAGCGGGCGGCCGAACTGCTTGCGCTCCATCCCGTAGTCGCGGGCGCGGAACCAGCAGTCCTCGGCCGCGCCCATCACGCCCCAGGCGATGCCGTAGCGGGCGCGGTTGAGGCAGCCGAACGGCCCGGCCAGGCCCTCGACATTGGGCAGCAGCGCGTCGTCAGGGACCTCGACGTTCTCCATCGAGATCTCGCCGGTGATCGAGGCCCGCAGCGACACCTTGTTGCCGATCTTGGGCGCGGTCAGGCCCTTCATGCCCTTTTCCAGCACGAAGCCGCGGATCTTGCCGCCATGGGCGTCGGACTTGGCCCAGACCACGAACACGTCCGCGAAGGGCGCGTTGGAGATCCACATCTTGGAGCCGTTGAGCCGGTAGCCGCCCTGCACCTTCTCGGCGCGGGTCTTCATCGAACCCGGATCCGAGCCCGCCTCGGCCTCGGTCAGCCCGAAGCAGCCGATCAGCGTGCCCGCCGCGAGGCCCGGCAGGTACTTCTGACGCTGCTCCTCCGAGCCGTAGGCGTAGATCGGATACATGACCAGCGAGGACTGCACCGACATCATCGAGCGATAGCCCGAATCCACCCGCTCCACCTCGCGCGCGATCAGCCCGTAGGAGACGTAGCCCGCGCCGATCCCGCCGTATTCCTCGGGGATGGTGGAGCCGAGCAGGCCCATCTCGCCCATCTCGGCGAAGATGCCCGGGTCCGAGGTCTCCTCCAGGAAGGCCTTGGTGACGCGGGGGAGCAGCTTCTCCTGCGCGAAGGACCGGGCGGCTTCGCCCAGCATCCGCTCGTCTTCCTCAAGCTGGTCGTTCAGAAGGAACGGGTCCTCCCAGGTGAAACCGGCCTGGGCGGGCTTGTCCTTGGCGCTCAGCGGCTTGTTCATGGCGGGCTCTCCTCCTCCCCGTCGGCCGGACGCGGCGCGGGGGCGGTGCTGCGATGCGTGATCGGGTTGGCATGGCCCGAACGGCGCGGGATTTCAAGCGGCGGCATACCGGTGGGTATGTCGCATTGCGGCAAGCCCCCGGATTGCGCGCCGGCCGGGGCGCCGATATAGGAGGCCGATGCGCGCCCATCGTCCGTTTCCGGGCGCGGGCGCGGGAGCCGAGGAATACAGGCGCGCGCGCGCCGCGACAAGCGCCGCCGCCGGGCCAGGGGCGGACCGACCGAAGGAGCCGCCGATGTCCGACAAGCTCGCCCAGATGCTCAGCGCCCGCGACTGGATCCTCGCCGACGGCGCCACGGGCACCAACATGTTCGCGCTGGGGCTGGAGCATGGCGAGGCGCCGGAGCGCTGGAACCTGGAAGAGACCGACAAGGTCAAGGCCCACTACCGCAGCTTCATCGACGCCGGCTCCGACCTGGTGCTCACCAACTCCTTCGGCGGCACCGCCAACCGGCTCAAGCTCCACCAGCTCGACGGCCAGGTGCACGAGATCAACGCCGCCGCCGCCCGCCTGCTGGCCGAGGCGATCGCCGAATCCGGCCGCGACGTGATCTGCGCCGGCGACGTGGGCCCGACCGGCGACCTCTTCGCCCCCGTCGGCCCGCTGAGCCATGAGGACGGGGTCGCCGCCTTCGTCGCGCAGATGGAGGGGCTGAAGGCCGGCGGCGCCGACGTGCTGTGGATCGAAACCATGAGCTCGGAGGAGGAATACGCCGCCGCCCTCGAAGCCGCCGCGACCGTCGGCCTGCCCTGCGTCGGCACCATGTCCTTCGACACCAACGGCCGCACCATGATGGGCGTGACGCCCGCCCGGCTGGCCGGCATCGTGCATGACTGCGCCCACGACCACGCGCCCGTGGCCTGGGGCGGCAATTGCGGCACCGGCGCGCCCGACCTGCTGATCGGCGTGATCTCGGCCGCCGACCGGATCACCGAGGACGACGTGATCGTCACCAAGGCCAATTGCGGCGTGCCCGAATACCATGATGGCGCCATCCGCTACAGCGGCACGACCGAGCTGATGGCGACCTACGCCTGCCTCGCCCGCGACCTCGGGGTCAGGATCATCGGCGGTTGCTGCGGCACCACCCCCAACCACATCGCCGCGATGCGCGAGGCGCTGGAGACCACGCCCCGCGGCCCGCGCCCCGGCCCGCAGGACGTGCTGGACCGGCTCGGCCCGGTCACCGGCACGACGATGGAGCTTCTGACGGGCGCCGCGGCCGCCACGGCCCGCCGCCCCGGCCGCCGGCGGCGCGGCGCGGCCTGACGGGCCCGCGACGCAACGGGAAATCACGGCGGGGCGGGCCTTCGGGTCCGCCCTTTTCGCGTCCGGCGTCCGCCGCGCCGCCTCCCGCCTGCCGCGCCTCCGCCCGCCGCCTCGCCGTCCCGTCGCGCGCCTGTCATGCATCCCCTCCATGCTGCGCGCCGGCGATTTCCCGCTTGACCTGCGCCGCGCGCGGGTTCGGGATCGGCGGCGACGCCCCGCGCCGCCCCGGAAGCCGAGCGATGACCCCAACGGAGCCGCCATGTCCCCCCTGCCCGCCCTCACCCGCCGCCGCCTGCTGGGCGCCGCCGCCGCGACCGGCGCCATGATCGCGCTGCACCCGTTCGCGACCCGCGCCGCCGCCAACCAGGCGCATCTGCGCATCGTCTCCACCACCGACCTGCACGTGCATGTCTTCCCCTACGACTATTACGGGGACCGGCCCAACGACACGATGGGCCTCGCCCGCGCCGCCGCCCTGATCGAGGGCGTGCGCGCAGAGGCCGCCAACGCCATGCTGGTCGACAACGGCGATTTCCTGCAGGGCAACCCGATGGGCGACTACATCGCCTATGAGCGCGGGATGCGGGACGGCGACGTGCACCCGGTCATCGCCGCGATGAACACGCTGGGCTACGCCTGTTCGACGCTGGGCAATCACGAATTCAACTACGGCCTGAGCTTCATGGACAAGGTCCTGGCCGGCGCCGACTTCCCGTTCGTCTGCGCCAACCTCGCCCGCGGCAAGCTGGCCGCGACCGGCCGGCAGGACGACACCTGGCTCAAGCCCTATGTCATCACCGAGCAGACCGTGACCGACGGCGCCGGCGGGACCCGGACCCTCAGGGTCGGGCTGATCGGCTTCACGCCCCCCCAGATCATGACCTGGGACAAGAAGCACCTCGAAGGCAACGTCGAGACCCGCGACATCGTCCAGGCCGCCGAGGCCTGGGTCCCCGAGATGCGCGAGGCCGGGGCCGACATCGTGGTGGCGCTGGCTCATACCGGCATCGGCTCGGCCCGCGCCTCGGAGATGATGGAGAACGCCGCCATTCCGCTCGCCGCCGTGGCGGGGATCGACGCGGTGGTGACCGGCCACAGCCATCTCGATTTCCCCGGCCCGAAATACGAGGGCCTGCCCGGGCTCGACAACGCCCGCGGCCTGCTGAACGGCAAGCCGGGGGTGATGGCGGGGTTCTGGGGCTCCCATATGGGCCTGATCGACCTGATGCTGGAGCAGGACGGCGGCGCGTGGAAGGTGGTGGCCTCCACCTCCGAGGCCCGGCCGATCTTCGCGCGCGAGGGCCGTGAAGTGACCCCGCTGGTCGAGAGCGTGGCGAAGGTGGAGGACGCGGCGCGCGCCGATCATGAGGCGACGCTCGCCTATGTGCGCCGCGCGGTGGGCGAGACCTCGGCGCCGCTGCACTCCTATTTCGCGCTGGTGGCCGACGACCCCTCGGTGCAGATCGTGAGCCAGGCGCAGACTTGGTATATCCGGCAGATGATGGCGGGGACCGAGTGGGAGGGGCTGCCGATCCTGTCCGCCGCCGCCCCCTTCAAGGCCGGCGGCCGCGGCGGCCCGGATTATTACACCGAAGTTCAGGCCGGTCCCATCGCCATCAAGAACGTGGCCGACCTATACCTCTATCCCAACACCGCGCGGGCGATGCTGGTGGACGGCGCCACGGTGAAGGAGTGGCTGGAGATGTCGGCCGGCATCTTCAATCAGGTGACCCCCGGCGCCCAGGACGCGCCGCTCATCAACCCCGGCTTCCCCTCCTACAATTTCGACGTGATGGACGGGGTCGACTACCGGATCGACCTCTCCCAGCCCGCGAAATACGACAAGGACGGGAACGTGGTCGCGCCGGAGGCGAGCCGGATCAAGGAGCTGACCTACAACGGCGCGCCGATCGACGGGTCCGCGAAATTCGTCGTGGCGACGAACAATTACCGCGCGGGAGGCGGCGGGCATTTCCCGGGCGTGGCCGACGACAAGGTGATTTTCGTGGGCCCCGACACCAACCGCGACGTGATCGTGCGCTACATCGTCGAGCAGGGGACCATCAACCCCTCGGCCGACGCCAACTGGGCCTTCGCGCCGATGCCGGGAACCACGGTGGTCTTCGACACCGGCCCCGGAGGGCGCGCCTATGCGGCCGGGGTCAAGGGCGTGAGGATCGAACCCGCGGGCGACGGCGCCGACGGCTTCGCCCGCTACCGCATCACGCTCTGACCGATGGCGCGCGGCCGGGGCGCCCCCGCCGCGCGCCGACGCCCCGGCCGCCACCCGCGCGCGCCGGTCTACACCCGTGCGCCCCGGGCTTGACCCGCGCGCCCCGGGCTTGACCCGGGGCCTCCCGGCCGCCGCCCGCGCGAGGCCCCGGGCCAAGCCCGGGGCGCCCAGCCGGCGACACCTCCGCCCCGCGGATCGCCCCGGCCTCCGGCCCGACCGCTCCCCCCGCCCTCGACGCAAGACGCGAGCCGGCGGGGGCGGTCCCCTGACCGGCCAACGGGTGGGGAGGATCGCCATGAACACCGTCGTCGTCGCCGGGGCCACCGGCGTCGTGGGCCGCGCCGCGGCCGAACGCTTCGCCGCCTCGGGCTGGCGGGTGATCGCCCTGTCGCGCCGGCCGATCCCTCAGGGCCCCAACCTCACGCCGCTGGCCGTCGACCTGACCGACCGGGAGGGGACGGCGGCCGCGCTCGCCTCCCTCTCCGGCGTCACCCACGCGGTCTATGCGGCGCTCTATGAGCTGCCGGGGCTGGTGGCCGGCTGGACCGACCCGGGACAGATGGAGACCAACCGGGCGATGTTCGCCAACTTCCTCGACCCGCTCGCCGCCCGGTCCGGGCTGCGGCACGTCTCGGTCCTGCAGGGCGCCAAGGCCTATGGCGGGCACCTGCACCGCATCTCCGTTCCGGCGAAGGAGCGCGCGCCCCGCGACGACCACCCGAATTTCTACTGGTTGCAGGAGGATCACCTGCGCGCCGCGGCCGAGGGCGCGGCCTGGGACTGGACCATCCTGCGCCCGCAGGTGGTGTTCGGGGGCGCCACCGGGTCCGCCATGAACATCGCCCCGGTGCTGGGCGTCTTCGCCGCGCTCTGCGCCGAAACCGGCCGCCCCTTCGCCTATCCCGGCGGGCCCGCCTATCTGTGGGAGGCGGCGGACGCGCGGCTGGTGGCGAAGGCGCTGGAATGGGCGGCGGAGGCCCCCGCGGCGGCGCGGGAGACCTTCAACATCGCCAATGGCGACGTCGCCGACTGGACCCGGCTCTGGCCCGCCATCGCCGAGGCGCTGGGGGCTGCGCCGGCCGAACCCGCGTCCCTGTCGCTCGCCGGATGGCTGCCCGGGCAGGCCGCCGCCTGGGCCGGGATCGCCGCGCGCCACGGGCTCGCCGTCCCCGACCTCGCCCGGCTGCTGGGCGAGAGCCACCACTACGCCGACCGCATCCTCGCCCATGCCGGAACCCGGGCCCGCGACCCGCAGATCCTCAGCACCATCAAGCTGCGCCAGGCCGGATTCCACGCCTGCCAGGACACCGAGGACATGTTCCGCGAGACCTTCGACGACCTGCGCGCGCGGCGCATCCTGCCGCCGCTCTGACCCCTCCGGAACGCGAAAGGGGCGGACCCGGCCGGCCCGCCCCATCGCATCGTCCTGCGGTCCGGCGCCCGGCTCAGGCCGTCGCGCGGCGCCGCCGGCTGCGCATCCCGCCCAGCGCCAGCAGCGCCGCGGCCAGCAGGCCGCCCGCCGCCGGGACCGGAACCTCGTAGCTCGCCAGCGCCCAGCCCACGTCCTGCAGCGAGAACAGCGTGGTCTGCGACAGGTAGGCGGAGGCGCCGAGCCAGCCGGTCATCAGCTCCGGATTGCCCTGGTCGGAGAAGGTCCCGAGGAAGGTCTCCTCGTTCCAGTGCGCGCCGCGGGTCCCGGACGAGCCCTCGTCCTCCAGCCCGATGAAGGTGGCGGAGGAGCCGTTCTCGATGTTGTAGGCGGCCAGCCCGTCCTCCCCGATATATTCGAGGTAATAGTCCACGCCCGGGTCCGCCACGTCCACGAAGCCGGAGACGACGCCGTTCAGCTCCCAGATGAACGGGTTGAAGCCGAGCACATGGGCCATCTCGTGGAGGATCAGGAACCCCAGCCGCTCCGAGCTCATCGAGCCCAGGTCGGAGGTGTCGAACTCCATCACGCCCGTCGCGGCGGTCTTGTAGATCGTGTCGTTCCAGTAATTCGTGGTCGCCGCGCCGCCCAGAATGTTGCCCGGACCGTCGATATTGTGCAGCGTCACGTCGATGGTCAGCGGGTTGACCGAGGCGGCGGCGGCGGTGGTCGCCTGCCGGTAGCCGGCGATCTGGCTTTCCCAGAACATCTCCGCCGCGGAAAACGCCGCTGCATAGGTCGGATCGGGCGTCTCGGTGTAATTCAGCACGATGTCGAGCGACCCGTAGGCCGTCGCCACCAGCGACTCCATCGAGGACACCCGCGGCTCGACCGTGATCGCCGACGCCGAACCGGCGCTGACCAGCGCGAGGCCCGCCGCCGCGATACCGGCGCGCAAGACGTTGAAATTCATGCTATTCCCGCCCCTCTTCAAGATACGCGCCCCCGGGTTCCGCCCCGGCGGGCCGGCCATCGCACGCGACCGCGCCATGCCGGCGCGCCCTCACGCCCCGCTGCGCCGGACCGTGCCGACATGGCGTCGTCACGGTCCGGCGCAGCGCGGACACATCGCTGATGTCGCATATTTTTCATGAACGCATCAGGATTTTTTGTCTTTCGGGTCGCAATTCCACGCGGATCGCGGACAAGCGCGGGTCGCCCCCGGCGCGATCCCGGTTGAAATCGGGCGCTGGACCCGGGCGCGGCGGCGGGGCAACCTGCGCCTCCCGCAACCGGACCGGACCCTGAAATGCCCCGCATCGCGCCCCCCGCCCCCGCCGACATGACCCCCCGCCAGCGCGAGGTGCACGACGCCATCGCGTCGGGCCCCCGCGGCAAGGTGGAGGGCCCGCTGGCGGTCTGGCTGCGCCGCCCGGAACTGGCGGCGAAGGCGCAGGAGCTGGGGGCCTATTGCCGATACGGCACCTCCCTGCCCCCGCGCCTGTCGGAGCTGGCGATCCTGACCATGGCCCGGGTCTGGGAGGCGGAGTTCGAATGGTGGGCGCACAAGGGCCCGGCGCTGGACGGCGGCCTCGCGCCCGAGGTCGTCGAGGCGCTGCGCCTGGGCGAGACCCCGGACTTCGCCGCCGAGGACGAGGCCGCCGTCCACGCCTTCGCGCTGGAGGCGCAGACCGCGCGCCGGGTCTCGGACGCCGCCTACGCCCGCGCCGTGGCGGCGCTGGGCGAGGACGGGGTCGTCGATCTGGTCGGGATCCTCGGCTATTACTCGCTGATCTCGCTCACGCTCAACATCTTCGAGGTGATGCCGCCGGAGGGGGAGGCGCTGGCCTTCGCCTGATCGCGGCCCGACCCCGGCCAAACCCCGGTCCACCGCCCGGCTCAGTCCTCCGCGATGTCCTCGGCCCAGAGCTCCGGCTTCTCCTCGATGAACCGGGTCATCAGGGCGATGCAGTCGGGGTCGTCGGCCACGATCACCTCGACGCCCCGGGCGCGGAGGAAATCCTCGTTGCCGCCGAAGGTGGTGTTCTCCGCCACCACCACGCGGGGAATGCCGAACTGCACGATGGTCCCCGAACACATCATGCACGGGCTGAGCGAGGTGTAGAGCGTGGTGTCCCGATAGGTCCGCTGCCGCCCGGCCTTGCGGAGCGCGTCCATCTCCCCGTGCGCGATCGGGTCGCCGCCCTGCACCCGCTGGTTCCGCCCGCGGGAGACCAGCGTCTCGCCCCGCGCCAGCACCGAGCCGATGGGGCAGCCCCCTTCCTCGAACCCCGCGAGCGCCTCCTCGTAGGCGATGCGCAGGAAGCGGCGGTCGGTATCGGTCAGCATGGGGGCCTCCGGGCTGTCGGTCAGGTCTGGGGACCGGGGTAATAGGGCGTGTCCTCCACCCGCGGCGACCAGCGGCCGGCGGCGCGTTCGGCGGACAGATGGGCGACGATATCCTCAAGCGGGGCGAACCACACGTCGCGGCTGTTCAGCGTCTCTTCCAGCCAGGCCTCGACCTTCGCCCAGCGCGCGAGGCGCCCCGTCAGGAACGGATGCACGATCAGCATGAAGAAGCCGCCGGCCGCATAGGCGGCCTCGAACTCCTCCCAGAACCCGGCCAGCCCTTCCGAGGGGCCGCGGACCGGCATCATGTAGCCGATCTCGGCGTAATGGGCGAAGGGGGGCCAGTCGTCGGTTCCCCAGTGGACAGGCATTTCCCAGATCTCGCGCCCCCCGGCGCGCAGCACGTATGGCACGTCATCGCCCATCAGCGAGCTGTCATAGACCAGCCCGTGTTCGGCGATCAGGTCCAGGGTCATCTGGTTGATGTTGTAGACCGGGCCGCGATAGCCGCGGGGTTTCGCGCCGCAGATCCGCTGGTGGGCGTCGAGCGCCTTCTCGAACGCCGCCCGCTGGCCCTCGCCCGCCTCGATCGGGTCCTCGTGCAGCCAGCCGTGATGGCCGATCTCGTGCCCGCCCTTCAGGATCGCCTCCACCGCGTCCGGATAGGTCTGCAGGCACCAGCCCGGTATGAAGAAGGATTGCCGGAGGCCCAGCAGCCGGTAGGTCTCCAGGATCCGCGGGATCGCCACCATCGGCCCGTAGCGGCCCATGGAGATGGGGTAGAGCCGGTCATGCCCGTCCGCCGGCTTCGCCACCTGGATCAGCACGTCGGCGTCCATGTCGAAGGTGATCGCGCAGGCGCAGCGGGCGCCGTTAGGCCAGGGCGGCGGGTTGAGGATCACGCCGCGCCCTCCGCGCCCGGCGGCAGCAGATGCGCGTCCCCCGGCGCCCAGCCGAGGAAGAACGCGCCCCCCGCGCCGGCGTCGAGCGCGGCGAGCGCGCGTTCCTGCGCCTGCACCTTCAGTTCGGTCCCGTCCGGGGCCTCCAGGAACAGGGTGACGACGGAGCCGACGAACTCCTCCGAAATCAGCGTGCAGGGCACGGCGCCGGGGCGGGCCTCGCGCCCGATCTCCACCCGGTCGGCGCCGACCACGAAATCGGCCCGCGCGCCCGGCGGGCGGGGGGCGGCGTCGGCGACCACGTCGAAGGGGCCGAGCGGGGTGTCGATGCGCAACAGCCCGCCGCCCGGCCCCTCCGCCGCCACGGTCCCCGCGAGGATGTTGTTGCGCCCCACGAATTCCGCGACGAAGCGGTTGGCGGGCGCCCGGTAGATGTCGCGGGGCGCCCCGACCTGAGCCACCTCGCCCCGGGACATGATCACCACCCGGTCGGCCATGGCGAAGGCCTCGGACTGGGAATGGGTGACATGGACGAAGGCGATGCCCAGTTCGCGCTGCAGCCGGGTCAGCACCCCCTGCATCCGGATCACCAGATGCGCGTCCAGCGCCGACAGCGGCTCGTCCAGCAGCAGCAGCTTGGGCTCGGTGATCAGGGAGCGGGCCAGCGCCACCCGCTGCCGCTGCCCGCCCGAGAGCGTCTCGACATTGCGCTCGGCGAATTCGGCGATGCCCAGCCGGTCGAGCCAGTCGAGCGCGCGCCGCCGCCGCTCGGCCGGGGCAACGCCGCGCATCTTCAACCCGAACTCCACGTTCTCGCGCGCGTTGAGGAACGGGAACAGGGCCAGCGACTGCCAGACCAGCGGCGTGTCCCGCTCATGCACGGGGACGTCGTTCATCACCCGCCCGCCGATCACCACCTCCCCCTCGCTCGGCGCCTCCAGCCCCGCCAGCATCCTCAGCGTGGTGGTCTTGCCGCAGCCCGAGGGGCCCATGATGGCGACGAACTCTCCCGCCCCGATCTCCAGGGTCATGCGCTTCACAGCGGTGAAGTCGTCGTAGCGCTTGACCACGTCGCGCAGGATCACCAGCGGTTCGGTCATTCGGCCCTCCGGCTCAGGCGGGCGGCGAGCAGGATCTGCGCGAGCGCCACCAGGGAAATCGAGACCAGGAACACCAGCGATCCGATGGCGTTGACCTGCGGGTCGATATTGCCGGTCACGATCTCCAGGATCAGCACCGGCACGGTCTTGTTGAGGCCCGAGACGAACCAGGCGACGGCGAACTCGTCGAAGGACACGGCGGCGGTGAGGCACAGCGCCGAGACGATGGCCGGCCGCGCGAAGGGCAGGATCACGAAGCGCATCGCCCGCCATTGCGAGGCGCCGAGGTTCCAGGCCGCCGCCTCCAGGCTCGGGTCGATCTGGTTGAGGCGCAGCCGGATCACCGCCATGGCGAAGGGCGCCGTCAGCACGGTATGGGCCGCGACGATGGACCAGACCTGCCCCGAGGCCCCGATCTTCGACAGCCACGCCAGCATGGCCAGCGCCATGATGATCAGCGGAATGGTCGGCGGCAGCAGCACCAGCGCGAGGTAAGCCCCCTGCCCGCGGAAGCGGTAGCGGTAATCCGTGTAGGCCGTGCAGAATCCCAGCGTCGTCGCCAGAACCGCCGTGCAGGTCGACACGATCACCGAGTTGAGCGCCGCGTCCCACACGTCCGGATCGGCGAAGATCGTCCGATACCAGTGCAGGGTGAAGGACTCGAGCGGGATGGTCGGGAACCGCGCCGAGTTGAACGAGAAGATCACCGAAAACACGATCGGCGCGAAGACGAAGCCGAAGACCAGCGCCGTCCAGACGCCCAGCGCCACGCCCGACCGGCTCATTTCGAGGCCCGCTTGCGATAGGCGAAGGCGATGGCGGCGAAGGCGATGGCGAAAAGCGTGAGCATCATCATCACCGCCACCACCGCGGCGCGGGGCCATTGCTGGCCGGACTTGGTGGTATCGATGATCAGGATCGGCAGCGTCGGGGGCTTGGAGCCGCCGAGGTAATAGGGCGCCACGAAGTCCCCGAAGCTGAGGATGAAGGCGAAAAGCGCCGCCACCACCAGCCCGGTCTTGGCCAGCGGCAGCACCACCTCCCATATCACCCGCGCCGGCGGGCAGCCCAGGTTGCGGGCGGCGGCGGGCAGGCGCGGGTCGATGTTGGCCAGCGTCACCGTCTGCAGGATCAGCACCAGCGGCAGGGTCAGGGTCAGATAGCCGACCTGCGTGCCGATCCAGGTGTTGAGCATCGTCCACGGACCCAGCCCGACCCAGCCCGCCACGGCGTTGACCACCCCCGACTCCGCCAGGATCACGAACCACGAGAAGGTCCGCACCAGGTAGGAGGTGAAGAACGGGATCACCAGCACGAAGATCGCCCAGCGCCGCTGCGCCTCCGACGCGCGGAAGGCCAGCAGCCAGGCCGCCGGGAACGCGACCAGCGAGGCCAGAAGCGCGGCCAGCGCCGCCCGGCCCAGCGTCAGGAAATAGCTGTCCCAGACATAGCCGCGGGTCAGCATCCGCTCCCACGCCTTCAGCTCGAAGGTCTCCACCATGCGGTAGTTCTTCACGTCGAAGAACGACATGGCGAGCATGAAGGCCAGCGGGCCGACGAAGAACAGCGCCTGCCAGACCAGGATCGGCAGGCGGAAGGTCAGCGCGTAGGCGTCGAGCCGCGGCTTGGGTCGGGTGGGGGAGGCCATGACGGTCGGGCTGTCCGGATCAGGCGGGCGCGCGGCGGAAGACGACGAGGGCCGGAAGAGCGCCGGGACGGCGGCGTTTCCCCGCGCCGCCGTCCCGACCCCCTCGGCACGCCCGCGTCAGGCGTTCTTGTATTCGGACCAGAAGTCGTTCCAGTCCTCCAGGCTCTGCTGCTGCGGGATGTCCCGGTAATGGATGCGCCCGGTCTCGATCAGGGTGATCGGGTTCATCGGATCGTCGGGAAGCTGGTGGGTGCGCGCGGCCTCCTTCGGGTCGACCTCGCCCAGCAGCTTGAAGCCGCCCTTGGTGACGATGTTGCCCGGATAGGCGGCCATCTGCGCGGACTTCACCTGGCCCTCGGGGCTCAGCATGTACTGGATGAAGGTCTTGACCAGATCGGCCTTGGACGAGCCCTTGCCGATGCAATAGCTCTCGGTCCACTGGATCCCGCCCTCCTTGGGAATGACCGAGGCGACCGGCGCCCCGTCCTTCTCCAGGATGCCGGTGATCCAGTCGCCGATGCCGACCATGGCCAGCATCTCGCCGTTCTTCAGCCCGTTGAAGGTGCCGCCGAAGTCGAAGAAGCCGCCGACCTGCGGGCGCAGCGACAGGGTCGTCTCCTGCACCTTGTCCCAGGCCGCGTCGTCCAGGTCCCACAGGCCCGCGCCATTGCCGTTGTAGAGGCTCATCTGCCCCAGCGTCGGCAGGTGCCAGTCGAAATGCCCGACCTTGCCCTTCAGCTCCGGCTTCCAGTAGCAGGCGTAGGACTGCGCCTCCTCCGCCGAAATGGCGGTGGTGTTGTAGCTCACCCCCAGATGCCCGAAGCGCACCATCATCGACATCAGCGTGTCGCCCGACCAGTGGCCGGGGAACTTCTGGAAGTCGGCGTAGAGCATGTCCTCCAGCGGGTAGTCGGTCGCGTCCAGCGGCTCGATATAGCCGGCGGCGTTCAGCTGCTGGACGAATTCGGCGTCGGACAGGATCACGTCGTAGGTGCCCGGCGGGGACTGGGCGATCAGGCCCAGCATGTTGTCGCCGCCGGCGTAATACTTGGGCACGAACTTGACGTTGTTCGCCTCCTCGAAGGCGCCCACGATGTCGGGTTCGCCATGGCCATACCAGGCCAGCATGTTGATCTCGGTGGTCGAGGCCCAGGCCCGCCCCACGAACGGGGCCGACAGCAGCGCGCCGCCGCCGAGCTTGAGCGCCTGCCGGCGGGTCGCGGCGAACGGCGCCGTTTCGTTTCGCTGGGTCATGGTCCGGGGTCCCTGTCGTGCGGATTGTTTGCACGCATCACAGCCGGATCGGATACGCTTCGCAAGCGCGGCGGCGCGCGGACGGGCGTTTTTCAGGCGCGAAGGCCGGGGTTGTTCATCCAATGGGCGCCCGTGTCGCTTTCCGCGGCGCCGCGGGCCTCAGCCCAGCGCGTTGTAGCGATAGGGACGCGGGTCGTCGGCGAAGCCGTGGGCGCGGTGCCAGCCCGCCAGATGCGCTTCCAGCCGGTCGGCCATGGTCCAGGCATGGGCCTCCTCCGCCGTCTCGGGCCGGGCGAGGATCGCGTCGATCTCCGCCATCGCCGCGTCCCGGTCGATGCGGGTGACCCGGCCGGCGGCGACGACGACCTCGCCCCCGACCAGCACCGTGTCCACCGCCTGCCGCGATCCGCGATGCAGCACCTGTTCGGCCAGCGGCGTGCGGGCGGAGATCCGGGGCCGGGCGATCTTCGCGCGGTCCATCAGCACGATATCCGCCGCGTATCCCGGGTCGAGCCGCCCGGAGACCCCGCCGAACCCGGCCGAGGCCGCGCCATGCTCCGCCGCCATCCCCAGCACCTCGGCCGCGTCGGGGCGGTCCGCGAACATCCCCGTCTCCCGGTGCAGGGCCCAGACGAGCTTCATCTCCAGCAGCATGTCCCGGTCGTCGGCGAGGTTGGACTGGTCGATCCCCAGCGCCACCCGCCCGCCCCGCGCCCTGAGCGCGTTGACCGGCGCGATGCCGGAGCCCAGCCGGAGGCCGGAGGAGGCGTTGTGACACAGGATGCAGCCGCAGTCGGCCACGAGGTCCAGCTCCGCCTCCGTCATCCAGTTGCCGTGCCCCAGCGTGACGTTGGGCCCGAGGCAGCCCAGCGCGTGCAGATGCTCCACCGCCCCGCGCCCGGTGGCGGCGCGGGCGAACTCGGCCTGCCGGCGGGTCTCCAGCAGATGCATGTGCACCGAGGCGCCCGCATCCCGCGCCGTGCCGAACGCCTCCACCAGGAAGGCGTCCGTCATCCAGTGCAGGTTGGCCGGCGCCAGCCCGATGCGCACCCGGTCGGACCCCGCATGGGCCGCGCGCAGGCGCCGGAAGAAGTCCATGTGCTCCGCGGCCGGAACCCGCGACGGCGCCGCGCCCGCCGCCGCCCAGTCCCGCAGGTCGGGCGGCATCCCCGCCAGCACCTCCGCGTCCGGGGCGTAGGCCAGCACGTTGCGGTCCCGCATCATCCACGAAAACCCCGCCCGCATCCCGATCTCGCCATAGGCGTCCAGCACGGCGTCGGCGAGCGGATCCCAGGCGTCCGGGTCCGCGGGCAGGCCGGAATGGATGTGGTGGACGGTCGTCGTCCCGCTCTCCAGCATCTCGATCGCGGAATAAAGCGTGTCGAGCCGCAGGGGCAGCGCCCGCATGGCCCGGAAGCGGGGCAGCCACAGTTCCAGCGGCGCGAAGGGGACGCCGGCCATCAGCGGCGTCAGCCCGAAATGGTGGTGGCCGTTGGTCAGGCCCGGCATGGCGATCAGCCCCGGCCCGCCGATGCGCGGAAGCGCCTCGCGGCCCCGGGTCACCGCCTCCGCCGGCCCGATCTCCGCGATGCGCCCGGCCTCGATGCGGATGGCGGACGGCCCCTCCGTCGCCATGCCGCCGCCCTGCGCCCGGCCGCGCAGCACGGCGCCGGCCTCGACGATCAGGTCCGGTCCGGAGAGGTCGGGTCCGGGCATCGCGTCGCCTCCTGCGAAGAGCGGGGGGCGCGCGCCCCCCGCCGCGCTTCAGATGGTGGAGCCTTCCACCCCGTCCAGCAGATAGTCCATCGCCCACAGCTTGGGGTCGTAAAGCTCCATCGTGGTCTGGGAGATCACCCGCCCGTCATTGGTCACCACCGGCCCGAGGAAGATGGCGTTCCCCGCCTTCACCCGCGCCGCCGCCTCGCCCGCCGCCTTGCGCGCGGCCTCCGAGGCGCCGGCCCCGAAGGGGGAGTTCTGCACCATGTCCTTGTCGAACCCGCCCTCGTTGACGTTGGGCAGGGTCTCCCCGGCCGAGATCATCTGCGCGTATCGCTTGTAGACCGTGCCCCATTTCAGCTCCGCCCCGGTGATGAACCCCTTGGGCGCCAGCGAGGACTGGTCGGCGTTGTGCCCGCAGGACTTCACGCCGCGCGCCTCCGCCGTCTCGATCACCACCTTGGCGCTGTCCACATGGCAGGCGATCACGTCGCAGCCGGCGTCGACCAGCGCGTTGACCGACTCCGCCTCGCGCACCGGCAGCGACCACTCGCCGGTCATGATCAGCTGCACCTTCGCGTCGGGGTTGGTCGACCGCACCCCCATCATGAAGGCGTTGATGTTGCGCAGCACGACCGAGATGGGCTTGGCGCCCACGAAGCCGATCTTGTTGGTCGTGGTGGACAGCCCCGCGGCGACGCCGTTAACGTAATGCGCCTGCTCGATATAGCAGAAATAGCCGCCGAGGTTCATCGGATGCTTCTCCGCCGACCACAGCGAGGTCGGGTGCCGGAACTGCACGTCCGGATATTTCGCCGCCAGCTCCACCATGAACGGGTCGAAATAGCCGAAGGAGGTGGCGAAGATCAGGCTCGCCCCGTCCAGCTCGATCATCGACTGCATGGTCTTGGAGACGGCGACCGACTCGGGGACGTTCTCCTCCTCCACCACCGTCACGCCGGGCAGGTCCTTCAGCGCCTGCGCCCCGACCGCATGGGCCTGGTTCCAGCCGTAGTCGTCGCGGGGGCCGACATAGATCATGCCGACCACGGTGTCGGCGGCCAGCGCCTTGCGGGAGGTGGCGCCGAGGATCGCGGCGCCGGCGGCCCCGGCCAGAAAGCCGCGGCGGTTGAGAGCGGGAAGCGTCATGGGGTCGGTCCTGTCCTGTCGGTTGCGGGGAGGCGCGGCCGTTCGGCCTGCATTGGCCCCGGATCGGGGCGGGCGCGTCATTTCCTGTGCGCGGTGCGGATGCGGGCGGAAGCCGGGTCGGCCTCGAACGCCTCCGCCGACGGCGTGGCGATGTCGAACAGCTGGCGCGTGCCGGCATAGCCCTGCCCGCCCATCCGCCCGATGGCGTCGAGCGCGGCCTGATCCACATGCAGCCGCTCGTCCGCCAGCCCCTCGCGCAGGAACAGGCCCTGCACCATGCCGAGGATGATCTCCCGCGACCGGCCCAGCTCCAGCGTCATGTGCCGGCGGCATTCGAAGGCGGCGGGGGCCTCGGCGATGCGGGGGCATCCCACGTGATGGCCCGGCACGGCGGTCAGCCCCGCCTTCTCCAGCTCGTCCACCCCCGGCGCGAAGCCCACGGCGCAGACGTTCATCGCCTCCGCCATCGCGTCGTCGACGATGTTGACGGTGAACTCCTCGGTCAGCCGGATATTCGCCGCGGTGTCCTTGAAGGACATGTCCGCATGGTTCTCCACCCCCAGCGCCAGGATCGGCGGGTCGGCGGTCAGCGCGTTGAAGAACGAGAAAGGGGCCGCGTTGACCCTGCCTTCCGCGTCCACCGTCGTCACCAGCGCGATGGGCCGCGGCGCCACGGTCCCGATGATCAGCTTGTAGCGGTCGCGGGGCGACAGCGTCGCGAAGTCGAAGTGATCGGCGCTCATGCCTTGTCCTCCTGGCGGCGCAGGGGCGTGGCGGCGGCCGTCCCGTCCTCCGCGGCGTAGCGGGACAGAATGTCGGCGAGGTCGGGCTCCCGCGCCTCGGGCGCGTCCAGCGCGCGGCCCTCCACCAGGTGCAGGTGGTGGTCCATCAGCTTCGCCGCCCCCTCGGCATCGCCCCGGCGCAGGGCGTCGAGCACCGCGCGATGTTCGTTCACCGAGCAGTCGGGCGAATGCGGGCGCCCGTGCACCGCGAGGATCAACGAGCAGCGGGCGACGAGCTGGGAGATCCAGGTCTCCATCAGCGCGTTGCCGGTCAGCCCCGCGATCAGGACATGGAACTCCCAGGCCAGCCGCACGCCGGCGCGGGGGTCGCGCGCGGCCAGCGCCTCGGCCTCCGCCCGCAGATGACCTTCCAGCTTCGCGCCATGGGCGGGCGCCCAGGTCTCGACCAGAATGCGGATCGCCTCCCGCTCCAGCGCCCGGCGCACGCGGAACACGTCGCGCGCCTCCGCCAGGCTGGGCCGGGCGACGGTGGCGGTGCGCTTGCCGCCCATGTCCACCAGCCCGTCCCCCTGCAGCCGCTGCAGCGCCTGGCGCGACAGGGTGCGGGAGATGCCGAAGGGCGCGCCGATCTCATCCTCCGGCAGGCGGGCGCCGGGCTTCAGCTCCCCGTCCAGGATCGCCTGGCGGAGGGCGCGGTAGGCGCGTTCGGAACGGGGCGTGGGGGCGGGCATGGCGAATCCGTCGATGGTCATTTCAGGTATACTTGATTGCGGTGGCCATGGAGGCAATGTCGAATGCGAACCTGCGGCGAAACGGGTCATCGCTCGATTTCATCGAGATTTTTCATGGATCCAGGTCAATGACGCGCCGAACCATCCGACGAGTCGCTTTTCATGCACGCATATCAGGTATACGTGATGACTTGCCGAACCCATGCAGGAGCCTCGCCATGTCCGACCCGTCCCCGCGCCCCGATCCGTCCCCGCGCAAGGTGACCCTGCGCCTGAACCCGCAGCAGCTCGATCTGGTGGACCGCACCGTCGCCCGGCTCGGCCTCGCCGACCGCCCCGCGCTGGTGCGCCTCGCGCTGGCGGAAACCGACGCCGCCCCGGCGGAGGCCCGCAAATGACCCGCAAGCTGATCTCGGAACGGATCCTGGAGCCCGGCACCGGCAAGGGGATCGAGCTGCTCCGCGGCCAGGTGCTGCGCATCGAGCAGGTCGAGGGGAACCAGTGCGTCGACTTCAACGCCTTCAACCTGCACGATTACAAGGAGTTCATGCATTGCGGCCGCACCCGCACCGTGCATGGCTTCCGCCCCACCGCGGGGCATTTCCTGTGGTCGGCGCCCCCGCGCGAGAACGCGATGCTCTACTTCCTCGCGGATACCGTGGGGCGCAACGACGTGCTGTTCCCGCGCTGCTCGGCCTTCCTTTACGAAAGCGCCTACGGCTTTCACGACCACACCAACTGCCACGACATCCAGGCCGAGGCGCAGCGCGAATACGGGCTGACCCCCGACGACGTGCATGACAGCTTCAATTTCTTCATGTGGACCGAGGTGCAGCAAGACGGGACCGTCGCCATCACCCGCCAGAACTCCAGGCCCGGCGACCATGTGGAGCTTCTGGCCCTGATGGACGTGCTGGCGGTGCCCAATGTCTGCGGCGCCGACGTGATGCGGACCTCGAACTACGGACTCAAGCCGGTGAAGCTGACGGTGTGGGAGGCGTCGGACGCGGACCTCGCCGCCGTGCCCGCCCTGCCCCGCCTGCGCTCCCAGCGCACGCCCGACCAGTTCCGCAACGCGACCATCAAGGCGACGCGGGAGCTGCGGGCCGATCCCGACTACCGCCCCGAATTCACCAACGTCCCCCTGCGCGAGCAGCCGGTGGAGGTGAGCCTGTCGGCCGATGAGGCGGCGATGCTCGACCGTCTGGCGCGCCGCGACCTCTATGGCGGGGACGACGCGCAGGCGCTGCGCGACATCCTCTTCGCCTGGTGGGAGGCGCGGTTCCTGACCGCCGCCAACGGCGCGCCGTCGATGGAGACGGACGCGGTCTGACCCGCCCGCCGCCCTCCGGCCTTTCGCCTGCGCATCATACGCTTGCCGCTGCGTCGCCTCGGCGCCGTTGCGGCGGGCGCGGGGCGGAGTAGGCTTTCCCGATGACGCCGGACGCCAAGGAGCCGGCGCGACGGGAGGAAGCGGAAGATGGGCGAAGAGCCGAATATGGAGCATGGCGACGCCAGCCGCCTCGACGGGCGGGTGGCGGTGGTGACGGGCGCGGGCTCGCAGACCGGAGGCATCGGCAATGGACGCGCGGCGGCGATCCTGCTGGCCCGGCGGGGCGCCAAGGTCGCCCTGCTCGATCGCACCACGGAGGCCGCGGAGCGCACCCGCGAGATGATCGAGGCCGAAGGCGGGACCGCCGCCGTCTTCGCCTGCGACGTGGCCGTGGACGCCGACTGCGCGCGCGCGGTGGCGGAGATCGCGGCGCTCTGGTCCGGGCCGACGATCCTGGTCAACAATGTCGGGATCCGCGGGCCGCTGGGCTACGCCGACGCGCTGGATCTCGACGAATGGGACCTCGCGATGAAGGTCAACGTCACCTCGATGATGCTGATGGCGCGCCATTGCCTGCCGCATATGAAGGCGGCGGGGGGCGGGTCGATCGTCAACATCTCCTCGGTCGCCGGGCTGCAGGGCGGGCATCCGCACCTGCTCTACCCCACCGCGAAGGGGGCGGTGGTCAACATGACCCGGGCGATGGCCGCGCATCACGGCGGCGACGGCGTGCGGGTCAACTGCGTGTGCCCCGGCATGGTGTTCACGCCGATGGTCTACGGCGCCGGCATGTCGGAGGAACGGCGCGAGGCGCGGCGCAAGCGCTCGATCCTGCAGGTCGAGGGTTCGGGCTGGGACGTGGGCGAGGCGGTGACCTTCCTCAGTTCCGACGCCGCGCGCTGGATCACCGGGCTGATCATGCCGGTGGACGCGGGCGCGACGGCGGGACGGGCCCCCGACCTCGCCGGCGGCGCGCCGGGCTGAGCGGGCGGGAGCGCCGCGGCGGCCCGGACGAGGACGTCGGCGCGGCGCCCGCGGCGCGCGGGACCGGAGGCGCCCGGCGGCGCCGCCGAGGGGTGAGACGGTCGTCTCATCCCCGGATTTGGCCGCCGCTCGCTCGCCCGCTCGCGCGCCCCGGGCTCGCCCCGGGGCCTCTCCGCGCCCGCCGGCGGCGCGACGCCCCCGCTCAGGCGCGGCGCCGGTGACCCGAGCCTCCCGCGCCCATGAAGCCCCCCTCAGAACAGATCGTCCAGACGCGCGCAGAGGGTCAGCAGGTCGGCCCGCAGCCGGGCCAGCGTCGCCGGGTCGTGCTGGGAATGGAACAGGGTCGCCACCACCATCAGCGGCGCCCCCCCGTCCGCCGCCCGCAGCGGGGCCGCGTAGGACAGGACCCCCCGATTGAAGCAGCCGTCGTCAACCGACCAGCCCTGCGCGCGCGCGGCCTCGACATCGCGCCAGTAGGTCTCGAAATCCGGCGGCGAGGCCCAGCGCAGGGCCGCGAACTCCGCCGCCGCCTGCGCCCGGTCCAGCCCCGACAGCGCCGCATACATCCGCCCGAACGCCCCGATATAGCGCGGCAGCCGCTGGCCGGGGCGCATCTGGATCTGGAGATCGGCCGCGCCCTGCGCGATCTCCGCCAGCAGCACCCGGTCCGGCCCCAGCGGCCGCAGCAGCGTCGCGGTCAGCGCGTAGCGGTCGGCCAGCCCCTGCAGCAGCGGCCGCGCCGCCGACAGCCGCCCCGCCCCGGTCAGCGCGCTCTGCCCCAGCCGCACCGCGCCCAGGCCCAGCGCATAGGTCTTGCGGGCCGGGTCGTAGGTCAGCGCCTCCTCCGCCGCGAGCGTCATCAGGATCGCGCGGCAGGTGGAGATATTGATGGAGAGGCCGCGGGCGATCTCCGACAGCGTCTCCGCCCGCCCGTCGGCGGCGAGCCTGCGCAGGATGCGCAGGGCGTTGACCACCGGCCGCACCCGCGGCGCGCCCGCCGCCGCGCCCCCCGCCGCCTCGCTTTCATCCCGCATCGCCGCCTCCCAGCCCGTGCATCGCGCCCTCGTGATAACAGCGGCGCCGCTTTTCTCAATACAGAAAAACTTTCTGATATCCGAAAATTCCTTGCCCGAGTCGCCTCCGCAGCCCTATCCCTCTCCCCGACAACCGCGCCGGACGAGCGCGGGGCTCGCCCCTGCGGGCCGCCGATTGGGAAGGAGACGCGGATGACCTGGACGCTCTGGGACTGGCCGTTCCTCGACGCGGCGCATCAGGCGCGGGCGACGGAGGTGGCGGGCTTCGCCGCCCGCCTCCCCGCCCACGGGAACGTCCCGCTGGCCGAGGAGGCCCGCGGCCATGTCCGGCGCCTCGGCGACGCGGGCCTGCTGGATATCGTCGTGCCGGAGGCCCGCGACGGCGCCCACGCCTTCGACGTCCGCGCGCTCTGCCTGGCGCGGGAGGGGCTGGCCTACGCCTCGGTGCTCGCCGACACCATGTTCGCCATGCAGGGGCTGGGAACCGGGCCCATCGCGCTCTACGGCTCCCCGGCCCTGCGCGACCGCTACCTGCCGCCTGCGCGGCGGGGCGAGACGGTGGCGGGCCTCGCCATCTCCGAGCCAGAGGCCGGCTCCGACGTCGCCGCCATGGCGACCGAGGCCCGCGACGACGGCGACGCCTACGTGCTGACCGGCGAGAAGACCTGGATCTCCAACGCCGGGATCGCCGACCATTACGTGGTGCTGGCCCGCACCGGCGAGGGGCCGGGCGCCCGCGGCCTGACCGCGATGGTGGTGGACGCCGACGCGCCGGGCCTGACGGCGGAGCCCTTCGACCTGATCGTGCCCCATCCCATCGGCCGGCTGGTCTTCGACGGAGCCCGCGTGCCCAAGTCCTCGGTCATCGGGGCGCCCGGCCAGGGCTTCAAGCTCGCCATGGCCACCTTCGACCATTTCCGCCCCACGGTGGGGGCGGCGGCGGTGGGCGTGGCGCGCCGCGCGATGGACGAAAGCCTCGCCCGCGTCGCCTCGCGCCGGATGTTCGGCAAGACCATGGCCGAGATCGAGTCGGTGCAGACCAGGCTCGCCGACTGCCAGGTGGATATCGAGACCGCCGCGCTCGCCGTCTACCGCGCCGCCTGGGTGAAGGACGTGAAGGGCGGGCGCGCGACCCGCGAGGCGTCCATCGCCAAGCTGACCGCCACCGAGGCCGCGCAGCGGGTGGTGGACGCCGCCGTGCAGCTTCATGGCGGCATGGGCGTGATCGAGGGCGGGATCGTCGGCCAGCTTTACCGGGAGGTGCGGCCGATGCGGATCTACGAAGGCGCCTCCGAGGTGCAGAAACTGGTCATCGCCCGCGACGTGCTGGCCGAGGCCGCGAAGGGGAGACAGTCGGCATGAGCGGGGCTCCGGACACGCTGGGCGGGCTGAACGACGCCGCCCCCGCGCATCGCGTGGCGCTGGATTTCGGCGACGCGTCGCTGAGCTACGGCGACCTCGCCGCCCGCTCCTCCCGTCTCGCCCGCCTGCTGGCCGCGAAGGGGATCGGGCGCGGGGACCGGGTGGGGCTTTGGATGCCCAACCGCCCCGAATGGATGGTCGCGGCGCTGGCCTGCTGGCGGCTGGGGGCGGGGGTGTTCGCGCTGAACCCGCGCCTCAGGGCCGGCGACCTCGGCAAGCTCGTCGCCCAGGCGGGCGCCCGCGCGCTGATCCTCGAGGGGGAGACCGGCGAAGCCCCCTGGGGCGAGATCCTGCGGGAGATCCCGGCGGAGCGTCTCGCCTCCGTCGCGCTGCTGGTCGTGGCCGACGCCTCGCCCGCCATCGTCCCGGACCTGCCGCAGGCGGCGATGGCGGAGGCCGACGCCCTCTCGCCCGCGCCCTTCGACGACGCGCGGCCCGGCGACGTGGCCATGGTCTTCGCCACGTCGGGCACCACCTCGGGCCCCAAGCTGGTGCTGCATTCGCATGAGCGGCTCGCCGCCCAGACCCGCGACATCGCCGCCGCCCTGCTGCCGGATCCGATCGGCGCCCGCCCGCTGCTGTCGATCCCCTTCGCCGGGGCCTTCGGCTTCACCATCGCGCTGATGTCGCTGAACTGCGCCGCGTCGCTGTCGGTGGAACGCCGCTTCGTGCCCGCCGACAGCGTGGCGCGGATCCGGGCGGACGGGATCACCCATCTCTACGGCACCGACGACATGGCCGACAAATGGCTCGAGACGGCCGAAGGAACCCCCGCCTTCCCCGGCGTGGCCTATATGGGCTTCGCCGCCTACACCCCCAATCTGGGCGACATCGCCGCGCGGGCCGAGGCGCGGGGGCTGAACATGATCGGCATGTACGGCATGTCGGAACTGCTCGCCTTCTTCTCCGCCCAGCCCGCCGACGCCCCGGCGGCGGAGCGTCAGAACGGCGGCGGCCACGCGCTCTGCCCCGCCGCCGAAATGCGGGTCTGCCATCCCGACGACGACCGGGCGCTGCCGGTGGGCGAGGCCGGGGAGCTGCAGGTCCGCAGCCCGAACCGCTTTCTCGAATATCTCGACAACCCCGAGGCCAACGCCGGGGCGCAGACCGCGGACGGCTGGTTCCGCACCGGCGATCTCGCCCGGATGACGCCGGACGGGCGCATGGTGTTCCTCAGCCGGATCAAGGACGTCCTGCGCCTCGGCGGCTGGCTCACCGACCCGGCGGAGATCGAGGCGGTGGTCCGCGCCCAGCCCGGCGTCGCCTCCGCCCAGGTGGTGGCGATCCCCATGGACCGCTCCGTCCGCCCCGTGGCCTGCGTGATCGCGCGGCCCGGAGAGACGCCCGACGAGGCCGCGATCATCGCCGCCTGTCAGGCCGAACTGGCCATCTGGAAGGCGCCCGTGCGGGTGCTGACCTTCGACGACTTCCCCCTCACCGACAGCCCCAACGGGGCCAAGGTGCAACGCAACGTGCTGCGCGACCGGGCCGCCGCCCGGCTCGGCGCCTGACCAACGCGAGGTTTCCGCGATGTCCGACAAGATGCTGCTCGACGCGGCCCAACGCCTGTTCGAGACCGAGCACGGCCCCGACGCCTGGGTCGGCCCCGGCTCCGGCGCCATGGAGAAGGGCGCCCCGATCTGGCTGAAGATCGAGCATATGGGCCTGCCGCTGGGCCTGGTGCCCGAAAGCGCGGGGGGGTTCGGCGCCGACCCGCTGGAGGTGTTCGAGACCCTGCGCGCCGCCGCCCGCGTCGCCCTGCCCTGCCCGCTGGCCGAGACCATGATCGCGGCCGCCCTGATCTCCCGCGCCGGGCTCGACCTGCCGGAGGGGCCGGCGAGCTTCGCGGCCCCCGCCCCCGGCGTCGTCTCCCTGACCCGCGAGGGCGACGGCTTCCGCCTGCGCGGAGAGCTCGCCCGCGTCCCCTTTGCCCGCGGCGCCGCCGCGGTGGCGGTGACGGCGGAGCTTGACGGCGCCGCCCATCTGGCGCTGGTCGCCCCCGGCGACTGCACGCAGGCGGCGGGCGAGAACGTGGCCGGTGAGCCGCGCGACACGCTGACCGTCGACGCCCTGCTGCCGGCCTCCGCCGTCGCGCCCACGGCGCTCGACGCCGCGCGGGTCTTCGCGCTGGGGGCCGCGGTCCGCGCCATCGGGCTCGCCGGCGCGCTGGAACAGACCACGGCGATGACCGTGCAATACGCCAACGACCGGGTGCAGTTCGGCCGCCCGATCGGCAAGTTCCAGGCCATCCAGCAGAACCTGTCGGTCGCCGCCGGCCAGACCGCCGCCGCCGTCGCCGCCGCCGGCATGGCGGCCGAGGCCGCGGCCGATCTGCTCGACGGCGGGTCCGACCTCGCCCCCATCGCCGCCGCCAAGATCCGCACCGGCGAGGCCGCCGGCCTCGTCGCCACCATCGCCCAGCAGACCCACGGCGCCATCGGCTTCACGCTCGAACACCCGCTGCGGCTGTTCACCAAGCGCCTGTGGTCCTGGCGCGAGGAATTCGGGAACGAGGCCCGCTGGTCCCGCGACCTGGGCCGCACCGCGCTTTCCGCCGGCCAGTCCGGCTTCTGGCCGATGATCTCCAGCTACTGAGGGAACCGACATGACCGCCATCTTCGACTTCCCCGCCCCGCCCGAGGCCCCCAATTCCGACGCCCTGCGCGCCGAAGTCCGCGCCTTCCTCGCCGAGGAGCTGGCCGATTTCCCGCCCCGCGAACGGGCGCTGAGCTGGACCGGCTTCTCCGCCGACTTCTCCCGCAAGCTGGGGGAGCGCGGCTGGATCGCGATGACCTGGCCGAAGGAATACGGCGGCCATGAGCGCTCCGCCCTCGACCGCTACGTGGTGATGGAGGAGCTTCTGGCCGCCGGCGCCCCGGTCGCCGCGCACTGGATCTCCGACCGCCAGTCCGGCCCGCTGATCCTGCGGGTCGGCACGGAGGAGCAGAAGCGCCTGGTGCTCCCGAAGATCGCCGCGGGCGAGTGCTTCTTCTGCATCGGCATGTCGGAGCCGGATTCGGGCTCCGACCTCGCCGCCACCCGCACCCGCGCGACGCCGGTGGAGGGCGGCTTCCGGGTCAACGGCACCAAGGTCTGGACCACCTGGGCGCACAAGTCCCACTACATGATCCTGTTCTGCCGCACCGATGGCGGGCCCGAGGACCGGCACAAGGGCGTCTCCCAGCTTCTGGTCGACCTGACCACGCCCGGCATCACCATCCGCCCGATCAAGGACCTGACCGGGGGCGAGCATTTCAACGAGGTGGTGTTCGACGACGTGTTCCTGCCCGAGAGCGCGATCATCGGCGCGCGGGGCGACGGCTGGAACCAGGTCACCTCGGAGCTGGCCTTCGAGCGTTCGGGGCCGGAGCGGTTCCTGTCCTCGATGGCGCTGCTGCAGGAGCTGATCGGCCGCCTTTCCCAGCAGCCCGGCAACGAGCGGGCGGAAGTGATCGTGGGCCGGCTGTCGGCGCATCTGATGGTGCTGCGGCGGTTGTCGCGGTCCGTGTCGGGGATGCTGGAGCGGGGGGAGAACCCGGCGCTTCAGGCCTCGATGGTCAAGGACCTCGGCGCGGATTTCGAGCAGTCGATTCCCGACATCGCCCGGTCCCTGATCGAATGCGAGCCCGACCAGACGGCGCGGGAGGAATACGCGGCCACCTTCGCCGAGGTGCTGCTGTCGGTCCCCTCCTACAGCCTGCGCGGCGGCACGCGGGAGATCCTGCGCGGCATCATCGCCCGCGGCCTGGGCCTGCGCTGACCGGGGGCGAGGGGGGCCCGCCCCCCTCGCGCCGCGGCGGCGACGGTCGCCGGGCGCGAGCCCCCGGAAACGAACCCCGGAAACGACCCCTGAAACGAGAAAGGGCGCGGCCATCGCCGCGCCCTTTCGTCATTCGGTTTTTCGTCGTCCTTGCCGCGCCTTACCGGCGGCGAGCGGGAATTTTGGTGGAGCCGAGGTAGATCAGGCACCACATAGCTCATCCGGGATATGTGGTACAAGTTATTGTCTATACAATATCTTTTTCCACACTAATAATTTGTGAAACTGCCAATGTAAGGCAAAATGTACAGCAGATGTAATGCAGCCCCCGAGGCGCGGTCGTCGTGGGGGATCAAATACGCGCCGTGGGTGAAAGCGTCAGTCAGTTGGTCGGAATGCAGCGCCAGTAGCAGATCGAATGTTCGGCATTCATATTGGGTTCGTAGAGAGGGATTCGGGAGCGGCGAGGGCGAGGATCCACACAAGATGGCCAATTCTTGTCCGCGCGCTGCGGTCGTTGGCCGGATGAATTGACGGGAGGTAGGTAGGTGGTCATTCGATTTGAATCGCTGAGTGGTCAGGACAAGAAGCGGCTCTGCGACCTCATGGTGAGCCGACGCGCCTCGCTATTCTTGGGGGCTGGAGTAAGTCGAGACTCAGCAGGCAGCAACCCAACCATGCGCTCCGCGGGTGAACTCTGCCGGGACCTTGTTGAATTGAACAGCTTGCCGCAAAACACGTCGCTTCAACGAGCCTACTCACGACTCTCTGAAGAACAAAAGTCTTTGGAAATTACTGAGCACTACACCTGCACGACACCGGGCGAGACCATCAAGCGGATTGCTGATCACCCTTGGCAGCGCGTATACACGCTCAACGTCGACAACTGCCTTGAAATTGCATTTAGAGAGCTATCCGAGCGCCGCAACTTCGACAAGGACTCACTCGAAACATTCAATTTCGTAGACTCATTCAGCGAATTGTCAGCAGAGAAGCGCTGCTCCATCGTCCACCTACACGGATATGTCAAACGTCCAGCCGACGGCTACGTGTTTAGCACGACAGAGTACGCTAAGTTCATGAGCGCGCCAAACTCGTGGATGCTCACGTTAAGTCAGCTCATTCGCACTGACCTATTCATTGTCGCTGGCTCTTCGTTTGACGAAGTCGATATTGAATATTATTTGACTCAGCGCAGCCAATCGACCATCCGCAGAGACGTGCCGATGTCAATATTGATTGAACCGTACCCGAACGTACTCACCGAAGACCTCTGCAATGATCACGAGTTCTGCTTGTTTGAAGGAACAGTTTTAGAATTTTTTAGTGAACTGGAAGCAATTGACCCTCGCATCTCCAATTGCTGGATCGACAACGAAGACGACGGTCTGTCAGCCGTAAAACTTGGACGAGCCGAGCGCTTGCGGTTCTCTGCCGCTTTCGAGACCATTCCAGATGATCCAGGCCGCACTCCAAATCCCGCGAGATTCCTTCTTGGCGCGGAACTTACTTGGCCGATGATTTCGGCTAACTCCGACATGCCGCGCGACGTATTTTCTGAAGTTCGCGATCATATAATTGCAACAGCGGATAATCCAGACTTCAGACTCTTTCTCATTGTTGATACAGCAGGCGCTGGCAAGACAGCATTCTTAAAACGACTTGCCTTCGATATCTCGCGCGGACCAGACAACGTTTTTTGGCACTCCGGATTGAATTTTGACCTCGGCCCAAAGCGCTCTGCGGAAATTATCGACAGCATACCAGGGCGAGTATATATTTTCGTCGACAACTTTGCGGATAATCTGAATGCAATCTCCCTGATTTTAGAAAGACTATCCCGCAAAGATATCGCCTTTGTTTGCACCGAGCGCGACTATAGATTGCCATATATAGAGAACGCTTTCACCGGCGAAGATTATCGCTTTGTCCGAAATAGCCTACTTTCAACGCGATCCGAAGCACTCGCGCTTCGCGCGCTCAATGTATCCGAGGGCCTCTCAACAATCGCCTCAGTAAGCGACCAAGCCTTCATTCAACAGTCAGTGAACACTTCGATTGCTGAAGTCAATTGTCGAATTCAAAACAACTTCCGCACGCTCGATGCAATTACTGAAAGCCTACGCCAAGAATGCGACGCCAGCGAGCAGATGACCTTTCTAACCGTCGCCCTAGCTCGATTTTGCTTTTCGATGGGAGTTCGCAGAAGCATTCTGTCTGTAATTTCAAGTCACGACAATGTAGAATATTTGCTCTCGGACTCGTCCTCGTTGCCAATAAAGTACTCTGATCACAACAGCGGATTTGTTGTTCCGAAGATCTCCGTTATCGGAGATAGAATTCTGGAAATCGAGCGCGCGTCTAGGAGAAGTGAACTACTTAGAGCTTTTGTTGACCTGGCCACCGCTCTAGCACCGCGCGTTAACATAGGAGCCATACGAAGGCGGAGCCCGGACGCCCTGCTTCTAGGCCGCCTCATGGACTATGACAACAATATCAAGCGGCTCATCGACCAACATGCAGAAGAATTCTACGCTAGACTAAAGCCACTTTGTGAGTGGAACGCTCGATACTGGGAGCAAATGTCCCTACTCAAGCTCGATCGCTTTCTGTCCTCTCCTGACGACTCTTTTCTTCTCCAAGAGAGCGTTCAACACGCTCGCGCAGCCACTTCAATCGAGCAGCATCCATTCTCACTCACGACCCTTGCGAAGGTACTGCTGCAAGCCATGGATCGATCTCCCAGCAATCGGGACCAATATTTTTCCGAAGCATGGACTCATCTAGTCATCGCAGATGAGAAAGAGTCGAGGTGGCCGGGTCGCGGCGCGACACTGTTCGTCGTCTGTTTCGATGGTGTAATTCGATATCTCGACGGTGGCGGACAGCTATCCGGCGAACAGAATGAAAAATTGCGCGATATGATCGCGGCAACCCACCGGATAAAATCCAAGGACCGCGGACTGATTAGGCTCCGCGAGAGACTTGCGGCGGCGATTTGATCAGTTAGGAAATCGCGTCAGCCGGCCTTCGTCTTTGAGCATGGATCGTAGATCACTAATACTCGCATCATTCACGATCCGCACGTCGACCAGGTCTTCCGCATACGCATCAAAGGCGTGCGGCGAAGGCGCAACTCCCGGCCGCACGATCTCGACGACGATCCCGCCCGCCGCCTTGTAGACGGCGCCCTGACGCATCCGGACCGAGCCGAAGGAGACCGCCGGCGCGGTCGAGGTCTCGGCGTCTCGGAGGGCGATCTCGGGCGTCAGGAACTCGCCGCCGATCTTCTCCAGGGCGAGGCCGATCTCGCCCAGGACCTGCCGGACCGACTTCGCCCCACAGGCGAGGGCGACCTCGCGGAGCTTGCCCTTCTGCGTCGAGACGTCGGCCTCCGCCAGGCCGAAGACCCGGAGCGCGACGTCCCGGATATAACGGCCGTCGTCGCGCGGCTCGACACCGAACTCCTCGGCAAGGATCGCCTGCACGGTTGACTTGCCCGAGCCCGGTCGCCCGCACAGAGCGATGGGGAACGGGCCGCGATAGGGCCGGCGACGGAAGGTCTCGGGAAGAACGATCTCGGTCATGTCGCTTCGCCTCCGAAGGCCGGGATCGCCGCGAGGTTCCGCTCCGCGCAGATGGGACCTTCGTCGGGATGGCCGGGGAAAATCGTCTTGTGCTCGACCAGGCCGCGGCGCGAGTGGACGCCGAACAGCCATTGCCGCGGCGGACGCGGCGGGACGCGGAGCTTGAAGGTCGAGTAGGGATCGGGACCGCAGCCGGCGCCGGAACAGAAGCCGTCGTCGGTCATGAAGTGCGAATGATAGTGACCGACCGCGATCCAGTGGATCGGGAGGATCGTCGGGTCGACGATCCGCGACTCGAAGTTCGCCTTCTTGATCTTCAGAAAGCCGCGCTGCACCGGGCCGATGGCGCCGATCTGCCCGTCGCCGCCGTTCGATCCCAGGCGGTCGCCGTGCGAGATCAGGAAGCCGGTCCCGTAGAGGTCGAGGAGGACGTCCGGCGTCGGCGTCCCGCGGACCGAGGCGCGCGGCTCGCCGCGAAGATGCGCCTCGACGAAGAGCGCCGAGATCGCGTCGAAGTTCTCCTCGATGTTCGCCGAGGGCGGCGCGTCGGTCATGCGGCCGTGATTGCCGACGACCGAGACGACGTCGATCTCGACCTCGGGAAAGGCGTCGAGGAGGTAGCGCACGCCCTCGACGACCGCCTCGGCGAACTCGCGCGCCTGCTGGACGGGCGGGACGACGTTCGTCGCCGTGTCGTCGTGGCGAAGCTCGCCGTTGCAGTTGTCCCCGCCCAGGCCGAGGACGATCCGCCGGACCGGCGAGCCATGGTCGGAGATCAGCCGTCGAATGTGCTCGAAGTGCCGACGGATGCGGGCGCGGGCGACGGCGAGATCGTAGGTCTGAAGCCCGTTGACCGAGGCCGCGTCGATCCCCTTCCCGAGGTGATAGTCGAAGAAGGGCGCGAACCAGGCGAGTTCGGCGCCGCCCCCCTGCCCCGGCCGGATCGGGCGCGGACGAAGCGGCTCGCGCGTGAGGCCGAAGACCTCGGTCCGCAGGTCGAGCGCAGAGGCGAGGGCGAGGGTCGCCGCGCGAAGATCGCGCTTCGCCCGCGCCTCCGACTGGCGCGCCGCGGCGAGCGCCGCAAGCTCGGCCGGCTCGGCGTCCCGTGAGGGCGCGGTCCCGGCGCTCGCCAGGTCGCGCAGGAGCGAGGAGGCCGCCTCCTCATCCACGCCGCTCAGGGAGAGGCGGATCGTCGTCGCCTTCGCGTCGAGGAGCCCTTCGAGCTTCCGCGCCGCCTCGGCCTTGTTCCCGGTCAGGATATAGGCCGCGAGGATCGCCGCGCGTTTCGCATCCGTCATCGCCATGTCAGGAGGTCCCGCAGGTTTCGGAAGAGATCGGGCGGCGGGTCGCGAAGACCCGCCGCGGGAAGGCGCGGCTCAGAACAGCCGGCGCCAGAGGTCGGCCGCGTGGCCGATGGCGGTCGCCAACTGGTTCCAGAACGCGAGGACGGCGAGGATCGTCGTCCCGACCGCCACCGCGACCCGACGCGCGAGCCGCCAGGCCAGGCGCGCCCGACGCTCGTCACGCAGGAGGACGCGAAGCGCCCGGCGCTCCTCGGCGGTCAGTTCGGGGAAGCCGTCGATCCGTTGGTCGAGTTCGCCCGCCATCACGCGGCCCCCGGCGCGGCGTAGACGCGGCAATGGATGGCGACCCGGACCATCCCGCCCGTGAAGCTCCCGCCGTTCGCGGTCAGGATCACGGACTCGGCCGCATAGTAGGCGAGGCCCGAGATCACGCCGACATTCGACGACCCGGCCGAGACGCCGAGGAGGTCGCCGAAGCGGTTGTCCGAGCCTGCGTCCCCGACCTTGAAGGAGGTCGCCCCGGTCACGTCGTCGACGACGACGACCGAGACCGCCTCGACCCGCGCCCGGTTCGGAATCTGGATGACGGTCGCGACCGACGCCCCCGTGACCGGGACGTCCTCGACGAGGACCCGGTCGCCCGTCGCCGCGCCCGAGGCCGCGTCGACGGCGGAGATCGCCGTCTCGCCCCCGTGCGCCGCGTCGAGCGCGGTCAGCGCCTCGTTGACCGTGACGTGTTTCTTCGCCTGCCCGCCCTTCAGGAGCGGGAAGCCCAGGTTCGCGGCGTCCGCCATCGCGGCCCCCTGCATGTCAGGAAGAAGGCCCGCCGCCCCTTCCGGGCGGCGGGGTCGGTCAGAGCGTGACCGGGATCGTCGCGGGATCGCCGGGACCGACGACCGCCGAGACCTGCGCGACCGAGATCGTCGTCGCGCCCGAGCGCATGTCGGCCGCGATCTCCGCGGCCGAGTAGGTCGCCGCCGGCGACGTGACCGCGAAGACCCGGTCCTCGGCGCCGCCGCCGGAGATCGTGACTTCGTAGACCTCCGACGCCTCGCCGAGCGGAACCTCCGCCGCGCCCCACGAGTCCCCGTCGATCCGGGTCCGGCGGACCCATGAGATCGCGAGGCCGCCGGAGCCGTCGGAGGCGACCGCCAGGTGAGCGGGCCGCCAGGGGACCAGGTCCCGCCCGGCGAAGGCGTGCGTCGTCGGCGTGGCCGAGGGAATGTCGACCTTCGAGCGAAGCGCGTAGAAGTCCCGCTCCTCGTCGATCCCGTCGACGCCGACCGCGATCCGGAGGACGTCCTCGTCGAGGACGATCACGTCGGCGTCGACCGCCGCCCCCTCCTCAGCCGCGGGCTCGGTCCCCTCCTGCCCCCGGAGGAGCCCGGAGATCAGGAAGGACCCGTCGCCCTGAAGCTCGGCGGTCAGGAAGTGAACGACCTCCCAGGCCCCGGACGCCACGCGGACCGCAAGCGCGTTGCCCCCGGCGAGGACCTGACGCCTGCCCTTCGAGACCAGGCTCCCCCGGCGGAGCTTCACTCGGACGCTCGTCGCGTGATCCCAGACCTCCGGCGGATCGACGACCGCCGCGAGCGGGTCCAGAAGCCGGCCCGAGGTCCCCTTCGCCGAGATCGGCCCGAGATAGTCGAAGCCGTCCTCGTCATCCCCCGCGAACAGCGAGAAGACGCCGAGCCCCGTCGCCGAATACGGCAGGAGCCAGCCCGACCCGTCGCCGGCGTAGAGCCACGGCAGGACCGGGAGGTCGGCCGCGATCAACCTCGGCGGGATCGGCGGCTTCGGCGGACCGCTCCTCCGCCGCCGCAGCGGCGAGGGCGCCGAGCGGAAGATCGACGCGGCGTAGCGCGTCGCCTTCGTCTGGCGGACCGGACCGTCGGAGATCGCGAGAATACGCCACTCGTCGCCGTCGATCCCGACGACGTCCCCCGCCTCGACCGCGAGGGTCGACAGCGGGAGGGAGAAGGAGATCGTCTCGCGCGAGACCTCCGACTCCGCCGCCGTGAGATCGACGATCCCCTTCGCCAGGTGCGCGCCCATGACGAGCCCGAGAGAGACGTCGGCGACGTTCTCCCTCGGGCCGAGCGCGTCCTCCGACGAGACCTCCGCGACGTCGAAGTCCTCCTCCCCCCGGAAGGAGAAGCGGAACCGGAGCGGGAGGTCGAGGTCGGGCGCCCGCGTGATGACGGACGCCCGGTCGCCGGAGACCGGGACCAGGTCTTCGGACGCGAAGCTCGCGACCGGCGCGAGGTTGCGACGCGACCGGAAGCGGACCTTCCCGTCGGTCTCGACCGCGTCCATGAACGCGACCGAGGCGAGCGACTTCACGGCGTCGCGGAAGGAGAGGGTCGCGTCGAGGTAGAAGCCGGCGACGACCGCCGGCGAGGCGTCGACCTCGACGT
Organism: Pseudomonadota bacterium; assembly: GCA_036154955.1. Classification (GTDB taxonomy): domain Bacteria; phylum Pseudomonadota; class Alphaproteobacteria; order Rhodobacterales; family Rhodobacteraceae; genus Albimonas. Next base: position 79,716 of record JAYZWL010000078.1, on the reverse strand, counting down.
CGACCCCATACTCCGCCGCGAGCTTTTCGAGGGTCCGCTTGACCGGCGCGGTCCCGAGGCGGGCGTTCACCCAATGCCCGAAGGTCCAGTTATCCGCGTCCGCCCAGGTCTCCGAGAAGGGAAACTCCGGGATCGGCCGCGCATCCCAGCACCAGACGCAGGAGCGCGAGACGTCGAAGGCCGAGCCGTGGTCGCCGAACCATCCGACGACCGCTTCGAGATAGGCGCGTTGAAGCGCCGGGTCGGCCGCCCCGGTCGAGAAGTGCGGAAGCGACGACTCGACCGACTTCGGGTCGACGAAGACGTTCGGCTGATTGGTCCCCTTGTCGACCGCCGGACAGCCATATTCGATGAGAACGATCTTCTTCGACGACGGGACCCAGGACGTCGACGCGGCGTTGCGGACCCCGCCCGGCCGCTCGTGGTGGGCGTTGCTCCGCCAGGCCCGGAGGTCCTTGTATCGGAAGACCCAATCCTCGCCGTGCGCCGTGTCGTCGATAGGCGTCCGGACCTGATCGCGCCGGTCGGAGGTCGAGGCGTAATAGTAGTCGAAGCCCTCCCCGCCTTCGATCTGCGACGTCAGGTAATCGACGTCGTGAACGTCGGAGGCGAGCGCCGCGTCGAGGTGATCCCGCCCCTCGCGCCAGTCGGAGAGGGGGACGTAATAGTCGACGCCGACGAAGTCGATCTCGGCGTCGGACCACAGGTCGTCGAGCGGGAACAGGACGTCGCCGCTTCCGTCCCCCGGCTGCCAGGCGCAAAGCTCCGACCAGTCGGCGGCGTAGGAGATCGCGACGTCGGCGCCGAGGATCGCGCGCACGTCCCCCGCTAGGTCGACAAGCGCCTCGGTCGCCGGGTAGGCGCCCGAGCCGTCGCGGGTCCGGGTCACGCCGACCATTTCCGAGCCGATCAGGAAGGCGTCGCCGTCGCCAAGACCCGCCTGCGCGCCGAGGCCGGCAAGATGCAGGATGAACCGTCGGAAACCCCAGGTCCGGCCGAAGAAGGTCTCGACGTCGGAGCGGGCGTCCGCCGATTTGTCGCGGGTCCCGGCGCGGATGCGCCCGCGCCAGGGATAAGACCCCTGATCCCCGACGCCGTCCGGGTCGGGGAGGCCGTCCGCCTCCTGAAGGTCCATCGCGACGAACGGGTAAAGCGTGACCCGGTATCCCCGCGCCTTCAGGTCCTGAATCGCCTCGACGACCGAGACGTCCGAGGGCGTGCCGCCGTAGGCGGGATGATCGTCGACCTCGGAGACGACGCCCGCCGTCGCGCGGGTCAGGCCGTCGACCGCCCAGACTTCGGGCGCGGTCGCCTTCGTCGCGTTGTCGACCTTCGGCACGATCTCGCATTGCCCGAGGCGGAGGTCGGTCCCGAACCAGGTCACGACGAGGGAGACCGTCTCGACGTTCCGCAGGGTCGCGGCGAGGCGGTCGAGGGAGACCGCCCAATCGGAGCGGGTCGCCACATGGTTCGCGTTCTCGGTCTCGCCGACGTCGTCGCGCGTGACGACCCGCGGCAGATATCCGAACTCGGTCGATCCGGGGATAAGGTTCACGCCGAGGACGTCGTCCTCGACCTCGCCGGCAATGGGCGCGATGACCTCGCAGGAGAAGGTCGGGATGCGCCCGCCGACGCCGGCAAGGGGGAGGTTGCGGAAGACGATGTAGGCGAGGCCAGGATAGGCCGCCCATTCGCCTTCGATCTCCTCGATATAGGCGGACGGGTCCTGCCCCTCGAAGCCGCGCTTCAACTCATAGTCGAAGGCTTCAAGGTCGATCCGGTTCCCGTCGAAGTAGACGTCCGCAACTCCGCCGATCCGGCCGTCGAGGATCGGATAGGCGACGTTCACGGTATAGGCGTAGTTCGTCACGTCGACGCCGGGCGAGGCGCCGATCCCGAGGACGCCGTCCTTTCCCCCGACGTTCTCGGTCGTCTTCGTCTCGGCGAAGCGCGAGGCCCACATCGGCCCCGTCGTGATCCGGAAGCGGCCGAAGCCGCGGGGGATCGGCTTGCCCCCAAGGCCCGAGGCGACCGTCAGGGAGTCGAGGCGCGGCCCCTCCGACTTCGTCGCCGGAGTGAAGGCGCCGAGGATCGCGTTGTCGACGAGCCCGCCGACCGCGCCGCCGACCGCCTGCCCGATGGCGGCGGCGCCGACGCCGAGGATCGTCCCGCCGATCTGGCCGCCGACCGCGGCTCCGGCCGCGGCGAATAGGATCGTCGCCATTCGGGACGCCTCCTTAGAGCTTGAGTCGGAAGACCGCCGCCAGGCGACGGGACCAGGCGTCGAGACCGACCTCGGCGACGCCGGATCGCTCGGCCGCGTGGATCATGCGGCCGGGCGCGGAGAGCATTCCGCAATGATGGCCGGCGACGTTCGCGTGATAGCGGAAGACGAGGACGTCGCCGGGCCGCGCGTCCGCCTTGCCGACCCGGTCGGCATGGCGGGCGAAGCCCGAGAGAAGCGGGTCGAGGCGGCGGTCGAGCGCCCAATCCCGACCGGCCGGCGGCGGGACGATCAGCGGCCGGCCCGTCGCCTCGGCGAGGACGCCGCGGATCAGGCCGAGGCAGTCGCACCCGACCCCGCGGACCGCGGCGCCCTCGACGAAGGGCGTCCCGATCCAGCCGCGCGCCAGCGCGACGAGGTCGGCGGTCACGACCGCGAGCCGCCGTCGTTCGACCCGCCCTCGACCGGGTAGGACGCGAGAACCAGGTCGTCGGGAAGCGAGACCATTCCGCGGAAGTTCAGGCGATTGGCGAACTTCGCGCGGCAGGTGTCGAAGGTCTTGTCGCAACCGGCCGTGATCGTGAAGGTCTCGCCGACCTCGACCGCCGGGACGGAGTCGAGGAGCGGATAGAGCCACACGTCCGAAAGCTCCTTCCGGTGCGCCCGGATGCGGACGCGCCGGCCGCTCCGCGGGCCGGAGGTCCAGGTCAGGACCCCGCCCGAGAAGAAGCCGTCCGCGCGCCCGCCGAGCCCGTCGGTCCGGAAGCCGCCGGCGACGATCTCGGTCACGTCGCCCGAGGAGGTGAAGCCGCCGCCGAGGTCGACCCCGCATCGCCCGTCGCCGACCTCGGCGTCGCATCGCTCCGAGAAGACCCGGCCCTTCGCCTGCTGAAACTCGCGCGCCTTCGAGACCAGGGAGGCGCGGAAGGCGGGACCGCCGCGCTCGACCTCGCCGAGGGTCCCTTCGAGAAGGACGATCCGGGAGGCGACCTCGGTCCAGTCGACGAGCCATATCCTGACCGCGGCGCCGTCATACCGGCCGGCGACGATATCGGCCTCGGCGATGACCTGCGACGAGACCGCGCCGAGGGCTGCGAGCGCCCCGTCGACGTCGACCTCCCCGACCGACAGGCCGAGTTCATTCGAGATCGCCGTCCCGTCGAAGGCCGAGGCCGCAAGGAAGTCGACGCCCCCGAAGGCGAGGTCGCGGTCGTGGTCGGTGAAGCCGAGCGCCGTCCCGTCCGCCAGGTCGAGGCGGTAGCATCGGCACAGCGTCGAGGCCCGCCCCCCGACCAGGGAGGCGAGCGCGGAGGGGAGGTCGCGCATGGATCAGCCCTTGATTTCGATCAGCGGGATCGCCGGCGCCTGCCCGGCCCGGAAGGAGACGAAGTCGACGTCGAGCGTCGACTCGAAGCGCATCGGGAAATCGAACTCGAAACCCGAGGTGATCGTCGCGCCGTCGGCGGGCGGATCGTCGAAGGTCACTACGCCGTCCGCGAAGGTCCAGTCGAAGACCTCGACCGCGTCGACCGCGACCCGCAGCGTCCCGGCGACGGGATGCCTGATGAAGCGGGTATAGGGGTTGACGTCGTCCGCGTATTTCTTGCGGAGGTTGAAGTCGACCTTCAACCCGGTCCCCGTCCCGAGGACCTGATCGGCCGGCGAGACCGTCTCGGTCGGACCGCAGGACTTGCAGTCGAGGAAGTTCCGGACCCGGAAGCCGTAGAGCGGGCCGAGCCTCGCCTCATAGAAGGCGAGGACGTCGGCGAGTTGATCCAGCGTCCGGACGCCGAGCCCCGCATCAAGGCGAATGCGGGAGTCGGCCCAGCGGGTCGACCGCTCCTCCCGCCCGGAGGCGAGGGTCGCGATCTCGGTCTCGCGCCAGACCGAGAGGCGCGAGCCGAAGGAGACGTCGAGCGGGAAGCGGACGTCGTGAAAGTCGGTCATGAGAACTGCCTCGCCCTTCCGACCGCCCCCGCGATCTCGCGCGCGACCTGCGCGCGGGACCGGCGGAAGCCCTCGACGTCAGGCGTCGAGATATGGACGTTGATCGACGCCGCGGCCGGAGCCGGGCCGCCGCCCGAGAGCGCGCGCGCCGTGTCGACCGCGTTCAGGACCCGGCCCGCGGCGCGGGGGACGATAAGCTCCGGCCCCTCCTCGCCGACCAGATAGCCGCGGCCCGAGGGGATCGGACCGCCGCGAGCCTTCGGCGCGAAGACCCCGCCCGAGCCGAACAAGCCGCCCGAGGCGACGCCGAGGAGGTTGTTCGCGATCCCGCCGAAGACGCCCCCGCCGGTCGCGAGCCCTTGGATCGCCTGCGTCGCGAACAGTTTCACCAGCCCTTGCAGGAAGTCCGTCGTCGAGGAGGCGTTTTGCAGGAGACCGCCGAGACCGTTCACCAGGTCGCGGACCGCCTCGGTCTGGCGCTCGGTCGCCTCCTCGGCGGCTTCCATCGCCTTGCGCTTGTCCTCATAGGCCGAGGCCGCCTCGCCGACCGCCGCGGCCTCGGCGCGGATTTGCGAGACGTAGTCTTCCGGCAGGAGCCCCGCCTTCATCGCCTTGTTGATCTCGGCGGCGGAGGTTCCGAACTCGTCATAGACCTCCGCCAGGAGCCGAAGCTCCTCGCGGCGTTCTGCGATCCGCTCGGGCGTGGCGCCGAGGAGGTCGGCGTCGTTCAGAAGGTCGGTCTGCACGTCGGCCGACGACCCGAGAATGTCGAGGAAGCTCCGCCGCTCCTTCGTCGTCTTCGCGCCCCCGGACGACGCGGGCGTCGAGGGCGAGCCGACGCCGGCCGCCGCGGCGAGCCTTTCGACATGCGCGTTCCCGAGGCGCGAGACTTCGGCCGAAAGCTCCGCCTCCTTCACGGCGAGGCGGTCGAGAAGGTCCTGTTCCGCCCTCGTCGGCGCGCCGGGCCGCATGTGGAGTTCGGCAATCGCGTCCTGCACGTCGCGCAGGTCCGCGACCGCGTCCTTCAGTTGCTCGGCGTCCGTGATGTTGAAGATCGCGTCGAGTCCGTTGATGACCTTCAGGGCGAAGGACGTGAAGGTCGTCTCCATCTTGCCGACGATCTCGGCCCACTTGTCGCCAAGCTCGACCGCCGATTTGATCGACTCCTCGGAGAGGACGAGGTTCAGCTCGCGCGCCCGGTTTTCGAGGTCCTTGATCCCTCCGGCACCGACAGCGAGAAGCCGCGACATGCGCGGCCCGGCGTCGTCGCCGAAGAGCTTCGCCGCCTGCGCCGCCCGCGCGTTCGCGGTCGGGAGGGCCGCGAGCTTTTCGAGAACGGCGTCGAGCGCCGCCTCGGTCGTCGGGAACTCGCCGGCGGCGACCTTCGAGGCGAGGCCGAGGTCCTTCAGCGCCGACGCCGCCGGACCGCCGCCAGTCGAGACGAACTCGCCCAGGCGACGCCCGAACCGCTCGAAGCCGGCGGTCATGAAGTCGGCGCCCGCGCCGGTCTGCTGCGCGGCGAAGCGAAGGGTCTGCAACCGCTCGACCGGGAGGTCGGCCGAGATCGCGAGCTTGTCGAGGGAGTCGGCCGTGTCGAGCGACTGGCGCGCGATCCGGCGGAGGCTTTCGACGACGACGACCGGCGCGAGGCGTTTCGCCAGCGACGCGCCGACCTTCGACCATGCGACGTCGACCGTCTGCGCGGATTTTTCGAGCTTGCGCTCGGTGTCCTTCGTCAGGCGCTGCGCCTTCTTCAGTTGCTCGTCGAAGCGCCGGATATTCGCTTCGAGGCGCAGCGCCAGGCCCTCGACTTCCTCGGTCATGTCGCGAACTTCCCTTTCCTGTAGCGCCGGAGGAGGTCGTCGAGTTCGGAGCGCGTGAGGGGATCGGGCGCGCCCTCCTCGACGCCCTTCGAGCGGGCGAAGCCGTCGAGCGCCGCGGCGAAGTCGGAGAGGCACGTCCGCCGGACCTCGGCCGGCGTCCATCCCATGGCCCCGCCCGCTTCGAGGAACGGGCGGAGCCGGAACTCCTCTATTCTTTCGCCGCGGCGTCCGGTTTTCCCGGCTCGACGTCGCCCTCCCGGAAGAAGGCGGTCCCGAGCGCGAGGCGCGCGGCGATGGCGGCGGCGGCGAGGCCGTCCTCCTCGATGACCTGATCGGCGGTCAGGGGATCGCCCGAGCGCCCCTCCGCTTCATGGCCGGCGCGCAGCGTGACGGAGAGGACGACCCGGACCAGGCGGAAGGACCAGGTCCCGTTCGCCAGGTCGTCAAGCGCCTGCCGGAGCTTCGGCTCGACGCGCGCGATCTCCTCGATCGCGCCGAGGGGACAGGCGAGGAGTCGCTCCTCACCCGCCAGGGTCAAGCGGACCTCCGACTTCATCAGATGGCCGCGAAGACGATCTCGCCGCCCGAGGCGAGCGACAGGGAATAGGTCGCTTCGCCCTCGTGCTGGCCGGCGTATTCGAGCGACGTCACCTGAGACGGACCCGTCAGCGTCCCGAAGTCGGGAATCGTGACGACGTAGGTCGTCAGCGCCCCGGAGAAGAAGTCGCCGCGGACCGACTCGTCGGCGTCGGCGTCCGTGAAGACGCCGTCCCCCGAGATTTCCGCCGAGCGCGTGCCGCCCCCGGCGAGAAGCTGGCGCCACTGGTTGACGGAGTCGGAGTTGGTGACGTCGACGGTCTCGGAGTTGAGACGGATCGACCGCGCCCGCAGGCCGGCGACCGGGACCGAGGAGCGTTCGATCAGGAGGGCTTTGCCCCTCTGCGGCGTGGCTGCACCAGGCATGTTCGAAGGTCCTTTCCTACAGGGTGACGAGGGCGCGGAAGCGTTGGACGCCCGGCGAGACGACCCCGTCGCCGACGGCGCCCGAGGTCCGGAAGGTCTGGCGGAGGTTCGCGAGCTTGGCGCCCGTGACCGCGAGGTCGGCGTCGTGGAGGAGGTCGCCGATCCGCCTCATGATCGCGCGGGTCTCGACCGCGCCCGGCGCGGCCGACCAGGTCCTCACCTCGAAGAAGACCTCCTCCCCCTCGACCTCGGTCGCCTCGAAGGGCGAGGCGGTGAAGGAGCCGATCTCGACGAAGGGGATGTCCGCGTCCTCCGGCGCCGCGTCGAAGACACAGGCGACGGCGGAGGCGAGCGCGCCCGAGCCGTCATAGTCGCCGACCAGGGCGCGGAGGGTCGCGTCGCCGGCGAGCGCCGAATAGACGGCGACCTGAAGCGCGTCGTCGAAGGATGCCACGTCAGCGCCTCCCCTGTTGCGCGGCTTCCTTCGCCGCTTCCCTGATCGCGCGCTTCACGCGCCCGACGACGCGGCGCTTCTTCGCCGCGTAGCCCGTGAAGAAGAAGGGACGGGCGGTCGTTCCGGGATGGGTCCGGCCCGCCTTGCGCTTGCGCCCGGAGGCGTCGGTCACGCGCACGCCGGTCTTCGCCGGGCGCGTGCCGAACTCGACGAAGCGGGAGTAGAAGACCGACGAGAACACGAAGGCCGAAACCGAGTTCTGCATCTTCGCGGCCCGCCCGCCGGCCCGGACGCCCATCACGCCGCGAAGGGCCGACGACTTCTCGTCGTCGACTTCGATCAGGTATTGCAGCGAGTCCCGAAGCTCCCCCGCGCCCTTGCCCCTGCCGACCGGCGCAAGCGTCTTCTGCGCCTCGACGACCTCGACCGCGCCGCCCTCGATCGCGTCGGCGAGCTTCGCCTTCAGCGAGGCCGAGAGGGTCGCGAAGACCCGCTCGACCTCCGGCATTCCGGAGACGTATTTCGTCCGCGTCATGGGATCGGGTCTCCGCCCCGCCTTCGAGCGTGAAGACCAGCGACCGGCCCCGCCCGTCCGGGTCGAGGCCCGGCCCGCGTATCTGGAACGTCTCGCCCCCGATGCGGACCCGGTCGGCGGCGCGGACGCCGCGGGTCGCCTCGGTCGCCAGGACCTCGAAGCGCGCGCCGAAGCGCGGGTCGAGGCGGTCGGCTGAGACCGCGTCGCGGGCCGATCCGGGACGGAAGGACCCGCGCGCCTCGCACAGGGTCGACCAGGTCTCGCCGTCGAAGTTGCCGCGGCCGTCGGGGACCTTCGCTCGACGCTCGAAGATCGCCTTCGTCCGGCGCTCGCCCGCCCTCACGCCCAGGACCGCAGGTAAGGCCGCAGGAGGGCGCGGGTCGTCATGTCGACTTCGGAGGAGGTCGTCCCGACCGTGACCGTCTCGCGATTGGCGAACCAGTGCCCGACCAGGAACAGGGCCGCTTGCCGGATCGGTGCGGGGATCGCGTCATAGCCGGCCGAATATTCGAAGGTCACAGCGTCGGGCCGGTCGGAGACGTCGGGCCGCTCGGCCGACGCCTTCAGGTCGAGGAACGACCCGCGCGCGTCGCGGAGGAGGTGATAGAGGTCGGCGACGTCGGCCGTCTGCGGCGCGTCGTCCCCGTCGAAATACTTGATCGCCGAGACCTCGCGGACCGGGTCGAGGGCGAAGCGGAGCTTGCGCGGGAAGCTCGCCATCTGCTGCGCCCAGGTCTGCGGCGCCAGCGCCCGCCCGAGGACGCCGTCCCGCCCGTCGAGATGCGTCTCGGCCGCGAGGATCAGGAGGTCGAGGAGATCGTCGAAGTCGGCGTCCGACGCTTCGATCTGGCATTGCCGCTTCGCCTCGTCGCGCGAGACGATCCGGGCGGCGGGCGCCGTGACGAGATAGGGCGCGAGCATGTGCGGAACCCCCGGCATGAAACGAAAGCGCCCCCGCCGAAGGGCGAGGGCGCGCAGGGTCCGGGCGGCGGGCGCCGCCAGGACGTGCGAGGGTCAGGCCGTGCCGAACTTCAGGAGCTTGATCGCCTCGTCGTTCAGGATGCAGCCGCCGACCCGCTTGCGGAGGATGAACTTCACGAAGCCCGGCTTCGTGACCTCGTCACGCGTGATCCGCAGGCCGACCCGGTCGGCGATCAGATAGCCGCGCTTGAAGTTGCCGAAGGCGATGGCGAACGCGTCGGAGCCGATATCCGGCATGTCCTCGAAGTAGGCGATCCGATGGCCGAGCAGGATGTCGGGCGAGCCCTCGGCGAGCGAAGCCGACCACAGGAAGCGGCCGTCCGCGTCCTTCAGGATGCGGCAGGCCGCAGCGGTAAGCGAGTTCATCGCCCACACGGCGCCGGACCGATAGCCCGCCTTCATGGTGTGGACCAGGACCGCCAGCGCATCGGCCGGGTTCAGCGCGTTGAAGTCGCCGTCGGCGCCGGTGACGACATACTGAAGGACGCCCGCGGCGCGCGCCCCGTCCGCATCGTCGGTCGGCGTGCCCGCCAGGAAGCCCGTCGGCTTCTTCGTCCCGTTGCCCGAGATGAAGGCGGCGCCTTCCATGACGCGGAAGGTCTCGGTCGCCGAGTCCGTCACCCACGACTCGACGTTGAAGAAGATGTCGTCGAGCGACTCCTCCGACGCCTCCGGCTTCGCCGCCATCGTGCCGAAGGTCGGCTCGGCGATGTGCAGGCCCGGCGTGTTGGTCGTGTTGCGGGTGTCGCCCTCGCCGACCCACTCGCCCGTCGCGCCGCCGATGTCGACGAGTTCGCGATATTCGGGCGACCCGACCGTGACGACCTTCGCGAACTGCCGGACCTCGGAGACCTCGACGATCTTCTTCTCGATCTCGGTCGCGATCAGCGACGGCACGGCGAAGCCGCCGGCCGCGTCGGTCCCGGTCGAGACCGCCTTCTTCTCCGCGTCGCGGAGCGCCGAGATCGCGGCGGGGTCGGTCGGGTGACGCAGGAAGTTGAAGAACGCGGTCTTGTGCTCGGCCGCGTTCGGGTCGCCCGCCTCGGGCGAGCCGCCGCCCATGCGGCCGGCCTTGCGCGCCGCCTCCTCGGCCGCGGTCTTCGCCTCCTCGGCGACCTCCAGGGCGCGGCGAAGCTCGGCCGAGGCCCTGATCTTCTCGGCGACGTCCGAGATCGACCGGTCGAGGGCGGACTTCGTGACGACGTCGGAGGGGTTCAGGGAGGAGAAGCGCGAGCGGAACTCCTCGGAGGTCCTGATCTCCGCATCCTGCGCCGCTTTCAGGTCGCGCAGGAGATCGGAGGTCGTCTTCGTCTCGGCCTCGGCCGACTTCGTTTCCAGTCGCATGGACATGCGGGAGCCTTTCGTCTTCAGGACAGGAGCTTGCGACGCGCCTCGGAGCCGGCGATCAGCGCGGCGAGATCGGTCGCGTGGTCGGCGTCAGCGTCCCGCTTGACGTCCAGGTCCTCCGCGCCAGCGCCCGGCGTAGCGAGGAGGGATTTGATCCCGCCGCCCATCAGGGCGCGGGCGACGCTCCGGCTCAAGCCGGAGCCGACGAGGAACCGCTCGAAGTCGCGCGGCGTCATGTGCGCCGCGGCGTCGGCGTCGACCTTCGACGCGATGCGCGCCTCGTCATGCATGGGGAAGGTCACGACCGAGACCTCCCAGAGATCGACCTCCGAGAGGATGCGGACGCCCGTCTCCGGATCGACGGTCGCCTTCTTCGTCCGGTAGCCGATGGAGAGGCCCGAGACCGAGCCCGCCTTGATATGCGCCGCGATCCGGCGGGCGAGCGGGTCGTCCTCGACCAGGAGGACGCCCTCGCCTTCGAGCCCGTCCTTCGTCTCGACGAGCGACTTCCAGTAGCCCAGCGGCTCGGTCGGGTCGTGGTTCCACAGGAGCGGGACCTTCCGCTCCTTCGCCTTCGCCTCGGCGAGCGAGGCCGCGAAGGCGCCGGGGAGGATCACGTCCCCGCCCCGGTCGACCGTCGAGAAGACCGCGGCCGAGCCCCGGAAGGTCGCGCCCGAGGCGTCGACGTCGGCGAACTTCGCTTCGACGTTCAGGCGATCAGCTTTCATCCGAGGGAACCTCCTTCGGCGCGGCGGCGTCCGCCGGGTTCGGGTTGGAGAGGAGCGGCGCGCGCGGGTCGTCGGAGACCCGCGGGTCGAAGTCGAAGCCCTCGGCCGCGCGCACGTCGGCCGGCGAGATCGCGCCGGCGTTGCGGAGGTCGAGGTAATACTTCGCCCGCTCCGAGGGCGATCCGCGCAGGAGCGCCGAGAAGTCGATCCGGGTCGCGAGGCGCCCGTCCTCTCGCCCGCGGATCACGTCCATATCGAACGCCTCCCGGAACCGCTTCGCCCAGGGAAGAATCGTGTCGAGGACATGGGCGACGCTGAACTGATAGGCCGAGGCGTAGGTCTGCCCTTCGAGCTTGTGCATCAGCCGCGCCGGCTGGACGCGGAAGGCGCGCGCGACCTCCTCGATCGCGAAGTCGCGCGACGGGCCGAGTTGCATCTCCTCGGGCGAGAGGGAGAGCTTGACGAGTTCGAGCTTCACGTCGAGCGGCAGGAGTCCCCCCTGCCCCTCCGGCCCGAAGGTCTCGCGCAGGCGGTCGAGGAACCGCGCCGCCTGATCCTGCGAGACGTTCTCCGACGAGATGATCCCATGCGGACGCCCGCCCTTGCGGGCGAGGGCGGCGAGCGCGCTTTCGAGCGCCAGCGCCACGCCGACCGCCTCGCGGACATGGTGCGAGACGTTCAGGCCCAGGATCGGCCCGCGCAGGATCAGGAGGTCGGCGCGGTCGACCTCGCGCCAGACAGCGCCGTCGAAGGCGTGATAACGGAAGCGCCCGCCGGGAAGCGCCTCCTCGCGCCAGTGTCCGCGGCGCAGCGGGTAGAGTTCCACAACCCGCCCGCCTACCCGGTTCAGATGCGCGCAGCCCGCGCCCGAAAGCGCGGCGTCGGCGAGGATCGCCTCCTTCCATTCGGTCGCCGTCACGCCGTCGAAGCCGTCTTCGGCAAGGCGTCCGTAACGGGAAACGATCCGATGCTCCGGCGCGTCGGTCGCGACCGTCGAGCGGGTCCCGTCGGTTCGCACGACCGAGGCGTCGAGCTTGGCGACGTCCTCGGCGATGACCCGTATTGCGCAGAGAACCGCAGGAACGCGGAGCGAGACCTCGGGCGAGACGTTGATCCCCGACTTCGTCCCGGCCCCGAAACCGCGCGCGGCGAGGAGCGAGACGAAATCGTCGGTCGCGGCCTTGCGGCGCGGCGCGAGAAATGACGGGAGACGGAGCTTCATATCGCCGTGGACTCCATGTCGAGGAAGGCCGAAGCGCCGTCGCCGTCCTCCTCCTCCGGCGCGGCGAGGCGGGCGAGCGCGGTCACGACCGCGGCGATCCCGTCGATCTTCGAGGCGGGACCGAGCTTGTCCGGGCGGATGAAGTCGCCCGACTTGCGAATGATCGTGTTGGACGCCATCCACAATAGGACCGGGTCGCCGTCGGTGACGATCCGGCCCTCGGCCGAAAGGGCGATCAGCCGTTGAAAGGCCGCGTCGAGGTTCATCGGCGATTGCCGAAGCTCGACCATCGGGAAGCCGTCGTCCGCCAGACGCTGCGCCATCTGCGCCGCGAGATGCGGGTCGAAGACGACCTCCTCGGCGCCGAAGAAGGACGCCCGCTCGCGGATCGTCTCCTCGACCAGCGCGAAGTCTATCGAGGCGCCCGGGCAGATGCGGAGCCGCCCCTCCTGCGCCCAGCCGAGCAACGCCTCGCGCCCCGGCAGGTTCGCCGACTCCTGCGTCGCGAAGTGGTCGGCGAAGATCACCAGGTCGGACCCGTCCTCGACGATCCAGGCGACCGAGGTCAGGTCGTCGCGGATCGACAGGTCGACGCCGAGGAGGCCGCCGCGGTTGCGGTAGGTCTCGCGGTCGAGGTCCAGCCGGAAACCCGCCCGCCACTTGTCGACGTCGAGCGCCGCGGTCCCGACCGAGGTCCAGCGGCCGAGCTGCTTGCGAAGGAACTCGCCCAGCGCGGCCGGCGACGCCTTCGCCTTGCGCGCCTGCCCTTCCATGTAGACGAGCGACTTCGCGACGCCGAGGTTCGGGTTCGCCTTGCGCCAGGTCGCCGGGTCGAAGGCGTCGTCGCCGTCGTCCATCGCGTAGATGACGCCGAAGACCTGATCGTCGATCTCGACCCCTTCGAGGATGCGCCGGACCCGCTCGCGGACCTCGAAGCATATCCCCGCCAGGTCCTCGCCCGCCGTCGTGATGACGAAGAGCAGCGGTTGCAGCCGCGCGCCGAGGGCGTTGTCGAGGGCGTCATAGACCGACCGGGTCGGATGCTCGTGCAACTCGTCGATGCAGGCGAAGTGCGGGTTCAGCCCGTCGAGCTTCTTCGCTTCGAGCGGCTTCACGACCGAGTCCGACTTCGGGACCTTGAGCTTGTGCTCCTCGACGATCAGACCGACGCGGGTCCGGAACTCGGGCGCGAGCCGGGCCATCGCCGCGGCGACGTCGAAGACGATCCGCGCTTGCTTGATCTTCGTCGCCGCGGTCACGACCTGCGCGCCGCCCTCGCCGTCGACCGTCGCGAAGTAGAGGACCAGGCAGGAGGCGAAGGCCGACTTCCCGTTCTTCCGCGGGACTTCGATATAGGCATGTCGGAATCGGCGGAGACCGCTTCCGACCTCGACCCATCCCGCGAGGTTCGCGGCGATGAAGACTTGCCACGGCTCCAGGACCAGCCGTTGACCGCGGAGCGCACCCTCGACATGGCGCATGGACTCGCAGAAGGCGCAGAGATGCGCCGCCTTCGTCTCGTCGAAGCGCCAGGGCGAGGCCCCGAGCGTCGACGCCGCGAGGTCGTTCAGGAAGCGCCGGGCGGCGCGGATCGCGAGGACGCCCGCGGGGACCCGGCCCCCGACGACGTCCTCCGCATAGCGCCGGGCGATGCCGGCATAGTCCTTCGCCATGTCGGGGACGCCTCCGGCGCGGCTTCGGCCGCGCCGAGCGGCCGGGTCAGTGCAGGGGAGCGAACGGGTCGAGTTCCCCCGCCTCGCCGCGTCGCGCGGCGAGGGTTTCTTCGAGCGCATCCATGAAGGAGCTTTGCGCCGTGCCGGTCAGGCGGTGACGCGCGACCGGGGACATCCCGAGTTCCGAGGCGAGTTCCCGATAGTCCCGCGCCGCCGCGGCCCGCGCCTGGGCGAGCCCCGACATGAAGGCGTCGGTCCCCGCCTTGTTCTTCGTGACCTCGGCGTCCTCCTCGACGATCCGAACGTCGAGTTCGAACCATCGCTCATAGGCCCGCGCCGCCTGCACGATCAGCGGGACGTCGCCCTCGGCGATGGCGCGGGCCGAGGCCAGGGTCCGCGCGATGATCCTGTAAATCTCCCGCGCGACCGGCCCGAAATACTCGGGCGGCGCCGGCAGGGCGTCGAGCGCCAGCGAAGGCAGGTCGAGCCCGCCCGCCTCCTTCGCCTTCTCGCCGCCGTTGACCGGCTTCCGTCCGACCGTCATCGAAGCGCCTCCCTCAAACGACAAGAGGGGAGGCTTGACCCCCCCTCCTATTTTCCCGCGCGGGTTTTTTAGGTTGCCCCCGCCGGTCCCGAATTTCGTGAGCCTCAAAAAAATACACCGCCCCGACAAAAGATGTTAACAGAGCAACCACTACTCAGATCCGAAGCACCCAAATCAATTGCATTTGGGGTCTGGGTAGACAGGCTTCCCGTCTGCCTCCCTCCAGCAACCTTTCGCATCGGAATACCTTCCACCCGACGGGCCGACAGTCGGTGCGTTCGCACTCCAGTCGAAACGGATACCGCCAGAACTAGACGGCTGCACGACAGGGGATTTCGAGCTGCTCGCTTGACGAGTTGCAGGCTGTTTCGATTCCCCGATCGCTGGCTTCGGAGCTATCTCTCGGGGAGGCGTCAGCAAGCCATCCCGAGAGCTACCGTCTGGGGGAGGCGGCGCTGAATCAATCTGCGGACTAGGTGCGACTTCATCATTGGGGATGACCGCAGCCTGAGGCGGCAACTCCTCCGAGGGAGGCGCGCTTTGGATGGTTCCATCCTCACTAAACCAAGGCAGCTTTTCAATCATCTGCTCAATTGGCTCGACCAATAGTATCGCGCCAACGATGGATATCGCTCCGGTAACTGGCTTTGTATACTTCTTTAACTGATCGAAGCGGTCAGGAAACCAGTCGCCTTGGGAGAGCACGTGAAGCACGTAGGCAACGACCGGGAACAGCATACTCGCGATAAGACTAAGGAAATAGAGCCGGTTCATTCGAGGATGACCCGATAGCCATTCAACCGGCCATTGGAGGCGTGCATCAACTTGTATCCCTTGTCAGCCATACATTGTCCGATGGGCTGATAGCTCGCCCAAGTCACGACAATATCGCTGCCCCGGCGCTTGCCCCCGCACCTTAGAACATCGGCGTCAATTTGAGTTCGGTTGATCTCCACGCCAGGCCGCACATAATCCAATCGCGTTCGTGGCCCAATTGCGATGTACTCGTAGCCCGCCGCTTCGAGACACGAACCAAGATTTCCCTGCCCAATTTGCGGAACAATGCTCCCAGAACTGTCAAACTGAGCGCCACAAGCCGCAGCATCAGGGCGGATATCTCGGTAGATGTCCGGGTGAACGTACAACCCCTGCCCACCCGAACAACCTGAAATAAACGCCAGAAGTACAGTGGCGCGAAAGAGATTTCGAACTAGAAATTGCGAGCTCGCCACCACATTCCTAAACACGTAGATCTCCTAGGCTAACGTGATGAACATTTGTAGCTTACTTGAAAACACGAGCATATATTACGCGATTGACATGCGTCGCAACGGCTTGCGCCCTTTCACGGCTGAAATTCTGCGTCGACGTCGCAACGACTTGCAAGCACAATTGACAGGAAATGCTTAGTTCGACGCCCAAGGCATTAGCCTTCAATCTCATACCCCATCGCACGGCGCTCGACCTCCTCGACCTCCCGCCGCCGCTCCTCAACGCGCTCCTCCGCTTGCTTCGTCGAGCTATGGCAAGAGGCGCAGAGGCTTTGAAGCTCGCCTTTCCAGAACCGGCGGAAGTCCTCCCGATGCGGTTCGACGTGATCCGCAACGGACGCCGCAACATGCCGCCCGCGGGCGACGCACATTCGGCAGAGGGGTTCCTTCGCGAGTTGGCGCTCGCGTCGGTCGCGCCAGGCGCTTCGCCGATACCAGTCCCGCGAGTTCCGTCCAGCGCGGCGTTTGTCTGATCCGGTATTGCGGGACTTCCGGAACGCCTCCGCCTGCCGGGCGTGAGGGTTGCAATGGATAGTCCCGACTACAACCAGGATACGGCAGCCAGGCCAGGAACAAGGGCGTTTGATCGGCATAACCTAGTCAGCCCCGAGCGCCGCGATCAACGGATCGCGGCTCGATTTCCATCCACTTTACGCAAGAGAGGCGAAGCCGCGTTCCGGCTCCGCCTCTCGAACTTTGAGATTCTGATTACGCTCTCTTCCTAGCACGGCGCTTCCGGAGTCCCCAAAATGATTCTACCAGGGGTTGTGGCGACGGTTCTGCGCCAGCCAACCGGCGATGCGGTCGAGGGCGGCGACCAGGGCGTCGCGCGTCTCGACCAGGTCCTTGCGGCGGGGATGCGCGATCCCGGCGGCGCGCAGCGTGTCCGCGAGGGTCATTTCGCGGATGACCACCGACCACACCACGACGAAGACCGGGACCCGACCGCCGATTATCCGCGCTTCGCCAATCAGTTGGGACATGGTCCTGACCTCGGCGAGGGCGGCGGAGCGGGCGACCGCCCCGCCGTCGGATATCCGTCCGGACCTCGCGGAGGTCAGTTCGCCGACGACCTTCGGCGCGGTCGCCTGTTCCACCAGCCCCGCAAGTCGGTTTGCAGCGGCGCGGCTCGGAAGCGGCAGCATCGCCAGGACCCGGCCCGAGCGGCGGACGGCGACCGCCTCGCGGCGGCGGCGGAGCGTGCCGTCCTCGGTCTCGAAGCCGGCGTCGAGGTCGGCGGCGATCAGGGGCTCGCGGGCCGGGCCGAGCGGACCGAGGGTCACGCCGCGGACCGTCTGCGACCGGGTCGTCCGGCGCTTGATCCGCCGGATCGCGGCGTCGGCCTCGGCGAGGGCGCGGGTCGTTTCGTTGGTCATCGGGAAGCGTTCCTTCGCGGCGGCGGACCTCCCTCTTCCCGGAGGGTGGATGGGACCCCCCTTTAGGGGGGGTCCCTCCCCCCCTTTCGAGGGGGGAGGTCCGGGGGCTCAGACGAGGCGGTCGAGGACGGAGGTCGAGGGGAGGAGTCCCTCCGCCTGCGCCTCCCGGAACGGGTCGAGGGTCGGATCGCCCTCGACCGCGATCCGCAGCGCCATCGCCGCGACCTGCGTCGCCTCGGCCCGGACCTCCGGCAGGGGACGCGAGAGGACCGCGCGGGCAAGCTCGCCGACCTCCTCGGTCAGGGCCGCGACGCTCGGGTTCGGCTGGGGGAACTTCCGCCGCGCCCGGACGAACTCGGCGAAGACCTCGTCGAGGAAGGCCGCGGCCTCCTCGCGAACCCGCCGGTCGGCTTCGATATCGGAATGATCCATATCTTTCATTGACTTGCCTCCTTCGTTAACTTGCAAACAGCAGGCATTCCCGCGGCGTCGGTCAGGGACCGGGGGACGCGGGGAGAGACCGCCGCCCACAGGGGCGGCGGAGCGGTCGCACCGGGATCGGGCGTCATTCGGTCGGGTCGGGCGGAAGGTCGTCGCGCAGGACGATCCAGAACTCCGGCTTGCCGGAGCGGGCGTCGGGCCGGGCGCCCTTGACGAAGCCGGCGACGATCAGCGGGCGACGAAGCTCCTCGAAGACGACGTTCCGCTCGCGCCGCGCGTCGTTCGTGCCGCCGGAGGGGAGGAGCTTCGCCTCCTGCAAGCCGTTCACCCAAGCGAGCCAGTGAACCGCCGGCCGACCGTCGATCTCGGTCCCCCGCGGGTCGGTCGCGGTCGCGCGCAGGAGGACGGCGAAGGCGCGGCGGACGTCCTTCGTCAGCCGGTCGGCGCTGCGCCGGTCCGCCCCGGACAGGCTCGACGATCCCTCCGGAAGCCGCCCCGACCCATCGGTGACGATGCAGGACGAAACCTCCGCCCCGTCCGCGTCCCGGCCGATGATCCGCCGGTCGAGGCGGATCGTCTGAAGGAGCCCGTCCTCGCCGTCCTTCTGCGCCTGAAGGCGGACCTCGATCTCGCCGGTCCAGACGGGTTCGGCCCGCGGCTCCGACTTGTCGCCGTCGAGCATGACCTTCGCGACCGAGATCGCCCCGTCGACCGCCCCGAGAAGCGAGCTATGCCCCCGCATCCCTCGGCCGACGTCCTTCCCGGAGTGATGGACAAGGATCACGGTCGCCCCGGTCGCCGTCTTGATCCGGTCCGCCGCCGCGATAAGCCGCCCCATATCGACGGCGGAGTTCTCGTCACCCCCGACCATGGCGCGGGCGAGGGTGTCGATAAAAATCGCCCCGACCGGCGCGCCGAGCGCGTCGGAGACCGCTCGGGCGTAGGCGATCAGCGCGTCGGCCGCGGTCTCGTCGGAGAACAGGTCGAGGACCGTCGGGACCATGAAGAAGGGCGCGAAGGGGTCGACCGAGCGCCCCGGCGCGTTCGCCCAGGCCGCGAGGCGCTTCTTCACGCCCTCGCCGCCCTCGGCCGCGTTGTAGATCACGACCGAGCGTTGCGTCGGCAGGCCGAACCAGGGCCAGCCGTGCGCGATCCGCGCGCCGAGGTCGATTGTCAGGAACGACTTGCCCTGCTTGGGCGGACCGTAGACGGCGACGAGTTGCCCGCGACCGATCCAGTTCCGCACCAGCCATTCGTCGAAGGGGCGGTATTCGCGCATGTCGCCGAAGCGGACGACGGGGAACGGCGCGACGGGAAGCTCCGGCAACCATTCGCGCGCCGCGGCGACCGCCGCCCGGATCGCGTCCAGGTCGCCCCCGGCCGCGAGGAAGTCGGCGACGTCGCCCTTCGGCGGCAGGCCCGGCAGGTCGACCCGGCGGACCCGCTTCGCCCGCCCCCGAAGCGACCGACAGACTTCGTCGGCGTGCGCGTCGCCCGCCTCGTCGTTGTCGGCGAAGACGACGACGTCGGCCCCGGTGAGTTGCGCCGAGAACTCCGGCCCCCACTTTCCCGAGCCGCCGGAGTTGCAGGTCGCGACGAGGCCGAGCGCCTTCAGCGCGTGAACGTCCTTCTCGCCCTCGACGACATGGATCGTCTCGCCGTCCTCGACGGCGTTCAGGACATCGCCGAGCCGGTAGAGGAGTCGCTCTTCCTCGGGAAACTCGGCGATCTCCTCGGCCGGGCGGTCGTCGCGCGGGCGACGGGGATACCAGTCGGCCCGCCCCGGCCGCCGGAAATACTCCTGCCCCTTCAGGCCCCAAATCCACGGCCCCGAGGTCGAGCCCGCGACAACCGGCCGGCGTTGCGTGAAGGTCTTCGGCTCATAGCGGACAACCTCATAGCGAAGGACGCCCTCCTCGTCGTGATAGGGATAGGTCTCGACGATGCGCCGCCGCTCGCCGGGCTTGGACGCCTGCGGACGCGCATCGGACGCGGGAGAGGGCCGACGCTCTTCCGCCGGTCGCTGCGGCCGGGGACGTTCCGGACCGCCCCGGCGCTCGGGCTCGGGGATCGGGTGTCCACGCTCGCGAAGCCAGCGCATCGCGTCGCCCCCGGTCACGCCGACCCGCTCCTCGACGAGCTTCAGCACGCCCCCGCCGACGCCCTGCTCGTGATCGAAGAAGGAGCCCTTTTCGAGGTCGACGGAAATCGACCCGTGATTGCCGAAGCGAAGCTCGCCCGGCGTCGAAAGCTGCGGGTTCGGCTCGCCGAGGAGGTCCCGCGCGACCGCTTCCATCATGGGCGCGAAGTCGATCTCGGTCATCGCCGCCCCCGCACGTCCCGCACGATCCGCGCGACCAGGTCGTCGCGCCGCCCCGCCTCGCCGAGGAGGAGAACCAGCGCCGCCGACTGGCACGGGTCGAGCCGCCCCGCCGGACAGCCGGGATCGGACCGCCCCTCGCCGAGGGCGACCGCGAAGGCGCGGTAGTCCCGCCGGGCGAGGTCCGCCCCCGCCCGTTGCAGGCCGCGGCGCGACAGCATTGCCGCGAAGGACCCGGCCGTCGCCGGAACCAGGTCGTCGCCCGGCCGCGCAGCCCTGATGATCCGGTCACGGTCGCGCAGCGCCCAGGTCGCGACGGCGTCGGTCTCGCGCGCGCGGGCGCGCCATTGCCTCGCCCGGACCGCAAAGAAGGTCGCGGCCCCCGCGAGGAGCGCGGGGACGCAGTCGAGGAGGGTCAAGGGCGGCTCCCTACCTGCGAGGATCGGGGAAGGCGGCGTCCGCCAGCTTCAGGCGGTCGAGAATCCAGCGGACGTTCGGGACCGCCTGCGAATTGCCGAGGACGCGGTATCGCGGCGTCGGAAGGGCGGTCGCGCCCCGCCAGGGGATCGCCGTCCAGCCGTCCGGGAAGCCTTGCAGGCGTTCGCACTCGACCGGCGTCAGGCGGCGGATGATCCAGCCGGCCGGCCCCGCTCGATCAACGAGCGCCCCCGGCGCGCCATGCTGCGCGACAAAGGGCCGGGTCGAGCCGCCGGCCGAGGCCGACAGCGTCGGGGAAATCCCGTCGGGCTCGACCTCCGGAACCGCCCCGCCCTCGCGCCCGCGCAGCTTGAAGGCGACCGCCTGCGCCTGTGGGGAGGAGGCGCCCAGCGTCCCGAAGACCTCGGCCGAGGGACAGGGGTCTTCGCGCGCGTTGAAGGCGAGAAGGGTCTCGTCGTTCGGCGAGCGCCCGTGCGTATTCGCCAGGAGCGTGAACGCCTGTCCGCCGCAATTAGACGCGATCAGGGTCTCGCTTTCGGCGTCCGCGGACCCCTGCGAGTGCGCGAGGAGGCAGAAGGCGACGTCGCCGGCGTTGCTATCGACGCCACGTCCCGCAGCGCCGCGAGAAAGGCCGGCGGGAGCGCCTTCGTCCGGATCTCCGCCCGCCGGAGGACGCCCCGACAGGCTTCCGGGCTCAAACAGAACGGCGCCAGCGGGTCGCCAATCGGCTCCAAGATGACCGACAAACCACAGACGGCGGCGACGCTGGGGGACTCCGAAATATCGAGCGTCAAGCATTCGCCAGGCGCCAGAATACCCGCATTCCCGCACGGCGTTGACGAAGGTCCAGAAATCGGAGTCTTCGTCCGCTTCCCATTCGTCGCCCTCGGCCCGATCCGGACCCTCCGCGTCCTCGGCTCCTGACCAGGACGAAAGCAGGCCGCGGACATTCTCGAAGACGAACCAGCGGGGACGGACTCGCCGAACCAGCGCGAGGGCGACGAGGGCCAGGTTCCCGCGCGGGTCATCCATGCCGAGACGTCGGCCGGCGAGGCTGAACGACTGGCAGGGGGAGCCGAAGACCATAAGGTCGACAGGCTCAATTGCTGCGGCGTCGATTGCATTCACGTCCCCGAGGTTCGGGACGCCCGGAAAGCGGACCGCGCGGACCGCGTTCGCGAAGGCGTCGATATCGGCCGACCATCGCCAGTCGACCCAGGGCGCGCCGACCTCCGGCGCGCCGATGCCGGAAAACAGGGTCCCGCCCTTCATTCCGACGCCCTCGCAGCGTCGCGCCGACGGGCGTTCTCCCGCGGCGTCACAAGCTCCAGATGCGCGGGGTTCACGCATCGGCGGTTGCGGCAACGGTGGTCGATATGCCGGCGCGAGGAGACGAAGCCGAAGGTGCAGACGAAGGCGACGCGGTGAACGGCGACCGTCTGCCCGTCCAGCGACATGCGCGCATAGCCGCCGCCCCGGCCCGAGCCGGAGTCGGCCCCCGTCCAGGTCCAGCAGCCCGTTTCGGGATCGACCTCGACGCTCGACCGGATGCGGTCAAGCAACGCCTCCCGCCGGCCGGTCATCCTCGCATCCCCGCGGCGGCGAGGACCGAGGCGACGAGGGCCGAGCGCCAGGCGCGGCCGGCGGGCGTCGTCTCGAAGGCCGCGGCGCCCGAGGTCAGGAAGCCGCGCTCGACCGCCGTCCTGATCGCGACGACCCGCTCCGGCCGGCTCCCGCCGCCCTCGAAGGTTCCGCACCAGAGGGGGAGATCGCCCCGGTCCGCGTCGCGCAGAACTTCGAGGAGCTTCGTCGCGGCGTAGGTCATGCCCGCCCCTCCGTCTCGCACGCGGCGCGGGCCCCCTCCGCCTCGCGCCGGCGCGCC
Organism: Pseudomonadota bacterium; assembly: GCA_036154955.1. Taxonomy (GTDB): domain Bacteria; phylum Pseudomonadota; class Alphaproteobacteria; order Rhodobacterales; family Rhodobacteraceae; genus Albimonas. Next base: position 57,547 of record JAYZWL010000078.1, on the reverse strand, counting down.
TGCGGCCCCTTCAGGGTCCGCGCCCGCGCGCGGCCGAGGGCGGTCGGGACGAAACGGGCGCGCCCGCGCCGCTCGATCAGCCCGGCGAGGTGCAGGGCGAGGACGGTCGAGGGGTGGTGAATGCCGGTCAGCCGCCCCGCCTCGCCCGTCGTCCGCCAAACCAGGCAGACGCCGAGGAGCGGGAAGGCCGCGAGGCTCGCCCCCGGCTCGACGACCCGGCGCAGGAGCGTCGCCGCGGCGGCGTCCCGGTCGAGGTCGAGCGGTCGCTTGCAGTCGGTCGGCGCGCCGCACCGGCGCTGGATTTGGGCGAGGTCGAGCCCGTGCGGCGGGCGCGGACCCGCATCCCAATCGGGCGGAAACCCGTCGGCGAAGAAGGCGGCGAGCTTCATTCCTCCGCCCTCCGCACGGCGCCGCCCCGCGGCGTGATCCGCACCGACGGGCCGACGCCCGTCCGGTCCAGGACCGCGAGAGGCCGGTCGAAGACGAACCAAGCGGCCTTGTCAGTCGACTTGACCTTCGTCCCCGGAATTCAGCGGACGCCCCCGACCGGCAGCACCGCCCGCAGCCGCGAGGCGAAGTCCCGGAAATAGGTCGAGGCGAGCCAGTCGAGATCGAAGAGGAGGTAGGTTGGCCGCAGGTCGGAGAGATGTTCGATCAGCCCATGCAGCGGCAGGCCGGTCCGGCGGTCGCGCGTCCAGGGCGGGTTCGTGATGATCGCATGGCAGTCCCGGACGTGATCCGCCGTCAGGTCGAAGGCGTCGAGCGTCCGGATCGGCAGGCTTTCGCCCTCGGGCGAGGGCGGGGTCCGCTCCGCCGCCGGCGCGAGATCGGAGGCGAAGCCGCAGCGCCAGGAGGTCGACGCCTCGACCAGGCGGACCAGGTCGCCCGCCATGCGGGCGAAGCTCGCCCGCCAGCGGCGCGACCGCGCCGGGATCGGTCGTGAAATAGGCGTCATGCGGCCGTCGCGCGTGACGCGCGTTGCGCTTGGACATGGGAGGGACCTCCGGTCAGGCCGCGCGGGCGCGCCGCGAGAGGCGGCGCAGCGTCGCCGCCGCCTCGATCTCGGAGACCGGCTTCGGCCGCGGCAGCGCCCGCCAGTCCCCGCCCCCGCGGACCGGGTTGCGGTCGAGGGCCGAGCGGCCGACGGGCGGGTCGCCGAGGATGGCGCCGGTAAGGTCGCGATGGCGGAAGGGACCGACCCCGTCGCGGAAGGCCCGCAGGCGGACGGCCGGGTCGTCGTGATGCTCGCGCCCGGTCGTGACCGGGAAGGGCGAGGTCCGGAAGGTTTCGGCGGGCTTCGCCGTCTCCGCGCCCGGCCGCTCGACGCCGATCCGCGCCCAGAACTCGCGGGCGTTGACCGCCTCGTGCCGGACGATTTCGAGGTCGGAGGCGTTGGGGACGCGGCGCAGGTCCGCGACCCCGCCGAAGCGCGACTGAACCAGGTTGGCGACCCCGCCGGCCTCGGCCCCGTGCCGCTCCGCCGCCTCTCGGACCGAGGCGCCCCCATGGACGGCGAGGATCGCGGCGAGTTCCGCCTCGGTCGCGACGCGGCTCGCCTTGCGCCAGCCCTGCCCGCTCATGCCGCGCGCCCTTTGCGCCGAAGGTCCAGCGCCGAGCGTCCGACCGGCGGATCGCCGAGGAGCGCCCCCGTCAGGTCCCGATACCCGCTCACGCCCCGCCGGAATTCCCGCGCCCGCGCCGCCGGGTCCTCCCAATGCACCGCAAGGGGGAAGCGGAAGGGCGAGGTCTGGCAGGGCTCTTCGGCGGGATCGGCGGGGACCTCGGCCTCGACCTCGGGAAGACCGATTTCGGCGGTCTGCGTCAGCCGGCCGAGGAGGTCATCGGACGGGCGCGCCTTGCGAAGGCTGGCGACTCCGCCGATCCGCTCGCCGATGACTTAGCAGAGGACCTTCTTCGTCAGGCCGAAGGCGAGGGCGGCGGCGGCGACGCCGGAGCCGTCTCGCACCGCCTTGACGGCAGAGACCTCGGCGGAGGTCAGGAGCCTTGCGGGTCTGGACATGGGGAAAACTCCCTGTTGATCGACCTCAGGTTGATCGCAAGCGCAAAAATTCCTTATTTTTAGGGAATCGCCAAATCCTTTCTGACTCCTCAGATATGGCGAGTTGCCCGCCGCCGCCGTATGCTGAGGATGACAAGGCGCTCCCGACCCTGCGGGCGGCGCGGAGCGCGGCCCCGCCAGGCCGCCACCAGGAGCCGCGAACGGAGGCCCGACGAGGTGAGCAGCGACCGTGAGGAAGAGGACGCGCTTCTCCGCGTCATGGCCCGCAACCTCGCGGCGATCATCTCCGAGCGGAAGACCAGCGCGCACCGCGTTTCCATCGCCGCAGGGCTCAACAAGAACTATGTCGGCCGGCTTGTGAGCGGCGAACCAGGCGCCCCGGTCCCCTCGATCGCCAAGGCGATCCGGATCGCGCGAGTCCTGGGCGTCACGCTCGACGAACTTATTGAAGACGAACCGATAAGCAGGACGCCGGAAGAAATCCGCGACCTGTCAGCCCTCCTGCTTGCGATGGAGGAGCCGCAGCGCCAGCGGGTCGCCGAGGCGTTGCGCTTGCTCGCCTCGGCGTCGAAGAGCTAGCTCAGAACGACTTGCGGCGGAGCAAGCCCCGCCGCGCATCCTCCGGTCTCCATTGGTCAGGCTCCGGCTCCTGAAAGCCCGGCGTCGGCAGGGTTCGCGCCCACTGCACGACTCCGCCCAATTCAACGGGCGGAACCTCCCGCGCCAGCTTCATCGCCTCAAGGCGGCAGGCGGGTCCGACATGACGAATCTCCAAAACCAGTTGAAGCCTTCATCCATTTTTTCTCAAATCTTAAAGTGAACAAAGATTGAACATTCACGCCCACATTTGCGTCATTTACGTTTTGGGGACCACCCGGATATCAGGATATCCCCGAAATTTCGGGAATCACTCTCGCCCATCCGGACGAGCCCGCGCTCGGAGCGCGCCCCATGACCCACGAAGACGCCTTCGCAGAGATCGACCGCCTGTGCGCGGTGATCTCCGCGGGCCGCGACCCCGTCCTCGCCGCGACGCTCCTCGTCGACCGCGCCGGCGTCCTGATCGCCCGCCGCGAAGCCGCCGAGGCGAGCGGAGCCGCCCTCGACCACTTCCGCCAGATGGCGACCGACCTCCTGATCGCGGTCGAGCGGACCGAGGCCCGGCTCCCGAGAAGCGGGCAGGACGCGGGCAACGTGATCCCGTTCCGCCGGAGCGACGCGCGATGCCCCGGCTGATCGCGACGCAACAGGACCTCGACGTCGCGATCCGCGCCGTCGAGGTCTTCGGCGAGCCGGCGCTTCCGATCCTGCGGCGCGTGAAGCGGGAGCTTGACCGGCAGGAAGAGGACCGCCGGCTCCTTGATCTGGTGCGGAGCCGGTCGGCCGGAGGGACGGACAAGTGACTCGGCTCGCCCCCTCCGCCCTCCCCCTTCCGGAAGCCGAACGCGCGGCCGTGCCGTCGCCCGGTCCCGGCTTTCAGGGTCTCGCGTGGCGCCCGGCCGTCTCCTACCGGAACGGCGTCGCGTGGTTGTCGGCGCGGGCGTGGCGGGCCAACGCGCGGCGCGATCAGCTTGCGGCGATCAAGCTCGCGAAGGCCCGCCTCGATGACGGGACGATCTCCGCCGCCGCCCAGGATATCGCCGCCGTCCTGCAAGCGGTCCTCGGCCCCGCCCCCTTCGTGACCTGCGTCCCCTGCGGACATTCCCGGCGCCGCGACTGTTTCGGCTTCCGCCTCGCCGAGGCGGTCGCCGCCACGGCCGGCGCCGAGTTCGTCGAGGCGTGGCGCTTCCGGCCGGTCGAGGGCTCCTCGCATCCCCGCCGCAACGCCACGCTCCCGCCCCTTGAACGGGCGGACGACCTCTCCGCCCTTCCGCGCCCGCTCGTCGTGGTCGACGATATCGCGACGAGCGGATTCCATATCGTCGAGGCATTGAACGACGCCCGCGCCCAGGGCGTGAGCGCGCTCGGCGCTGTCTGGATCAAGGGGACCGTCGCATGACCCTCCGCATCGCCATCGTCGGAAGCCGCAAGCGCGCGGCGCAGAGCGACCGCGACGCCGTCGAGGCGTTCGTCGCGACCCTTCCGGCCGACGCCGTCGTCGTCTCCGGCGGCGCGGCCGGGATCGACACGCTCGCGGCCGAGGCCGCGGAGCGGCGCGGACTCGCGGTCGAGATCATCCGCCCCGAGATTCCGTCCTCGGCCGGCCGGCGCGCCGCAACGAAGGCGTTCTACGCCCGCAACGTCCGGGTCGTCGAGAGGTCCGACGTCGTCGTCGCCTTCGCCAGCCCAGAGCGGAAAGGCGGAACCGAGCATACGATCCGGGTCGCGAAGGCGCGCGGACTGCCGGTCTTCGTTGAGCTTGCCGGCGATCCGTGCGGCCCGCTTCGCGAGGCGCCCCGCGCCCCGCTCCGCGGCACGCCCTCCGAAGGCTTGCCCGAGCGCCGCTTCCGCCTGCCCCTCGCGGCCGATGACGCCGAGCCGCCCCTCCCCTTCGGCTGACGCGCCATGTCTTCCGACCGCCTCGACCCTTGGATTGACCCGCTCGATCTCGACGACGGACCGGAGGGCCGCCCCTGCCCCGCCTGCGGGACCCGCTTCCGCCCGACCCGCCCGCAATCCCGGTTCTGTTGTGACGACTGCCGCAAGGCGTTCGTCGCCTTCCGCGTCGCGCGCGGCGCGGCCCTCGTCGAGCCGCTGTTCCGCTACGCGACCGGCCGCTCGTCGAAGGACCCGCGCAGACGCGAGGAGGCGAAGCGCGCTTTCCGCTACCTTGACCGACGAGGGCGGGAACTGGCCCAGGAGTTCAATACCTTCAAGCGACAAAAAAGCAGCGCAAATCATCGCCGCCCAAAAGCGGGAGGTTAGGTATCAGACGCTCCCTTTTCGTCTCGCTGCATGCGTCGCGAAATCGCAAAAAAGAGCGCGGCCACTCCAAATGCAAACCCAACCGCGAGTATTCCCCTTGCTTCCCCAAGCGTCTCCGCCTGCCAACCTGTAGCAGATGGGTTCTCACGGGTCAGTCGATCATATTCATCAAACCCAATCGACGAAATCGCAAGAAGCACCAGCGAGATAACCCCGTACACGAAAGGGCTTGTGAAAAATCGCTTGAGGCTCGGAGGCTCTTTGACGAATGTCTTAGATCGTTGCTCACTCGGATTGTGGTGCGCCGCCTGCAATTCGACAGGAAAATCGATAATCTTTACGCTGATGTCTCGCCCCTCAAGAATCTGCCTCAACGCCTCTGTTGTTCGCAAGCGCAGCCCATCTTCCGAGATATTCACGAAGAACGTGGGTAGAGGGATGTACGCCAACTCAAACAAGATGCCGGTCGCCTTTCTCGCGCGACTTTTCTCAAGATAGTTTCTTGCCGCAACCCCAATTCCCATGCCGACGTCATGCAAAGCTCCACGCATTCCGCCGACCGCATTTGACCCCATGTAGACAAACTCTTCGCGTGAACCGACCACCGCCACGAAAGCCCGCAACTCGCTGAGGGGAACGAGGAGAGCGGTCCAAGAGCGATCTCGCTCCCTCTTGAAAAAATAGAAATTCTTTTCGCTCTGCGAATATGAAAAGCCGGCTTCGCCTTTTACAATCATCAAATCATGACGCTCTGCATCGTGATAATTAAATGTCCTCAACTCAACGATATCAGACATAATGCCCCTCATTGTTTGATGCCTAACAACACCGAAGCACCGATCACAAGCCGTGCCCAGAGGATTCGAAAGCTCTCGGCACGATTTATCAAAGCACTCTCCGCTCTGGCAGCGACTCGAATAGCTACGGCGATAAGCGAGGTTGCTGGATAGCATGCCCACCTCAGGCATCGCATCTACATAACGTCAGAATGAACGGCGATCCTAGCGACCCATTCCAGCAGGTGAGCAAGTTCGGCACCTGCGCCGTACCGCGGGCGTTTCGTCGTGTGACCCATCAGGTCGGAGGCGATCCGGTCAGGCGCCTCGACCGCGAGGAGCCGGTCCTCGAAGGCGTGGCGAAGCCCGTAGGCGGTATGCGCCTCGGTGGGCGCGAGCTTGTTGTCCCGGAGGAACTTGTTGACCAGGTTCGACCAGCCCGTCGAGCGGTCGAGATAGCGGGCGAACCCGCCGGGGTTCCGCTTCGCGGCGTCGAGGGAGACGCCGACAAGAGGGATCGGCCGCGCGGAGTGGTCGGTCTTCAGCCGGCGCGCCTTCGCCCCGCCAATGTTCAGGAAGGGGACCTCGGCGTCGAGGACGATCTCCTCGGGCAGGAGATTGCAGAGTTCGGACGGGCGGGCGCCGGTGTTGACCATCAGGAGGAGGACGTCGCGCGCGGCCTCGTTGAGGCCGCCCAGGGCGCGCGGCGCGAGGAGCGCGCCGACCTGCGTCGCCGACCAGGTCGGGCGCGAGGTCTTCTCCTCGTCGAAGCGGAGCCCGGTCCAGAGCTTCCCGTCGATCCCGAGCCGCTTCATGTCCTCGACCGTCCGCCAGATGCCCGACAGGTGATAGAGGTCCTTGTTGACGGTGTTCGCCGAGACGCCCTCCGCCAGGCGCTCGCGCAGCCAGGCGCGGAAGGCGAGCGCGTCCTCGCGGTCGACGTCCTCGATCGCCTTGTCGCCGACCACCGCGACCAGGTTCGCGACCGCCTTCCGCCGGACCTGCGTCCAGTGCTTCAACTGCGCCGGAGACTTCTTCGCGACCCGGTCCTTCGTGAGGTCGAGAAACACCTCGAAGGCGCGGTTGAGCGTCAGGCGCGGCGAGGGGACGGTCCCGAGGATCGCGGCGGAGGTCTCCGGATCGCCGCCGGGCTTGTCGCCGTCGCGACCCCCGAGGCGCCCCTCGATATCCAGCCGTCGGATCCGGTCCAGCATCTCGCCGACCGGCCCCTCGGCCAGGTCCTCGACATATCGGTATCGGTAGCCCCGTGCGGCGGCGAGTTCGCGGGCGGCTTCGAAGCGCGCCTCGGCGTCGGGATCGCGGCCGGCGAGCTTCGCCTCCCATCCGGCGACGATCTCGCGCCAGACCTTCGGCTCCTTCTCCTTCGCCTCGGCCGAGTCTTCGGTCCCGAGGGCGAGGTAGACGAAGGTCCGCGGGTCGACCCCGGAGAATCGCGTCGGGACGCGCCGGTAGAGGTAGAGCTTGTGACCTCGACGGATGATCGCCATTGGGTCGGATTCTGCGGATTGTAATGCAGAATGTACAGCAGTTTTCCCGGCCAATCCGACGGACTGCGGCCGGCGAAAGCCGGTTTCTCTTTTGATTTCAGGAGGTTATTTCGACCCACGGGAAGGGTCGGTGGTGGAGCCGAGGGGGATCGAACCCCTGACCTTCGCATTGCGAACGCGACGCTCTCCCATCTGAGCTACGGCCCCGCTGGCCGGGTGATTAGTCGGGCCTCGGGGGGGTGTCAAGCGGTCCCGCGCGGAATGTTCGGGACGCGGGCGGAGGACCGGCGCGCGGGACGGATCGGGGGCGGGGGCGCCGCGGCGCGGTCGCGGTCCCCGGTCCAGGTCACCCGCGGCGCGCGGCCACGGCGGCGCGGGCGACGAGGGGCGGCGGGCGGATGGCTCCGGCCCGGGCCGGAAGCCGGGCAAGACGGCGGGGCGGCTCGGAATCGCCCCTGAGCCGGCGGATTAACGTTTCCCGCGCCGCGGACGCGGTTGAACCGGAGCCCCCGGGCCGCTACGTCTCGCGCTGACCCGCAGCCAGACGACGGAACCCCCGCCGATGACCTCGATCGCCGCCATTCTCCTGATGATCCTCAACCTCGCCTGGTGGATCATCATCATTCAGGCGGTGATGAGCTGGCTGATCAACTTCGACGTCATCAACCTGCGCCAGCGCTTCGTCTATTCGATCTGGTCCTCGCTGAACCGGCTGACCGAGCCGCTCTATCGCCCGATCCGCTCGATCCTGCCCTCGATGGGCGGGCTCGACCTCGCGCCGCTGGTGGTGCTGGTGGGGATCGCGGCGCTGCAGATCCTGATCGCCAACAACCTCTCGGCCTACTGATCCCTTGGCCCGGAGACGCAGGGGCCGGGCCGGGAGCGATGCCGACGCCGCGCCGCCCGACGCGGCGGCCCCGGCATCGGTCCCCTGGTCCCCCTGCGAGGGCGGGCTGCTGATCGCGGTCCGCGCGACGCCCCGGGGCGGGCGCGACGCGCTGGACGGGCTGGCGCGCGATGCGGAGGGGCGGCCGGCGCTGGCCCTGCGGGTCTCGGCCCCGCCCGACAACGGGCGCGCCAACGCGGCGGTCGAGGCGCTGCTGGCCCGCCTTCTGGGCGTCCCGCGCTCCGCCGTCCGGGTGGAGCGGGGCGCGACCGCCCGCGTCAAGCGCCTGCGGGCGGAGGGGGAGCCCGAGGCGCTCGCCGCCCGGCTGGCCGAGGCCCTGGCCCAGGCCCGCAAGGACGACTGACCCGCAAGACGGCCGGACCCGGCGCGCGGGAGGCGAAGCGGGCGGGCCCGGCGCCGGGACGTTGGCGCGCTGTCGCCCGCCCGCCCGCTCGACGCCCGCCCGCTCGACGCCCGCCCGCCCCCTGCCCCACCGCGCCCGCGCCTCTCCGTCCCCCCGGCCCGAGACGGCCGGCTCCAGGCGCCGCGGTTCCGCGCGCCGCGGGCGGGCGGGCGCCGTGGGCGGGACCGTGACGCGGCGCTCCGCCCCGCCGGCGCGGGTCGCGCCTGTCCGCCCCCCTTTGCGACGCATCCGCCCGGCGGCCCCGCCCGCCATTGCCCCCTTCCCGGCGATCGCCTACCAAGTTTTCCGCGCCCGCGGAGGCATCCGCCCGCGCGCAGGGGCCGGCGGGCGCCGCGGCGAGGATCGCGGCCCGACCGGAAAACACGGCCGAAAAAATCGGGCCGGACAGACGGGAGAGCCGGGCATGTACAGAACGTGGTCCTTCATTTCCGAGTATTCGCTGCTGCTGATCGGCGGCGCGCTGCTCGCGCTGGGCTGGGCCAATGTCTCGCCCGACAGCTACCACCACTTCGTCGAATATCCGCTGATCGACGACTTCTTCATCGGCCACCTGCATGTGGACGCCGAGGGCCACGCCCACCGCACCCTCACCCTGCATTACCTGATCAACGACGTGCTGATGGCGCTGTTCTTCGCCATCGCCGGCAAGGAGGTCTGGGAGGCCGTGGCGCTGGAGAACGGCTCGCTGCGCGGCCGCAAGGCGATGACCCCGCTGGTCGCCACCGCCGGCGGCATGCTGGGCCCGATCGCGGTCTATGTCGGCCTGGCGATGCTGATGGGCTCCGAGACCTACGACGCCACCGTGCATGGCTGGGCGGTGCCCACCGCCACGGACATCGCCTTCTCCTACCTCGTGGGTCGGATGGTGTTCGGGGCCGGGCACCCGGCGGTGCGCTTCCTCCTGCTGCTGGCCATCGCCGACGACGCGGCCGGGCTGGTGATCCTCGCCATCTTCTACCCGTCGGGAGAGCTTCAGCCGGTCTGGCTGCTGCTGTCGGCCGCCGCCGCCGGGGCCACCTACCTGCTCGCCAACTGGCTGCCGCGCCGGCTCGACCGGCACAAGCAGGACCGGCCGAACTCGACCTGGGTGCGGAAGAACCTGGGCTTCTGGCCCTATCTGGTCGGCGGCTGCATCTGCTGGTTCGGCTTCCAGGAATCCGGCATCCACCCCGCGCTCGGCCTGCTGCCGATGGTGCTGACCGTGCCCCATGCCGACGTGAGCTTCGGCATCTTCTCCGAGGCCGAGACCCATCTGCACGACCTGCTCAACGAGATCGAGCACGGTCTCAAGATCCCGGTGGAGGTGGTGCTGTTCTTCTTCGGCCTCGCCAATGCGGGGGTGGAGCTCGCCTCGATGGGCGACGCGACCTGGCTGGTGCTGGGGGGGCTGCTGATCGGCAAGCCGGTGGGGATCACGCTGATGGGCCTGTTCGCGGCCAAGGGGCTGAAGCTCGGGCTGCCGGAGGGGATGCGCATGGTCGACCTGTTCGTGGTCGGATGCGTGGCGGCCATCGGCTTCACCGTGGCGCTGTTCGTGGCCGCGGTGGCCTTCGATCCGGGCCCGGTGCAGGACGCCGCCAAGATGGGCGCGCTGATGAGCTTCGCGGCCGCGATCCTGTCGCTCATCGCCGGCAAGCTCACCGGGGTGGAGAAGAAAGAGGGCTGAGGCGCCGCGCCGGCCCGGGCGCCCGGCCGGTCCCGGGCGCCCGCGGCGCGCGGGACCGGCGGCGCAGGCGGAGACGCGGGGCCGGGTTCGGGTTCGGTCCGCGGCACGACCGGACGCCGGACGAACCGGGAGGGACTTCGCCCGCGACCGGGCCTGACCTCGACGGGGGCGACCTCATCAGGGACCGACTTCGACAGGGACCGTCCGGAATAACCGCCGGTCGGGAGCCGGCGGGATCCAGGCCGCTCGAAACCGGGGATGGGGCGCGCCAGGATGAGCGCCACCCGCCGCGCGCCCCCAACCGCCGCTTCGCCCGCCGCCGCTTCGCCCGCCGCCGGCCCCGCCCCCCCTCGCCCGGCGCCGCGCCCTGCGGCCCATGTCGCCGCCCCGACGGACCCGCTTCCCGGCCGCGCGAGGCTCTGCTACCACCCACCCCATGACCCAGTCCCCTGCCGCCAGGCCCCGCTCCGTCCGCGCCGGAGATCTCACGATCTCCAACGCCTCCCCGCTGACCGTCATCGCCGGGCCGTGCCAGCTCGAGTCGCTCGACCACGCTCTGATGATCGCCGGGCGCATGGCCGAGGCCTGCGCCGCCGTCGGCGCCGGCTACGTGTTCAAGGCGAGCTACGACAAGGCCAACCGCACCTCCGTCTCCGGCCGCCGCGGCCCGGGGACCGAGAAGGGGCTGGAGATGCTGGGCGAGATCCGCAAGCGCACCGGCCTGCCCGTGCTGACCGACGTGCACACCGAGGCGCAGTGCGCCATGGCGGCCGAGGTGGTGGACATCCTCCAGATCCCCGCCTTCCTGTGCCGGCAGACCGACCTTCTGCTCGCCGCCGGGCGCACCGGCAAGGCGGTCAACGTCAAGAAGGGCCAGTTCCTCGCGCCCTGGGACATGGCCAACGTCGCGGCCAAGGTCGCCTCCACCGGCAACGACAACATCATCCTGACCGAGCGCGGGGCCTCCTTCGGCTACAACGCGCTGGTCACCGACATGCGCGGCCTGCCGACCATGGCCGCCACCGGCTATCCGGTGGTGATGGACGCCACTCACGCGGTGCAGCAGCCCGGAGGCCTGGGCGGCTCGTCGGGCGGACAGCGGGAATTCGCGCCGGTGCTGGCGCGCGCGGCGGTGAGTCTGGGCATCGGCGGCGTGTTCATCGAGACCCATGAGGACCCCGACAACGCCCCCTCCGACGGCCCCAACATGATCCCGATCGACAAGATGCCGGCGCTGGTCGAGACGCTGATGGAGTTCGACCGCCTGGCCAAGGCCCACCCGATCTCGCTGGACTGAGCCGCAGGGGGCGTCGATCCGGGCGGGGGGCGGCAGGGCGTCCCGGGCGCCGGCTCGGCGACGGTCCCGCCTGGCGCGCCCGTCCCGCCGCGCCGCGGGCGGGCGGTCGCCGCCCTCGAAACCTGGACGCGGCGCCCCGCCCCGACCCGACCCGACCCGACCCTCGCGCCGGGCGCCGCGCGACGATCGCGGTCCCCGCCCCCGATCGCCCGCGACGCGGTTCCGCGCGCCGCGGGCGGAGACGCCGCCGGCCTGTCGGGCCCCGCGTCATCATCCTGTCGCGAACCCTGTGCAGGGTCGCCGGCCCGAAACCGAGGAGACCCAAGGATGGACGGCCGCGCCTCCCCCGCCCCCGCCCCCGGTGCGACGCGAACGACGCTCGGCCCCGCCCTTCTGGTGCTGCCCGAGCGCGTCGTCCGCGGCCGCCTGCGCCTCGACGCCGGCCGCATCGCGGCGGTGGAGGTCCTCGACGACGCGCCCCGGATCGCCGACGGCCGCGGGAGCGAGGGCGCCGACTACATCCTCCCCGGCCTCGTCGACCTGCATACCGACCATATCGAAAAGCACCTGCACCCCCGCGTCACCGCGCCCTGGGACCCGCTCAGCGCGGCGCTGGCCTATGACGCGCAGGTGATCGCGGCGGGGGTGACGACGGTGTTCGACTCGCTCTCCGTCGGCGCCGCCATCCGCCAGCCGGAGCGGCGGGACCTGCTGTTCCCCGCCCTCGACGCGCTGGCCCGCGCCGCCGAATTGGGCATGATGCGCGCCGAACACCGCCTGCACCTGCGCTGCGAGATCTCCGACCCCGACACGCCGGCCCTTCTGGAACGCGTGCTGGGGCGTCCGGGGCTGGGCGCGGGGCTCGGCCTCGTGTCGCTGATGGACCACGCGCCCGGCGACCGGCAGAGCCCGGACATGGCCCGCTGGACCCGGCGCATGGCCGAGAACATCGACGTGAGCCTCGACGAGATGATCGCCCGCCGAGACGCGCTGCTCGACCGCTCCGCCCGCCTCGGCCCCGCGATCCGCGCCCATTGCGCCCGCGCCGCGCTCTCCCGCGGGCTGGCGCTGATGAGCCATGACGACGCGCGGGAGGAGCATGTGGCCCTCGCCCGCGCCGAAGGGGCCGCGATCTCCGAATTCCCCACCTCGCTGGAGGCGGCGCGGGCGGCGAAGGCGGCCGGCATGGCGGTGATCGCCGGCGGGCCGAACCTGGTGCGCGGCCAGTCGATGACCGGCAACGTGGCGGCGCGGGACCTGGCGGCGGCGGGGCTGCTCGACATCCTCGCCTCCGACTACGTGCCCCGCTCGCTGCTCGACGCGGCCTTCGTCATGGCCGACGACCCGACCCTGCCCCAGGGCCTGTCCGAGGCGGTGGCCATGGTCAGCGCCGCCCCCGCCCGCGCCGCGGGCCTGCACGACCGCGGCGCGCTGACGCCCGGCATGCGGGCCGACGTGATCCGGGTGCGGAGGGCGGGCGGCGTCGCCCATGTGGCCGAAGCATGGCGGGAGGGGCGGCGGGTGCTCTGAGCGCCCCGCCCGGCCGTCCCCCGGCCGCCCCCCGGCCGCCGGCATGTCGCCGGCCCGCGCCGCCCGCCCCGGCGCGGCCGGGCGCCCGCTTTCCGCGCGCCGCGGGCGGGCGGGTTCGGCCGGCGCGACCTCGACGCGGCGCCCTCGCGGGACGCGGGCCGCACGGGCGCCGCGGATCGGTCGCGGGCCCCGGGCCCGGTCGCGCGCGGCGCGCGGAACCGGGGACGCGGGCGGTCCCGTCTCCTGGGCCTCGACGGCTCGACAGCCCCCGCGCCCCTACCCGTCCAGCTCCTGCGCGATCTGGCGGGCGAGAATGCGCGAGAACATCCGCACCTGGCTGTAGGCGCCGCCGGTGAACCACAGCCCCTCCTGCCCGGTGCGGGTCCACATGCCGGCCAGCTCCTGATCCGCGTCGAAGCCCCAGACCTGCCCGACCCGGCCCGCGACCTCCGCCCCGAACAGGCCCGGCAGCATATGCTCCAGCCCCTTGTAGCCGGTGGCCAGCACCACAAGGTCCGCCGCCGCCAGCCGCCCGTCCTCCATGCGCGCGCCGCCCGCCTCCCAGCCGGCGATCTGGGCCACCTGGATCAGCCCGATCTCGCCCGCCGCCACCAGGTCGGAGGCGCCGATGTTGAAGTAATAGCCCCCGCCCCGCGTGCGGTATTTCAGCGGCCAGCCGGTCCCGTCCTCGCCGTAGTCCAGCCGGAACCCGACCGCCTCCAGCCCGTCCAGCAGCGGCCGGTCCAGCTCCACCGACTTCGCGGCCAGGATCCTGTGCGCCCGCTTCATCGGCTCCAGCGGCAGGGCCAGCGCCAGCAGGTCCCGGTCGTCCATCGACGGCCCGTCGCCGAAGAAGATCCCGTCGAAAAGCTGCGCCGACGGCTCGACCTGCGTGACCAGCGTTGGCGAGCGCTGCGCCAGCGTCACCCGCGCCCCCTTGGCGTGCAGGTCCTGCGAGATGTCGTGCCCCGAGGTCCCCGTCCCCATCACGATCACGTCCCGCCCCCGCCACGGCTCGGCCGAGGCGAAGGCCGAGGAATGCACGACCTCGCCCCCGAACGCCTCGATCCCCGGGATCCGCGGCAGGTTCGGCGTGCCGGAGACCGACGTGGCCATCACGATATGCCGGGGCCGCAGCACCCGCGGCGCCTGCCCCGCCCGGGTCACCGTCGCCTCCCACACGCCCGAGGCCGCGTCGCGGACCGCGCCGCCGAACTCCGTCTCCGTCCAGAAATTCACCTCCAGCATCCGGACGTAGAATTCCAGCCAGTCGGCGATCAGGTCCTTGGGGATGTAGGAGGGGAAGGTGGTCGGAAAATCCAGGAACGGCATGATGTTGCTGAATTTCTGGTTGTGCAGCGCCAGCGCGTGGTAGCGCAGCCGCCAATTGTCTCCGACCCGCGCCATGCGGTCCACCACCAGCGCGTCCACCCCCTGCCGGTTCAGGCAGGCCGCGGCCACGATCCCGGCATGGCCGCCGCCGACGATCAGCACCTCGGGGTCGCGGTCGGCATAGGCCTCCGCCGCCGCGCGCCGGTCGGCCCAGTTGGGGGCGGAGAAATCCCGATGCCCGCCCCCAGCCGGGCTGACCGGCGCGGCGGAGATGGGGGCCCGCGCCCCCGACCATTCCAAAAGGGAGGTCAGCAGGATCCACGCCGCCGACCCGCCCCGCCCGTCGGACGCCGGGACCAGGCGGACCACCGCCTCCCCCCGGCCCGCGTCGCAGTCGAATTCGAGCACCGCCTCCGCCACCTCGACGCCTGCGCGCTCCACCCGGACCGGGCCGTGGCGGCGGGGCGCAAGCCGGAAGTTCCGCGCGTCATGGGCGGCCAGCGCCGGCCCCAGCGCAGCGCCCACCGCCGCGGGCCCCGACACGGTGGCGAAGCGGGGGCGCAGGCAGGCGAGGTCGCGCCAATGCGCCTCCCCCCCGAAATGCGCCCCGAACAACGCCGAGAGCGCCGCCGGGTCGGACCCGGCGGCGTTCAGGCGCGTCAGCCATGCGGCGACTTCGGCATGGGGGCCGGCGTCCGTCACCGCCGCCTCCCCCATGCAGGGCGAGGGGCGGGCGCGGTCAGGCGCGGCATGGGCGGTCTCCTCCCGGACGTTCCGCGTCTCATCCCCGAAGGGCGGCGCGGATTGGGAGGGAGCCTAGACGCGGAACGCGGGCCCGGTCCAGCGCCCGGACCCGCGCCCGAGCCTCACCGGCGGTAAGGCTGCGCAGACGAAAAGTCAGCCTTTCTTATCGTCAGCGATGGTCACTCCGCCGCCGCGGCCGCCGCCGCCGGGTCGAACGGCGCCGCGAACGGCCCCGGCCGCACGCCGGCGCGCAGCTTGGTCCAGGGCAGCGTCGCGGGATCCACCGCCATCGGCCCCGGCGCGGCGCAGACCAGGATGGTCTCGGCGATCGGCGCGAAGTCGGCGCGGAAATGCACCGAGCTCTTGACCACCAGCAGCGCCTCGTCCTCCGGGTCGATGCCGACCTGGCGGAACATCTCCCGGTCCGCCATCTGCGCCTTGGCCGAGACCACGACGATGCGCACATCCCCGATCCGCAGCCGGGCCGACGGCCCCATGTTCATCATCCGCCCGAGATAATACGGCCCCTTGGCCGGGAACGACCCGTCCGAGAGCTTTTCGACCACGAACTCCGCCTCCAGCGCCGTGTCGCCGGGCCAGTTCGACTTGGACCCGAGCGACAGGCGCACCGTCGCCCCCTCGCCGGCCGCATGGGCCGCCGCGGCGCTTTCGGGGTCGAAGACGTTGCCGATGGCGGCCTTGGCCCCGGCGGCGACCAGCGCCTTGATCATGCCGGTGGTGTCGGAATCCGCCCCCGCCCCCGGATTGTCCTGGGTGTCGGAGATGATGACCGGCCGCGTCGCGCCTTCAGCCAGCCGCATCGCCTCCGCCACGCCGTCCTCCGGCGTCCAGACCTTGCCGGCGAAATCGGCCTCGGCCGCGATCACCGCGTCCATCAGCGTCTTCGCCGCCGCCTCCGCCCCGGTCCCGTAGGCGGAGATCGACATGCCGCAATCGGCGAAATCGGCGGCGGGGAAGCCCATGTTGAAGCTCATCGCCTCCACCGCCTCGCCGTCCACCAGGCTCTCCAGCAGCGCGTAGAGCCGCTTGGCCGGATCCATGTCGGTGCATTGCCAGGCGATGGCCGACAGGTAAGGCGCCTGCAGGAACGCCTTGGGGAAGCGCGCGCCGCCCAGCATCTTGGCCAGCGACCGCCCGGCGCGGCGCCCGGTCTCGGTCATGTCCACATGCGGATAGGTGCGGTAGGTCTCCAGCAGGTCGGCCTTCTCCATCATCAGCGCGGTGGAGTTGGCGTGCAGGTCCAGCGTCACCGCCACCGGCACGTCCGGACCCACCACCTCGCGCAGCCGGCGCAGGAACTCGCCCTCGCCGTCGTCGAAATGCTCGGTCACCATGGCCCCGTGCAGGTCCATGAAGACCCCGTCGAGCGGCCCGGCCGCGGCCACCAGCTCCATGATCCGCCCGGTGATGACCTCGAACGCCTCCTCCGTCACATGGGCGGAGGGCGAGGTGGCCGCGAACAGGGTGGGGATCAGCTCCCACCCCGCTTCGCGGCCGACCTCGATCACGCCGGCGATGCCGGCGTTGATCGATTCGGTGCGGGCGATGACATCGGCGCCCTCGACCATGCGCCCCGCCCCGCCGCCGGAGCGGAAGTCGTCCAGCGTCGCCTTGGAGGGCGCGAAGGTGTTGGTCTCGTGCAGGAAACCGCCGATCGCGATGCGGGGAGCCTTGGTCGGGGACGCCATCGGTCAGCCCTCCAGCTTGTTGAGCCCGCACCAGCGGGCGATGAACAGGGCCATCATCTCGGTCGCCTTCTTGACCGAGGCGAGGTCCACCTTCTCGTCGAAGCCATGCACGTTCAGCCCCTTCGGCCCCCAGCACACGGCCGGCACGCCGTAATAGGGGTAGAAGCGGGTGTCGGTCAGGCCGGTGTTGTTGCCCTCGATCAGCGGCTCGTCGCCGAAGACCTCGCCCCAGGTGGCCTTGAACTCCGCCTCCGGCTCCTCGGCGCCCTCAAGCACCCAGCCTTCCGACATGAAGCCGTTCCACACCACCTCGGGCGGCGAGTTGGCCAGGAACGGATGCTGGCGCGCGGCGGCGGTGATGCAGTCCTCGATCTCGCGCCGGCAATCGGCCAGGTCCCAGCCCGGCAGCACGCCGATGCGGCAGTCCACGTCGCACCAGGCCGGCACCGAGGACGCCCAGTCGCCGCCCGCGATCTTGCCCGGGTTGAAGTTGAGCGGATGCACCACGTCCACGAAATTGGGATGCTCCTTGGCGCGCTCGTTCCAGATGATCTCCAGCCCCTTCACGGCGTTGATCATGTCGAAGGCCGCGGTGATGGCGTTGGAGCCCTCGCCGGCGACCGAGACATGCACCGGCTTGCCGCGCACCTTCAGCTTGAACCAGATGACGCCCACCTGGGCGCGCAGGAAGCGGAAGCCGGTCGGCTCGGGGATGAAGGCGAGGTCGGCCCGGTAGCCGCGCTGCAGCGTCGACAGCGCGCCGAGCCCGGTGGACTCCTCCTCGATCACCGACTGGAAATGCACGGTGGCGGCGGGCTCGAACCCCGCCTTGCGCAGCGCGTCCAGCGCGAACAGCGCCGCCGTGGTGCCCGATTTCATGTCGCAGGCGCCGCGCCCGTGCATCCAGCCGTCCTTGACCACGGGGTCGAAGGGCGGCGTCTCCCACATGTCCAGCGGGCCGGCGGGCACCACGTCCAGATGCCCCTGCAGGATCAGCGAGCGGCCGTGAACGTCCTTGGGCCGGTGCGAGCCGACCACGGTGCGGGCGCGGGAGAAATCGCCCTCGATTGGTCCATACCCCCGAAGCGACTCGAGGTCCTTGAGGTCGATCTTCCAGTCGTCGACCTCATAGCCGCGTTCGCGCAGGGCGGCGGCCATGAAGTCCTGGGCCGGGCCTTCCTCGAAGCGGATGGAAGGGATTCGAACGAAATCCGCCAGAAACGCGGTCTGCGTTGCGAAGTTGGCGTCAACAGCCGCGCGAATCGCGGCGCGGGCTGCATCGTCGAGAGGCGCCATGGTCATTAGCGTGCAAACCTTTCAGGCATCGAGCCGTGTCATATGTCGTTTGTCGACGGTTTTCATTGGTGTGGACATTGACAACGATCCGGCCTCGCCCGCAACCTCCTTGTCGCGTTGCAGCAAACGGCCCGCGCGCCCGGACCTGAACGGGGCGCCGACAAAAGGCCGGAAACACCGACAGGAGAGACGTTCCCATGCTGGATGGAATGAAGGCCCTCGTTCGACCGCCCGCGGGGCGGACCGCAGGGCGGGGCGTGCGCGCCGCGCTGATGGCCGCCGTGGCCACCGCCGCCATGGGCCTCGGGCTGCCGGCCCAGGCCGAGACGCTGCGCGTGGTGATGCACTCCGCGCTCCGCGTGCTCGACCCGATCATCACCACCGCCTACATGAGCCGCAACCACGGCTACATGGTCTTCGACACCCTGCTGGCGCTCGACGAGAATTTCGAGATCAAGCCGCAGATGGCCGAGAGCTACTCGGTCTCCGACGACAAGCTGACCTGGACCTTCGTGCTGCGCGACGGGCTGATGTTCCACGACGGAACCCCGGTCACGTCCGAAGACGCCATCGCCTCGCTGAGCCGCTGGGGCCAGCGCGACGGCATGGGCCAGAAGATGATGGACTACGTGTCCGAGATGGTCACCGTCGACGACAAGACCTTCGAGATCAAGCTGAAGGAACCCTACGGCCTGCTGCCCGGCTCCATCGCCAAGCCGTCCTCGAACGTGCCGTTCATCATGCCCAAGCGGCTGGCGGACACCCCGGCCTCCGAGCCGATCCCCGAGCAGATCGGATCCGGCCCCTTCACCTTCAAGGCCGACGAATTCCAGCCCGGCGTGCTGACGGTCTATGAGAAATTCGCCGACTACAAGCCGCGCGACGAGGCGCCCTCCTGGGCGTCGGGCGGCAAGGTCGCCAAGGTCGACCGGGTCGAGTGGGTGGTGATGGCCGACGCCCAGACCGCGCTCAACGCCCTGATGTCGGGCGAGATCGACTACTGGGAAGCCCCGCCCTACGACCTGCTGCCGATCCTGGAGACCAACCCCGAGCTTGAGATGCGGGTCATCAACAAGATGGGCTCGGTCACCATCGGCCGGCCCAACTTCCTGCACCCGCCGTTCGACAACAAGAAGGTCCGGCAGGCGGCGCTGGTGGCGCTGAACCAGCAGGACATCATGGACGCCATGATCGGCAACCCGGATTACTACCAGATCTGCGGGGCCATGTTCCTGTGCGGCACGCCGCTGGAGACCGAGGTCGGGGCCGAGGGCGTCCTGGAGAAGGACGACATGGACAAGGCCAAGGCGCTGCTGGCCGAGTCGGGCTATGACGGCACGCCCATCGTGGTCATGCACCCGACCGACGTGGGCTCGCTGCGCACCCAGCCGGTGGTCGCGGCCCAGGCCCTGCGCGACGCGGGCTTCACCGTCGACCTGCAGGCGATGGACTGGCAGACCCTGGTCGGCCGCCGCGCCTCCCAGGCGCCGGTCGCCGAGGGCGGGTGGAACCTGTTCTTCACCACCTGGGTCGGGGCGGACGTGTTCAACCCGATCGCCAACAACATGGTGAACGGCCGCGGTCCGGACGCCGGCGGCTGGTTCGGCTGGCCCACCCTGCCCAAGGCCGAGGAGCTGCGCGACGCCTACGCCCGCGCCGGCACGGTCGAGGAGCAGGCCGCCATCGCCGCCGAGCTGCAGGAGCTGGCCTATGACGAGGTGATGTATTTCCCCGGCGGCCAGTTCACCGCGCCCGCCGCGTGGTCGACCTCGCTGAAGGGCGTGCTGGACGGCCCGGCGCCGTTCTTCTGGAACATCTCCAAGGAGTGATCCGGACCCGCCGGCCCCGCCTCGCGCCCGGTTTCCACCCGGGCGGCGCGGGGCCGGCGCGCGCCTGACCCCAAGACCCCGCGCGGACGGCCCGTCCGCCCGCGCGGCCCCGCTTCACGATCCGCCTTCGGACGACCGCGCCGGCCCGGCCGCTTTCCCCGCCAGGCCCCGCCGCGCGCCCCGCAAGAACCAGAGCGCCGAGAACCGGCGCCCCGCCGACGCCGCGTCCGCCCGCACGCCCGCCCGCTCGCGCGACGCCCCGGCAGGACCCCCGGACCAGACCAGCCCGAGAGGCCCGACATGCTCCGCTACATCGCGCAACGAATCCTGGCGGCGATCCCCGTCATGGGCTTCGTCGCGCTCTTCGTCTTCCTGCTGCTGCGCCTGTCGCCCGGCGACCCGGCCGCGATCATCGCCGGCGACGCCGCCACCCCCGAACAGCTCGAGGCCATCCGCGAACGGCTTGGCCTCAACGAACCGATCTGGACCCAGTTCATCGACTGGATCTCGCGCCTGCTGCAGGGCGATTTCGGCACCTCGATCCTGTCGGGCAAGCCGGTCTCCGACATGATCCTGTCGCGGCTGGAGCCCACCGTCAGTCTGGCCCTGACCACCATCGTGCTCGCCATCGTCATCGCCGTGCCGCTGGGCGTCATCGCCGCGTGGAAGCACGGGACGCTGGTCGACCGGCTGGTGATGGCGATTTCGGTGCTGGGCTTCTCGGTGCCGGTCTTCGTGATCGCCTACGTGATGATCCAGGTCTTCGCCATGAACCTCAAATGGCTGCCGGTGCAGGGCTTCAAGTCGATCTTCGACGGGGTCGGACCGTTCGCGGAGCGCATCGCCCTGCCCACCCTGACGCTGACCCTGCTCTATATCGCGCTGATCGCGCGCATCACCCGCACCTCGATGCTGGAGGTGATGGGCGAGGACTACGTGCGCACCGCCCGCGCCAAGGGCCTGCGCGAGGGCCGCGTGCTGATGCGCCACGCGCTGCGCAACTGCGCGGTGCCCATCGTCACCGTGATCGGCATCGGCTTCGCGCTGATCATCTCGGGCGTGGTGGTCACGGAATCCGTGTTCAACCTGCCCGGCATCGGCCGGCTGACCGTGGATGCGGTGCTGGCGCGCGACTATCCCGTCATCCAGGCGGTGATCCTGCTCGCCTCGCTGATCTACGTGGTGATCAACCTCCTGATCGACATCGCCTATGTCCTGCTCGACCCGAGGATCCGCTACGCATGACCGCTCCCGCATCCTCCCCCGCCCCCGCCCCGGCGACGGGCCCGTCGGCCCTGTCGCGCCTGCGGGCGATCTTCTTCGCCGGTCCCGTCACCTCCATCGCCACGGTGATGCTGCTGCTGGTCGTGGCCATGGCGGTCTTCGCGCCGCTGCTGGCGCCCCATGACCCGATCCGCCTGTCGCCGGCCACCCGCCTCAAGCCGCCGAGCCCCGAGTTCATGCTCGGCACCGACGCCTATGGCCGCGACCTGCTCTCCCGCGTCATCTACGGCGCGCGGATCTCGCTGATCGTGGGCGTCGGCTCCGCCATCGCCGCCACCGCGCTGGGGCTGGTGATCGGCCTCGCCGCCGGCTTCTTCCGCCGCTTCGACGCGATCCTGATGCGCATCGTCGACGGGCTGATGGCCATCCCCTCCATCCTGCTCGCCATCGCCATCGTGGCGCTGTCGGGGGCGTCGCTGTGGACGGTGCTGGTCGCCATCACCATCCCCGAGGTGCCGCGCGTGGTGCGCCTGGTGCGCTCGGTGGTGCTGTCGGCCAAGGAGGAGCCTTACGTGGAGGCCGCGATCTCGCTCGGCTCCTCCACCCCGCGGATCCTGGTGCGGCACCTGCTGCCCAACACCGTGCCGCCGCTGATCGTGCAGGGCACCTATATCTGCGCCTCCGCGATCCTGGTGGAGGCGATCCTCAGCTTCCTCGGCGCCGGGATCAACCCGGAGACCCCGACCTGGGGCAACATCATGGCCGAGGGCCGGGTCTATTTCCCGATCAACCCCGGCATCATCCTGTGGCCCGGCCTGGTGCTGTCGGTGGCCATCCTGTCCATCAACCTGCTGGGCGACGCCGTGCGCGACGCGCTCGATCCCCGCATGGCCAAGCGGGGGATCGACCGATGAGCGGACCCGTTCTCGACATCAAGGACCTGCGCATCGCGCTCAACGGCGACCCGGAGGCCCAGGTGGTCAAGGGCATCGACCTCAGCATCCGCGCCGGCGAGACCATGTGCCTCGTGGGCGAAAGCGGCTCGGGCAAGTCGCTGACCTCGCTGGCCACGATGGGGCTTCTGCCCTCGGTCCTGAAGCCCATCGCCGGCTCGATCAGCCTGGGCGGGGAGGAGCTGCTCTCCGCCTCCCCCCGCCGCCTGCGCCAGCTTCGCGCCACCGACATGGCGATGATCTTTCAGGAGCCGATGACGGCGCTCAACCCGGTCATGCGCGTCGGCCCCCAGATCGCGGAGGTGCTGGACGCCCACTCCTCCATGGTCGGCGGCGACCGGAAGAAGCGGGTGCTGGAGATGATGGAGCTGGTCCACCTGCCCGACGTCTCCCGCATCTACAACTCCTTCCCCCACCAGCTTTCGGGCGGCCAGCGCCAGCGCATCATGATCGCCATGGCGCTGATCCTGCGCCCCCGGCTGCTGATCGCGGACGAGCCCACGACCGCGCTCGACGTCACCACCCAGGCCCAGATCCTCAAGCTGATCCGGGAGCTTCGCGAAAGCCAGGGGACCGCGGTCCTGTTCATCACCCATGACATGGGCGTGGTGTCGGAGATCGCGGACGACGTGACCGTCCTGAAGCTCGGCGAGGTGATGGAGACGCGCCCGATCGGGGAGCTTCTGCGCGACCCGCGCACCGACTACAGCCGCGACCTGCTGAAGGCCGTCCCCTCCCTGATCCCGCGGGAGCCCCGCCCCGCCCCCGAAGCCGCCGCGCCGGCGCTGGAGACGACGGACCTGCGCAAGGTCTACGCCACGACCACGCTGTTCGGCGGCAAGAAGGAGACGGTGGCGGCCAAGGACGTCACGCTCAGCCTACAGCCCGGCCGGACGCTGGGCATCGTGGGGGAAAGCGGCTCGGGCAAGTCCACCGTGGCGCGCTGCATCGTGCGGCTGATCGAGCCCTCGGCCGGCTCGGTGAAGGTCTCGGGGACCGAGATCGCCACCGTCCCGCAATCCGACCTCAAGCCTCACCGCAAGCGCGTGCAGATCGTGTTCCAGGACCCGTTCCGGTCGCTGAACCCGCGCATCGAGGTGGGCGAGTCGATCATCGAAGGCCCCACCAATTTCGGAACCCCCAAGGCCCAGGCCATGGCCCGCGCCAAGGAGCTTCTGGAACTCGTGGGCCTGCCCGCCTCGGCCGTGGACCGCTTCCCCCACCAGTTCTCCGGCGGCCAGCGCCAGCGCATCGCCATCGCGCGCGCGCTCGCCATGGACCCGGACCTGCTGGTGGCGGACGAGGCGGTGTCGGCGCTCGACGTCTCGGTGCAGGCGCAGGTGCTGCGGCTGCTGGACGAGATCCAGCAACGCATGGGCATCGCCATCCTGTTCATCACCCATGACCTGCGCGTCGCCGCCCAGATCTGCGACGACGTGATGGTCATGCAGCGCGGCGAGGTGGTGGAATACGGGCCGGCCGGAGAGGTTCTGGCCAGCCCGCGCACCGACTACACCCGCCAGCTCATCGAAGCCGCCCCCGGCCGCCACTGGGATTTCGGCGCCTTCCGCCCCGTCGCCGGGGCCGAGGCCGCCTTCGGCTGACCCGACCAGTCCCCGCGCCCCGCACGGTCGGGGCGCGGGGGAGGAAACGACCCCAAAGGACAAGACAGATGGATATCTCCGCCCTCCCCTTCGACGCGGACGCGATGCTCGCCGGCCTGCGGACTTGGGTGGAATGCGAAAGCCCGACCTTCGATCCCGCCGCGGTCAACCGGATGATGGACATCCTGTGCCGCGACTTCGCGATCATGGGGGCCACGGTCGAACGCATCCCCGGCCGCATGGGCCTGGGCGACAGCGTGCGCGCCCGCTTCCCCCACCCGACCCCCAACGTGCCCGGCATCCTGATCCTGGGCCATTTCGACACCGTCCACCCGGTCGGCACGCTCGAAAAACTCCCCTTCCGGCGGGAGGGCGACAAGGCCTACGGGCCGGGCATCTGCGACATGAAGGGGGGCTCCTACCTGTCGCTGGAGGCGATCCGGCAGCTCATGGCCGCGGGGATCCAGACGCCCCTGCCCGTCACCTTCCTCGCCACCCCTGACGAGGAGATCGGCACCCCCTCCGTGCGCGACCTGATCGAGGCCGAGGCCGCCCGCGCCGCCTATGTCCTGGTGCCCGAGCCCGGCCGCCCCGGCGGCGGCGTCACCTCCGGCCGCTACGCCATCGCCCGCTTCAAGATCGCCACGACCGGCCGCCCCTCCCATGCCGGCGCCCGCCTGTCGGAGGGCAAGTCCGCGATCCGGGAGATGTGCAAGCGCATCGTGCAGATCGAGGACATGACCACCTCCGACTGCACCTTCTCCGTCTCCGTGCTGCGCGCCGGGCAGTGGGTGAACTGCGTCTCCTCCGAGGCGCAGGCCGAGGTGCTGTCCATGGCCAAGCGGCAGGAGGATCTCGACAAGGGCGTGGAGGCGATGCTCGCGCTCAACAGCAACGACTTCACCGTCGAGCGCAACGTGACCCGCCCGGTCTGGGAGCCGTCGGAGGCGACCTTCAGGATGATCGAGATGGCCTCGGCCTTCCACAAGCAGGTGGGCATGGAGTTCCGGCACGAAAGCTCCGGCGGCGGCTCGGACGGCAACTTCACCGGCGCCATGGGCGTGCCGACGCTGGACGGGCTGGGGGTCGAGGGCGACCTGATGCACACCCTGTCCGAGCATATCAACGTCCCCACCCTCGCCGCGCGCGGCAAGGTCATGGCCGGGATGCTCGCCACGCTGAAATGAGCCGGAAGGCCGCCTGACCTCCGGCTTGTCCGCGATGCGGACGCTGGACGGGCGGGTCGGCCCCCGCTAGCCTCGCCCCCGCCCGCGCCGGTCCCCCTGCGCGGGCGGTTCGCATTCGGGGTGGGAGGCCCAGGCGCTTGCAGGACGACACCGCCGCTCCGAAACCCCGCGACCCCGACCATGTGGAGGCGCTGGCCCGCGGGCTGGAGGTGCTGGGCGCGCTGGCCGCCGCCTCCCATGACGACCGCTGCGGACGCCTGACCCTGACCGAGGTCGCCGCCGCCACCGGGCTCAGCCGCGGCACCGCGCGCCGGCTGCTGCTGACCCTGCGCAGCCGCCGATTCGTCGATTCCGACGGCAAGCTGTTCTGGCTCGCCCCCAAGGTGCTGACCTTCTCCAACGGGTATCTGGAGCGTCTCGGCCTCGGCGACGACTCGGCCGAACTGCTGCGCCGGCTGAGCGCGGAGCTTGACGAGACGGTCTCCATCGGCGTGCTGGACGGGGCGGACGTGGTCTATGTGGCCCGGGTCGAGGCGCGGCGGATCTATGCCGAGCGCCTCGCCGTCGGCGCCCGCCTGCCCGCCGCCTGCTCCGCGGTCGGGCGGGTGCTGCTGGCGCGGCTCGACCCGGACGCCCTCTCCCGCTGGCTCGCCGCCCATCCCCTGCCCGCCTTGACGCCCCGCACCCTGACCGACCCGGCCGCGCTCATCGCCGAACTCGCCCGGGTCCGGGCCGAGGAATGCGCCCTGATCGACGAGGAGATGCAGCTCGGCATCCGCTCCTGCGCCGTGCCGCTGGCCGGGCGCGGAGGGCGGGTGGTGGCCGGGCTCGCCGCCTCGGTCTCCGCCGGGCGGGTGGAGGTGGCGCGGCTGCGCGAGACCACCGTCCCCGCTCTGCGCAAGGCGGCGCCGGCGCTTTCGGCCAATATGGACTGGTGACGCCGGCGGGGGCGCCGGAGCCTGCGGTCGCCGTGGCCTGCCCCAAGGAAATCTCCTGTTGACTCCGGCCGGGCCGATGCGCCCCAATATGCGAACAATTGTCCGACATACGGACAGAACGGGGCGCCGCAGACGTCCCCAGGGAGGAACATCGATGAAACGACGCGCAGTCATGTCCTGGCTGGCCGCGGGCGCTCTGACGCTCGGCGGCCTCGCCTCCGCCCCCCACGCCGCCCGCGCCGCCGACGCGCCCAAGGATCCCGACGTGTTCCGCTTCGGCGCCATCCTCGCCATGTCCGGCAAGGCCGACTGGTATGGCAAGGTGATGAGCCAGGGCGTGCTTCAGGCGGTGGAGGAGATCAACGCCGCCGGCGGCATCGACGGCATCATGCTCGAAGCGGTGATCGAGGATCACAAGTCCGGCGTCGCCAAGGAAGGCGTGTCGGCGATGACCCGCCTGATCAACATCCACAACGTGCAGGCGGTGCTGACCTCGTTCTCGCCGCCCACGCTCGCCATCGCGCCGATCGCCGACGAAAAGGGCATCCTGCTGCTGAACGGCGGCGGCGTGTCCGCGGCGCTGATCGGGGCGTCCAAGTATCTCTACCACAACCGCTCTCTCGCCGCCGACCTCGGCGCCGCCGCCGCGGCCCATGCCAAGGAGCTGGGGCTGGAGAAGATGGCCCAGCTCGCCTGGAAGTCGGACGCGGGCGAAAGCATCGTCTCCGTCGTCGACCCGCTGTGGAAGGACGGGGGCGGCAGCGTCGGCGCCACCGAATACATGGAGGTCGGGGCGGCGAACATCGACACCCAGGCCGCCAAGATCCGCGCCTCCAAGCCCGACTGGGTGGCGCTGTGGCTGTTCTCGCCCGATCCGGGCCTGGCGCTGAAGCGACTGCGCGAATTCGGCGTGAAGGCGCCGATCATCGGGATCGAGTTCAACTCCGACATCCAGGCGGTGGCCGGCAAGCATTCGGACGGCTACGAATACACCTCCGACTACTTCACGCCGTCCGACGACTGGGCCAAGTCCTTCGCCGAGGGCTATGAGAAGCGTTACGGCGAGGCGCCGGAGTTCTACGCAGCCAACTACTACGAAGACGTCTACGTGCTCGCCGAAGCCATCAAGCGCGCCCGCGCCAAGGGCGGCGACTACTGGAAGGGCGACAAGCTCGCCGCCGAGATCAAGGCCAACCCGACCTTCAAGTCGGTCTATGGCGGCGACATGACCTACCAGGACAACGGCGTCGCCAAGAAGCGCGTCGCCCTGTTCAAGGTCGAGGGCGGCGAGAGCAAGTTCGTCAAGTACATCTCCCGCGACTGAGCCCCGCCGGGGTCCGGCGCCGTCCGCGCCGCCGGACCCCGATCTCCCATCCGACCCCGCCGCCGCGCCCGGCGCGCGCCCGATCGCGCCGCAGGCGCCGGCGGGCAGGAGGGGGCGCTCCCCCACGCGCCCCCTCCGTCCCCCCGCCCTTCGTCCCGTCCGCGGCCCGCGCCCGGCCGCGCGGCCGTCCGTTCCCCCGCCCGTTCCCCCGGAAGGCATTCCCCCGCATGGACCTGCTGCTGCAACTCTTCGTCAACGGCGTGATCAACGGCGCGCATTACGCGCTGCTGGGCGTCGGTTTCGGACTGATCTTCGCCACCACCCGCATCGTGCATTTCGCCTACGGGCCGGTGTTCACCTTCGCCGCCTACATGGCCTGGGCGGCGTCGGGGGGGCTGGGCCTGCCGGTCTGGCTCGGCCTTCTGGCCGCGGTCGTCACCGCGGTGGCGCTGGGGCTGGGCAGCTATCTCGTGCTCTACCGCCCGCTGGAGATCAACCGCGCGCCGCCGCTGGCGCCGCTGATCGCCTCGCTGGGCCTCTACATCGTGCTGGAGAACCTGGTGGGCATCCTGTTCGGCACCGGGGTCCGGGTGGTGGACCTGGATTACGACATCTACTTCCTCGGCCCGGTGTTCTTCACCTCGATCCATGTCTGGCAGGTGGCGAGCTTCGTGATCCTCGCCGGCGGGCTGGCGCTGTTCCTGCGGCGCACCCGCTACGGCAAGGCCATCCTCGCCATGACCGACGACCCCGACATGGCGCGGATCATCGGCATCGACACCTTCAAGGTCACGCTGCTGGTCTTCGCCATCGGCTCGCTGATCTCGGCCGTGCCGGCCACGCTGATCCTGCTCAAGGACGGGGCCTCCACCCATATGGGCTTCGCCGCGGTGTTCATGGGCTTCGTCGCGGTGATCGTGGGCGGCGTCGGCTCGCTCCGCGGCGCCGCCGCCGGCGGGATGCTGCTGGGCCTGGTCGAGAGCCTCGGCCTCTGGCAGATCCCGACCGAATGGCAACAGTCCATCGCCTTCGTGGTGCTCTACGTGATGATCCTGGTCCGACCCGAGGGCCTGTTCTCGCTGGCGCGGCGCTGAGGGAGAAGCGGAGCCATGGAATACGTCCTCCACGTCCTCGCGATGTTCTGCCTCTATTCGATCCTCGCGACCTCGTTCAACCTGCTGGTCGGCTTCGGCGGCCTGTTCGCCCTGTCCCACGCCGCGCTCTACGCGCTGGGCGCCTACGGCACCGCCATCGGCGCCGGCACGCTGGGCCTGCCCTTCCCGATCCCGCTGATCATGTCGGTGGTGGTGGCCGCCGTAATGTCGGCGCTGATCGCCATCCCGGCGCTGCGCGTCTCCGGGCACTACCTGGTGGTGGTGTCGCTGGCGCTGCAGATCATCGTGCTTCAGGTGGCGCTGAACTGGAAGGAGCTGACCGGCGGGACCGACGGCATCTCCGGCATCCCGCAGTATGATCTGTTCGGCCTGCGCATAGATACGCCCGGTTCCTTCCTCTGCGTGGCATTGATCGCGGCCGTCGCCTGCTTCTGGGTCTGCCGCCGGCTGACCCGCTCCCCCTTCGGCCGGGCCCTGCGCGCGATGCGCGAGAACGAGGCCGCGGCCCAGGCGGTCGGCAAGAACATCCTCTACATGAAGGTGACGGTGTTCGCGGTCTCCGCCGGGCTCGCCGCGGTCGCGGGGTCGCTCTTCGCCCGCTACTTCACCTATGTCGGGGCCGACAGCTTCACCATCGACGAGACCATCTACATCCTCGCCATGGTCATCCTCGGCGGCGCCGGGAACCTCTGGGGCTCGATCCTCGGCGCGGCGATCCTGGTGATCCTGCCCGAGGCGCTGAAGTTCCTGCCCCTTCCCGTCGACATCGCCGACAAGATCCGCCTGATCGCCTACGGCCTTGTTCTGATGGTGATCCTGCGCTTCCGGCCCGAGGGCCTGCTGCCCGAACCCCGCGGCAAGAAGGCGATGTTCGTGCCCGTGGACGCCGAGGGCGGCAAGGGCGACGCGGAGGCGCTGTTCGCCGGCGGCGAGGGCGAGCCCGGCTCGGTCACGCTGGAGGGGCGGGCCCTGAAGAAGACCTTCGGAGGCATCACCGCCATCTCGGATTTCTCCATCGAGCTGAAGAAGGGCCGCATCACCGGGCTTCTGGGGCCGAACGGCGCCGGCAAGACCACCGCGTTCAACCTGCTCACCGGCTTCCTGCGCCCCACCGCCGGCGAGATCCGGCTGCGCGGCGAGGCGATCGGCGCGAAGAAGCCGCATGAGCTGGTCGGCGCCGGCGTCGCCCGGTCCTTCCAGGACCTGCGGCTCTTCACCAAGATGACGGTGATCGAGAACGTCATCGTCGCCCTGCCCCGCCAGACCGGCGACGACCTCGCCTCCGTCTTTCTGCGCCCCCTGAAGGTGCGGGAGGAGGAGCGCGCCAACGCCGCCCGGGCCATGGAGATCCTGCGCTTCGTGGAGCTGGACGGAAAGGCCCACGAGACCGCCGAAGACCTGTCCTACGCCGAGGAGAAGCTGCTTGTGGTGGCCCGCCTGCTCGCCACCGGCGCCGAGGTGCTGCTCTTCGACGAACCCATGTCCGGCCTCGACCAGACCACCTTGCAGGAGATCTTCCCGGTGATCCGCAAGCTCGCCGCCAACGGCAAGACGGTCTGCATCATCGAGCACAACCTGGATGTGATCAAAGAGCTCTGCGACACGGTCTATTTCCTCGACGAGGGCCGGGCCATGGCCACCGGCACGCCCGACGCCCTGATGAACGACCCCGAGCTGGCCGCGAGGTATTTCAAATGACCGCGATCCTCGAAACCCGCGCCCTCGTCTCCGGCTACGGCAAGAAGCGGGCGGTGCACGGGGTGGACCTGGCGCTGCGGACCGGAGAGATCCTGCTGGTGCTGGGCCACAACGGCGCCGGCAAGACCACGCTGATGTCCACCATCTTCGGCCTGATCCGGCCGATGGAGGGACAGGTCCTGCTGGAGGGGCGCGATATCTCCGGCCGCACGCCCGCCGCCAACGTCGCCGACGGCATCGCCTATGTCCCGCAGGGCCACGGCATCTTCAAGACCCTGACGGTGCGGGACAATCTGGAACTGGGGGCGTTCTCCGAAAGCGACGCCTCCAGGATGCCGGAGCGGCTGGAGCAGGTCTATTCCCTGTTCCCGATCCTCAAGGAACGCGCCGGCCAGGTGGCGGGCACCTTCTCGGGCGGGCAGCAGCAGATGCTGGCCATCGGCATGGCGCTGATGCACGGGCCGCGGGTGCTGATCCTGGACGAGCCCTCCATCGGTCTCGCGCCCAACCTGGTGGAGCGGGTGATGGAGGCGATCCGCACCATCAACCGCGACCTCGGCGCCTCGATCCTGATGGTGGAGCAGAACGTGAAGCTCTCCCTGCCCGTCGCCGACCGGGCGATGGTGATCAAGACCGGCGCGGTGGTCTACGAGGGCGAGCCGGAGCCGCTCAACGACCATGTCCGCCTGATGACCCTGTTCTGAGGACCTCCCATGACCAAGCCCAGTTCCAAACGCTGGACCAACCGGCCCGAGGGCTCGACCTGGGGCGATTTCGGGGAGGACGACCAGACCGGCCGCCTCGCCCTGCTGACGCCCGAGCGGGTGCGACGCGCCGCCGCCGAGATCCGGGACGGCCGCGCCTGGTGCCTGTCCCTGCCGCTGGACTTCCCGGGCGGCAACAAGCTGAACGAACGTCGCCACCCGCCGCGCCTGTTCGCCACCGTCACCGCCAAGGGCCAGCCCTGGTTCAACCAGCCGCTCAACGTCAACGGGCCGGATTTCACCGATGTCGTGTCCGACGACGCGGTGCTGCTGCATTGCCAGTATTCGACCCAGTGGGACGCGCTGGCCCATGTCGGCGGCCTCTTCGACGCCGACGGCGACGGGACGCCGGAGCGGGTCTACTACAACGGCTGGCGGGCGGAGGAGCATATCATCGCCCCCGCCAACACCCATGGCCACGACTGCTCGGACTTCGAGGGTTCCCACGCCGACCGGCTGGGGATCGAGAACATGGCCGCGACCGGCGTGCAGGGCCGCGGCGTGATGGTCGACCTGCGCCACCACCTGGGCGATGCGCGGACCTATGTGGGCTATGACGACCTGATGCGGGTCATGGAGGCCGACAAGGTCGAGGTGGAGGAAGGCGACATGGTCTGCTTCCACACCGGCTGGGCCCAGCGGGTGCTGGAGATGGACCGCGACCCCTCGGTGGAGATCCTGCACGACGCCTGCGCGGTGCTCGACGGGCGCGATCCGAAGCTCCTCAACTGGGTCACGGATTCCGGCGCCGCGGTGCTGATCGCGGACAATTACGCGGTGGAGGGCCACCCCTCCCGCCCCGGCGAGGGCAAGCACGCGGTGCTGCCGCTGCACGAGCACTGCCTGTTCAAGCTGGGCGTGCATCTGGGGGAGCTGTGGCACCTGACGCCGCTCGCCGCGCATCTGCGGGCGGCGGGGCGGTCGCGCTTCTTCCTGACCGCGCCGCCGCTGCGGCTTCCCGGCGCGGTGGGCTCCCCGCTCACCCCGATCGCCACCACCTGACGGGGGCGGCGGGCCGTCTCCGGCCCCGCCCCCCTGAACCCGCGCGTTCCTGTGCGCGCGCGCCTCGCGCCCCCAACGGCTCCGCCCCGTCGCGGTCCCGGGGGGCGCGCCCTTTTGCTGCGGCGCGCAATGCCCATCTGGACAGCGGGCCGCCGCGACGGCTAGCCAAGGGGCGACCCAAGCGGCCCCGAGGTTCCAAGGACTTGCCCAGCATCGCCCTTCCCCCCCGCCCCGCGGCGGCGCATCGCCCGACGGCCGCGCGATGAGCGGCGCGGCCTCCGCCCGCAAGGATATCCTGGCCTTCGGGATCATCCGCGCCGCGTCCTCGGTGGTGTCCTTCTTCGGGGCCTTCTACCTGGTGGGCATCGGCCAGGCGGAGACCTACGGGCTCTACCTCGCCGGCTTCAGCCTGGCGGTGATCATCAACGTCGTGACCCGCTTCGGCGCCGACCACACGATGCTGCGCCTGTCGCGCAGCGCGGGGCTGGCGGGCGGGGGCGAGGGCGCGTCGTTGCGGGCGCGGGTGTTCAAGACCTGGCTGGTGCTCTGGGCGCCCTGCATGGCGGCGGCGACGGCGGTCTGGGCCGCGGGCGTTCCCTACGGGCTCGCCATCTTCTGCGGGGTGATGTTCTCGGCCGCCGTGGTCGCGGGGCGCTATCTGCGGGCCTGCCTGCGCACCCGGCCGGCGCCCCTGTTCGAGCCGCCCTTCATGCACCTGTTCGGCGTCGGGCTGCTGTGCCTGGGCGCGACGCCGCAGATGGCGCTGGGGCTGGGCGGGGGCCTTTGGGTCGCGCTCTGCGCCGCGGTGTTCGTGCGCACCATGGGCCGGGCCGCGCCCGGACGCATCCTGCGCGCGCCGGCCTATCTGCGCATCCGCCCGGCGCGGCTGGGCTCGATCTATTTCAGCTACGGGATCGAGGCGGCCTTCGCCAACGGCGTCAACCTGCTGATCCAGGCGCTTTACGGCCCCGTGGCGCTCGCGGTGTTCAACACCTTGATGAAGCTCAACTTCGTCACCGAGCAGGGCCAGGAATTCCAGCGCATCTTCCGCATCGGCGCCGGCCGGCGCGGGGTGGAGAGCGTCGGCGGCGGGACCGACGCGCCCGCGGGCGGCGGGCTGAAAGGCAAGGTGAAGGCCTTCCTCAACCGGCTGGACCGCGGGCGGCGGGACATCGGCTCCGGCCCGGTGGAGATCGCCTTCTTCGCCGCCGCCTCGGCCGCGGGCAACCTCGCCATCATGATCCTGCTGCTGCGCCACGACTTCACGCTGGTCCCGGCGGAGGCGTTCTACGTGGCGCTGGTGGCGCTGCAGACCGCCTCGCTGGCGGCGGGGCCGGCGATGTTCGCGATCTGGCTGTTCCGCTCGCTGGCCGTGGCCAACCTGCTGCGCATCGCCTTCATCGCCGCCTTCATGGGCTTCCTGGTCGTCGCCCCCGACGCGCCGGAACTGTGGATGCTGGCCCATGTCGGCCTGCTGGCGGTCGTGCGCTACGCGGCGCTGTGGTGGTGGAAGCGCGGGTCCTGAGGCAGAGCGTCGGCGAAATCTCACCGCGTTATCAGCAGCTTGCACGCCTATCCTGAAGCAACATCTCACCATTCGCCGAGAAGGGTGAGCGAAGGCGTATTATGGATTTGATCGCAGCCGCTTAGTCGGCGGCCTTCAGGTAATCTCTCACCATCGCGCGCATGGCGGCGACCAGCGCCTCCTCCTGCTGCTCCAACTGGTCCTGCAGCCCGCCGAAGGCCAGCGCCAGCGGGCGGCCGGCCGCGTCTATCCCCTCCGGCAGGCGGATGGCGATGGCGCCGGCGCTGGGGGTGACCAGGCCGCGGGACAGGTAGTGGCCCCGCTCGCGCGCGATCTCGACATTGGCCAGCACCTCGTCGGCGCGATGCCGGAAATCGGGGATCTCGGCCGCGGTGCGACGGGTCAGGGCGCGGATCTCGGCGTCCTCCATCCCGGTCATCAGCATGAAGCCCGCCGCCGACCACACCAGCAACCGCCGCGCGCCGATGGTCAGGTGAAAGCGCAGGGTGGAACTGGAGGGCACGGTGTAGATGTATTGCGCGAAGATTCCGTTGCGCGCCGCAACGAAACTGGTCTTGTCGGTCTGCTCGGTCAGCCGCTCCATCATCCGGGTCAGGCGGCCGTCGCGGATCGGGCCGCCGTCGAGCCAGGCGCCCAGCAGCGAGACCCGCGGCGAGGGCAGGAAGGTCCGGGTGCCGTGGTCGTAATCCAGGTAGCCGAGGTCGCGCAGGCTGCGCATCAGAATCGAGGTCGAGGACTGGGGCATCTCCAGCGCCTCGGAGATCTCGGTGGCCCGCGCGGGGCGGCGCACGTCCTCGAAAAACTCCAACACCTGCAACACCCTGCCGGCCGACTTTACAGCGCCGGGGCTGCGGGGAACCGGGTCCGGGGCCGCCATCATCTGGGCGTTGTGTTCGCGTGTCCGGGCCATCTTGAGCCGCTCCGACTTTCACATTCGTGATATATTTAATCACGCATGTGGCCGCGCATTGCAAGCCGGCGCGATGCGCGGTCTTTTTCGGACAGCGGGGAGCGTCCCCTGAAGCGAAGCCGTGAGACTTCGCCGGGACGCGCCCGGGAGGAGACGACATGCAAGCATTCCGGTTCGCAGGCGCCCGCCTGCCTGCCGAGGCCGAGACCGCGCGCGCCGAAGTGCGCGCCTTCCTCAGGAAGGATCGCGAGGTCGGCGGCTGGGAACCCCATCGCACCACCTGGACCAGCTTCGACGCCGACTTCTCGGCGCGGGCCGGCGCGGCCGGCTTCATCGCCACCGGCTTTCCAAAGGAATTCGGCGGAAAGGGCGCGCCGATGCTGGTGCGCTTCGCCATCGCCGAGGAGATGCTCGCCGCCGGCGCCCCCTGCGGCGCCCATTGGGTGGCGGAGCGGCAGTCGGGCCCGCAGATCCTGCGCCACGGCTCGGACCGCGCGAAAGCCGAGATCCTGCCCCGCATCGCCGCGGGCGAATGCTTCTTCGGCATCGGGATGTCGGAGCCGGGATCCGGCTCCGACCTCGCCGCGGTGCGCACCCGCGCGACCCGCGACGGCGACGGGTGGCGGATCAACGGTTCCAAGATCTGGACCTCGAACGCGCACCGGGCGCATTACCTGATCGCGCTGGTGCGCACCGGGCCCGCGGGCGAAAGCCGCCATGCGGGGCTGACCCAGTTCGTGATCGACCTGTCGAAGCCGGGCCTGACCACGCGCCCGATCCACGACCTCGCGGGGAACCACGAGTTCAACGAGGTGTTCTTCGACGACTACTACGTTCCCGACGACATGCGGGTCGGGGGCGAGGGCGACGGCTGGTCGATGGTCACCGCGGAGCTGGCCTTCGAGCGCGCGGGGCCGGACCGCTACCTGTCGGACATCCGCCTGCTGGTCAGCCTGATCGACGAGGTGGGCGGAAGCCCCGACCGGATGGAGGCCGCGGAGATCGGGCGGATGACCGCGCATCTGGCGGGTCTGCGGCGCATGTCGGCCTCGGTCAGCTCGATGCTCGACGGCGGCGCCTCGCCGATCACGCAGGCGGCGCTGGTCAAGGACGTGGGCACGGGGTTCGAGCGGATGGTGCCCGAGGTTTCGCGCCGCATCCGGCGGACCGAACCCGGCCCCGACGCGCCCGGCGACTACGCCCAGAGCCTTGCGGAGACCGTGCTCCGCGCCCCTTCCTTCACGCTGCGCGGCGGCACGCAGGAGATCCTGCGCGGCATGATCGCCCGCGGCCTCGGCCTGAGATGACCCGTATGATGGACGCTTCCCACCCTTCCGAAGCCGACGGCATGTCGGCCCTCGTCGCCGAGCAGGCGGAGCGGCTGTTCGACCGGCTGGCCACGCGGGAGGTGCTGGCCGCCGCCGACCGGGGCGAATGGCAGGGAGACCTGTGGACCGCGGTGGAGGAGGCGGGCCTGCCGCTGGCCCTGCTGTCGGAGGAGGCCGGCGGCGTCGGGCTCGACCCCGTGGGGGCCATCGGGCTGGTGCGGCTCGCCGCCCGGCACGCGGCCCCGGTCCCGCTGGGAGAGACGATGATCGCCGCCGCGCTCTGGGGCGAGGCGCTGGAGGGGCCGGCGACGCTGGCCGCCGCCTCGGCGCCCGACGGGCACGGCCGCCTGACCCGGCTGGCCTTCGGGCGGAACGCGGGCCACGCGCTGGTCCATGTCGGCGGCGACCGTCTGGCGCTGGTTCCGCTGGCGGGCGCGTCGCTGACCCATGACCGCAGCCTCGCCAACGAGCCGCGCGACGGGCTGGAGCTGTCGGGCCTGCCGGCGGACGCCATCCGCGAGGTTCCCGGCATCGGCGAGGACGGGCTGGCGCCCCATGGCGCCCTGATCCGCGCCGCGCAGATGAGCGGGGCGATGGAGCGGGCGCTGGACATGTCGGTGGCCTATGCCAACGACCGGGTGCAGTTCGGCCGGCCGATCGCCAAGTTCCAGGCCATCCAGCAGATGCTGGCCGAGGCCGCGGGCCATGTGGCCGCCGCCTCCGCCATCGTGGACATGGCGGCCGAGGCCTGGGGCACGCCCGACCTCGCCTTCGCCGCCGGGCTCGCCAAGTCGCGGGCCGGCGAGGCGGCGGGCCGGGTCGCGGCCATCGCCCACCAGGTCCACGCCGCCATGGGCTTCACCCACGAGCACAGCCTGCATTTCCTGACCCGCCGCATGTGGTCCTGGCGCGAGGAATTCGGCGCCGAGACCTGGTGGGAGGAACGCATCGGCCGTCAGGTCTGCGCCGCGGGGGGCGAGGCGCTGTGGCCCGCCATCGTCGACATCACCGCGGCGGGAGCCCGCGCATGAGCCCGCGGGACGCGGACGCCCCCGCCCCCCGCGGCTTCGCCGCCGGCCCGCTGAGCGGGGTGCGGGTGGTGGACCTGACCAACGTCATCATGGGTCCGTTCTCCACCCACATCCTCGCCGACATGGGCGCGGACGTGATCAAGGTGGAATCGGCGGCGGGGGATTCCATCCGCACCGGCCGCCCCAGCCGCAACGCCGGCATGTCGGGCAACTTCCTGCACCTGAACCGCAACAAGCGCTCGGTGCTGCTGGACCTGAAATCGGCGGAGGGGGCGGAGGCGATGCGCCGGCTGATCGCCTCGGCCGACGTGTTCGTTCATGCGCTGCGCCCCAAGGCGATCCGCAAGCTGAAGCTGGACTATGACAGCGTGCGCGCGATCAACCCCGACATCATCCATTGCGGGGCCTACGGCTTCTCGGCCGCCGGACCCTATGCGGACAAGGCGGCTTACGACGACATCATCCAGGCGGGGTCCGGCTACGCGGCCTTCGCGGCGGCGCGGGACGGGGTTCCCTCCTACGCGCCCACGGTGATCTGCGACAAGCTGGCGGGCCAGGCCATCGCCTATTCGGTGATGGCCGCGCTTTTCGCGCGCGAACGCGGGGCCGGCGGCCAGGCCATCGAGGTCCCGATGTTCGAAACCGCGATCGAGTTCATGCTGCTGGAGCATATGGGCGGCTTCGGCTTCGAGCCGGCGATGGACAAGCCCGGCTATCGCCGCCTGCTCAACGCCTGGCGCAAGCCGTTCCCGACCGCGGACGGGCATTGCTGCATCCTGCCCTATTCGGACGCCAACTGGCGGGACTTCCTGACCGAGGTCGGGCACGGGCATCTGGTCTCCGACCCGCGCTTCGCCACCCTGCCCGACCGGGTGGCGCATATCGAGGTGCTCTACGAGATCATCGACAGGACGGCGCCGACCCGCACCAACGCCGAATGGGTGGCGTTCTGCGACGCGGCCTCGATCCCCTGCATGCCGGTGATCGCGCTGGAGGACCTGCCCGACGACCCGCATGTGAAGGCGGTGGGCCTGTTCGGCACGGCGGAGCATCCCTCCGAGGGCGCCTATCGCACGGTGCGCCCGCCGGTGACCTTCTCCGCCCATCCCTGGACGCTGCGCCGCCACGCGCCGCGGCTGGGCGAGCATACCGCGGAGGTGCTGGCCGAACTGGGCCTCGCGCCCGCCCCGCAAGTTTCAGCCCCGAAGCCGGCCGGCTGACGGGCCGGCGTCGCAGGGCCGCGCCAGAACGGCCCGGACGACGCCGCGACCACCCCGACGAACCAACCTGGAGGAAACCCCATGAAGAGAAGAACCTTCCTGAAAGGCGCCGCCGCCGGCGCCGCGGTCTTCGCCATCGGCGGCCGCGCCAAGGCCGCGGAATTCAACCTGCGCGTCGCCGACAGCTACCCGACCACGCACTCGTCCTCGCTCAACACCCGCGAGTGGATCAAGCGGGTGGTGGAGCTGACCGACGGCCGCGTGAAGCTGGACTACTATCCGGCCGAGCAGCTGGCCAAGGCCGCCGACCTGCTCGACGCCTGCCAGAACGGCATCGCCGACGTGGTCTACGCCGCGCCGCTCTACATCTCCGACCGGCTGCCGCTGTCGACCGTGGCCGCGCTGCCGCTGATCGGCAACGTCACCGACCGCAAGGGCCTGCACGACGCCTGGCACAAGCTGCTGTTCGAGACGCTCAACGACATCGAATACGCGCCCCAGGGCGTGCGGGTGATCCGCTCGGGCACCACGCCCGCCTATCAGCTGATGATGCGCGGCGACAAGGTGGAGTCGCTCGACCAGCTCAAGGGCCGCAAGATCCGCTCCTCGGGCGGGGTGCAGGAGCGGTCGGTGGAGATGCTGGGCGCCATCGCCACCGGCATCCCGGCCCCCGACCTCTACGCCGCCATCCAGCGCGGCACCGTGGACGGGGCCCTGTTCAACCTGCCGACCGCCTCGGGCTACCGGCTGGAGGAGCAGCTCACCTGGTCGACCGACAACCTCAACCTCGGCCTGTTCCCGACCACCAACGTCATCAACGAGAACGTCTGGGGCGGTCTGCCCGAGGATATCCAGCAGGCGCTGGTGCAGGCGGGCGAGGACACGGTTCACCTGCTGTGGGAGGAGGACGTGAAGCGCCAGGCCGCCTTCCAGGCGGCGCTGGAGAAGAAGGGCGGCGGCTTCTACTCGGTGCCCGACGCCGAGCGCAAGATCTGGGCCGAGAAGCTGGCCCCGGTGCGCGAGGACTGG
Source organism: Pseudomonadota bacterium (assembly GCA_036154955.1). Classification (GTDB taxonomy): domain Bacteria; phylum Pseudomonadota; class Alphaproteobacteria; order Rhodobacterales; family Rhodobacteraceae; genus Albimonas. The sequence continues at coordinate 18,792 of JAYZWL010000078.1, read as the reverse complement.
GAGGCCAACCTCCAGAAGCTCGGCAAGCCGGCCGAGATGGTCGCCGCCAAGTGGGAGGAGCTGGTCACGGTCTGAGGCCGGGACCCGCGCCCGCCCCCCCGCCCGAGGCGCCTGAGGCCTCCGCGCGCGCTCCCGGCTCCGGCCGGGGGCGAGGCGCGGGGGCCTTGGGGCGTTCCCGGGACCCGGGGGCGGGGGCGCCGCCCCTCCGCCCGACCGCCCCGACCGCCCTGACCGCGGCCCGCCGCCGTCTCCGTCCCTTTCCGACACCACAGGACATACTCCGGAATGAACGCCATCGACCGCGCGATCACCGCCATCGAAACCTTCTTCGGCTGGTTCGCCAAGCTGGCGCTGGTCGCCATGATGCTGCTCGTGTGCGCCGACGCCGGCGGACGCTACCTGTTCGCCAGCCCGGTGCCGGGCGTCTACGAGATCACCGAGTTCTACCTGATGGTGGGGCTGATCTTCCTCAGCTTCGCCATGACCCAGCGGGTCGGCGGGCATGTGCGGGCCGACGTGTTCTTCGACATGTTCCCGGTCCGGCTGCAGAAGACGCTGGAGGTGATCTACCTGGTCGCGGCGCTGGTCCTGTTCGCGCTGATCGCCTGGGCGGCCACGCGCACCTCGATCCAGAACTTCACGGCCAACCGCTGGACGACCGGCGTGGTGCCGATCCCCACCGGCCCGTCCTGGGCCATCGCCGCGCTGGGCGCGTGGGTGTTCTGCCTGCGGCTGGGCCTGCAGGCGGTGAAGATCGTCGGCGGCGGAGACATCGCCGGCCGGGGGGCCGACGCCCCCGAGATCCACGACGTCTGAAAGGCCGGCCCCGCGCCCGCCCCCTTCCGACCCGCCGCGCCGCGCCCCTGACGGGCGCGCCGGTCCCCCGATCCCGTTCTATCGCGCCAGGAACCGCCGATGCTCGCCGCCGCCGTTCTCATCCTTCTGCTCGCCCTGATCGCGCTGGGCATGCCCATCGCCTTCGCGCTGGGCGTCACCGGCGCGCTCGGCGTGCTCAGCCAGATCGGCTTCGGGCCGATGCTGGGGGTGCTGCAGACCACGCCCTACCGGACCGCCGCCCATTTCCTGCTGTCGACGGTGCCGCTCTTCATCCTGATGGCGGAGCTTCTGGCCCGCGGATCGGTGGTGCGGGACCTCTACCGGCTGGCCTATCTGTGGCTGGGCCATATCCGCGGCGGGCTGGCCATGGCCGCCATCGCCGCCAATGTGGGCTTCGCGGTGCTGTCGGGCTCGTCCACCGCGGCGGCGGCGGCGATGTCGCGGATCTCCATGCCCGAGATGCGCCGCTACGGCTATGACGAGAGCTTCGCGCTGGGCGTCATCGCCATCGGCGGCACGCTGTCGATCATGATCCCGCCGAGCCTGGCGCTGATCCTGTTCGGGGTGCTGACCGAGACCTCGATCGGCAAGCTGTTCCTCGCCGGCATCATCCCGGGCCTGATCACCGTGGCGGGCTACCTGATCGTCATCCAGCTTCTGGTCCGTCGCCGGCCCGAGATCGCGCCGGCGACCGAGCGGTTCCCGATGAAGCAGCGGATGGAGGCCCTGCCCCGGGTCTGGCCCGCGCTGGTGCTGGTGTTCCTGGTGCTGGGCGGGATCTATTCCGGCGCCATCACCGCGACCGAGGCGGCGGCGGTCGGCGCGCTGGGCGCGCTGGTCATCTCCACCCTGATCGGCGGCCTGCGGCTGGCGGGCATGAACGACGCGCTGACCGCCACGCTGCGCGCCACCTGCATGATCTTCACCATCATCATCGGCGCGATGATCTTCGGCTATTTCCTCGCCATCGCGCAGATCCCGCAGGGGCTGGTGGACATGGTCGGCGACCTGCCGCTGCCGCGCTGGGGGGTGATGCTGGTGATCATCGGCATCTACATCGTGCTCGGCTTCTTCATCGACCAGATCGCCATCACCATCCTGACCCTGCCCCTCACCTTCCCGCTGGTGATGAGCCTGGGCTACGATCCGGTCTGGTTCGGCATCATCATGACCAAGACCGCCGAAATCGGGCTGGTGACGCCGCCGCTGGGCATGAACGTGTTCGTCGCCTGCGGGGCGGCGGGGGCGCGGATCGAGAACGGGTTCCGCGGCGTCGCCCCCTTCATCCTGGGCGAGATCGTGGTGATCGGCATCCTGTTCCTGATCCCCGAGCTCAGCACCTGGCTGCCGTCGCTGATGGACTGAGCCGGACGCGGGCGAAGCGAGGGGGCGGGCGTCCGGGCCGGGCGCCCGCCCCTTTTTCGTCCGGACCGCCGCCCCCCGCAGCCCCGCGATTGCCCGCGGCGCCCCCATGGCGTAGACCGGATCCACCCCTTCCCCCAGGACACGGGCCGCCCCATGCGACTGTCGCGCTTTTCCGACTACGCGCTCCGCGCCTGCCTCTATCTCGGGGCGCATGAAGGGCGGCTCGCCCCGATCTCGGAGATCGCGCGCGCCCACGACCTGTCGCAGAGCAACCTGATGAAGGTGGTCAACCTGCTGGTGGAGGGCGGGATCCTGCGCTCGGTCCGCGGGCGCAACGGCGGCGTGGCCCTGGCCCGCCCGGCGACCGGGATCCGGATCGGAGAGATCGTGCGGCTGATGGAGGGGGACGGGCGCATGGTCGACTGCTCCGCCTGCCTGCTGCGCGGCAATTGCGGGCTGGTGGGGGCGCTGCGGCAGGCGAAGCTCGCCTTCTACGCCTCGCTGGACGCGGCCAGCCTCGCCGACGCGCTGCGCGCCCATCCCCGCACGCTGGACCTGCTGCTGGGCGCCGGGCCCGACGCGGCGGCGCGGGAGGGGGCGGGCGCCTGATCGCGGGGGCCTGCTCGACGACCCCCGGGGGGGCGCGACCGAATGCGCGATGTCTTGAGGGGCGGGACGCAGGGCTTATCTCGACGGAACGGAACCGCCGGCGCGCCGCGCCGCGCCCGACCCGGCCAGAAGACCAGCGAAGAGGACCCCATGACCGTCAGCCGCCGCGCCCTGCTCGGCTCCGCCTCCGCGCTGGGCGCGCTCGCCGCCGCCGCGCCGCTGGGCCGCGCCTTCGCCCAGAGCGCGCCCGCGCCCGCGATGCCGAAGCCCTTCGCCTTCTCCTATGAGGGCCTCGTCGCCCGGGCCGAGGCCGCCGCCCGCGCCGCCTACATGGCCCCCTACCGGCCGATGCCCGAGGTCACCGCCGCCATCGACTACGCCAAATGGGGCGAGATCCGCTTCCGCACCGAGGCGGCCCCCTTCGCCGACGCCGGCGCCTATCCGGTGACCTTCTTCCACCTCGGGCAATACTTCCAGAAGTCGGTGAAGATGCATCTGGTGGCCGACGGCCAGGCCACCGAATTCCCCTACGACCAGTCCCTGTTCTCGATGCCCGAGGACAACCCCGCCCGCAAACTCCCCGCCGACAGCGGCTTCGCCGGCTTCCGCTTCCAGGAATGGTCGGGGTCCGACGACTGGGAGACGCAGGACTGGCTCGCCTTCCTCGGCGCCTCCTACCTGCGCGCCATCGGGGCGTCGGGGCAATACGGGCTGTCGGCGCGCGGCGTGGCGATCAACCCCGCCCTGCCCGACGCGCCGGAGGAGTTCCCCGACTTCACCGAGTTCTATATCGGCGAGAGCGAGGACCCCGAAGCCCCCGTCGCCGTCCACGCCCTGCTCGACGGCCCCTCCGTCACCGGCGCCTTCCGGTTCTCGGTGGAGCGGGGGCGCGACCGGACCCGCGGCGTGGTGATGGAGGTCGAAGCGCAGATGTTCCTGCGCAGGGACGTGGCGCGTCTCTGCCTCGCGCCGCTGACCTCGATGTTCTGGTATGGCGAATACGGCCGGGAGCGCGCCTTCGACTGGCGCGGCGAGGTGCATGACAGCGACGGGCTGGAGCTGTGGCTCGCCAACGGGGAACGGCTGTGGCGGCCGCTCAACAACCCCGTCGCCACCCAGGTCTCCGCCTTCGCGGCGGAGAACCCGCGCGGCTTCGGCCTGATGCAGCGGGACCGGGATTTCGACCATTACCGCGACGGGGTGAACTACGAACGCCGCCCCAGCCTGTGGGTCGAGCCGATCGCGCCGCTGGGCCGCGGCGCGGTGCAGTTGCTGGAGATCCCGACAAACGACGAGATCCACGACAATATCGGCGCCTTCTGGGTGCCGGAGCGCCCCGCCAAGGCGGGTTCGGCCTGGCGGCTGCACTATCGGCTGCACTGGCTGGACGGCCATCCGGACCCGGCCGTCAACATCGCGCAGACCGTCTCCACCCGCATCGGGCGGGGCGGGCAGCCCGGCCATGCCCGGCCCGAGAACACCTGGAAGATCGCGGTGGAGTTCGACCGGCCCGAGGTGCTGACGAAGATCCCCTATGGCGTGATGCCGGAGGTCGTCGCCTCCACCTCCGCCGGCCGCATCGTGCGGACCTTCGTGGAGCCGGTGCCGGGCGGCAACGTCTGGCGGGCCTTCTTCGACCTGGAGATCGGGCCGGACGAAGTGGCGGAGCTGCGCATGTATATGGCGCTCGACGGCGAGCCGCTGACCGAGACCTGGACCTACCAGTTCCGCCGGGCGAACCTGATCCCGTCCTGAGGCGGGGCGCGCACGCGGGGGGGGCGGGCGCCGCCGCCCTCCCCATCCCCTATTCGTAGGTCACGTAGCCCCGCACCGCCTCCCGGTCGTAGCCTTCGGTCGCGGACATGAGCTGGCGCGTGTAGGGCTCCGCCGGGCGGCCCTCGCGCAGGCTCGCCTCGGTCAGCTCCTCCACCACCCTTCCGCGGTTCATCACCGCCACCCGCCCGCACAGATGCGCCACCACCGCGAGGTTGTGGGAGACCATCAGATAGGTGAGCCCCCGTTCCCGCTGCAGCCGCTTGAGCAGGTTGAGCACCTCCGCCTGCACCGAGACGTCGAGCGCGGAGGTCGGCTCGTCCAGCAGCAGGATCTCGGGCTCCAGGATCAGGGCGCGGGCCACCGCGATGCGCTGGCGCTGACCGCCCGAGATCTGGTGCGGATAGCGGAAGCGGAATTCGGGGCCGAGGCCCACGTCCGCCAGCGCCGCCTTGATGCGCCGGTCCTTGTCGCCGATGCGGTGGATCTCCAGCGGCTCGCGCAGGATGGCGTCGACGGTGTGGCGGGGATGCAGGGCGCCGTAGGGGTCCTGGAACACCATCTGCATCCGCCGCGCCTCGTCCCGGCTGCGCTTCGCGGTCAGGGGGGTCCCATGCACCCGGATGGTCCCGCCGAAATCGGGGTTGATGCGGGCGATGGCGCGCAGGACGGTGGACTTGCCCGACCCGCTCTCCCCCACCAGCCCGTAGCTTTCGCCCTTGGCCACCCGGAACGACACGCCCCGCACCGCCTGCACGGCCGAAGCGCCGCGGCCGAAGGCGACGCTCAGGTTCTCCACCTCGATCATCGCGCCGTCTCCTCCAGCCAGCCGGCGTCGCGGTTCAGCACCGGCAGCATGTCCTGGCGATGCTCCAGCGACGGCAGGCAGTCAAGCAGGCCGCGGGTGTAGGGGTGGCTCGCCTCGTGCAGGCGCCCGGCGTCGAGCACCTCCATCACCCGTCCGCCATACATCACCATCACCCGGTCGCAGAACGAGGCGACGAGGTTGAGGTCGTGGGAAATCAGGATCAGGCCCATCCCCCGCTCCCGCACCATGTCGTCGAGCAGGGCCAGCACCTGCATCTGCACCGTGACGTCGAGCGCGGAGGTCGGCTCGTCGGCGATCAGCACGTCGGGCTCCGGGATCAGCATCATGGCGATCATCACCCGCTGGCCCATCCCGCCCGAAACCTGGTGGGGATAGAGGCCGTAGACCTTCTCCGGCTCGCGGATGCGCACCGTCTCCAGCATCTCCATCGCGCGGAGGCGGGCCTTGCGGGCCCTGGCGCCGGTATGGATGCGGCAGGCCTCCGCGATCTGGTCGCCGACCTTCATCACCGGGTTCAGCGAATAGCGCGGATCCTGCATGATCATCGAGATCCGCGCGCCGCGGATCCTGCGCATGGCCCGCTCCGGAGCGTTGGTCAGGTCGATGCCGTCGAACACCATCCTCTTCGCCGAAACCCGCCCGTTGCGGGCCGAGAGGCGCAGGAGCGCGCGGCCGGTCTGCGACTTGCCCGAGCCGCTTTCACCGACGATCCCCAGCCGCTCGCGGCCGAGCTGGAAGGAGACGCCGCGCACCGCCTCGACGGGGCCGTGGGGGGTGCGGAAGGTGACGCGGAGGTCCTCGACCTCGATCAGCGGGGGGATCAGCGGCGCGCTCATGCCTCGCCGCTCCGCGGGTCGAGCACGTCGCGCAGCCCGTCGCCCAAGAGGCAGAAGCCCAGCGAGACGAGGAAGATGGCGATGCCCGGCGCGGTGGGCACCCACCACTGGTCATAAAGGAAATCGCGGCCCGTGGAGATCATCGCCCCCCATTCCGGCAGGGGCGGCTGCGCGCCGAGGCCGAGAAAGCCGAGGCCGGCCGCGGTCAGGATGATGCCGGCCATGTCCAGCGTCAGCCGCACGATGACCGAGGCGAGGCACATCGGGACCACGTGCTTGCGCAGGATCCGCCAGGTGGAGGCGCCCTGCGCCTCGGCCGCGACGATGTAGTCGGCCTTGCGGATGGTCAGCACCTCGGCCCGGGCGATGCGGGCGTAGGGCGACCAGGTGGTCAGGGCGATGGCGAGCACCGCGTTCTCCAGCCCCGGACCGAGCGCCGCGACGAAGGCCAGCGCCAGGATCAGGCGGGGGAAGGCGAGGAAGATGTCGGTGAAGCGCATCAGCGCCGCGTCGACCCAGCCGCCGGCGTAGCCCGCCAGCGTGCCGATGGCGAGGCCGATCGGGGCCACGATGATCGACACCAGCCCGACGATGTAGAGCGTCACCCGCGACCCCCAGACCAGCCGGTCGTAGATGTCCCGCCCCAATTGGTCCGTCCCCAGCCAGTGTTCGGCCGAAGGCGGCGCCAGGCGGTTGCCCAGATCCGGCTCCAGCCCCGGGGAGCCGGTCAGCCAGGGCGCGAAGATCGCGGCGCCCACCAGCGCGCCGACGATCGCGAGCCCGGCCATGGCGATGGGATTGGCCCGGAAGGTCAGCCAGCCAAGATAGGCCCGCTGCGCCCGCGCCTGCCAGGCGGAGGTGGGCGAGGGCGAGCGCAGCCAGGCGCGCAGCCCCCCCGCCCCGGCGGCGGTCTCCGTCGCGGCCGTCATGCGCGGGCCCGCGGATCGGCGAAGCGGTAAAGCAGGTCGGAGAGCATGTTGATCCCCACGAAGCAGATGCCCACCACCACGGTCCCGCCCAGCACCGCGTTCATGTCGGCGTTGAACAGCGAGGTGGTGATGTATTGCCCGATGCCGGGCCAGGAGAACACGGTCTCGGTCAGCACCGAGCCTTCCAGCAGCGAGGCGTAGGTGAGCCCGATGATGGTGATGAGCTGCACCAGCACGTTGCGGAACGCGTGCCGCCAGATCACCGAGAATTCCGAGGCGCCCTTGATCCGCGCCGCCAGCACGTATTCCTGCCCGAGCTGGTCGAGCATGAAGCTGCGCGTCATCCGCGCGATATAGGCCAGCGCGTATAGGCCCAGCACGCCCGCGGGCAGGATCAGGTGGCCGACGGCGTTGTGGAAGATGTCCCATTCGCCCTGCAGGGCGCTGTCGATCAGGATCACTCCGGTCACGTCGTCGACGATGCCGTCGTAGAAGATGTCGATGCGCCCCGGCCCCTCGACCCAGCCGAGTTCGCCGTAGAAGATCAGCAGGCCCACCATGCCCAGCCAGAACACCGGCGCCGAATAGCCGGCGAGCCCCAGCACCCGCACCGCGTGGTCGATCCACCGCCCCTGGTTCACCGCCGCCCAGACCCCCATGGGGATGCCCAGCAGGCAGCCCAGCAGGGTGGCGATGGTGGCCAGTTCCAGCGTCGCGGGGAAGAAGCGGAGGATGTCCTCCGTCACCGGGCGCGTGGTCATGATGGAATGGCCGAAATCCCCGGTCAGGATCTGGCCCAGATAGCGCAGGTATTGTTCGGGGATGGGACGGTCGAGCCCCATCTCCAGGAAGACCCTCTGGTAAGCGGCCTCGGAGGCCCGGTCGCCGACCACCGCCAGCACCGGATCCGTGGGCATGACCCGCCCGATCACGAAGGTGATCGCGGTCAGCCCGATGAAGGTGAGCGCGAGCGAGACGAGCGCGCTCGCCCCCGCCCGCAAGGCGCGCGGCGCCGCAGGGGTCGTCCCCTTCGGCGCCGCGCCGGTCGCGTCGGCCAAGGCTCCGGCCTTACTTGGTCACGGTGCGGTAGTAGATCAGGTCGAAGGTCGGGCCGGAGACGAAGCCCTCCACCTCCTTGCGCATCACCGCCTGCTCGGTCTGCTGGAACATGATGGCGTAGGGGCCCTCATGCATCAGCTTGGACTGGATGTCCTTGTAGAGCGCCTCGCGCTTGGCGACGTCGGTCTCGTTGCGGGCCGCGACGACCATGGCGTTCATCTCCTCGTCCGCCCAGGCGTTGCGCCAGGCCAGAACGCCGGTGAGCTTGGCCTCCAGCCGGTTGTCCGGGTTGTGCGCGAAGGCGTCGAGGTTCGAATGCGGGTCGGTGTAGTCCGGCGACCACTGCGCGAGGATCAGCTGATGCTTGCGCGCCCGATACATCGGCCACAACGTCTTGCCCTCGGCGGTCGAGATCTCGACCTTGATGCCGGCCTGCGCCAGCGTGCCCTGCAAGGCCTGGGCGATCTCCGGGTAGGGCGACTGGTTGAGCGTGTCCATGTGGATCTCGAACCCGTCGGGATAGCCGGCCTCGGCCAGCAGGCCCTTGGCCTTCTCGACGTCGAAATAGTAGGGCGTTTCGTTGTAGGCCGCCCACATCCCTTCCGGCCAGGCCGCCTGATGGACCTTGAACTGGCCCTTCAGGAAGGTGTCGGCCATGCCCTTGTAGTCCACCAGATAGCGGATCGCCTCGGCCACCTTGGGGTTGGACAGGATCTCGTCCGACTGGTTGAAGGCCATGTAGATCTCGGCCGCCTTGGCGTCGGTCTGCACCTTCAGGCCGGCGTCGGACTCGAGCGCGGCCACCATGTCCGGGGTCAGGTCGCGGGCGAGGTCGATGTCGCCCTTCTCGATCAGCAGGCGCTGGGCGCTGGGCTCGGCCACATGGCGGATGATGACCCGCTTGACGCCCGGCGCGCCCTCGCGGAAGCCCTCGTTCGCGGTCATCGAGACCAGCTCGTTCGCCTTCCAGGCCTGCAGCTTGAACGGGCCCGAGCCGGCGGAGTGGTTCTTGAGCCAGGCGTAGCCCATGTCGCCGTCGACCGCGTTGGCCTCGACCGTCTTCATGTCGACGATGGAGGCGATGCCGGCCGACAGCGCGTTCAGCACCAGCGCGGGCGAGAACTCCTCGGTGATCGACAGCACGGCCTTGCCGTCCTCGACCCGCACCAGCTCGTCCACGTTCTCGGGCGTCCAGCCGAACTGGGTGACGATGAAGGAGGGGGTCTTGTTCAGCTTCACCACCCGGCGCAGCGAATAGACCACGTCCTCGGCGGTCAGCGGGTTGCCGCTTTCGAAGGTCAGACCGTCGCGGATCGCGAAGGTGATCGACTTGCCGTCCTCGGACACGTCGTAGGTCTCGCACACGCCGCAGACCAGGGTGGCCATGTCGGAGGGTTCGAACCACATCAGGCGGTCGTAGATCTGGGCGATGACCTCGCCGCCGGAGAACTCGAAGACCTCGGCGGGGTCGAGCGTGATGATGTCGGAGACGTCCTTGGCCATCACGAAGGTATCGGCGGGCGGGGCCGCGTAGGCCGGGGCCGGGGCCAGCGCCGGGCCGGCGAGGATCGCGGCCGCGAGCCCCGTCGCGGCCAGTCTGCTGAGATAATTCATCGTCGCGCCTCCGCTGTTGTGCGCGCCGCGCTGTTGGTCGCGGCCTTGGGTCCGGGGCCGGGGTCGGGCCCGGCTTCCTGTCTCGGGCGCGGTTGGCTCCGCGTCCCGGCGCGAAGCCTGCGAAATCGGCCCTCGCCTGTCCACAAATGAATGCGCGCGACGCAGGGTCGGCAGCGGAAATGCCGCGTGGGGCGGCGGCGGGCGCCCAAGGCGGCGGCGCCGGGAAGCGGGCGCGCCCACGGAATCGGCGCGCGCGTCGCGCGGCAGGTCCGGGACGGCCCCCGGATCGGCGTCGGCGGGGAGGCCGGATCAGCGGAGGGGGAGGGCCTCGGCGGACGGCCCGATGGGCAGCGCGGTGGAGGCCTGCACCTGCTCCGTCGCGAAGAAGGCGCGCAGGGCGCGGACCGGGGCGGCGGCGGTGAGCGCCTCGCAGAACCGGTCGAAGGCCGGCATGTCGGCCACCACCACCCGCAGCATGTGATCCTGCCCGCCCGCCAGCCGCCACACGTCCCGCGCCGCCGGCAGCCCGCGCAGGGCGGTGAGCAGGGCGGCGCGGGTTTCGGCGCCGCCGTCCGCCGTCTCCACCACCACGAAGGCGGTCAGGCCCAGCCCGAACGGGGCCGGATCCAGCAGCGCCACCCGCGCCCGGATCACGCCGGAGGCCAGATGCCGGCGGATGCGCTTCCAGCAGGGCGTCTGCGACAGGCCCGCCCGCTCGGCGATGCGGGCGACGGGCGTGGTCGCGTCGCGCTGAAGCTGGTCGAGGATGTTCAGGTCGATCCGGTCGAATGTCATCGAGTCGCCTCCCTGCGGGGATCGGGGGAGAGCATGACATGATTTTCGATAATGTCGATAATGTTTATCGTGATTATCGATTACCGCTCGCATTCCCCGCCCGCGATGCTAGGATGCGCCCGCCGCGTCCCGCACGCCCCCTCTCTGTCCCGGACCCCTGCCCGCGATGATCACGCTCAAGGCCAAATACGCCCTCAAGGCCCTGACCACCCTGGCCGACGAGCGCGCCGCGGATGGCGAGGCGCTGCGGATCGAGACCATCGCCCAGCGCTCCGGCGCGCCCAAGCGGTTCCTCGAACACATCCTGCTCGACCTCAAGCGCGGCGGCCTGATCGGCTCCCGCCGGGGGCGCAACGGCGGCTATGAGCTGATCAAGGAGCCGCGGACCGTCTCCCTCGCCCAGGTGCTGCGGCTGATCGACGGGCCGATGGCGCCGTTGCAATGCCTGTCGCGCAAGGCCTACCAGCCCTGCGACGACTGCCCGGACGAGGCCGCCTGCCGGGTGCGCGCGGTGCTGGGCGGGTTCTATGACGCCTATGTCCTGATGGTGGAATCGCTGACGCTGGCGGACTTCATGGCCGACTCGCGGCCCCTGGAACGCTTCGCCTCCCTCGCCCCGGCGGCGGGAGAATAATCCGCTCCGGCCGGGGCTGAGAACGGCGAGAACGTTCTCTCGCCTATCTCGATAAACTCTGTCGATATTTCGGGAAACCGGAGGCGCGTCCTCCCCGAACCCCGGAGCATCGACCATGGCCCTTCCGATCCTCTCCCCCCGCCTCGCCCCCCGCCCGCGCGCCCGCGCCGCGGCGGCGCTGCTGGCGCTGCTGGCGGCCGTCGGCCCCTCCGACCCCGTCCGGGCGGAGGCGCTGGAGATCCTCAACGTCTCCTACGACCCCACGCGGGAATTCTACCGCGACTACAACGCCCTCTTCGCCAAATGGCGGGCGGAGGCCGGCGAGCCGCCGGTGGAGATCCGCCAGTCCCATGGCGGCTCCGGCGGCCAGGCGCGGGCGGTGATCGACGGACTGGGGGCCACGGTGGTCACGCTGGCGCTGGCCGCCGACATCGACGCCATCGCCGCGCGCTCCGACCTGATCCCGAAGGACTGGGCCTCGCGCCTGCCGCACAACGCCGCCCCCTACGCCTCGACCATCGTGTTCCTGGTGCGCCGGGGCAATCCGAAGGGCGTCCGCGACTGGGGCGACCTGACCCGCGAGGGGGTGGAGGTCATCACCCCCAACCCCAAGACCTCCGGCGGGGCGCGCTGGAACGTGCTGGCCGCCTGGACCTGGGCGATGCGCGCCCATGGCGGGGACGAGACGGCGGCGAAGGCCTGGCTGGGGGCGCTTTTCGCCCATGTCCCCGTGCTCGACACCGGCGCGCGGGGGGCCACCACCACCTTCGCCCGGCGCGGGGTCGGAGACGTGCTGCTCGCCTGGGAGAACGAGGCGATGCTGGCGCTGGACGAGATGCCGGAGGAGGGGTTCGAGATCGTGGTCCCCTCCGTCTCCATCCTCGCCGAACCTCCCGTGGCGCTGGTGGAGGGCAATATCCGCTCCCAGGCCCAGCTTCAGGCGGCGCGGGACTATCTGGAGGGGCTCTACCGCCCCGAGGCGCAGGCGCTGGCGCTGCGCCGGCATTTCCGGGCCCGCGACCTGTCTGCGGCGGATGCGGAGCTGACGGCGCGGTTCCCGACGCTGGAGCTGGCCACCATCGCCGACTATGGCGGCTGGTCGGCGGCGCAGGCGCGGTTCTTCGCCGATGGCGGGATCTTCGACCAGGTCTGGGGGCGCTGAGCCATGCGCGGGATCCTGCTGCGCACGCCCTCGCCCCTGCCGGGCTTCGGGCCGGCCTTCGCGCTGATGACCACGGCGCTGGCGCTGGTGGTGCTGGGGCCGCTGGCCGCCCTGCTGGCGCGGGGGCTGGAGGCGGGGCCGGCGGCGTTCTGGGCGGAGGTGACCGCGCCCCGCACGCTCGCCGCGCTGGGCCTGTCGTTCCGCGCGGCGCTGATCGCCTCGGCGATCAACCTGCCGCTGGGGCTGGCGCTGGCCTGGGCGCTGAGCCGCTACCGCTTTCCGGGCCGCCGCCTGCTGGACGCGGCCGTGGACCTGCCCTTCGCCCTGCCGACCGCGGTGGCGGGGGTGGCGCTCTGCGCGCTCTACGCCCCGAACGGGGTCTTCGGCGCGGCGCTGGCCCCGCTGGGGGCGCAGGTGGCCTATGCGGAGGCGGGGGTGTGGGTGGCGCTGGTCTTCGTGGGCCTGCCCTTCGTCACCCGCACCGTGCAGCCGGTGATCGCCGAGCTCTCGCGGGAGGAGGAGGAGGCCAGCGCCACGCTGGGCGCCTCCCGCGCGCGGACGCTGGCCCGGGTGGTGGCGCCCGCCCTGACGCCAGCGCTCTCGACCGGCTTCGCGCTGGCGCTGGCGCGGTCGGCGGGGGAATACGGCTCGGTCATCTTCATCGCCGGCAACGCCCCCTACCGGACCGAGATCGCGCCCCTGCTGATCGTGATCCGGCTGGAGGAGTTCGACTACGACGCCGCCGCCGCCATCGGCGTGGCGATGCTGGCCGCGTCCTTCGCGATGCTGCTGGCGATCAACGTCCTGCAGGTCTGGAGCCGGAGGAGGATCGGAGATGTCTGACCGCGACGCGCCCCGGGGGTCGCCGCGGCCCGCCCCCCGCCGCGCGCCCGCCCTCCCCGCCCGGCCGGACGCCCCGGCCGCGTCCGCCCCGGACCCTCTCGGCCCGGAGGCGCGCGCCCCCGACCCGATGCCCTTCACGCCGATGCCCGAGACCCGGAGGCCCGAGACCCCGATGCCCGTGAATCCGATGCCCGTGAAACCGATGCCTGCGAAACCGACGCCCGCGACGCCCCTCCCTTCGGTCCTGGCCCCCGCGACGCCGGGCCCCGCGGCCGCTGTCCCCGCCCGCCTGCCGCGCCGGGACCCGCCGGCCGCGGGCCGCGGCCTCGACGGAGGCTCGCCCGCCGGTCCCGCCGCGCTCCGCCGCGATCGCGCGGGGTCTGGCGACGGCTCCGCTTTCCTCCGCCCCGACGCCGCCGGCTTCGGCCTCGCCCTCGGCCTGCGGGCGATGGCCGGGGGCGCGGCGCTGGCGGCGGGTCTCGCCGCGGCGGGGGCCGGGTGGGGCTGGGCGCTGGCGGGCTACGCGGTCGGCGGACCGGCGCTGCTGGTCCTCGCGGCGCTGGTCCGGGCCGTCCCGTCGCGCCGCCTCGCCCTGCGCGCCGCCCGGTCCCGCCCGCCCCGCTTCCGCGTCGCCCCCGGCCGGGCGTTCGCCCTTCCCCGTCCCTACCCTCGTCCCCCTCGTCCCCGCCCCGACCGGAGCCCCGCCCATGGCTGACGCCCCCGCCCTTCCCCGCGCATCCGCGACCACCGAGCCGGCGGGCGTCCGCATCGCCCTGACCGCCGCCGTCGCCCTGGTCGCCGCGGTCCTGCTGCTGGCCCCGCTGGCCGCGATCTTCGCCGAGGCGCTGCGCGACGGGATCGCCCCCGCCCTCGCCGCGCCGTTCGAGCCGGAGGCCGCCGCCGCCATCCGCCTGACCCTGCTGGTCGCGGCCATCGTCGTGCCGGTCAACGTCGCGGTCGGGCTGGCAGCGACCTGGGCGCTCGCCCGCTTCGACCTGCGCGGCAAGGCCTTCGCGATCTCGCTGATCGACCTGCCCTTCTCGGTCTCGCCGGTGGTGGCGGGGCTGGCGCTGGTGCTGCTCTACGGGGCCAATTCCTCGCTGGGCGGGTGGCTGGCGGGGCATGAGCTGCGGGTGATCTTCGCCCTGCCCGGCATCCTGCTGGCCACCGTCTTCGTCACCTTCCCCTTCGTGGCGCGCGAGGTGCTGCCGGTGATGCTGGAGCAGGGCCGCGCCGAGGAGGAGGCGGCGCTCACCCTCGGCGCCTCCGGCTGGCGGATGTTCCGCACCGTGACCCTGCCCAACATCCGCTGGGCGCTGCTTTACGGCGTGCTTTTGTGCAACGCCCGCGCCATGGGGGAGTTCGGGGCGGTGGCGGTGGTCTCCGGCCGGATCCGGGGCGAGACGGCCACCCTGCCGGTGATGATCGAGATGCTGTGGAACGAGTATCTCTCCGCCGCCGCCTTCGCGCTCGCCGCCCTTCTGGCGCTGCTGGCGCTGGTCACGCTGGGGCTGAAGCTGGCGCTGGAACGCCGTCATGCCGGGGCGCTGGCCGCCGCGCGGCGGCGCTGAGCCGCCTTCCTTCCCCTTCCCCTCCCTCCCCCTCCTGAAGGACCCGCCATGCGCATCGAGATCGACGCCGTCGCCAAGACCTACGACCACGCCCCCGCGCTGCATCCGGTGTCGTTGGCCATCCCGTCCGGAGCGCTGGCGGCGCTGCTGGGGCCGTCGGGCTCGGGCAAGACCACGCTGCTGCGCATCCTGGCGGGGCTGGAGATCCCCTCTTCCGGGCGGGTGCTGTTCGACGGGGTCGACGCCGCCGGGCTGGGGGTGCAGGCGCGCCGGGCGGGCTTCGTGTTCCAGCATTACGCCCTCTTCCGCCACATGACCGTGTTCGAGAACGTCTCCTACGGCCTGCGCGCCCGCCCGCGCCGGACCCGGCCGGCGGAGGCGGAGATCGCGCGACGGGTGGAGGGGTTGCTGGACCTGATCCGCCTGCCCGGCATCGGCGGCCGCTATCCCGCGCAACTTTCGGGCGGGCAGCGGCAGCGGGTGGCGCTGGCCCGGGCGCTGGCGATCGAGCCGCGGATGCTGCTGCTGGACGAGCCCTTCGGCGCGCTCGACGCCGCGGTGCGGCGGGAGCTGCGGGCGGGTCTGCGCCGCATCCATGACGAGACCGGGCTGACCACGGTGTTCGTGACCCACGACCAGGACGAGGCGATGGCGCTGGCCGATCTCGTGGCGGTGATGTCGATGGGCCGGATCGAGCAGGCCGCCCCCCCGGCCGAGCTGCGCGCCCGCCCGCGCAGCCCCTTCGTGCGCGCCTTCCTCGACGCCGCCGCGACGCCGGGCGGCTGAGGGCCGGGTCGGGCGAACCGCCTGGGCGGAGGGGGGCGCGGTGCGGCGCATCGGGACGACGAGGCGCAGGCGGCCGTGGCAGGGCCGGAAGGCGTTGGGACGCGGCCCGACCGCCCCGCCGCCTCTCGTTTCGCCCCGTTCGCCGCCCCGCCCGCGCCGCGCGCCGGGGGGGCCATCGACCGAGACCGTCACGGCCGGGACCGTCGCCTCCCGCGCCTCCCCCGCCTCCAGGTCGAACCAGCGCAGGGTCACGGCCGGGATCTCGCCCGCGCCGCCGCCCTCGGCCATCATCGCCATCCGCTCCGTCCGCGTCCCGCCGCGGCCTGCGCGGCCGTGGGTTTCAGCCACCCGGGGCGGGTCCGGATAGGCGGCGACGCCGTCGACGACCGGGACCGGGGCGAGCGGGGGCAGGAACAGGCGCGACAGCCCCTCCGCCTCGGCGACGAGGGTGACGACGAGGCTGTCGCCGGGGGCTGGGGGCGCGGCGTCGGCTCGGCCTCGCCCGCCCCGGTTTTCCCGGCGTCATTCCCTGCGGCGTCCCCCTCGCCTGCCGTCCCGGCCGCGCCCGCCGCGATCCGCTCCACCGTCCGGGTCAGGGTCAGCCGGCGCGCGGCGAGGAACGGGTCCATGTCCTCGGTCCCCTTCGGCCGGACCCGGCGGAATTCCAGCGGCGGGAGGGCGAGGTCCGCGGTCTTCGCCGCCCCGCTCTCCGGATCCGACCAGGCGACCCGCACCGTCCGGCCGGTCAGCGCAAAGGCCTTGTCCGCGATCGGGATCAGCCGCCAGCGGCGCGAGACGCCGGACCAGGTCTCTCCGTCCACGGTCTCGCTGACCGGGTGGGCGGCGCGCGCGGGCGGGCGCGCCAGCAGGTCCGGCGCCTCCAGGCCCGGCCGGTCGGGGGGCCTGGGCATGAAGGTGGGGACCAGCGCCGTGATCCGCAGGTCGAGCGGCTGGCCGGCGGCCGCCTCCGTCGTCTCGAACTCCACGCGCAGGACCGGGTCGACGGGCGCGGCCTGCGTCGCGGCGAGGGCCGTCGGGGCGGCGCGGTCGGCCTCGATCTCCGCCGCGCTTCACCCCTGGGCTCGGGCGCCGCCGGCGGAGAGGTCCGGGGACGGCGGCGTCAGGACCAACGCCAACGCCATCGCGGCGAGAGGCGCGGACCGGCGCGTCATTCCGCATCCTCCGCCATCCCGTCCCCGCCCCTGCCCGCAGGGCGCTGCGCCGCCTCCATCGCGAAGCGCAGGCGCAGGAAGTCGGTGGGGCGGGTGTCGAGCGCGTTCATCCAATGGTCGGCCGAGCGCAGCCCCGCGGCCGCGTCCTCCTCCGGGGCCGGCGCCTCCTGGCCACGGTCGGCCACGTTGTCATAGGCCGCGTCGTCGGCCTTCAGCTCGGGCTGGTCGCCGGGATCCCCAGTCTCTTGCGCGGTCTCCACGAAGGCAACGATGCGACGGGCGGGGGCGAGGTCCTTCGCCGCGCCGGGGAAGTCCGGATCCCGCTCCAGCGCCGTGTCGAGGCGGGCTAGGACCTCCGTCGCCTCCTTGCAGCGCCCGGTGCGGCAAAGCGCGTGGTCCCGGCGCAGCGGGTCGGCGGCCAGCCGCCCCTGCTGGTCGGGGGTGAGGAACCAGTCCGCCGGCCCCCGGTCCGCGCCGCGCCGGAGGCGAGGGTCGCCGCCGCCGACAGCCCCGCCGCCGGCGCCAGCGCCTCGGCCGCCCGGTCGCCGTCCACCGGCATCACCTCCGGCGTCAGCGCGTCGAGAAACGGGACCATCGCCGCGGCGTCGCCGGTCTTCGGCACGACGGCATGGGCGGAGCCGGCATAGGCCGCCAGCGCCCTGCGCGCCCCGGCGCGACGGTCGAGGACGTCGCGGATCTCCTGCTTGCCCCGTTCCAGCCGGGAGGGGGCGACGTCGGCCGCCTCCATCGAGCGGGCGACCTTCAGGATCACCACCGCCGGCACGGCCTGGGCGGCGAAGGGGGCCGGGGCGCGGGTCCAGGCGGGGCCGGCGGCGCCGGCGGCGCCGAGCGCGGCCAGCGCGAAGACCGCCGCCGCCCCGTCGATGGCGCGCAGCCGCCCGCGCCCGTCCCCGCCCACGGTCAGCGCCCGGCGCAGATGGGGGGCGATGGCCTCGGTCGGCGCCTCCGCCCGCAGCCGCCCGCGCCGCACGAGCCACCGGACCGCGGCCAGCGCCGGCAGCGGCGCCAGCAGCGCAGGAAGTGGAACGCCTCCGGGAACAGGGCCGCGTCGCTCATGGCGCCTCCCCGGTTCGGGGGGCGTCGGGTCGGGGGGCGTCGGGTCGGGGGGCGGGAGGGCGGCGCCGCGCGCGGCGGGCCGCGCCCAGGTGCAGGACCAGCGTCGCCAGCAGCCCGACCAGGGCCGCCCCGGTCAGCGGGATCCAGGCCAGCGCCTCGCGCGGGCGCCAGGACAGCGTCTCCACCTCGCTCGGGGTCAGCGCGTCGATGCGCGCGTAGACCGCCTCCAGCGCCGCGGCGTCGCCCGCGAAGAAACAGCGGCCGCCGGTGCGGCGCGCGATCGCCTGCAGGCTCGCCGCGTCCCCCCGGTCCTCGCCCGAGGCGTCCGGGTCGCCCGCGTCGATGGCATGGATCTCCACCCCGCGCTCCGCGGCGATGGCTGCGGCGTTGACCGGGCTCATCCGGCTGGCGGCGTCCATCCCGTCCGACAGCAGGATCAGCAGGCGCTGCGCGACCACCGACGCCTCGAAGCTGCGGATCGCCGGCCCGATCGCGTCGCCCAGCGCGGTATGCGGCCCGGCCATGCCCGCCTCGGTCCTCGCCAGCAGCGCCGTGACCGCGGACAGGTCCTCGGTCGACGGGGCCTGGAGATAGGCGGCGGAGCCGAACACGATCAGCGCCGCCCGGTCGCCCTCGCGCCCCTTCGCGAAGCGCCGCGCCGCGTCCTGCACCGCGGCCAGGCGCTGGGCCGGCCGCCCGTCGGGCCCGGGGACGTCGTGGGCGGCCATGGAGCCGGAGATGTCGATGGCCAGCGCCACGTCGCGGGCGGCGCGGGCGATCTCCACCGGCTCGCCCAGTCGCTCGGGCCGGGCGGGCCCGCCGCCCGCGCGCGCCCTGTCAGGCGGCGACCGGCGCGGCGCGTCGCGGGCGATGGCGGCGCGGCGACGCGGGCCGTGCGGCG
>JAYZWL010000077.1:0-3448 GCA_036154955.1 Pseudomonadota bacterium | reverse complement strand
ATCGTCCAGCCCGCCTAAGCGAACCTTCCTCACCGGGCGACGTGCAGTTGCGTCCTAAAACGCCGGTCAAACCACTAAGGCTCGAACCGCCCGCACGTCCCTTCCCATCCAAAATTTCAAAGAGCGGGGCCTTTCGGCCCGCCCGGTAAGTCGTTGCTTTCGCTTCGCTTCCGGGCCGTCCGGAGCGGCGTTTCGTTGGCCGCCCCGTCTGTGAGGGCGGGGTATATGGAGATTCTCCGGGGGCTGCAACCGCTTTTTTGAAGAAAGTGCGAAATCTTTCCTCCTTGGTAAAAACTCAACAAAATCAGAGGGTTGAAAAGCCGCCTCGCGACGTCCGCGCCGTTCCGTGACGGAAACTTATCGCTTTTCCGACAGGAATTCGAAGCTTCCGCGAACCCCCTCGGCGCGGGGGTCCGACCCCGGTTTTCCCGTTACGCCGACAGGGATTTCCGGGGCGAGGAGGCGGGCGCAGATCGCCGCCGACTCGTCCCCCGCAACGACCCTCGACGCCTCGGCCGCGGCCGCCACGATGTCCGCGAGCCGCGCCGATTCCGGGTCGAGGCGCTGCGCCCCCCGCCCCGCGGCCCGGTCCAGCGCGGAATCGTCGGCCCGGCCCAAGGCCAGCGTGGCCCCCGAACGCGACGCCCCCTCAACCCCGAAGGCCGCGCGCAGCCGGGCCGCCACCCGGCCCTGCGCCTCGGCTCCCGGCCGCGGCGCGTCGAACACCTCCTCCGCCCCGATCAGCTTGTCCCAGGCATGGACCCGCAACGGCGCGGGCGCGAACGCCCCGGCCGCCAGCGCGTCCTGCGTCGCGTCCAGCCGGCCCAGCGGCAGGGAGATCAGCGAGACCGCGTCCGCGGGGATCCCGGCCGCCTCCCGCGCCAGGTGGCGGGGCAGCGCCTCGGCCAGCAGGGCGACGAGGTCGGCCCGCGCCCCATACCAGAGGGGAATCGCGCGCGTCACGCGCGCGCGCGCGGGGAACGCCTGGACGATCCAGTCGGAGGCAGGCGCCCCGGCGCGGCCCGAGCCGCCCGCGTCCGGCCCCGCCGCCACCGGCCGCAGGCCGCGGAACAGGGCGCCGGACGCGGGGTTGATCCACATGTCGCGATGGGGACCCGCCGCCTCGGGAGACGCCGCGGGCGCAGGCCGCGCCGCGTCCCCCGCCCGCCCCGCCGCCGCGCGCAGCGGCGCGAAGTCGGCGCGCGCCCATGCGGCGCGGATCGCGGTCAGCATCGGCCCCGCCCGCAGGCGCCTGGGCCCCGCCCGCAGGCGCCTGCGCGAGGCCGTCGGGCCGTCTGTGTCGGGGGACGTTGCTCCGTCATGCCTGCGCTCCTAGGGTCCGGGCCGGGGGGCGCGCCCCCCCGATCGCAGCGGGAGGCACGATGGCGCGGGCGGCGTTCAACCTCAACCTGTTCTCCAACGTGGCCTCGCCGGACCCCGGGCGGTGCCTCGCCGGCCATGCCGCGCGCTCCTTCCTCGCGGCCTTCCCCGACGCGGACGCCTTCGACCTGCGCATCCGCCTGTTCTGCGACCCCAACCCCAACCCCGACGCCTTCGACGCCTGGGTGGCCACGGTCGCCGACCTGCTGCCGGGGCGGGAGGTGGAGGTGCATCGCAGCGCCGGGCTCGCCGACGGCTACCGCCGCTCGGTGGAGCTGGCGGAGGGGGCGTGGGCCTGCCAGCTCGAACATGACTTCGTGTTCCTGCCCCGCCGCATTTCCCACGGGCTCGGCACGCTGACCGGCGCCATGGCGGCGGGGGGGATCGCTCATCTGCGGTTCAACAAACGCTGGAACCGCGCGGTCGGATATGACCATTTCATGCGGCCGGTCGAGGGGCTGGCGGCGCCGGTCTGCCGGGTGTCGGGGCGCTCCAACAACCCGCATTTGCTGGACGTGGCCCATGCGCGGGCGCGGGTCCTGCCCTTCATCCCCGCCGACGCCCGCAAGGCCGAGGGGCTGGAGGGGGTGGTGGAGCTTTACGCCGGGGGCGGGCATGTCTACGGCCCGCTCGGCCATCCGGCGACCGTCGGGCACCTGGACGGACGGGCGCTGCGCTGGCGCGACGGGCTGTTCCGGCGGCTGTGGCTGGCCCGGCGGGGCTGAGGGGACGACGCGGTCCGACGGGAGGGGCCGCGTCCAGGAACACGAGGGGAGGCGAAGATGCGCAGGCTGTGGTGGAGCATCCGCAAACGGATCGCGGGGCTCGATCCCTCGCCGCGGGTGGCGGCGCGGCTGGGCGCGTTGTGGGAGCTGGACCCGGCCGACTGGCTGGACCGGCGGATGCTGGCCGGCCAGCCTTTCGAGGCCGCCCAGCGCGCCCGCTTCGCCGAACGCTGCGCGGCGCGGCGGGCGGAGATCCTGTTCGATATCGGCGCCAATTTCGGGCTCTACTCGGTGGGGCTGACCCTCGCCCTGCCCGGCCTGACGGCGGAGGCGTTCGAGCCGGTGTCGCGCACCCGCGCCAAGCTCTCCCGCAACGTGGAGCTGAACGGGCTGCGGGACCGGGTGCGCGTCCACGCCCTCGCGCTCTCGGACCGGGAGGGGGAGGCGGAGATCGCCATCGACCCGCGCTCCTCCGGCCTGTCCACCCTGTCGCCTTCGGCGGAGGAGGCCGCGCGTCGGGACTTCTCGGGCGCGGAGACGGTGCGCATGGCGCGGCTCGACGACCTCGCCCCCGCCGCCGCGCTGTCGGGGCGGACGCTGGCCATCAAGATCGACGTGGAGGGGCATGAGGCCGCGACGCTGGCCGGCATGACCGGCCTGCTCGCCCGCAACCGCGGCGTGGCGATGATCGAGGCCAGGGCCCGCAACCTCGACGCCGTGCGCGCCGCGATGGCCGAAGCCGGCTGGCGCGCGACCGGCGAGATCGAGGAGGAGCGGTTCTTCGAGAAGGACTGAGCCGCCGGCGGGCCTTGTGCGGAGGTCCCGCGCGCGGGCCTCACTCCGCCGCGCGCATCCGCGCCGGACTCACCCCGCTGCGCGCATCCGCGCGCGGGCCATGTCCCGCAGCTTGAAGCCCAGCAGCGAGGCGACCAGCGCCGAGGTGATCCCGTTCGCCGCCGCCAGCGGCCCGTCGCCGATCACCAGACCGTAGGCGAGCCACAGGTTCACGCCGATGAAGAAGGCGACCAGCATCCCCAGCGACAGGTCGCCCGCCGAGCCCGAGCGCCAGGTCTTGAGCACCTGCGGAAGGAAGGACAGCGTGGTCAGCGCCGCGGCGGCGTAGCCCATCAGCTCGATCGGGTCGGTCATGTCGGCTCGGGGTCAGGCGCTCGCGTCCGGATGAGCGCGGGGGAAAGGGCGCGCGACTCGCCCGGTCGGCCGCACGGTCGCTCGCCCTCCATTGCGCGCGCGGCGACGCGGCGCGCAAGCGGCTCGCCGGCCGCGGGACCCCGAGCCGCGGAGGCCGCGCGCCGGCCCGCCCGCCAGGCCGCGCCCGTCCGCCC
>JAYZWL010000076.1:0-33074 GCA_036154955.1 Pseudomonadota bacterium | reverse complement strand
AGACGGGGGCGGCTGCGGCCCGGTCTTCGGCGGCCCGGAAGGCGCGGGAAAATGGGAGGCGATGGCGTCGACGGCGAGCAGCGCGCGGCGCCCGTACCCGTCCCCCCCCCCGGGGCCGCGGCGCCCGGGGGGGGGCCGGCCGCCCCCCCCGGCGCGCCGCCTGCCCGGGGGGGAGGGCCGGCACTGGGGGCGCGCGCTGCTCGCCGTCGACGCCATCGCCTCCCATTTTCCCGCGCCTTCCGGGCCGCCGAAGACCGGGCCGCAGCCGCCCCCGTCTCCGCGCCGCGCGGGCGCCGCGGGGCCGCCCGCGCGCGGGCCGACGCGCGGCCCGGCTCTCCGTCCGCTCGCGCCCTCTCTCGCAGGCTTGACTCGCAGGCCCCCGGCGCCGTCGCTAGGGTTCCGCCATCCAATGGAGGCGCCGAATGTCGTTCAGCCCGCTCGCCCGCGCAGCTCACCGCCGCCCGACCCGCACCGCGCGGCGCGTCCTCGCGCGCGCGCTCCGCCCCGTCGCGCTGGCGCTCTCCCTGGGCGCCGCAGGGGCGGTCCCCGCCTCGGCGGAGCCGCCGGCGCCGCTGACGGTGGTGGAGCTCTTCACCTCGCAGGGTTGCTCCTCCTGCCCGCCGGCGGACGATTTTCTGGCGGAGCTGGCGGATCGTCCCGACATCCTCGCGCTGTCCCTGCACGTGGATTACTGGGACTATCTCGGCTGGCAGGACGTCTACGCCATGCCCGCCTTCACCCGCCGCCAGGTCGCCTATGGCGAGGCGGCGAGCGCGCGTTCGGTCTACACCCCGCAGATGGTGGTGCAGGGGCAGGCGAGGCTGGTGGGCAGCCATCGCGACCAGGCCGTCGCCGCGATCCGCGCCATCGCCGCCCAGCCGCGCGCCGCGGCCATCACCCTGACCCGGCGCGAGGACGCGCTGGAGGTGAAGGTGACCCCGCTGGTCGACCCGGCCCCGGCGGGCGTGATCTGGTTCGTTCCGTTTCACTCCCCCGCCCCCCTGCTCATCGACCGGGGCGAGAACGCCGGGCGCGAGATCGCCTATCGCAACGTGGCGCGCAGCTGGATGAAGCTCGGCAAATGGGACGGGCGGGGCGAGGCCACCTTCTCCGCCCCCGTCCCCGCCGATGCGTCGGAGGAGGCGGGGACCGGCGCCGGCGTGGCGGTGATCCTTCAGGAACGCGGCGTCGGCCCGGTGATCGCCGCGGCGCGGCTGGACTACTGAGGCGCGGCGAAGGCCCGGGGGATGCGCCTCGCGCCGCCGGGCCGGGCGCCGGTCACGACGGAGCCCCGCCCCCCGCCCGCGCCGCGCGGACCTGATCGCCGCGGGCGCGGAGCTTCCAGCGACCGTGCAGCCACAGCCATTGGTCGGGGTCGGCCTCCACCCAGGCGCCGATGCGGGCGTTGACCTCGGTCATCATGGTTTCGGGGTCGGAGGGCGCAACCTCCGGCTCGAACCGCACCTCGAAGCTCACCCCGTCCTCCGCCCGTCGGGCGCGCGCCGGGATCAGCGCCGCGCCGTAGCGCAGGGCCAGTTCCGCGGCGACGGTCGCGGTCTCCGCCGGCCGGCCGAGGAACGGCAGCAGCGGCGCCCCGGTCTGGCGCTGGTCGATCAGGATCATCACCATGCCGCCGCGCGAGATATGGCGCAGCAGGTCGCGAGTGCCGTGCAGCCCCTTGGGGATCACCGGGCCGCCGGCATGATGCAGCAGCCGGTTGATCCAGGCGTCGAACAGCGGGTTGTTGTAGGGACGGTAGACCATGGCGCAGTCGCGTCCCGTGGCGGCGCGGGCCGCCAGCCGCACCGCCTCCCACTGCCCGAAATGGGCGGAGACCAGGATCGCGCCGCGCCCCGCCGCCTGCGCCTCGCGCAGGCCCGCCTCGCCCTCCACCGTCAGCCGAGAGGGATCGGCGGCGATGCGGTCGAGCGTGCCGTATTCGAGCATCGCCCGGGCGAACTGCGCGCCCACCCCGGCGGTCAGCCGGCGACGGGCGGCGGGGTCCATGTCGGGGCGCACGAGGTCGAGGTTGCGCTCCACCCGCCGGCGCAGGAAGCCCAGCCGCGGCGTGAGGAACCCGGCCGCGCCGGCCAGCAGGTCGGAGGCGAATTTCGTGGGCAACCGGGTCATCACGAAGCCCAGCGCCCGCAGCAGCCCCATCTCCACCCGGTCCTGCACCCGCTGGCCGAGGCTGCGCGTCCGGGCGGGCGGGCCGGCTTTCGCGGCGGAGGCCTTCGGGGGGCTCATGCCGAAACCTCCTGCGCGCGCTTCCGCTCCCGCCACCACACGTAAAGCCCGGCGCCGACGATCACCGCGGCCCCCACCCAGGTCCACAGGTCCGGGAATTCCCCGAACACCACGAAGCCCCACATCGCGGCCCAGACCAGGCCGGTGTAGTTGAAGGGCGCGGCGACCGAGGCGGGGGTGTGGCGCAGGGCCAGGGTCATCAGGATATGGCCGATCCCGCCCAGCACGCCGAAGACGCTCATCACCGCCGCGTCGGCCCAGGACGGGGTGGACCAGTGGAAGGGCACGAAGACGCTCGCCACCGCCGCCCCGATCAGGGCGGTGTAGAGGAACGAGGTCCAGTGGCTTTCCCGCGGCCCCATCAGCCGGGTGAGGATGGCGTAGCCCGCGAAGCCGAACGCCCCGAGGATCGGCAGCAGGGCGGCGGGCTGGAACACGTCGGTCCCGGGCCGGATGATGATCAGCGCGCCGATCAGCCCGACCCCGACCCCGGCCCAGCGGCGAGGGCCGACCTTCTCGCCCAGCACGAAATAGGCGAGGATGGTGATGATCAGCGGGCAGACCTCGAAGATCGCCACGGCTTCGGCGAGCTGCATCCGCTGCACGGCGTAGAAGAAGCACAGGCTGGTGGCGAAGGGCATCATGGCGCGGACCACCTGCAGCCCGGGTTGCGAGGTGCGCAGCAGGCGCGGCAGCCATGGGGCCATGATCGCCACCGCCCAGAACCCCTGCGAGGCGTAGCGCGCCCAGACCACCATCATCGGCTCGTGCCGTTCCAGCAGCAGCTTGCCGACCACGTCCATGGCGCAGAAGCAGAACACCGACAGAAGATAGAGCCCGATGCCCATCAGCTCGCGGCTGCGGAACCCCTCCGCCGGGGGCGGGGGGCTCGCGGGCTCGGCCGGCGCGGTCATTGCGCGGCGGCGGAGGCGGCGTCGGTCAGGCGGGGCACGGCGACCCCGATCATGCAGTCGCGGGTGACGAGCGCGGCCAGCGCCTCTTCCGACCAGCCCTCGGTGCCTTCGGGGCGGGCGGGCAGCACCAGATAGCGCATGTCGGCGGTGGAATCGTGGACCCGGACCGCGACGTCCTCCGGCAGGTCGAGCCCGAATTCCCCCAGCACCCGCCGCGGCTCGATCACCACGCGGGAGCGGTAGGCGCGCTGCTTGTACCAGTCCGGCGGGGGCCCGAGCAGGAAGCGCGGGTAGCAGGAGCAGAGCGTGCAGACCACGACGTTGTGGGTCTCGGCGTCGTTCTCCACCACCAGCAGGTGCATGGCCTCGATGTCGCCGCCCATCTCGCGCGCGGCGGCGGAGCCGTCGGCGAGCAGGCGGGCCTTGAACGCCGGGTCGGTCCAGGCGCGGGCCACCACGGCGGCGCCCATGGCGGGGCTGCGCGCCTCCATGCGGGCGATGGCGGCGGCGATCTCGTCGGCGGTGACCAGGCCCTTTTCGATCATCAGCTCGCGCACCGCGATTTCCAGCGCCTGCGAATAGGTGAGCGGGGCGTCCTGATCCTCCCGGTAGGGATGGCCGGACGGGCTCATCGAGCCCGGTTCGTGATGGTGGTCGTGGTCGTGATGGTCATGGGGCATGGCCGTCGCCCTCCGCAACGGGTTCGAGCCAGTGCTCGTAGATCTCGGCGTCGATGGTGTCGTCGGGGCGCTCGGCCCGGTCGCCCCAGACCTCCGCCATGGTGAAGCGCACGCGGTAGAGCGGGACTTCGGCGGCGGGCAGGCCGTAGGCGAGCTGCTCGGGGTTGCGGTAGGCGCCCAGCCGGCGCTCGACCACCCCGGTCTTGCCGCGCAGATACCAGGGCGCGCGGGCGTGCAGGCCCTTGGTGGACCAGGCGCGGATGCGGACCCGTTCGGTCATGAGCCGGCCTCGGGGGGCAGCGAGCATTCGCCGTAGGTGGTCCCGCGGGCGCGCACCTCCGCCAGCTTGGCGGCGAGTTCGGCGGTGGAATACAGCCCGGATTCGATGAGGTTGCGGTTCACCGACTCGATCCAGCGCTCGTAATAGGTATGGGTCTCGAAGAACTCGGGGCCCATGTCCTCCAGCACCCGGCGCAGCCCGTCGACGGAGAATCTCCCCTTCGAGGTGGCCAGCGTCAGCAGCGCGTCCACGCGCCGTTCCCACAGCGCGTAGTCATGTTCTTCGGGAATGACGGGCCCGGCCGGAAGGCCGCCCATGTCGTGCCAGGATCTCTCGGTCATGGAGGGGACGCTACGCCGGCCGGCGCGCGGCGCCAAGCCGGTTCGGCGTCAGCGCGGGAAGGCGAGCATCAGGTTGTTGGCCGGCATCTCGACGCGGCGGGGCGGGCCGAAGCCGTGGGCGGCGGCCAGCGCCTCCACCTCCTCCCGCGCGCGGACGCCCCATTCGGCGTCGCGGCCGCGCAGCATCTCGTCGAAGTCGAGGTTGGACTGCACGGCCGACCCGTCTTCGAAGAACGGGCCGTAAAGGATCAGCCGTCCGCCTTGCCCCAACGCTTTCGCGGCGCCGGAGACGAGGCCCTCGGCCACCGACCAGGGGGCGATATGGATGACGTTGGCGCAGAACACCGCGCGCAGCGGGCCGTGGGTCAGACGGGCGGCGGCGGACCAGTCCCCGGCCTCGGCGTCCACGTCGAGCGCGATCGGCGCGGCGAGGTTCGGCGGCCCCTCCGCCTCCCGCCACGCTTCGATGGAGGCGAGATGCAGCGGGTCGGGATCGGTGGGGATCCAGGTGAGCGCGGGCAGGGCGCGGGCGCAGGCGAGCGCGTGCTGTCCGGTGCCGGAGCCGATTTCCATCAGCGGCCCGCGCTCTCCGGCCAGCAGGCGGGCGAGTGTTTCGGCGATGACGGCGGAATTGCGCGCGGCGGCGGGCGCGGTCAAGCGCGCGTCGCCCGCGCCGCCTTGCGGTCCGGGGACCGGTTCGGCGTAGCGCGGGCGGCTTTTGGCGGGGTCGCGGGCCATGACGGACGGCGGGCGGGGGATCAGGCCCGCGGGCCGATCACCATGATCATCTGGCGGCCTTCCATCTTGGGCATGGATTCGACCTTGCCCAGTTCGGTGGTGTCGGCGGCGATGCGCTCCAGCACCTCGCGGCCCAGCTCCTGATGCGCCATCTCGCGGCCGCGGAAGCGCAGGGTCACCTTGACCTTGTCGCCATCTTCGAGGAAGCGGGTGACGTTGCGCATCTTCACGTCGTAATCATGGGTGTCGATGTTCGGGCGGAACTTGACCTCCTTGATCTCGATGACGCGCTGTTTCTTCTTCGCCTCGTTGGCCTTCTTCTGCTGTTCATATTTGAACTTGCCGAAGTCCATGATCTTGCACACGGGCGGCACCGCGTTCGGCGAGATCTCGACGAGATCGAGCCCGACCTCCTCCGCCATGCGGATGGCGTCGCGGGGGTCCACCACGCCGCGATTCTCGCCCTCATGGTCGATGAGGCGGATTTCCGGAACACGGATCTTGTCGTTCACTCGGGGGCCGGTGTCGCGGGTGGGCGGCGCCTGATGCGGTCTGCGGGCTATGGTTTTCTCGTCCTCTGTGGCCATAAGCGCGAAAAGCGCGCCATCCCGATGGGAGGCTCGCTTGGCGTCAATATGGCGCGAAGCAGGCGATTCCGCAAGCTGCGCCGGCGTCCGGACGCCGCTTGCGGGCGCTCGGCGGGCCCGGCGGCGGCGCGTGGCGAGTTCGATCGGACCCGGCCCCGCGAACAGCCGCGAGCCGTCGGGGGGACGCCCGCCCAAGGGGCCGGACCCTGGTCCGCTGGGGCGGGCGCCGGGCCGCCGCGCGCCGCCGAAAGCCGCCCGGGCGCCCCGATCGGAGCGCCCGGGCGGGGCGATCAGAGCGCCGGGGGCGCCATCACCTCGATGTCGCCCTCGACCACCAGGGGGGCGGCGGTCTTCGCCTGCAGCTCTTCGACCGTGATCCCCTCGGCGATGGCCTTCAGCACGAAGCGTCCGCCGGTCACGTGGATCACCGCGAGGTCGGTGTAGACCCGGGTCACGCAGCCGATGCCGGTCAGCGGGTAGGAGCAGGCCTCCATCAGCTTGGCCTCGCCCTCGCGGGTGGTGTGGTCGGTGATGCACCACACCTCCTTGGCGCCGGAGACGAGGTCCATGGCCCCGCCCACCGCCGGGATGCCCTCGTTCCCCGCCCGCCAGTTGGCGAGGTCGCCGTTGGGCGCGATCTGGAAGGCCCCGAGGATGGCGAGGTCGATATGCCCGCCCCGGATCATCGCGAAGCTGTCGGCATGGTGGAAGATCGAGGCGCCGGGCAAAAGGCCGATGGCCTTCTTGCCGGCGTTGACCAGGTCCCAGTCCTCCTCGCCCTTGGGCGGGCCCTCGCCGAAGCCCAGCACGCCGTTCTCGGTGTGATAGGTGACGTGGCGGCCTTCGGGGACGTAGAGCGCGGCGAGCTCGGGCATGCCGATGCCGAGGTTCACATAGGACCCGTTCGGAATGTCCTGGGCCGCGCGCCAGGCCATCTGGGCGCGGGTCAGGCCGATCTTCTTCGGTTTGGCGGCGGCGTTCATGGGTAGCGCGCTCCCTGTTCGAACAGCACCTGCTCCTGCACCGCGTGGGGGGTGTGGACGATGCGGCCGGTGAAGATGCCGGGGGTGACCACCGTTTCGGGGTCGATGTCGCCGGGCTCGACCAGCTCCACCGCCTGCACCACGGCGCATTCGGCGGCCATGCACATGATGGGCGCGAAGTTCCGGGCGGACTTGGAATAGGTCAGGTTGCCCATGCGGTCGGCGCGCAGGCATTTGACCAGCGCGTAGTCGCCGGTGATCGCGTGCTCCATCACGTAGTCGCGGCCGTTGAACGTGCGGATCTCCTTGCCCTCGGCCAGCGGGGTGCCGACGGAGGTGCGGGTGTAGAAGGCCGGCACCCCGGCGCCGCCGGCGCGGATGCGTTCGGCCAGCGTGCCCTGGGGCACCGTCTCCAGCTCGATGCGCCCGGCCTGGTATTCGTCGGTGAAGGCGTGGGCGGAGGCGGCGCGGGGGAAGGAGCAGATGATCTTCGCCACCCGCTTCTCCCGGATCAGGGCGGCGAGGCCCACGTCGCCGTTGCCGGCGTTGTTGTTGACCACGGTCAGCTCGCGGGCGCCCTGGTCGATCAGGGCGTGGATCAGCTCCACCGGATTGCCGGCGCCGCCGAAGCCGCCGATGAGCACAGTGGCGCCGTCGGGCACGTCGGCCAGCGCCTCGGCGGCGGATAGCACGGGTTTCAGGACGCCCGAGGCCTTGGGGGCGGGTGATGTCGCAACGGATGTCACGGGGGGCGGTCTCCTCCTCCGCGCCGCGTGGGTCGCGGCTGTCGGCGGGGAATTTCGCGCAAATCGGGGCGCGGCGCCAGTGGCGGGGCGCGGGGGCCGCGCGACGGCCCGGACGCGGGCGGAGGCCGGGCGCCCGCGTCCGGGCGGCGGCCGGGGGAATGCGGGGACGGGCGCGGGACGGGCGCTGGAAGGTGCGGGGCGGCCCCCTCCCCGCCGGGCAACGGTTCCGCCGGGCGCCGCGCCGCGACGCCGCGCGGGCGCCCGCGCATAGCGCTCGTCCGGGTCGGCGCGCGGCTCTCTTCGTCGGGTGGGGCGCGGGGCTTCCCCTTGCATGCGCCGGGGGATTCCCTTCCGGGCCGCGCGGGGCTAATCCCGGGGGCATGACCGCTCCGCTCCGCGCCTTTCTCGACGTCGAACGCTCCGCCCTCGGCCGCCGCTGGGTCGGGCCCGCGCCGGAGGTGGAGCGCATGGGCCTCGCCATCGCCCAGCGCATCGGCGCGCCGGAGGTGGTGGGCCGCGTGCTCGCCGCCCGCGGGGTCGCGCCCGACGACGCGGCCGCCTATCTCGCCCCCACCTTGCGGGAGCTGATGCCCGACCCCTCCACCCTGCGCGACATGGACGCCGCGGCCGAGCGGCTGGTGGCGGCGGTGGAGCGGCGCGAGCGGGTGGCGCTTTTCGGCGACTACGACGTGGACGGCGCCGCCTCCACCGCGCTGGTGCTGCGCTGGCTGCGGGCGCAGGGGCTGGACGCCGAGGTCCATATCCCCGACCGGATCGCCGAGGGCTACGGCCCCAACATCCCCGCCATGACCCGGCTGGGCGCCGCCGCCGACCTGGTGATCTGCCTCGACTGCGGCACCCTCGCCCACGCCCCCATCGCCGCCGCAAGGGCCGAGGGCGCGGACGTCATGGTGGTCGACCACCACATGGGCGGCGACACGCTCCCGGAGGCGCTGGCGGTGGTGAACCCCAACCGCCAGGACGAGAGCGGGGCGCAGGGCGCGCTCTGCGCCGCCGGGGTGGCCTTCCTGCTGCTGGTCGCGGCCAACCGGCTGCTGCGCGCGAAGGGCCTGCCCGAGCCGGGGCTGATGGGGCTGCTCGACCTCGTTGCGCTGGCCACCGTCGCCGACGTGGCCCCCCTGACCGGGCTGAACCGGGCGCTGGTGCGCCAGGGCCTCGCGGTCATGGCGCGTCGCGGGCGGCCGGGGCTGGTGGCGCTGGGCGACGTGGCGCGGCTGACCTCCGCCCCCTCCGCCTATCACCTGGGCTTCATGTTCGGCCCGCGGATCAACGCCGGCGGGCGGGTGGGGACGGCGGATCTCGGCGTCCGCCTGCTGGCCTGCGACGACCCGGAGGAGGCCGCGGCGCTGGCCGCCCGGCTCGACGCGCTGAACGCCGAGCGGCGGCAGGTGGAGGCGGACGTGCTCGCCTCCGCCATCTCCCAGGCCGAGTCGCGGGGCGCGGACGGCCCGCTGGTCTGGGCCGCGGGCGAGGGCTGGCATCCCGGCGTGGTCGGCATCGTCGCCGCCCGCCTGAAGGAGCGGTTCGAGCGTCCCGCGGTGGTGATCGCGCTGAACGGCGACACGGGGTCGGGCTCCGCCCGCTCGGTCTCCGGCGTGGATCTGGGGGCCGACGTGGCGGCGCTGGCGCGCGAGGGGCTGATCCTCAAGGGCGGCGGGCACCGCATGGCGGCGGGCCTGACCGTGGCGCGCGACGGGGTGGAGGCGGCGATGGCGCGTCTGGCCGAGCGTCTCGCCCGCCAGGGCGCCGGCGCGGGAGGGCCGGAGGATCTGCGCATCGACGGCGCGGTCGCGCCCGGCGGGGCGACGCCGGAGCTGTGCGAGATGCTCGACGCCGCCGGCCCCTGGGGCCAGTCCGCGCCGGCCCCGCGATTCGCGCTGGCCGGCGTGCGGGTCGGACACGCCCGGCCGATGGGCGAAAGCCACCTGCGCCTGACCCTGACCGGCGCCGGCGGGCGCGTGGACGCCGCGGCGTTCCGGGTGGCCGACAGCCCGCTCTGGCCGCTGCTGACCGCCTCCGCCGGCGCGCCCCTGCATGTCGCGGGGCGGCTGGAGATCGACGATTGGGGCGGGCGACGTCGCGTCCGCCTGCGGATCGAGGATGCCGCCGAGGCCCGCTGACCGACGGGCGACGCGGCCCGCTCGCCCCCTCCAACCCGCCGCCGCCGGCTCGCGCCAAAAACCGCATCGCGGAGGCCTCGCAAGGCTTGCCATCCCGCCCCGGTCCTATTAGACACGCCCCCGCTGCGCCCTTCGTCTAGCGGTTAGGACGCCGCCCTTTCACGGCGGTAACACGGGTTCGAGTCCCGTAGGGCGTACCATCCCCCCTTTCGACATCGTCGGCTTTCGGCCGGACCGACCCGCGGTCCGCGGCCGCGCATCCGCGCGCAAAAAAAGCCGCGCCGTCCCGGTCAGGGGAAGCGGCGCGGCAGGCCAGGTCCGGACGGGGAGGAGCCCGTCCGGATCCGGGGGGAGGGCTAGAAGCCGTAGAGCTCGGCCGGGTTGTCGGTGACGATCCGGGCGAGCGTCGCCGCGTCGGGCGCCCAGCCCAGCACGGTGTCGAGAAGGTCGGCGTCGGAGGGGTAATCCTCCGCCCGTTTCACTAGATTATGCGGCCAGTTGGTGCCCCAGATCACCCGCTCGGGCGCATGGGCGATGATCTCGCGGGCCACGGCGGCGATGTCGTCGAAGCCGGGCGCGCCGGTGCGCGAGGATTCGTAGCCGCCCGCCAGCTTGAACCAGCAGTTGCCGCGGTCGATCAGCCGCTTGACCGCGTCGATCTTCGGCTCGCCCGGCGCGGCCCCGGCGAAGAATTTGCCGTGATGGTCCAGCACCCAGCGCGCGCGGATGCCTTCCAGCGCCGGCAGACGGTCGAGGATCTCGCCGCCGTCGAACTGCACGTTGACCGACCAGCCCATGGCGGAGGCCATGGCGTCCACGCCTTCCAGCGCATCGAGCGTCACCGCGCCGCCGGGCAGGTTCATGATGCGCAGGCCCCGCACGCCGCCGGCGTGAAGCCGCGCAAGCTCCGCCTCCGACGCCCCCGGCGCGACCGCGGCCACGGCCCGGGCGCAATCGCCCAGCGCCGCGACGGCGGCGAGGATGTTGGCGTTGTCCGCGGCATGGGCGTTGCCCTGCACGACCACCACCCGCTCGATCCCCAGCCAGTCCATCACCTGCCGGTAGGCGGCGGGCGACGTATCGCCCTCCGGCACGGGCAGGGCGCCCGGCGCGCCGGGGAAGCCGGGGACGTAGCAGTGCATCTGGGTGTCGGTCGCGCCCGCGGGCAGGCGAAGGCGGGGGGCGGGGCCGGTCAGGGTCCGTTCCATGGCTCAGCCCTCCACCGCGTAGCGGGCGAGCGCGGCCCGGTCGATCTCCACCCCCAGCCCCGGCCCCTGCGGAATGGCGACGATGCCGCCCGATTGGGTCACCGGGTCGACGAGGATCTCGGCCCGGTAGGGGTTGTAGGTCTGGTCGAATTCCAGCAGCGGCCCGCGTTCGCTGTGCCGCGGCGGCGTCGGCGGCAGGATGGCGAGCATGTGCAGGGAGGCCGCCAGCGCCACGCCCGTCCCCCAGACATGGGGGGTGACGCGGATGCCGGCGGTCTCGGCCATCCAGGCGATCTTGCGCATCTCGGTGATGCCGCCGCAGCCGCAGACGTCCGGCTGCAGGATGTCCACCGCGCGCCTGGCGATGGCCTCGGCGAAGCCGGTGCGGCCGTGCCAGGTCTCGCCCCCCGCCACCGGGATCGGCTGGCGGGCGCGGATCTCCACGTAGGAGTCGAGCAGTTCGGGGACCACCGGCTCCTCGAACCATCCAAGCCGCAGGTCGGCGCAGCGGCGGCCCAGTTCTATCGCCTCCACCGCGTCATAGCCGTGATTGGCGTCGATCATCAGCGCCACGCCCGGCCCCAGCACCTCGCGCGCGAGGCGGATCGAGGTCTCGTCCACGTCGACCCCGTAGCCGATCTTGATCTTGCAGGCGGTGAAGCCGGCGTCGCGGTAGCCGGCGAGCTCCTCCGCCAGCGCCTCGTCCCGGTCGCGGCCCACGGGGCGGAAGCCGCCGGTGGCGTAGGCGGGGACCTGCGCGCGATAGGCGCCGCCCAGCAGACGGTGCACGGGCTGCCCCGCCGCCTTGCCGGCGATGTCCCAGAGCGCGATGTCGATGCCCGACTGCGCGGTCATCGTAGCGCCGCGCTGCCCCTGATCGCGGAACTGGTTGTAGATCTCGGTCCAGATCGGCTCGATATCCCGCGGGTCGCGGCCGACGATGAGCGGCGCCATGGCCCGCACCAGCGCCGCGTTGGGGGCGGAGGGGCCGAGGCATTCGCCCCAGCCCGTCGTGCCGTCATCGCAGATCACCTCGACCAGGCAGGCCCAGCGGGTCGCGAAGGTGGAAAACGCGCTCTGGAAATGCTGGTCGAGGTCGTGGCGCAGCACATGGGCCCGAATCTCGGCGATGCGCATGGGTCAGGAGACCTTCTCGATCAGGGCCTTGAGCGCCGCGGTCTCTTCGGCCGTGGGCGTGGTCAACGGCGGGCGGGCGATGCCGGTCCCGTGGCCGATGGCGGCCGCGCCGGCCTTGATCAGCGATACGGCGTAGCCCGGCTGGCGGTCGCGGAGCTTGGCGAAGGGGAAGAAGAAGTCGTCCAGCAGCCGCTTCATCGTGGCCTTGTCGCCGGCGCGCAGGGCCTCGTAGAAGCTGATCGCCATGGCGGGGACGAAGTTGAACACGGCGGAGGAATAGGTGGAGACGCCCGCGCCGTCATAGGCCTCCGCGAACAGCTCATGGGTGGGCATTCCGCCCACGTAGCACAGCCGGTCGCCCAGGGTGGCGGTGATCTCCCGCACCAGGCCGATCTGCCCGGTGCCGTCCTTGAAGCCGATCAGGTTGGGGCAGGCGTCGGCGAGGCGCTGCAGCGTCTCGGTCGAGCACACGGCGTTGTCGCGGTTGTAGACGATGACGCCGAGCCCGGTGGACCCGCAGACCGCCTTGATATGCTGGAAAAGCCCCTCCTGCGGGACGCGCATCAGGTAGTGCGGCAGCAGCAGCAGGCCGTCGGCGCCGGCGGCCTCCGCCTCGGCCGCGATCTCCTTCGCCATCTCGGTGCCGTAGCCGCAGCCGGAGATGATCGGGGTGGCGCCCGACGCCTCCTTGGCGGCGCGGACCACCTTTCCGATCTCGGAGGTGGTGAGCGAGAAGAACTCGCCGGTGCCGCCCGCGGCGAACAGCGCGGCGGCGGGGAAACCCGCGAGCCATTCGACATGCGCCCGGTAGGCGTCGAGGTCCAGCTTCAGGTCCGCATCGAAATGCGTCACCGGGAAGGACAGCAGGCCGGAGGCGATGCGGGTCTTGAGGTCTTCGGGGGTCATGCCGACGCTCCGGTTCGTGTGCGGGAACGTGGCAAGTCATATGATGACCTCGGCGAGGTCGTCAAGTCTCGCGGCGGGCCATCAGTCGTCGGTCCGCTCCGCCGCGGCGGCGAGCCGGGCCAGCGCGCGGTAGCGTTCCGCCGAGCCGACGAGGTGGGCGCGCATGGCGGCGCGGGCGGCGGCGACGTCGTGGCGGGCGATGGCGTCGGCCACCTCGCTGTGCTCCTGCTCCAGCCGGGTCGCGTCGGCGGGGGGCAGGGGTTCGCCGGAGGCGTCGCGCAGCTTCTCCCGCGGGATGGTGCGGCGGCCGAGCTGGGCGAGGAAGGATTCGAAGCGCGGATTGTTGGTCGCCCGAGCGATGGCCATGTGGAAGGCGTAGTCGGCCTCGGCGCTGGGCTGGCCCTGGCGTGACAGGGAGGCGAAGCGGCGATGCAGGTCCTCGATCTCCGCCTCCTGAGCCGGCGAGGCGCGCTGGGCGGCGAGGCCGGCGGCCTCGATCTCCACCGCGGCGCGCAGCTCAAGCTCCTCTATCATATCGGAAATTTTGGAGAAGGGCGGCAGGTGGATGGCGCCGGGGGCCGGGTCCGGCCGCTCCAGCACGAAGACGCCGACGCCGTGGCGGGATTCCACCAGCCGGTCGGCCCTGAGCTCCGCCACCGCTTCGCGGATCACGGTGCGGGACACGCCGAAGCGGTCGATCAGCGCCGATTCGGTGGGCAGCTTGTCGCCGGGGCCCAGCGCCCCGCCCAGGATCTCCGCGCGCAGTTCCTCGATCACCTTCGCCGTCAGGCTCTTGCGCGCCGGGGTCCGCGACCCGGCCCGGGGCGCGCCCTGGGAGCGGGCGGCGTCGGCCTGGGAGAGGGCCGCGTGGGGAAGGACGACCGGGCGCGGATGCATCTGCGACTCCTCTGGGCTTGGCCCGGCGGCGGGGCGCCGGGGCGTGGCGGGGACCAGACTCCGCAATCGGCGGCGGATTTGCAAGCGCGGATACGTCATATGTCAGTTGACAAGTCATCATATGATATGCAGGGTCGGCCCACGGATCAGACGTAGCAGGCGGCCGAGGGAGAGAGCGCGCCGCCGCAGTCGGGGAGGATCGACATGACCCGCCACACCACTCGTTTCCTGGGCGCGGGGGCCGCGGCCCTGGCCGCCCTCGCGGCGCTCGCCGCCACGCCGCTCGCCGCCAAGGACTGGCGGGGGTGGAACATCCATCCGCCCACCTACCCGAACGGCATCGCGCTCGACGCCTTCGCCAAGGAGGTGACGGAGACGACCGCGGGCCGCGTCAGCCCCACGGTCTACCACAACGCCGTGCTGGGCGATCAGCCCGACGCCATCGAGCAGACCCGCAACGGCGCGCTGGATTTCGGCAATTTCAACATGGGCCCGATGGGGCCGATCGTGCCGGCCACCAACATCCTGTCGCTGCCCTTCATCTTCTCGTCGGTCGACCAGATGCACAAGGTGATGGACGGCGAGATCGGGCAGCGCTTTTCCGACGCGCTGGCCGAAAAGGGGCTGGTGGCCCTGTCCTGGTTCGACAGCGGCGCGCGCAGCCTCTACAACACCAGACAGCCGGTGAAGACGCCCGCCGACGTGAAGGGCCTGAAGGTCCGGGTGATGAACAACCAGCTCTACGTGGACATGATCGGCGCGCTGGGCGGCAACGCCACGCCGATGGCCTTCGGCGAAGTCTATCAGAGCCTCAAGACCGGCGTGATCGACGGGGCGGAGAACAACTACCCCTCCTACGAGTCGACCAATCACTTCGAGGTCGCCAAGTATTACTCGATCACCGAGCACCTGATCATCCCCGAATGCCTCTGCGTCTCCACCGCCTCGTGGGAGGCGCTGTCGGACGAGGACAAGGCCGCGGTGAAGGCGGCGGCGGTCAACGCCGCGGCGATGCAGCGGGAGCTGTGGGCGGAGCGGGAGAAGGCGAGCCTCGCCAAGGTCCGCGAGGCCGGCGCCCAGATCAACGAGGTCGAGGACAAGGCCGCCTTCCAGTCGGCGATGGACCCGGTCTACGCCGGCTTCATCGAAAGCAACCCGGACCTCAAGTCCTGGATCGACGACATCAAGGCGGTGAAGTGATGGAGGCGGGCGCGTCGCGGGCCGCCGTCGCGCGCCCGCCCTTCGGAGGGCCGGCATGAGCGCCGGCCTCTCCTCCCCCCCCGAGCCGGAGACGCCGACCGAAGGCGTCTTCGGCGACATTCACGACCTGACCGGTCCGAAGCCCGACGTCATCGCCCCGCCCTTCGCCGCCGTCGACCGCTGGATGGGGCGCATCGCGGGCGCCTGCATGGTGCTGGCCGGCGTGCAGATGGTGGTGCTGGTGGCCTTCATGGGCTGGCTGGTCTTCGGGCGCTACGTGCTCAACGACACGCCGACCTGGGTGGAGCAGCTGTCGCTGCTGCTGATCGCCTACATCACCTTCCTGGGCGCCGCGATCGGGGTGCGCGACGAAAGCCACCTGTCCATCGACTTCGTGCGCGAGAGCCTGCCGCCGATCCCCCGCGCCGCGCTGCGGCTGCTGGCGGACCTGATGGTCATCGTCTTCACCGTCATCATGGCCTGGCAGGGCTGGAAGCTGGTGCAGACCAACCTGACGCGCGAGATCCCGATGCTCGGCCTTTCCGAAAGCTGGCGGGCCGCCGCGCTGGTCGCCTTCGGCGCGCTGGGCGCGCTCTTCGCCGGTTTCCGCCTTCTCCAGCGGCTCAAAGCCCCGACCCGGAGCCTTCCATGGGACTGACCCTGCTGTTCGGGCTGTTCGCGCTCGGACTGATCGCGGGGGCGCCGGTCGCCTTCGCGCTCGGCCTCGCGGCGGTGGCCTGCTTCGCCTATGAGGGCCTGCCCCTCTTCGTCGCCTTCCAGCGCATCCTGTCGGGGGTCTCGACCTTCTCGCTGCTGGCGATCCCGTTCTTCATCTTCTCGGGCGAGCTGATGCTGCATGGCGGCATCGCGCGCCGGCTGGTCGGGCTGGCCGCGGCCGCCGTGGGCTCGGTCCGCGGCGGGCTGGGGGTGGTGAACGTCGCGTCCTCCATGCTCTTCGGCGGCATCTCGGGGTCCGCGGTGGCCGACACCTCGGCGCTGGGCTCGATCCTGATGCCGGTGATGAAGGAGAAGGGGTATGACGCCGACTACGCGGTGAACGTGACCGTCACCTCCTCCATCGCCGGGATCGTGATCCCGCCCTCGCACAACATGATCCTCTACGCGGTGGCGGCGGGGGGCGGGATCTCGGTCTCCAACCTGTTCGTCGCGGGGATCATGCCCGGGGTGCTGATGTGCCTGTGCCTGATGGTGGCGGCCTATCTGGTCGCCGTGCGCCGCGGCTACGGGGCGGAGCCGTTCCCCGGCTGGAAGGCGCTGGGCCTGCGGGCGGTGGATTCGATCCCCGGCCTGATGACCGCGGTGATCATCGTGGGCGGCGTGCTGTCGGGCGTGCTGACGGTCACCGAGTCCGGGGCTTTCGGGGCCATCTACGCGCTGGTCATCACCGGCATCGTCTATCGGGAGCTGAGCTGGGCCAACTTCTCGGCCGCGGTGAAGGCGTCGGTGCGCACCACGGCGCTGGTCATGGTGCTGGTCGGCTGCGCCTCGGCCTTCGCGTGGCTGCTGGCCTTCTACCGGGTGCCGGAGGGGCTGACCTCCCTGCTGCTGGGCATCTCGGAAAACCCGCTGGTGATCCTCCTGATGCTCAACGTCGTGCTGCTGGCGCTGGGCATGGTGATGGACATGGCCGCCCTGATCCTGATCTGCACGCCGATCTTCCTGCCGGTGGCCCAGTCAATCGGCATGGACCCGATCCAGTTCGGCATTCTGATGATGATGAATCTCGGGCTGGGGCTCTGCACCCCGCCGGTGGGGGCGTGCCTGTTCGTGGGTTGCGTGATCGGTGGCATCCGCATCGACCAGGCGGTGCGCACGATCTGGCCGTTCTACCTCGCCATTCTGGTGGCGCTGATGCTGGTGACCTACGTTCCGGCGATCTCGCTGACCCTGCCCGCCCTGCTTCTGGAGTGACGCCATGAAACTGAAGCGCCTGCTGATCACCGGGGCCGCAGGCGGCCTCGGCCGGCTCGCCCGCGCCCGGCTCGGGCATCTGGCCGAAACGATCCGCCTGTCGGACCTGGCGGAGATGGAGCCGGCGGGCCCGAACGAGGAGGTGATGCGCTGCGATCTGGGCGACTTCGCCGCGGTGCGCGAGGTGGTGGAGGGCTGCGACGCCATCCTGCACCTGGGCGGCGTGTCGGTGGAGAACACCTTCGACGCCATCCGCAACGGCAACCTCACGGGGCTCTACAACACCTATGAGGCGGCGCGGCGGACGGGCTGCAAGCGCATCCTCTTCGCATCGTCCAACCACGCCATCGGCTTCCATGCGCGGGAGAAGCGGCTCGACGCCGAAAGCACCTTCGCCCCCGACAGCCTCTACGGCGTCTCCAAGGTGTTCGGGGAGGCGGTGGCGCTGCTCTACCACGAGAAATTCGGGATCGAGACGGCGCGGGTGCGCATCGGCTCGTGCTTCCCGGAGCCGCGGGATCACCGGATGCTCGCCACCTGGCTTTCCCCCGACGACTTCGTGCGGCTGTGCGAGGCGGTGTTCCGCGCCCCGCGGCTGGGCTGCCCGGTGATCTACGGGGCGTCGGCCAACGCCGAGGCGTGGTGGGACAATTCCCATGCGGCCTATGTGGGCTGGGTCCCGCAGGACAGCGCCGAGCCGTTCCGCGCCAAGCTCGACGCCGCCATGACGCCGCCGGCGCCGGACGATCCGGTCAACCGCTTCCAGGGCGGCGGCTTCGCGGCGGCTGGGCATTTCGAGGACTGAGGGCGCCGGTCGGGGCGCGCGCCTCGGGCCTGACCCGGGGCCTCGCGGCTTCCGCCCGCGAACGACGCCCGCGAACGACGCCCGCGATTGACGCCCGCGAACGACAGGGGCCCGCGCCAACCCCGGCGCGGGCCCCGATCCGTTCCGGCCGTCCGTCGGCCGCGGCGACGTGGCCTCAGTGACGGGCGAGCCAGGCGTCCACCTGACGCTCGGCCTCCTCCTTGGCGACGCCGTAACGCTCCTGGATCTTGCCTTCCAGCTTGGTCCGGTCGCCGGCGATCACGTCGATCTCGTCGTCGGTCAGCTTGCCCCACTCCTTCTGCGCGGAGCCGGCCACCTGCTTCCACTTGCCCTGCACCTGGTCCCAGTTCATCGCGAGTCTCCTTCGTCGATGCCGGCGACGCGGGATGGGTCCCGCGGCCCGGCTGGCGCGGCCGGGATCCGTCCCGGCCGCCGGTGTGAGCGGCGGGGTCCTCCCCCCGCCGCCCGGCGTGTGAGGGGGAGGTGGGAGCGGGTCGTGACCATTTCCGGGCGAGCCGGGGGCGATATGGGGGAGGCCGGCCGCGCAACCCGCCTATGCGCCCGCCCGCCTTGCCCCGTTCGGCCCCTTCGGCTAGGAGGCGGACGCGCCCCTCGCGGGCGCGCGAGATGCGACAAGCGAGGGGCGCGAGGCCCATGGCCAAGGACAAGAAACCCCGGCGCCCGCGGGCGGAGACGCCCCGGGGCTTCCGCGACTATTTCGGCGCGGAGGTGACCGAGCGCGCCGCGATGCTCGCGAAGATCACGCAGGTCTACCACGCCCACGGCTTCGACCCGCTGGAAAGCTCGGCGGTGGAGACGGTGGAGGCGCTCGGCAAGTTCCTGCCCGACGTCGACCGGCCCAACGAGGGCGTGTTCGCCTGGCAGGACGACGACGAAAGCTGGCTGGCGCTGCGCTACGACCTGACCGCGCCGCTGGCCCGCGTCTACGCCCAGCACCGCAACGACCTGCCCAATCCCTATCGCCGCTACGCCGTGGGCCCCGTCTGGCGCAACGAAAAGCCGGGGCCGGGGCGGTTCCGCCAGTTCTACCAGTGCGACGCGGACACCGTGGGTTCGGCGAGCCCCGCGGCGGACGCGGAGATCTGCGGGATGCTCGCCCAGGCGCTGGAGAACGCGGGCATCGCGCCCGGCGACTACCTGATCCGGCTGAACAACCGCAAAGTGCTGAACGGGGTGATGGAGGCGGCCGGCGTGCTCGACCCCGCCGATCCCGACCGTTTCGCGGCGGAGCGCGGGGTGGTGCTGCGCGCCATCGACAAGCTGGACCGGCTGGGCGAGGCCGGCGTGCGCGCCCTGCTGGGCGAAGGCCGCAAGGACGAGAGCGGCGACTTCACCAAGGGCGCCGGGCTGGGCGCCGAGCAGGCCGAGATCGTCATGGGCTTCGTCGCCGCCCGGCGCGACACCGGGGCCGAGACCTGCGCGCGGCTGCGCGAACTGGTCGGCGCCTCCGCGCAGGGGGCGGAGGGCGTGACGGAGCTTGAGCAGATCGCCGGGTTGCTCGACCGCCAGGGCCTCGGCCCCGACCGCATCGTCATCGACCCCTCGGTGGTCCGGGGGCTCGGCTACTACACCGGCGCCGTCTACGAGGCGGAGCTGACCTTTGAAATCCTCGACGAGAAGGGCCGCCCGCGCCAGTTCGGCTCCGTCGCCGGGGGCGGGCGCTACGACGACCTCGTCAAGCGTTTCACCGGGCAGGCGGTGCCGGCCACCGGCGTCTCCATCGGCGTGGACCGGCTGCTGGCCGCGCTGCGCGCCAAGGGCCGGATGGGGGAGGAGGCCGCGGGGCCGGTGGTGATCACCGCCATGGACCGCGACCGGATGGGCGACTACCAGGCCATGGCCGCCGAACTGCGCGCCGCCGGCATCCGCGCCGAGGTGTTCCTCGGCGGCGGGAACATGGCCAAGCAGCTGAAATACGCCGACCGCCGCGCCGCCCCCGTCGCGGTGATCGAGGGCGGGGACGAGCAGGCCCGCGGCGTGGTGCAGATCAAGGACCTCGCGCTCGGCGCCCGCCTCGCCGCGGAGATCGAGACCAACGAGGACTGGAAGGCCCAGCCCGCGCAGATGGAGATCCCGCGCGGCGATCTGGTCTCGCAGGTCCGCGCGATGATCGCGCGCGCCTCCTCCGGCGCGGAGGGCTGAGCCGATGTCCGCCGATCGCGCCTACCTGACCGGCGGCCGCATGGGCGACGGGCTCGCGCGGCTGGCGGGGGAGATCGCGCGCATCGACGCGGGCTTCGCCGACGCCGGCGCGCAGGCGGTGGAACCCGCGGTGCTCCAGCCCTCCGGGCCCCTGCTGGGGCTTTACGGAGAGGACATCCGCGCCCGCGCCTTCGTCACCAACGATCCGGTGGAGGGGGAGCTGATGCTGCGCCCCGACTTCACCGTTCCGGTCCTGCGCCTGCACATGCAGGGCGGCGCCGCGCCCGCCCGCTACCGCTATTGCGGCCCGGTCTATCGGCGCCAGGAGCCGGGCTCCTCCCGCCCCACGGAATATCTCCAGGCCGGGGTCGAGATTCTGGGCGAGGCCGACCCGGTCGCCGCCGACGCCGAGGTCTTCGCCCTGATCCGCGAGGCGCTGGGCGAGGTGGCTGACACCGCGACGGTGCGCACCGGCGACCTCGCCATCGCCTTCGCCGCCGTGGCGGGGCTGGCCGCGCCGGAACGCTGGAAGGCCGCGCTGCGCCGGCACCTGTGGCGGCCCGCCAAGTTCCGCGCCGTGCTGGAAGGCTTCGGGGAGCGGCCCGCGCCCTCTCCCGCCCGCGCCGCGCTGATCGCCGCGGCCGCGCAGGGCGACGACGCGCTGCGCGCCCATGTCCGCGCGCTGGGCCCGCTGCACGGCGCCCGCCCGTTCGAGGACGTGCTGGCCCGGGCCAAGGAGCTGGTCCAGGACGCCCGCGCCACGCTGCCCCGCACCCAGATCGACTGGCTGGAGGCGGTGCTGGCGGTGAAGGGTCCGTCGGCGGAGGCGCTGGCCGCCCTGCGGGGGCTCGATGAGAACGCCGCCCTGCGCCCGGCGCTTGACCGCATGGCCCGCCGGCTCGACGCGCTGGGGCCGGGGGCGGAGGCGCTGCCCTTCGACGCCTCCTTCGGGCGGAGCCTGGAATATTACGACGGCTTCACCTTCGAATTCTCCGCCCCCGACCGTCCCGGCCTGCCGCCGCTGGCGGGGGGCGGGCGCTACGACGCGCTGACCTCGCGCCTCGGCTTCGTCGGCGCGCTGCCCGCCGTGGGCGGCATCGTGCGCCCCGAGGCGCTGCTCGCCGCCTCGGGAGGGGTGTGACCATGGCCGGATCCGCGCCCGACCGCATCATCCTCGGCCTGCCCTCCAAGGGCCGGCTGCGCGACGCCTGCTTCGAGTGGTTCGCCGAGCGCGGCGTGACCGTGGAGGGCACCGGGGCGGAGCGGGAATACGCCGGCCACGTCGTTGGGGTGGAGGGCGTGGACCTCGCGCTTCTGTCTGCGGGAGAGATCCCGCGGGAGCTGGCGGCCGGCCGCATCCATCTGGGCGTGACCGGCGAGGACATGGTGCGGGAGAAGATCCCCGACGCCGACGCCGCGGTCTCCCTGCTGGCGCCGATGGGCTTCGGATTCGCCGATCTGGTCATCGCCGTCCCCGACGCCTGGGCGGATGTGGAGACGGTGGAGGACCTGGACGCCGTGGCCGGCCGGCTGCGGGCCGAACTGGGGCGCCCATTGCGAATCGCCACCAAGTATCACCTGCTCGTCCGCCGCTACCTGCGGGCCAACGGGGTGGCGGACTGCCTGCTGGTCGACAGCCAGGGCGCGACCGAGGGCGCGGTGCGCCAGGGCGCGGCGGAGGCCATCGCGGACATCACCACCTCCGGCGCCACGCTGACCGACAACCGGTTGCGGCCGTTGGCGGACGGGCCGATCCTGAAAAGCCAGGCCATGCTGTGCCTGTCGCGCCGCGCCGCGCTGGGCCCCGCCCGGGCCGCGCGGCTGGACGCGCTGGGCCTGGCGCTGGGCCTGGGGCCGCTTGCATCGTCGTCTGTCCCGCAATAGCGTCCTGCGTCCGCCCGCGCCGAGATGGTCGGCGCCGACCCGCGCGGCGCGGCGGAAACGACGGGCCGTCCCGCGGGACGGCGACCGCGCGCTGACCTTTTCCGCGGCGGGATCGAGAATTTCTCCAAGGACAAGAACAAGATGCACAACCTGCCGCTGTTGCGGTCCACATCGCAACTCCGGTCCCGGATCCGGTCCTGGCGCGCCTTCGGCGAAACCGTGGCGCTCGCCCCCGTGGGCCCCAACCTGCACGAGGGGCACGCCGCGGTGATCCGCGCCGCCCGTTCCGGCGCCGACCGGGTGCTGGTCGCCGCCGCCGACTGGGACGGGGACGCCGCCGCCATCACCCTGGATTCGCTGATCGACCGACTGTGCGAGCAGGCGGACGAGGCCGGGGCCGACGCGCTCTACATCCCCTCCCAGGGCGCGCTGCGACCGGAGGAGGCGACCACGCGGCTCGATATCGGCGCGATGGGCGAGGTGATGTGCG
Source organism: Pseudomonadota bacterium (assembly GCA_036154955.1). Classification (GTDB taxonomy): domain Bacteria; phylum Pseudomonadota; class Alphaproteobacteria; order Rhodobacterales; family Rhodobacteraceae; genus Albimonas. The sequence goes on along the minus strand of JAYZWL010000076.1, from coordinate 10,774 downwards.
GGGAGGACCGGCCGGGCCTGTTCTCCGCCTACGCGCTGTCGGCGGTGCGGCTGTTCAGCCAGGCCCAGGCGGATTTCGCCTATTACCCGGAACGGGACTGGCAGCGGCTGGCGATCATGCGCCGGGTCTCCGCCGATCTGGCCCAGCCGACCGAGGTGCGCGACGCGCCGACGGAGCGGGACATGGACGGGCTGGCCTTCTCCGACGAGGCCGCCGGCCTGTCGGGCGCCGACCGCGCCTGCGCCGTCCGGCTGTGGCGGGAGATCGGGCGCGCCGCCGCGTCCATCGAGGCGGGCGAGGCGCCTGACCCGGCGCTGGACGAGGCCGCGGACCGGCTGGCGGATGCGGGGGCGGAGGTGGAGTATCTCGACCTGCGCGACGCCGAAACGCTGGAGGAGATCGAGACCTGGGACGCGGAGCGTCCGGCCCGGGTCTTCGCCGCGATCCGGCTGGGCGACGCGCGGCTGGTGGACAACGTCCCCGTCGGCGGCGGGGACGCGGCGGGCGGCCTGGTCCTGTAGGCGGGGCGTCGGGCTGGGAGGGGCGGTGCGGTTCAGCCCGCCCCGTTCAGTCGGCCCCGTTCAGTCGGCCCCGTCGCGAAGCTGGGCCAGCGCCGCGCCGACCTCCGCCACGGTTTCGGCCAGCGCCGCCACCGCGGCCACCGGGGCCGATCCGAAGTCGATGCGCAACGCGACCGAACCGGTGGGGGCCGCGCCGGCGCGGGTCGAGGGCCAGGGCCGCGGATCGTCCAGCGCGTGCAGCACGCCGAAAAGCTCCGGCGCCTCGTCGGTCATGCCCGGCTGCGAATATTCAAGGAACCAATGGCGCAGCGGCGCGAAGTCCAGCCCGCGTTCCGCCGGGGCCAGCACCAGGTCGGCGCGGTTCCATCGGAAGGCGCCGATGACCAGCGGCGCCGGCCCGTCCTCCGCATGCCAGTCGCCCTCGCCGGCCGAGGAGGCGATGATCGGCGAGAATCGCTCCGCCACCGTCGCCGGCAGGCGGGATTCGACGACCGGGTGGGCGATGCGCCCCGCGGTCTCCGCCTCGAAATCGTGGCGGGAGGGCAGGGCGAGCGCCCCGGCCCGCAGCGCCCGCCCGTCGGCGGCGCGGCGCCACGGCTCCGGCGTCACCTCGGCGCCCGAGGCGATGGCCCGGGCCATACGGGTCAGCAGGTCGGCGACATGGACTTCGCGCAGCGGCGTCAGTGCCGCGTCGAGGATCGGGCTGACTTCCAGCATGGTCCCGCCTCCTTCCGTCGGTCAGCGCACGCCGATATCGGCCAGCGCCCGGCGCAGTTCGGGCGGCAGCTCGGCGGCGTCGGAGCCTGCGGAGCGATCCAGGTCCGCCGGCGCGGCGTCGGCCGGCAGGTAGCGCCAGCCCTGGAACGGGCGGCGCGGCGCGGCCTCGGTGCGGATCACCTCGGCGCCCAGCACGATGGCGCAGCGGGCGACGCCGTCCTCTCCCTCCACCCGCTCCAGCGCCTCGATGCGCTGGCGGGCGAGCACCTGGCCCTTGAACACCCAGTAGAGAGAGCCGCCGGCGAGCAGTTCCGCCTCCCGCTTCGGCCACATGCGGGTGACGTGGCGGGGGCGGGGGTCGCGGCCCGTGGCCAGCCGCTCGGCGGCGCGGGCGCGCTGCCAGGTCTCCAGATCCTCGACCCGCTCGGCCCCCACGCAGAGCTTCACCAGATGCACGGAGGGGACGGGATCGGTCACGGAAACGGGGCTCCGTCGCGGTCGGGAACGGGGGCGCGGGCCGCGGTCGCCGGGCCGGCGCGGGGGCGCGGCGGGGGGCGAACCCCCGCCGGCCGGATCGTTCAGGGAAGGTAGCGCTGCAGCGGCGCCACGTCGAGCGCGCCCGACCGTCGCGCCCGGATCGCCCGGGCCGCGGCGCGGGCCCCGGCGGCGGTGGTGTAATAGGGGATCCCGGAATAGAGCGCGACGGACCGCAGCTCCTTGGAATCGTAGACCGACTGCGCGCCCTCGGTGGTGTTGAACACCAAGGCCACTTCGCCGTCCTTCATCCGGTCGACGATGTTGGGCCGGCCTTCATAGACCTTCTTCACCGTCTCGGCCTGCACCCCCTGCTCGCGCAGATAGGCGGCGGTGCCGTCGGTGGCGAGGATCGAGAAGCCCAGCTCGGCCACCGTCCGCGCGGCGTCGAGGATCGCGGCCTTGTCGGCGTCCTTCACCGACAGGAACGCCCGCCCGCCTTCCGGCAGGGCCACGCCCGCCCCGATCTGGGACTTGAGGAAGGCCCGGTCGAAGGAGACGTCGAGGCCCATGACCTCGCCGGTCGACCGCATCTCCGGCCCCAGCAGGGTGTCGACGCCGGGGAAGCGGGCGAAGGGCAGCACGGCTTCCTTGACCGCGAAACGCGGGATGTCCGGCGACTTCAGCGTGAAGCCGTCCAGCGTCTCCCCGGCCATGACCCGGGCGGCGATGGCGGCGATGGGCGAACCCACGGCCTTGGCCACGAAGGGCACGGTGCGCGAGGCGCGGGGATTGACCTCAAGGACGTAGATCACCCCGTCCTTGATCGCGAACTGCACGTTCATCAGCCCGACCACGTCGAGCCCCAGCGCCAGCTTCTCGGCCTGGAGCTTGAGCTCGTCGACCATCTCGCGGCTCAGCGAATAGGGGGGGAGCGAGCAGGCGCTGTCGCCCGAATGCACGCCCGCCTCCTCGATATGCTCCATCACGCCCGCGACATGGACCCGCTCCCCGTCGCAGAGCGCGTCGACGTCGACCTCCACCGCGCCCGACAGGTAGCTGTCGATCAGCACCGGCGAGGTCCCCGACACCACCACCGCGTCGCGGATGTAGCGGGCGAGCCCCTCGTCGTCGCGCACGATCTCCATGGCCCGGCCGCCCAGCACATAGGACGGGCGGATGACCACAGGGTAGCCGACCTCGTTGGCGATCTTCATCGCCTGCTCGCCGGTGGTGGCGATGCCGTTGCGAGGCTGCTTGAGGCCCAGCTTGTTGAGCAGGCCCTGGAAGCGCTCCCGGTCCTCGGCGAGGTCGATGGCGTCGGGCGTGGTGCCGAGGATCGGGATGTCGGCGGCTTCCAGCGCCCGGGCGAGCTTCAGCGGCGTCTGGCCGCCGAACTGCACGATCACCCCGTGCAGCGTGCCGTTCTCCTGCTCCTTGAGCAGGATTTCGAGCACCGTCTCCTCGGTCAGCGGTTCGAAATACAGCCGGTCCGAGGTGTCGTAGTCGGTCGACACCGTCTCCGGGTTGCAGTTGACCATGATGGTCTCATAGCCGGCTTCGGTCAGCGCGAAGCAGGCGTGGCAGCAGCAATAGTCGAACTCGATGCCCTGGCCGATCCGGTTCGGGCCGCCGCCGAGGATCGCGACCTTCTTGCGGTCCGACGGCCGGGCCTCGCACTCGACCCAGCCCATCGCGTCGGCCTCGTAGGTCGAATACATGTAGGGGGTCTGGGCCTCGAACTCCGCCGCGCAGGTGTCGATGCGCTTGTAGACCGGGCGCACGCCCATGGCGTGCCGGGTCTGGCGAATCCGGTCCTCGGGCAGGTTGCACAGCTTGGCGAGCCGCGCGTCGGAAAAGCCCATCATCTTCACCGCCCGCATGGCGCGGGCGTCGGAGGGCAGGCCGTCGGCGATCAGCTTCGCCTCCATGTCCACGATCTCGGCGATGCGGTCGAGGAACCAGGGGTCGAAGGAGGTGGCGCGCTGGATTTCGGCGTTGGTCAGGCCTTCGCGCATCGCCTGGGCGACGACGCGGATGCGGTCCGGGGTGGCCTTCGACAGCGCGGCGATCACGGCGCGCTTGCGGTCGGCCCCGGCCTCGTCGGCGCCGGGGATCTCGATCTCGTCGAAGCCGGTCAGGCCGGTCTCCATCGAAGCCAGCGCCTTCTGCATCGACTCGGCGAAGGACCGGCCGATGGCCATCGCCTCGCCCACCGACTTCATGGCGGTGGTCAGGTCGGGCTTGGCGCCCGGGAACTTCTCGAAGGCGAAGCGCGGGATCTTGGTGACCACGTAGTCGATGGACGGCTCGAAGCTCGCCGGCGTGACCTTGGTGATGTCGTTGTCCAACTCGTCCAGCGTGTAGCCCACGGCCAGCTTGGCCGCGACCTTGGCGATGGGGAAGCCGGTGGCCTTGGAGGCCAGCGCGGAGGAGCGCGAGACCCGCGGGTTCATCTCGATCACCACCATGCGCCCGGTCTCGGGCTGCATGGCGAACTGCACGTTGGAGCCGCCGGTCTCCACCCCGATTTCGCGCAGCACCGCGATCGAGGCGTTGCGCATCCGCTGGTATTCCTTGTCGGTCAGGGTCAGCGCCGGGGCGACGGTGATCGAGTCGCCGGTATGCACGCCCATCGGGTCGACGTTCTCGATGGAGCAGATGATGATGCAGTTGTCCGCGGTGTCGCGGACCACCTCCATCTCGAACTCCTTCCAGCCGAGCAGGGATTCGTCGATCAGGATCTGGGAGACGGGCGAGGCGTCGAGGCCGGATTTGCAGATCCGCTCGTAGTCCTCGCGGTTATAGGCGACGCCGCCGCCGGTGCCGCCCATGGTGAAGGCGGGGCGGATGATCGCCGGCAGGCCGATATTGGGCAGCGCGTCCATGCATTCCTGCATGGAGGAGGCGATGGTGGCGGCCGGGTTCTCCAGCCCGATGCGGTCCATGGCCTCGCGGAACAGCTTGCGGTCCTCGGCCATCTCGATGGCCTTGCGCTTGGCCCCGATCAGCTCGACGTCGTATTTGGCGAGGATCCCGGCGTCGTCCAGCGCCAGGGCGGCGTTCAGCGCGGTCTGGCCGCCCATGGTGGGCAGCAGGGCGTCGGGACGCTCGGCCTCGATGATCTTGGTGATCGCCTCGACCGTGATCGGCTCGATATAGGTGGCGTCGGCCATCTCCGGGTCGGTCATGATCGTGGCGGGGTTGGAGTTCACCAGGATCACCCGGTAGCCCTCTTCCCGCAGGGCCTTGCAGGCCTGGGCGCCGGAATAGTCGAATTCGCAGGCCTGGCCGATGACGATGGGCCCGGCGCCGATGATCAGGATCGAGGAGATGTCGTCGCGTCTGGGCATGTGTCGTCTCCTCGTCCCGCGCTTGCGGGCGGCGTTCGTCGTCTTCGGCAGGGTCGGGTGGGACCGCGCGGGTTATAGCTCAGCGCGCGGAGGACGCAAGGCGGGGTTGCGGCCGAGGTCGGCGGCGGCGTTGGGCGAGGAGGCTTTCCGGTCCGGCAGGAACAGCGCCGCGCCGGCCAGTCCCAGCGCCACCACCAGCGTCAGCTGCGGAACCCGGTCGTGCAGCGCGGGCGCCCAGAAGAACAGGCCGGTGGCCAGAACCAGCGCCCCCAGGGCCGCGGCGGCGACGGCGGGCCCATGGCGCAGCCGGAAGCCCAGGCCGACGGCGAGCGGGACAAGGAACGGGAAATAATGCGTCCAGGCCAGCGGCGAGACCGCGGAGGTCAGGATCAGGATCACCGGCATCAGCCGGCCGCGCCGCGCCTCCGCCCCGGCGCCGCGGAGGCGAATCGCCGCGAAGGCCAGCGCGGCCAGCGCGCCGCCCCAGGCCAGCAGGCGCGCGCCGGGCGGGGCGAAGGCCACCCCCACGCCCGGGGGCAGGGACACGCCGAACAGATGCGCGGCCGGGATCAGCAGGCTTTGATTCACCCCGCCGGCCTGCAGCAGCTCGCCCACCCGGCCGATCTGGTCGATGAAGGCCCGGGTCGGGCCGATCCCGGCGACGGCGAGGTTGAGCGCGAACAGCGCCGCCCCTGCCCCCAGCGCCCAGCCCGCCGCCCGCCAGCGGCCGGTGATCAGCCACCACACGCCCATCAGCGCCGGCGTCAGCTTCAGCGCCCCGGCCAGCGCCAGCAGCATCCCGGCGCGGGCCGGCCGGTCGCGCTCGGCCTCGTGCAGGGCGGCGAGCAGGGCCAGCGCCGCCCAGGGCTGCACCTGATTGAAGAAGGCGGAGCAGGCGGCCGGCCAGGCGAAGGGCAGGACGGCGAGCGAGATCGCCGCCGCCTGCATCGCGCGCCCCGGCGGCGCCCAGAGCCGCGCCGCCAGCGCGCAGCCCAACGCCAGCGCCCCGGCATTGGCCAGCGCGAAGCCCGCCCGGAACCATCGCCAGTCGAGATGCGCCGCGGGCCAGGCGAAAAGCTCCGCCCAGACCGGCGGGAACACATAGGCGAGCAGCCAGTCCCGATACCCGCCGGCGGCGGCGGCGGCGCTCCAGGCCTCGTCCTGCACCTCGGGCGACAGCAGGGGCTGGTAGACGAAGAGATGCGCCTGCTGCCCCGCCCAGGCCAGCCGCCCGGCGACGAACAGCGGGGCGAGGTCGAGGCTGCGGCCGTGCAGCGCCTGCACGGTCAGCGACGCGACGGCGACCAGCCCCGCCGCCGCGACCGCGACCGCGGCCGCCATCGCCATCCGCCGCGCCGCTCCTGTCGCAGCCGCCGCCATGTCAGCCTCCGTCCCGTTCCGGTTCCCGATCAACGCCGTTTCCCCGCCTGCGCGCATTGCCCGGTGTCGCGCCGCGCCCGCCCGGCCTATGCTCGACCCTGACACGTTCGGACGGCGGGCGACAGCGCAGGCGACGGAAGGATCTGGCGGGGCATGGCGGCGGGGGTCGAGACGGGATTTCTGGAGACGGCGGCGGTGTTCCTCGGCGCCGCGGTGGTCGCGGTTCCGGTGTTCAACCGGCTGGGGCTCGGCTCCGTCATCGGCTATCTCGCCGCCGGCGCCGCCATCGGGCCCTTCGGCCTGCGGCTGGTCGGAGAGGTCGAGACCGTCGTGGCCTTCGCCGAATTCGGCGTGGTGCTGCTCTTGTTCGTCATCGGGCTGGAGCTGCGCCCCGCGCGGCTCTGGCGTCTGCGGGTGGAGATCTTCGGGCTGGGTCTGGCCCAGGTCCTGCTGACCGCCGCGGCCTTCTTTCCGCTGCTCGACGCGCTGGGCTTCGAATGGCGCTCGGCGCTGGTGGTGGGTTCGGCGCTGGCGCTCAGCTCCACCGCCTTCGCGGTGCAGATCCTGCGCGACAAGGGCGACCTGACCCGCCCCTATGGCGACCGGGCCTTCTCGATCCTGCTGTTCCAGGACCTCGCCATCGTGCCGCTGCTGGCGCTGGTCGCGGTGCTGGCGCCCTTCGCGGGGGGGGAGACGCTGGACTGGAAGACGATGGCGCTGGCGCTGGCGGCGATCGCGGGGCTGCTGATCGCGATGCGCTACGGCATGGGGCCGCTGCTGACCCTGATCGCGCGCACCAGGGCGGACGAGGTCTTCACGGCCGCCGCCCTGCTGGTGGTGATCGCCGCCGCCCTCCTGATGCACGCGGTGGGGCTGTCCATGGCCATGGGCGCCTTCATCGCGGGCGTGATGATGGCCGACACCGAATACCGCCACCAGCTCGAGACCGATATCGAGCCGTTCCGCGGCCTGCTGCTCGGCCTGTTCTTCATGGGCTTCGGCATGACCGTGGACTGGCCGCTGGTGGCGCAGTGGTGGTGGCTGGTGATCGGCGGGGCGCTGTCGGTCTTCGCGCTCAAGGGCGCGATCCTCTACGCGCTGGCGCGGCTGATGCGCTCGCCCCATTTCGACGCGCTGCGCATCGCCGCCACGCTGGGGCAGGGGGGCGAGTTCGCCTTCGTGATGTTCACCGCCGCCGCCGGCTCGGCCCTGCTGGACCGGCAGGAGGCGTCGCTTCTGTCCGCGGTGGTCACCGCCTCGATGGTGCTGACCCCCTTCGCCGGCAAGCTGGCGGAGCGGATGCGCCCGGTCGAGACCGGCGAGGGCGAGGACATCGAGGACGTCTCCGCCGCCGAGGCCAAGTCCCGCATCCTGGTCGCGGGCTTCGGGCGCGTGGGACAGGTGGTGGCGCGGATCATGCGGATGCGCGGCCATGACGTGACCCTGATCGACAACTCGCCGCGCATGATCAAGATGGGCTCCACCTTCGGCAACAAGGTCTATTACGGCGACTCGCGCCGGGTGGACGTGCTGCGCACCGCCGGCGCGGCGCAGGCCGATATCATCTTCCTGTGCATCGACGACCGCGACGGCGCCAAGCATGCGGTGGAGCGGATCCGGGTGGCCTTTCCCGACGCCGCGATCTTCGCCGACACCTACGACCGTTTCTCGGAATGGGAGCTGCGGGAGGCGGGCGCCCATGAGGTGGTGCGCGAGACCTTCGAGTCGGCGGTGGAGCTGGCCCGGCGCGGCCTGCATCACCTGGGCGACGGCGAGGTGGCGGAGGAGCTGATCGAGGAGTTCCGCCGCCGCGACGCCGAGCTCGCCCGGCTGCAGAACAAATACGGCATGACCGAGGGGCTGGAGAAGCTGCGCGAGAAATACACCCTCGACAGCCCGGGCTGAGCGGGGGCGGGGGTCGGGGTCGGGGTCGGGACTCCCGTCCCTCCGGGCCGGGTCGCCCGCCCGCCGGCCCCGCATCGGGGGGGCGCCGGCGGTTCGCGCGGCGCGCCGGTCAGGGCGCCCAGGACCGGGCGGCCTCGGCGTAGATGCGCGCGGCGCTCTCCACATCCGACAGCGCCACGCTCTCGTCGACCTCGCCGGAGCCGCCCAGCCGGCCGGGGCCCAGCGTCGCCGCCTCCAGCCCGAAGGCCGGCGCCAGAACGCAGGCGTCGGTGAAGTAGCGCGCGCCGCGGGGCGCGGGCGTCCCGCCCCTCGCGCGGCGGATCGCGGCGAGGCAGGCCCGGGACAGGGGCGCGTCGGCGGGCGTCTCCAGCGCCGGCTTCCAGTCGAGGCGGGTCAGCGCGATCCCGGGGCCCAGATGGGCGGCGAGCGCGGCCTCCGCCGTCTCGGCCGTCATGCCCGGAGGCAGGCGCAGGTCGAGCTCGGCGGCGCAGCGGTCGGGCATGAGGTTGATCGCCGTCCCGCCCTCGATCCGCCCGATATTGAGCGAGGCGCCCCCCAGCATGGGATGCGCCCCCGCCGGCAGGGCCGCCTCCGCCCCGTCCAGCGCGCGCAGCAGCGCGGCGATGGCGTTGGCGCCGGTCCCGCCCGCCCCGTCGGAGCCGTGGCCCGCCCGCCCCCGCGCCTCGGCCCTCAGCCAAAGGGCGCCGGGCGTGACCGTCACCAGGTCGAGCGTCGTCGGCTCCGCCACCAGGATCGCGCCATGCCCGTCCAGCGCGCGGGTCTCCGCCAGCCGCCGCGCGCCCAGCAGGTTGGAGCTTTCGCCCCCGGTCAGCGCCAGGGTCACGTCGCCCGGCGGCGGGGCGTCGCGCAGGGCGACGAGGGCGGAGACCAGCGCCGCCAGCCCCGATTTCATGTCGCAGGCCCCGCGGCCATGGATCCGCGCGCCATCGAACGCGCCGGAGAACGGGTCGCGGGACCAGCCCTCCGGGTCGCCGGCGGGCAGCGTGTCCATATGCGCGGAGAACACCAGCCCCGGCCGCGCGCCCGCCCCCTTGAGCCGGACCAGCAGGTTGAAGCGGCGCGGGGCGAATTCCTCGATCTCCGGCGCGAAGCCGAGGGCGCGCAGACGATCGGCCAGCAGGGCGCAGACCTCCGCCTCGTCGCCCGGCGGGTCGGGGCTGCGGGCGCGGATCAGGTCGGAGAGCAGGGCGGCGAGCGCCGGGCGGTCCAGCATGGGGGCCTCGTCAGCCGGATGGCGGGACCCCACCCGAGCAGAGCCGGGCGGCGCCTGCAAGCGAACCGGCCCGGGAGGCCTCCTCCCGCCAGGGCCGGAGACGGCGCGGCCGGGCGCCCCGGCGCCGGGCGCGGCGGGCGGGCCTGGGCCGCTCTCGGGCGTTTCGCGCCGCGCCTCCGACCCCGCCGGCGCCGCGGCGTTGCGGGCTCAGTGCGCCATCAGCACCGGGATCCGGCTTTCGGCCAGAACGGTGCGGGTGACGCCGCCCACCAGGTCTTCGGAGAACTTGGAGTGTTCGTAGGCGCCCATCACCAGCAGCCCGCAATCGTTGGCCGCGGCCACGTCGAGCAGCATGCGCCCGATCGGCCGCGCATCCCGCGCCATATGCCGCCACTCGGTCTGGATCCCGTGGCGGGCGAGCTGGGCGACCACGTCGCGCCCCTCGTGCCGCACGGCCTTGCGGTCGTCGCCGATGGCGCAGACCAGCGCCTGGCCCTGCGCCTCCAGCAGCGGCATCGCCTCCGACAGCGCGCGGGCCGCGGCCCGGCCCCCGTCCCAGGCGACCAGCGCCTTGCGGGGCAGCGCCTCCACCGGCGCGCCTTTCGGCGCGATCATCACCGGCTTGCCGGAGCGCAGCGCCACCACGTCGGCGTTGACCTCCAGATGCGCGGTGTCGGCGTCGGCGCTTTCGCAGGCCGCCATGACCACCATGTCGTAGACCCGCGCCGCCTGCATCAGCGAGCCGTCGGCGTCGCCGCCCAGCTCCAGGAAATGCACCTTCGCGGGCCGTTCGGCGGCGAGCGCCCGGCTCGCCTCCGCGAAGGCGCGGGCGACCTCGGCGCGGCGCGCGGCCTCGCCCTCCAGCGCCGCGTCGAGCATCCGCGGCGTGATCCACGGCCCCAGCGCCGCGACCGAGCGGCTGGGCCCGTAGCTCAGCAGCCCGGTCAGGTGGGCGTCGAAGCGGCGGGCGAGCAGGGAGGCCAGCGCCAGCGCCGCGTCGCAGCCGGGCAGGCCGTTGTAGGACAGCAGGATGTTGCGGATGGCCATGACGGTCGCGCCTCCTCGTGGTCGGTGTCGGATCTTGTCCGACGTCGGGGAGGGTGATGCGCCGGGCGGACGCGGCGCGCCTTGATCCAGGTCAGATGCGCGGGCCCTGCGACGCCGCCGCCGACCCCCCCCCCCCCCCCCCC
>JAYZWL010000075.1:0-6015 GCA_036154955.1 Pseudomonadota bacterium | reverse complement strand
GTCTTCACCAGGGCAGGGCCCTGGGCGAGCTTCTCCTCGGCCTCGACCCAGCGGCCATAGGCCTGGCAGTAGGCGGCGAGCCCCGCCCGGTCGACCACGGTCAGCACGCCCATCTCGTACAGCACCCGGGCCACCCGGTCCCATTCCTCGCGGGCCACGTCGGAAAGATGCGGGGGACAGGTCGGCAGGCCCTCGGGCGGCTGCGGCTCGGCATGGTTCAGCGCCCGCTTGCCGGGATTGCCTGCGGCCCGCTTGAGCGCGGTGGGCTTGGGTTTGCGGCCGCGGGTCATGCGGGGAGCCCAGATGCATGAAGCAATGAGATTGCTGCGATTAACGTGGATCGTGGCGGAAGGGAGAGCGAACACGGGTCACGCGCGACGTCGAAGGTAGTCGCCTGCCCTGCCCCGCGGGGCTCGGGCTCGTAGGAGCCGCCGGACTGTCCGGCAGCCTTCTCGGGAAGGATCTTCACATGCCCCTCACCCAGACCCAGCACGACGTGCTCGCCGCCGCAGCGACCCGCGCGAACCGCCGCCTGCAACCCCTGCCCGAACGCCTGAAGGGCGGCGCAGCGAAGAAGACCCTCGACGCGCTGGTCGCCCGGGGCCTCGCCGCTGCGGACGACCCCGAAGGCGCGCTGGTCGCCACCGAGGCCGGGCTGGCGGCCATCGCGGGCGTGGAGGCCGTAGGTGAGGAGCGCGGCCAACAGGCCGGCGAGGACGGCCACAAGCCGCGGACGTCGCGCGAGGGCACCAAGCAGGCGGCCCTGATCGGCATGCTGCGCGCCGAGAGCGGGGCCACGCTGGTCGAGCTTTCCGAGGCCCTCGGCTGGGCTCCCCACACCGTCCGGGGGGCCATGTCCGGGGCCCTGAAGAAGAAGCTTGGGCTCGACGTTCGCAGCGCGACTGTCGAAGGGCGCGGTAGGGTCTACACGCTCGACGCCTGAGGCCAGCGCGACAGGGGCCGGCGGCGGACCCGCCGGCCTCGCCCGGAACCGCTCGAACAGCCGGCGCAGAGCGTAGCCACGGACGAGCGAGACGCCGGAGAACACCGCGCCAATGGTGAGATCGTCACGCAGGCTGGTCCGCAGACCGAACACGGGGAAGATCATGATCTGCGTCGCGACCGCGAGGCCGTAGCCCACGACGACGTTCACCGCGGCCTCGATCAGCGAATGAGCGCGCGACTGGCTCATGAAGCGGTCTCCTTCGCCCGCGCTGCCGCGACTTCCGCGAAGCCGCCCCCGCCCTCCAGCTCTGCGGCCTTCCCGGTGAACGCCTCCCACCGGCGAACCGCGACGTCGACATAGGCCGGGTCCAGTTCCATCGCGAGGCAGGCCCGCCCGGTGGTCTCCGCCGCGATCAACGTCGTGCCCGAGCCCGAGAACGGCTCGTAGACCGCCTGCCCCCAGCTGGAATTGTTGAGCAGCGGACGGCGCATGCACTCGACGGGCTTCTGGGTGCCGTGGATCGTCTCGGCGTCCTGGTCGCGGTTGGGAATGCGCCACAGCGTGGTCTGCTTGCGGTCGCCGGACCAGTGACCCTTGCCGCGGACCGCGTACCAGCAGGGCTCGTGCTGCCAGTGGTAGTGGCCGCGGCTCATCACCAGCCGCTCCTTGGCCCAGATGATCTGGCTGCGGATCTCGAAGCCCGAGGCGATCATACTGTCCGCCACCGCGCCGGCGTGCAGCGCCCCGTGCCAGACATACGCCACCTCGCCGGGGAACAGCGCCCAGGCCTCCCGCCAGTCGGCCCGGTCGTCGTTGAGCACTTTGCCGATGCGCTTCGTCTTCGCCCCGCCGGTCGCGTTGCGCCAGGCCGGGTCGTAGGAGACGCCGTAGGGCGGGTCGGTGACCATCAGGTGCGGACGCACGTCGCCGAGCAGGCGCGCAACCGCGGCGGGATCGGTGGCATCGCCGCAGAGCAGCCGGTGCGCGCCCAGCAGCCAGAGATCCCCGGGGCGCGATACGGGGTCCGCGGGCGGCGTCGGCGTCTCCTCCTCGCGCGGGTCGGGCTGCTCGTCCCGCAGCAGCGCATCCATGTCCGCCGCATCAAAGCCCAGCAGCGCCAGATCCACCCCCAACGCTTCGAGGTCCCCCACCTCCAACGCCAGCATCTCGCCGTCCCAGCCCGCCCGCTCCGCCAGCTTGTTGTCCGCCAGAACGTAAGCCCGCTTCTGCGCCTCGCCAAGATGCGCCAGCTCGATCACCGGCACCTCGGCCAGCCCCAACTTGCGGGCCGCCAGCAGCCGCCCGTGCCCGGCGATCACCCCGTTCGTGCCATCGACCAGCACAGGATTGTTGAACCCGAACTCCCGGATCGAGCCGGCGATCAGCGCCACCTGGTCCTCCGAATGCGTCCGGGCGTTGCGAGCGTAGGGGATCAGCGCTTCCAGCGGGCGATGCTCGATCGCCAACCGATGGGCAGGCTGGCCGACGCGCGTTCTTGCAGCAGGTTCGTGCATTCGAAGGCCTCCAGCCCCCGGGGCCAGGAATTCGCGGGGCGTGAGGCAGTATATCAAGCCATCAAGCCATTGTAATCACGACATTAATACGCACTCACCCGCAGCAGCCCGCAATCCGGAATATTCTCAGGCGTCGGGCATCCACTTGGCTAGCGGACCGATCCGCTCCTCAAAGCGTGGCCGCGGGTCCGGATCGTCCTGCAGCCACCAGGCGCGAGCCCAGCCGCGCCCGCGGCCGGCCCTGCGGTAGGCGGCCGATTTAAGGGTCATATCCCTATAAGAGTTACTCATAGGGATTTGACCCTTAAATCCGGCCCGCTCGAACGCCAGCTTCGCCTGGTTCCCTGTGCCGAAGATCCCGGGGTGAAGCAGCGCGGCATCGCCCGGGCTGTCTGCCGCGACGCCGGCGAGCAGCATGCGCTGGAACAGGTCCGGCGCGGCCAGCGCCCAGGGGACCACCTCGTCGTGGACCAGCGGCAGGGCGAGGTCGGCCAGGACATGCACGTCCAGCGGATCGGCCGCCGTCCGGTTCACGCCCCGGCCCCGCCCGATGGCCTGGATCACCTCGTCGTCGCAGATCGCGGCCCGCAGCGCCTCGGCCTCGTCATCCGGCGAGACGATCACGGACACGGCGCGCACGCTCCCATCGCGCATCCGCACGCCCTTGCGCGCCCGGACGTATCGGTCGTCCGGCCAGGTCCCGAAGAAGGCGGCGGCATCCGCCTGGAGGGACGGCGTCGGCGGCAGGGGGCGCCCGACCACGATCAGCAGGCGCACGTCCCTGTAGGCGTCGAGCCCCGCGATGGCGTTGAAGTGCGCCGTCGAGACGCCGGGAATGCCGGAGAAGGCGGCCTCGATACCCTTGTGCGTGATGACCAGCGCCCGGCCCGGCGCGACCCGCCGTGCCTGCCAGCGCACGTAGTCGACGCATTCGGCGAGACGGCGCTCCCGGCGTCCGCGCTCCTCGGGCCCGAGGCCCTCTTGCGGGACGACGGCGCCCTTGCCGAAGCTCCCGGCGACGAGGCGCAGATGCATGTGCGACGCGTCGGCCTCGATCTCGTTGATGGAAAGGTCGGGCAGAATGGTACGCGCGAGCGCCGGCCGCAGCGTGGCGTCGAGATGCAGAACGGGAATCCCACGGAAGTTCGGATGCACCGGCTTCACGCGCGCCACGACGATCTCGTGCAGCCCGGTCTTCGGGTCGGGCGCCGCGATCCGGATGCGCCCGGAGGTCTCGACGCCGCCCTCGAGCAGGACGGCCAGCGCCCGCCAGAAGCGGATCACCTTGCGGATGCGGGCGTTGATCTTCGCGAGCGCGATCGCGGGCCCCCGCGCGGCCGGGGACATGCCGGGATGGAGGCCGGGATCGCGCAGGCGCTTGCCTTCGATGCCCGCCGCGAGCCTGCAGCTCTCGGGATCGAGGCCCTGGGCGAGGAAGGCGGACCGTTTCGCAGGACCGGGGCCGAGCGCGGCCAGCGCCCGACCCGCGCGGGCCCTCAGGTCCTTCAGGTCGGCCAGGTCGGAGGCCTGTCGCTCGAAGGCCCGGCGGCCGGCGCCCCGGAAGGCGTTAGCGTGATCCTGCCCGAAGGTCTCGACGAACTGGCCCCGGGTCTCCTCCATCGCCCGGGCCCAGCAGCCCTCGTCGATCAGCACCAGGCCGATGCTCGCGGTCTCGATGGCGAAGCCGGTGAAGAGCACGTCATAGGCCGCGACCACCACGTCCGCCCCGGCGACCTCGGCACGGTTGCGCTGCTTGGCGCAGGTCTCGAGGAAGGCGCAGCGCCGCTCCTTGCGCCGGCAGGCGGTGGGATGAACGTCCTGCCCAGCGAGCAGGGCCGCGCGCACCGCGTCGAGATCCCGACACATCGGTTCCCCGGTCGAGGGGTCCGTCGCCTCGTAGCCGCGCAGCACCGCGACCCGCGCGCCGTCCGCGGCCCAGCGCTCGGCCGTCTCCTGCGCCAGGGCATGCGAGGGCGTCAGGACCACGATCCGGGACGGCCGGCCGGCCTCGGCGAGGCGGCGCAAAAGCTTCAGCGCGTGACGTCTTGCGACGACGCTCTTGCCGAGACCCACGGTCGCCCGCACCCCGATCTGCGGCGGGAACCCGCGGTCGTCGTCGTCATGCCAGTCGCCGATCCGGCGACAGGCGTCGGCCAGGACCTGGTCGAGCGCGCCGCGGGCGTCGTCCGGAGAGAGCTCCGGAGCGACATGCTCGGTCGAGACGGGCGCGGGATCGCGGGGCGGCAGGCGGCCCTCGCGCAGGAGCCTCAGCTTGCCCAGCACCTTGGCCAGCGCATCCCGTTCGTCCCAGGGTCGGCCGGCGTCGCTGGCGCCGCGCGAGAGATCCGCGGTCGCGGCGAAGCGCCGGAAGGCCTCGGCGGCCAGCGCCCCCGCGTCGAGCGGCGCGCCGGCCTCGAGCGCGTCCTGCACGACGTGGTAGGCGATGGTCGAGAGCCAGCCGTCGCGGCCGTCGACGACGCGCCCGTCCGCGTCCCGCTCGGGCGTCCCGCCGGCCCCTCGGGGACCGGCCGCGACGCCGGCCACGCGCCGCGGCCCGCCACGCCTGGCGCCGGGCGAGAGGGCCGCGATCTCTCCCGCGAGGATCGCGCAACGCGCCTCGTCGGTCGGCGGCAGATCCTCGAAGGCGAGCTCGAGCGGCGTGTCGCCTTCCGGCCAGTGGTAGGGCTGCATCGTATCCGGGTGAATGCCGAAGGCGACGAACTGCTGGCCCTGGCCGAGGATCTCGAGCCCCGGGACCTGGATCTTCCGGAACGGCGTCCCGGTCCGATAGAGCAGCAGCCGCTTCGGCCAGCGTCCAACCCGGACCAGCGGCGTCGGGCCGAGCACGCGGCGTGCGATCGCCTCCGCCTCGTGGGCGAGATCCGGGTCCATGAGATCGATGTCGATCCCGACCAACCCGCCGGTGCGAAGCCCGACGCCATGGCCGGGGAAGGCGGCGACCCAGGCCTCGACCCGCGCCGCGTCGATCTCGACCGAGGTCCATCGGCTCGGCGCAGGCGCCTTGGAGCCGGGCCTGATCGGCAGGGGCGCGTAGCCCTGGTCGAGCAGCGACAGCGCCGCGCCCGCGTAGGACATGGCGCCAGCGCCAGCGGGGCGGCCGGCGGCCGCCTTGGGGTTGGTCTCGTCTTGCGGCGGCGGGGTGTTCGCCGCCGACGCCATCAGTCCGCCGGACCGCGCAGGCGCGCGCGCTCGTAGGCGAGCACGTCCGACAGCCGGTAGAGCGCCCTTCCTTCCAGCCGCAGCCAGCGCGGCCCGCGCCGGTCTGCCCGCCACCGCTCCAGGCTGCGCGGGCTCATCCGCCAGCGCTCGGCCAGCTCCTCGGGCGTCAGGAACCGCTCGCGCGGCGCGCGCCCCTCTTGCATCAAGGCCCCGGTCACGACCGGTTACCGTCGGTCTCGGGCGCGGGATCGCGATAGACCGCCAGCAGCGGCCCCGCCTCGCTCGCCCCGGCCTCCTCCAGCCGATAGGCCACGCCCGCCTGCAGGATCAGCGGCAGCTCCCAGCGCCGGTAGAGCCCCGGCAGGCGCTCCATCT
>JAYZWL010000074.1:0-29761 GCA_036154955.1 Pseudomonadota bacterium | reverse complement strand
CCGGCGGCGGCGCCGCCGGAATTCCGCCGGGCCCACCCGCCCCGGTGGTTCACCGGGTCTCCCAGCTGGTTGGGCGGCGGACCCCGCGCGCGCCGCGCGGGTTCCGCCAGCGGCGCGACGGCGGGGGCGGCGGGGGCCGGGGGGGGCGCGAACGACAGCGCCATGGCCGCGACCGCCGCGCGGACCAGCGGGCGCAGGCGGGATCGGCGGCGGAGGCGAGGGGCGAACATGGCCGAAGCCTAGTCCCGCCCCGGCGACCCCGTCCCTGAGACCAAGGTCGAAGCCGCGCGCCCGCCCGACCGCCAGGCCGCCCCCGGGCGCCCGCGCGGCGCGGAACCCGGCCGAGGGCGGCGCCGGCCGGGCGCGAGGACGGCGACGGAGCGCATGGCGGCGGGGACCGGCGCATGGGGGCGAAGGGCCGTGATGGGGGAGAAAAGAAAACGGGGGGCACCGCAATGCGCGAACGGGAGGCCGCGGCCCGCGCCTCTCGACCGCGCCTCGCACCTCGTGCCTCGCGCCTCGTGCCTCGTGCCTCGCGCGGGCGGCCGCCGTCGAGAGGCCCCGGGTCGAGCCCGGGGCCCCGATCCGAGGACGCGCGGTTCCGGCGGCCGGGGGCGCGGGCGGACGGAGACGCGCGATGGGGACGCGCGATGGGGGCGCGCCGTCTTGACGATCCTGCAGGGGCGCCCGTTTCGCGGTCGCTCGCCCGAAGGCGGCGCAGGACGGGAAAACGCGCGGCGCGCGATCCGGTCGTCGCGGCGCTCCGCCAGGCGCCCTGCGGCAACGACGCCGCGTCGGTTCCGCGCTCCGGGGGCGTCCCGTCCTCGCCCGGACCGCGCCGCCGCTCAGCCGCAGCGGCGCCCGGCGACCCAGACCCAGATCGGCGCGCCCTGCCAGCCGCCGGAGACCACATAGGCGAAGCCGACGCCGTATTCCGCCGCCTGCGGGGCGGAGAGGTTGGCCAGGTGCCCGGGGCTTTCCCGCCACGCGCGCAGCACTTCGTCCGCGCCGCGCCAGTTGAGCGTCAGGTTCTCAGCCACCCAGCACCAGTCGTAGCCCGCCCGCCGCGCCCGGTCGCCGACCAAGGAGCCGTCATGCCCGACATGGTCGATGAAGCCCTGCCCGGCCAGCGTCATGGCATGGCCCTGCGCGGCGGCCTCCAGCCCGGGCGCCCGCGCGGCGCGGGGCAGCCCGGCCGCGTCGCGGAAGCCGGCGAAGAGGATGTCGAAATCGGCGCGGCCCGCCTCCAGCTCCTCCGCCGCGGGCGGCCGTCCGGCCGGAACCCCCGCCGCCCGGCCCGGCTCCCAGCCCGCCCCGGCCATCAGGCCCGCCCCCAGGGCGCCGAGACCGGCCAGCGCCTCACGCCGGCGGAACGCCGGGCGCATCGCTTCCCGCCACCTCGCCCGCGTGCAGGATCGGGGCCGCGTCGGCGGCGTCGGGGGCGAGCATGTGGGCCACCCGCTCCAGCGAGGCGACCAGCATGGCCTGCTCCCAGTCGGCCAGCGCCTCGAACCGCGCGGCGAAGCGGCGTTGCAGCGGATCGGGCGAGGCGTCGAGCGCGGCGGCCCCGGCCTCGGTCAGCGACAGCCAGTATTGCCGCCGGTCGCTCTCTCCACGGCGGCGACGGACCATGCCGCGGGCCTCCAGCTTCTCGATCAGGGCGGTGGCGGTGGCCTGGGCGACGCCGACCGACTGGGCGATGCGCGTCGGCGTCGCCTCGGCCTCGCCCCGCAGATGTTCGAGCACCATGAGCTGCGGCGTGGTCAGCCCGGTCTCCCGCGCCAGCGCGCGCGCCGAGGCCTCCGTGGCGCGCAGGATGCGGCGCATGGCGACGAGCGATGTGGTCAGGCGGTCCTGCATCGGGGCGGCGACTCTCTTGGGCGCCGCACGGCTCGGCGGCCTGACCATTCTAGTCGGCTCGCGGGGCGGCGAAAGATGTTCGCGGATCATTCGATCTCCAAAGGTTTCAGGTTGCTCCATCCGTGGATAATTTTGGCTTTCGAAATTTCATGGCGCGGGATTGATCATTCTTGCTCCTGTTATTTATCTGTTTTTTCTATGTTTTTCCGTCAACTGCCAAATCTTTCGTCACAAGGTGCTTCGGTGTTGAAACCTCACATGGGGGCTATATATTCCTCGTCAACCGAAACAACAGCGACGGACCGATGCCCAGAGACACCGCCATGATCGATCTCCCCGACCTGCGCCGCCCCGAAAGCTCGGACGGCGCGGCGGTGTGGGAGCTGATCCGCGACTGCCATCCGCTCGACCGCAATTCGCTCTACTGCAACCTGCTGCAGTGCGACCACTTCTCCGAGACCTGCGTGCTGGCCGAGCGCGAGGGCGAGGTGCTGGGCTGGATCTCCGCCTACATCGTGCCCGACAAGCCGGACACGCTGTTCGTGTGGCAGGTCGCCGTGTCGGAGGCCGCGCGCGGCATGGGCCTCGCCGGCAAGATGCTGGACGAGATCCTGGACCGCGACGTCTGCGCGGACGTGGACCGGATGCAGACCACCATCACCCGCGGCAACGCCGCGAGCTGGGCGCTGTTCCGCCGCTTCGCCGACCGCCGCGACGCGCCGCTGGAGAGCAACGCCCACTTCACCCGGGACGAGCATTTCGAAGGCCGCCACGACACCGAGCACATGGTGGAGATCGGCCCCTTCGGCGCGCTGGCCGACGCGAAGGCCGCCGCCTGAGGCGACGCCGCCGAGCCGACCCCGGAGCGCCGCGCAAGACGCCGCCCGGACCCGCCAAAGCCCCCATTCCGGCGCTTCGTCGCCTGCGCGAGCCATCGCGCGGGCGACGTCGCGCCGACACCGAAAGAGAGGACGACATGACCGCCTCCCAGACCGCCGACATCTACGCCCGCCGCGAATCCGAGGTCCGCTCCTACTGCCGGTCCTTCCCCACCAGCTTCGCCACCGCCCGCGGCGCGACGCTGACCGACGAGGACGGCCGCGAATACATCGACTTCCTCGCCGGCTGCTCGTCGCTGAACTACGGGCATAACGACCCCGACATGAAGCAGGCGCTGATCGAGCACCTGACCCAGGACGGCATCGGCCACGCGCTCGACTTCCACACCGCGCCCAAGAAGGCGTTCCTGGAGACGTTCGAGCGGCTGATCCTCCAGCCCCGCGGCATGGACCACAAGGTGATGATGACCGGGCCGACCGGCGCCAACGCCGTCGAGTCCGCGCTCAAGCTCGCCCGCAAGGTGACGGGGCGCGAGACGATCGTGGCCTTCACCAACGGCTTCCACGGCATGACGCTGGGCGCGCTGGCCGCGACCGGCAACGCCGGCAAGCGGGCCGGGGCCGGGACCTCGCTGCCCAACGTCGCCCGCCTTCCCTTCGAGGGCGCCTTCGGGCCGGACGTGGACACGCTCGCCCAGATCGAGGCGATGATCGAGAACCCCTCCTCGGGCCTCGACCTGCCCGCCGCCTTCCTGGTGGAGCCGGTGCAGGGCGAGGGCGGCCTGAACGCCGCGTCGCGCGAATGGCTGGAGGGGCTGGGCCGGCTGGCCAAGCGCCACGGGATCCTGCTGATCCTCGACGACATCCAGGCCGGCTGCGGCCGCTGCGGCACGTTCTTCTCCTTCGAGGGGATGGACGTGGAGCCGGACATGGTGCCGATGGCCAAGTCGCTGTCGGGCATGGGCCTGCCCTTCGCCGCCCTGCTGCTGAAGCCGGAGCTGGACGTGTGGAAGCCCGCCGAGCACAACGGCACCTTCCGCGGCAACTCCCACGCCTTCGTCACCGCCCGCGTGGCGCTGGAGAAATTCTGGGCCGACGACGCCTTCCAGAAGGAGATCGCGGAGAAGTCCGACTATCTCCGCACCCGTCTGGAGGCCATCGCGGGCATGCTGCCCGACGCCCGCCTGAAGGGCCGCGGCTTCTTCCAGGGCGTGGACGTGGGCTCGGGCGAGCTCGCCTCCGAGATCTGCGCCGAGTGCTTCGAGAAGGGCGTGATCATCGAGACCTCGGGCGCCCATGACGAGGTGGTCAAGGTGCTCGCCCCCCTGACCATCGAGCGCGAGCTTCTGGCCCGCGGCCTCGACGTGGTGGAGGCGGCCGTCGCCGCCCGCGCCGCCCAGGCCGCGCCCGCCGCGAAGATCGCCGCCGAATAAGCGGCCGCGCGAGGGGCGGCGCGGGTCCCGCGCCCCCTCCCCGGCCCGATCCAGAGACAAGGAGACACGACCATGATCATCCGTGATTTCAACAAGATCCGCGGCACCGAGCGCGAGGTGGCGGACGCCCGCTGGAAGTCCGCCCGGATGCTGCTGGCCGAGGACGGCATGGGCTTCAGCTTCCACATCACCACCATTGAGGCGGGGTCGGAGCACACCTTCCACTACAAGCACCACTTCGAGGCGGTGTGGTGCGTGTCGGGCGAGGGCTCGATCGAGGACCTGGCCACCGGCGAGGTGCATGAGATCAAGCCGGGCGTGATGTATGCGCTCAACCTGCACGACCATCACACGCTTCGCGCCAAGACCGAGCTTCAGCTCGCCTGCTGCTTCAACCCGCCGGTCACCGGCAAGGAAGTGCACCGCGAGGACGGCTCCTACGCGCCGGCGGAGGACGAGAAGGCCGCCTGAGGCCGCCGCCCTCCCCACGCGAACCCCGATGACCCCCGCCGGCCGCTCCGCCGGCGGGGGCGAAACGACGAACGAGGCCAGGGCATGACCCGCCACGACCAGAACTCCCCCTCCCCCGCCGCCGCCGAATTCGAACTCGCCGCCCACACGGTCGAGAAGATCGGCGGCACCTCCATGAGCCGCTCGGACGAGCTGCTGGGCGGCCTCTTGATCGGCGAGCGCGAGGGCGACGCCCTCTATAACCGCGTGTTCGTGGTCTCCGCCTATGGCGGCATCACCGACCTGCTGCTGGAGGCCAAGAAGTCCGGCGCGCCGGGGGTCTATGCGCTTTTCGCCAACGCCGACCACGACCACGGCTGGTCGGAGGCGCTGAACGTCGTCGCCCGCGCCATGTCGGAGGCCCATCACAAGGTCCTGGACGAGAACGCCGACATCCGCGCCGCCGAGGACTTCGTGCGCGAGCGGATCGAGGGCGCGCGGTCCTGCCTGATCGACCTGCAGCGGCTGTGCTCCTACGGGCATTTCCAGCTCGACGAACACATGATGACCATCCGCGAGCTGCTGTCGGGGCTGGGCGAGGCGCATTCGGCCTTCGTCACCGCGACGCTGCTGCGCCGCCACGGAGTGAACGCCCGCTTCGTCGACCTGACCGGCTGGCGGGACGAGAGCCAGCCGGATCTGGACGAGCGGCTGGACCGGGGCTTCGAGGACATCGACCTCGCCCGCGAACTGCCCATCGTCACCGGCTATGCCCAGTGCCGCGAGGGGCTGATGCGGGAATTCGACCGGGGTTATTCCGAGGTCACCTTCTCCCGCCTCGCCGCCCGGACCCGGGCGCGGGAGGCGATCGTGCACAAGGAGTTCCACCTCTCCTCCGCCGATCCGCGGACGGTCGGGGCGGAGGCGGTGCGCAAGCTGGGCCGGACCAATTACGACGTGGCCGACCAGCTTTCCAACCTGGGGATGGAAGCGATCCACCCCAGCGCCGCCAAGACCCTGCGCCAGGCCGGCATTCCGCTGCGCGTCACCAACGCTTTCGAGCCGGGCGACCCCGGCACCCTGATCGACGCCGAATACGGCGGCGAGCAGCGGGTGGAGATGGTGACCGGCCTGCCGGTGCTGTCGCTGGAGGTGTTCGAACAGGACATGGTCGGCGTGAAGGGCTACGACGCCCGGATCCTGGAGGCGCTGACCCGGCACAAGGTGCGGATCGTCTCCAAGTCCTCCAACGCCAACACCGTGACCCACTATGTGGACGCCTCGCTGAAGCTGGTGAAGCGGGCGCAGGGGGACATCGCCACCGCCTGCCCCTCCGCACGGGTGCGGGCGCGCAAGATGGCGCTGGTCTCGGCCATCGGCCGGAACCTGGAGGGGCTGTCGGTCGCCCGCCGCTCGCTTCAGGCGCTGGAGGACGCGGGCGTGCCGGTGCTGGCGCTGCAGGACAACGGCCGCGCGGTCGACGTGCAGTTCCTGGTCCCGGCCGAGCGCCAGGACGACGCGGTGCGCGCGCTGCATGCGGAGCTGATCGAGCGGGCCGGCCAGGACGCCCCCGCCGCCCCGCCGCTGGCGGAGCCGGTCGCGGCCACGACCCTGCGCAGCGTGGCGTAACCGCCCCGCTTCCCTCGCATAAGGACGCGCCGCGCGAGCCCCGCTCGCGCGGCGCGTCGCGTTTCGGGCGCGGCCTGCGGGCGCGGGGCCGCGGATCGGCGCCTCCGCCGCATAAGAGGTTTCAGTCTGATTTAATAAGTGCGCCTGAGAGACCGTTAACCGGTTGCGGCCCGCCCCCACACCTTTCCATAGTCGGAGACGCGCCCGCCCCCCGGCGGGCCGGAACCGGCGCGGCGAGCGGGCGTCCGCCTCCGCCGCGCCCTGCTGGAGGGGTCCCGCATGGATGCGATCATCGGATTTCTGAACACGATCTTCTGGGGCTACGTGCTCATCTACGGGCTTCTGGCGGTGGGGCTCTACTTCACCATCCGCCTCGGCGCCCCGCAGATCCTGCATTTCACCGAGATGTTCCGGGTCATCCTCGGCTCGCGCCAGTCGGACCGCTCGGAGGGGATCTCGCCCTTCCAGGCGCTGACCATCTCGCTGGCCAGCCGGGTCGGCACCGGCAACCTCGCGGGCGTCGCGGTGGCGCTTTATCTGGGCGGGCCGGGCGCGATCTTCTGGATGTGGATGGTGGCGCTGGTCGGCATGGCGACGGCCTATGCCGAATCCACCCTCGCCCAGCTTTACAAGGTGCGCGGCGAGGGCGGGCTATATCGCGGCGGCCCCGCCTTCTACATCGCCCGCGGGCTGAAGGCGCCGTGGCTGGGGGGCGTGTTCTCGGTCTGCCTGATCATCTCGTTCGGGCTGGTGTTCAACGCGGTGCAGGCCAATTCCATCGCCGACGCCATGCAGGGCGCCTTCGGCCTGCCCAAGATCGCGACCGGCGTCGTGGTCGCGGCGGTGGCGGGCGTGGTGATCTTCGGCGGCGTCCGCCAGATCGCCTCGGTGGCGGAGCTGGTGGTGCCGTTCATGGCGGTGATCTACTTGGCGCTGGCGGTCATCGTGGTGGTGATGAACATCGGCGCCGTACCCGGCATTCTGGCGCTGATCGTGAAATCGGCCTTCGGCTTCCAGGAGGCGGCGGGCGGCGTCGCGGGGGGCGTGGCCGCGGCGATGCTCAACGGGGTCAAGCGGGGTCTGTTCTCCAACGAGGCGGGCATGGGCTCCGCCCCCAATATCGCGGCCTGCGCCACGCCGGATCCGCATCACCCGTCCTCCCAGGGCTTCGTGCAGGCGCTGGGCGTGTTCATCGACACGCTGCTGATCTGCACGGCGACGGCGATCATGATCCTGCTGTCGGGGGCGCTGGTCCCCGAGTCGGGCGTCACCGGCACCCAGCTCACCCAGGCGGCGCTGGAGGCGCATATCGGCACGGCCGGCGGGTGGTTCATCGCCGTCGCCATCCTGTTCTTCGCCTTCACCTCGATCATCGGCAACTACTCCTACGCCGAGAACGCGATGATCTTCCTGGGCTTCGGGGGCAAGTCGGGCTTCATGGTCCTGCGGGTGGCGGCCCTGCTCATGGTGATCTGGGGCGCCTATGAGAGCGTGGCGACGGTGTTCGACGCCGCCGACGCCTCGATGGGGCTGATGGCCACGATCAACCTGATCGCGATCCTGACGCTGTCGGGGACGGTGGCGAAGCTGACCAAGGACTATTTCGCCCAGCGCAAGGCGGGGAAGGAGCCGATGTTCCACGCCGCCGAATATCCCGAGCTGAAGGGCGAGATCGACGAGAGCATCTGGACCCGCCCCGGAAGCTGACCGCCGCACGGCGCTTCCCCCGGGGGGCGCCGCATCTCCCCCCTGCGCGGCGTCAGGCGCCGCGACGACCCTGCCGCGGGCGGCCCCCGGTCGCCCGCGGCGCATCCCGTCCTTCGGCCAGGCCGAACCCGGGCGGGGAGGAGACCGCGACGCCCTCGCCCCCGCCTCCCCGCGCCGCGGGCGCCGCGGCCCGGCCGGGCGCGGCGCCTTCGCTCAGTCGGCGGAGATCAGCCCCTCCGGCCCGCGCAGGAAACGGCGGACCTCCGCCGGCTCGAAGGCCAGCGCGCCGCCGGGGGCGAGATGGCGGGTCAGGGTCACGCGATCGCCCGCCACCTCCACCAGGTTGAAATCGTTCTCCTGCCCGCGCAGGCGGCTCGACAGGCCGGTGCCGGCATGGGCCTGGACCGCGCCCGGTCGGGTCGCGCGCTCCGGCCCGTCGGGACCGGCGGCGAGCGGACCGACATGCCAGCGATGCAGATGCCCGGTCAGCACCAGGTCGCAGGCCCCGGCCAGCGCCCGCGCGCCGTCGGCGGCGCCGCGCATCAGGGACTTGCCGTCGTCGGGCAGCGCCTCGAACGGATGATGGGCCGCGACCACCCGCAGCGGCGGCCGGGCGGCGCCGGCGACGGGCTCGGACGCCGTCTCGAACGCCGCGCGCACCCGGGCGAGCTGGCCGGCGCGGATCTTGCCCCGCTGCCATTCCGAGCGGTCGACGGTGTTCACCCCGACCACGTGGAAGCCCGGGCCGCGCCATTCCGGCTCCAGCTCCGCCCCCAGATGCGCCCGCCAGCCCCGCCAGGGCCGCAGCCAGCGGCTGAGCGGACGGTCCAGCGGCACGTCGTGATTGCCCGGCACGCAGAGCACCGGGGCGGGCAGACGGTCGACGAAGGCGCGGGCCTCGGCGAACTGGTGGTCGCGGGCGCGCTGGGTGAGGTCGCCGGAGATCACCACGATTTCCGGCGCGAGCGCGTGGGCGGCGGCGATCAGCGGCTCCACCAGCTCCGGCAGGACCTTGCCGAAATGCAGATCTGAGAGGTGCAGGAGCCGCGCGGGCGCCTGCCCCGCCCGCCCCCTGGCGCCCTGCCCCGCCTCCGCCCGTCCGGCGCCGGTCTGGCCCGTCGCCTCGCGTCTTTCCTGCGCGTCCATCTCCCCCCCGGGCTCGATCATGCGGCGTCCGGCGCGACGGTCGCGGCCGGCGCCGCCGGCTCCATCGCAGACTCCATCGCCGGGCCCGCCTCCATCGCGCCCGCCTCGGGCGCCACCACCCGCAGCGCCGCGTCGATGCGCCGGAAGCGGAACGGGCCGTCGAGCTTCGAACGTTCCCCGTCCCGGGCCACCAGCCGGCGGGCGGAGCGGGTCTCCACCAGGATATCGCGCCCGTGGACCAGTTCGAAGTCCCGCCCGGGCACGAGCTGGCCAAGGGCGAGGTCCAGCGCGAAGCGGATCAGCTCCATCGGCCGCACGTCGGGGGCGAGGAACAGGGCGAATTCGCCGTCGCGCACCCGCTCCGCCGCCTCGTGGAAGCCGAACTGCTCCAGCTGGAAGCCGTTGTTGGCGACGAAGGCCATGGGGGTGCGCACCCGCCGCGCCTCGCCGTCCACGGTCACGCGGGCGGTGAGCGGGTGGCGGAACTGGGCCAGGGTCGTCACCACCGACCAGTGCGCGGCGATGCGCGAGCGGCCCCAGCGGCCGTAGACCGTCTCCCGCGTCTCCAGGATCGAGGCGTAGGCGCCGAGGCTGGCGTTGTTGAGGAACACCCGCCCGTTGACCTCGCCCAGCGGCAGGGGGCGGTCGGGGGCGGTGGCGAGCAGGTCGACGGCGGCCTCCGCGTCCTCGGGAATGCCGAGGCTGCGGGCCACGTAGTTGAAGGTGCCGAGCGGGATCACCCCCAGCCGCGGCCGGGTCCCCGACGTCTCCCCCGCCGCGGCGAGCGCCGAGGCGACGGCGTTTATCGTGCCGTCGCCCCCGGCGGCGGCGACGGTGGAGAAGCCGGCCCGCGCGGCCTCCCGCGCCTCGCGCTCGATATCGGCGCCGCGGCGGATCACCCGCAGGTCGAAGCGGCCGGGATGGCTGTCGAAGGCGCGGCGCAGCACGTCGAGCCCGGCCTCCCCCAGCTTCTTGCCGGAGCCGGCGTTGACGATCACCCGGATGTCGGGCGTCCGGCCGTCGGGTTCGGCGGCGCGCGGCCGCATGGGCGCGGGGTCGGCGTCGAGGGTGGGGCGCATGGCGGCGACGGTCTCCTGCAGGCTCCTCTCGGGCGGGTCGGGAGTTCACATAGGGCGACGCGGGGCGCGTTCACGGCGCGGGAAGGGCGAATTGCGGGCGAAAGGGGGACAGGCGCCGGGCGCGCAGCCGTCAGGCGGGCGCCGCGACGACCCGCGCGCGGGCGGCGCCCTCGCGCCCGCGGCGCAGGGAAGCCGGGCGCCGAGCCGTGAGGGAGCGGGCGGCGCGGGGGCGGGCGGCGAGGGGGCGGGCGGCGAGGGGGCGGGAAAAGGAGGTCGGAAGAGGGGGCGGACGCATGAGGCCGGGCGGCGGGGCCGCAAGGGCCCCCGGTTCCGCGCGCCGCGGGCGGAACGGGGCCGCCCTCGGTCGGCCCGCGCGGCGCCTCCGCGCGGGCCGCCGGAACGATCCCGGGGGATATGGCCGCCCGCGCCCCGGGAGAGGGCCCGGCCGACCGCCCCCGGAACCGCACCGGTCCCGGGGTCCGGCGCGGCCCTTCCCCCGCCGGCTCAGGCCGGAGAGGGCCGGGCCGCGCGCGGACGGATCAGGACGACTCGGCGTGCACCACCTCGCCGAACCGCTCCCAGCTCTCGCCGTTGAAGCGCATCAGCTGCATGGCCTCGATCGGCGCGTGATCGGTGGCCGAGGTGTTGATGGTGATGCCGGGCAGCAGCAGCGGCGCCGGCGCCCCCTTCAGCGAGCTCGCCGCTTTCATGATGTTCTCGCGGCTCAGGTCGTCGCCGGCCTGCTTGAGCGTCTCCACCATGGTCCAGGCGGAGGAGTAGCCGAACACCGTGAAGGACGAGGTCTGGTCGCCGTCCGGATACCACTTGTTCATGAACTCCCGCCAGGCCAGCAGGTTGGCGTCGTCCTTCCACTGCGGGTCGTCCGCCTCCATCAGGTAGCCGGCCGAGATCAGGCCCTTGGACGCCTCCAGCCCCGCGGGCTTGAGCACCGAGCCGACCGAGATCGACACGTTGTTGAGGAAGCGCTCGGCCTTCCAGCCGATCTCCGCCGACTTCTTGATGGCCTGGGCGGCGAATTTCGGCGTGGCCACGATGAAGAACACGTTGGCGCCGGAGGACTGCAGGTTCAGCACCTCCGAATCCACCGTCGGCTGGGCCACCTCATAGGGCGCTTCGGCGATCAGCACCTCGTCGACCTTGCCGCCCAGACCGCTCTTGAGCCCGTGCAGGTAGTCTTTGCCGTAATCGTCGTTCTGATAGAGCACGGCGATCTTCGGGTTCTCGATGTTGGCGAGGATCCACTGGGCGTAGATCGCGCCTTCGGTCGGGTAGTTGGGCTGCCAGCCGGTCGTCCAGGGGAAGTTCTCCGGGTCGTTCCACTTGGAGGCGCCGGTGGCCACGAACAGGTGCGGGACCTTCTTCGCGTTCACATATTTGTGGATCGCGGTGTTGGTCGGCGTGCCCAGGGTCGCGTAAAGCAGATCGACCTCATCCTGCTCCACCAGCCGGCGCACCTGCTCGACCGTCTTGGGCGGCGAATAGGCGTCGTCGTAGGAGATGAACTCGATCTTCCTGCCGTTCACGCCGCCATTGGCGTTCACCATCTCGAAATAGGCGGCGATGGTCTTGCCGATCTGGCCGTAGGCCGAGGCCGGGCCCGAATAGGGCATGGTGTTGCCGATCTTGATGACGTCGTCGGCGGCCGAGACCGGCGCGCCGGCGAGCATCGCCGCGGACGCCGCGGCGGCGGCCATCAGGGCTCTTCTGCTGATTTTCATAGTTTCCCTCCCACCCGCGCAGGTTGATCTATGGTCGCCTTAGGGTTCGATTGCCTTACGTTTCGTAACCCGAGACGGAACGGGGCCCGATCCGGCGCGGTGCGGATCGGGCCCCGTTGTGGCTCCCCCCTCCCGGGGGATGGATGTCGGCGCGGGCGGCCGCCTCCCTTCCGGAGGTCGCCCGCGCCGGTTGGTCAGTCGACGGCGATCACGTCGCCGAAGCGCTTCCAGCTTTCGCCGTCGAACTTCTGAAGCTGCATCGCCTCGATCGGCGCGAAGTCGTCCGGGCCGGTGTTGATGACGATGCCGGGCAGCAGCAGGGGGGCGTCATAGTCCTTGAGCGACGCGGCCGCCTTCAGGATGCCCTCGCGCGACAGGTCGTCGCCCGCCATCTCCAGCGTGTGCACGATGGTCGCGCCCACGGAGTAGCCGAACACGGTGAAGGACGAGGTGACGTCGCCGTCCGGATACCACTCGGCCATGAACTCGCGCCATTCGAGCATCTCGGGATCCTCGGCGAACTGCGGGTCCGCCTCCTCCATCAGATAGCCCGCGGAGATGATGCCCTTGGACGCCTCGAAGCCCGCCGGCTTCAGCACGCCGCCGACCGAAAGCGACACGTTGGTCAGGAAGCGCTGGGCCTCCCAGCCGATCTCGGCCGACTTCTTGATCGCCTGGGCGGCGAATTTGGGCGTGGCGATGATCATGAACACATCGGCGCCGGAGGACTTGAGCTGCAGCACCTCCGAGTCGACCGTGGGGGCCGAGACCTCGTAGGGCGCTTCGGCCACCAGCATGTCGACCTTGTCGCCCAGGCCTTCCTTGAAGCCGTTGTAGTAGTCCTTCCCGAAGTCATCGTTCTGATACAGCATGGCGACCTTGGCGTTCGGCATGTTGTCCAGGATGTACTTCGCGTAGATCTTGGCTTCGACCTGGTAGGACGGCTGCCAGCCCATGGTCATCGGGAAGTGCTCGGGATCGTCCCACTTGGCCGCGCCGGTGGCCAGGAACAGGTGCGGCACCTTCTTCGCGTTCACATATTTGTGGATCGCGGTGTTGGTCGGGGTGCCCAGCGTCTGGAACAGCGCGGTCACCTCGTCCTGTTCGACCAGGCGGCGCACCTGCTCGACCATCTTGGGCGGCGAATAGCCGTCGTCATAGGAAATGAACTCGATCTGATGACCGTTCACGCCGCCCTTGGCGTTGGTCATCTCGATATAGGCGGCGATGGTCTTGCCGATGGTGCCGTAGGCCGAGGCCGGGCCCGAATAGGGCATGACGTTGCCGATCTTGATCGGGTCGGCGGCGAAGGCCGGACCGGCGGACAGCGCCGCGGTCGCGACGGCGGCCATGAGCGCGCTGCGTCTGGTGAACATCTGTCTTCTCTCTCCCTTGCCGTCCGGAGACGACTGATTTGCAGGGACCGTCGCCTTGCCGGCGATCTGCGTCCGGGCGCCTGGGGGGAACCGCTCCGCCCCCGGCGCGCCCGCCCCCGCGCTCCCGGGGCCGGGAAGCGCGGGTCGGACCTCTTGGGCGGCCGGGGTCTTGCTGACCCCGCCGCCGGATCGGCGCGCCCGGCGCGCCCCCGCATCTCCCAGGCTGAGGAGACGGGGGGCGGCGCCGCGGCGGATCAGGCGCCTTCCACGCTGATCAGGTCGCCGAACAGCTCCCATTTCTCGCCGGTGAAGCGTTGCAGCTGCATCGACTCGATGGGCGCATGGTCGGAGGGCGACGTGTTGAGCGCGATGCCGGGCAGCAGCATCGGCGCCTCGAAGCCCTTGAAGGCCTCGGCGGCCTTCATGATGTTCTCGCGGCTGAAATCGCCGTCGCAGCGCTTGAGCATGTCCACGATCGCGGAGGCGGACATGTAGCCGTAGACGTTGAAGGACGAGTTCAGGTCGCCGTCGGGATACCACTTGGCCATGAACGCCTTCCAGGCGATCAGGTCGGGCGAGTCCGCCCATTGCGGATCCGAGGCCTCCTTGGTGTAGCCCACCGACATCACGTCGGTGGACGCGGCGAACCCCGCGGGCTGCAGAACCGCGCCGACCGAGACCGAGGTGTTGGACAGGAACCGCACCGGCTTCCAGCCCAGTTCATGCATCTTCTTGAGCGCCTGGGCCGAGAACTTGGCGGTGGTGGCCAGCACCACCGCGTCCACGTTCATCGACTTCAGCTTCAGGATCTGGCTGTCCACGGTCGGATCGGTGGACTCGTAGGGCACCGGCTTGACCAGCGCGTCATAGGCCTCCTTGCCGAGCCCGTCCTCGAGCCCCAGCAGGTAGTCCCGCCCGAAATCGTCGTTCTGGTAGAGCACGCCGAGCGTTTTGCCCGGCAATTGCTTGGCCATGTAGACCGCGTAGATCTCGGCCTCGGTCCGGTAGGAGGGCTGGAGACCCATGGTGAAGGGGAACTGCTCCGGCTCGTTCCAGTGGGAGGAGCCCGAGGCCACGAACAGCTGCGGCACCTTCTTGGCGTTCACGTATTTGCGCACCGCCATGGTGGTCGGCGTGCCCAGCGGCGCCACGATCAGGTCGACCTCGTCGCTCTCGATCAGCCGGCGGGTCTGCTCGACGGTCTTGGGAGGCGAGTAGGCGTCGTCGTAGCTGATCCACTCGATCTTGCGGCCGCCCACGCCGCCCTCGGCGTTGACCATCTCGAAATAGGCGCCGATCGCCTTGGAGATGGTGCCGTAGGGCGAGACCGGGCCGGAATAGGCCACGGTGTTGCCGATCTTGATGACGTTCTCCGCCCAGGCGGAGGGGGTCGTGAGCATCGTGGCCGCCGTCGCGAGGGCCAGGGCCGTCCGGGTAACCTTCATAACGCGCTCTCCCGTGTTGGCGGCGGAGACCGCCGCGCGGCCGGGTTGTCCCGGTCCGTTTTGGGTCCGGCGCGCCCGGGCCTCGGGCCGGGGCGCGCCGGGATCTTCCGGGGTCAGAGCATCTTCCTGACCCGCGCCGCCCCGGCCTGGATCAGGCCGCCCGCGCCCTTGGGCGCGAGGTAGATCACCGCGATCAGGAAGAAGCCGTAGAAGGCGCCCGCCAGACCCTTGGAGATGTCCTCGGCCACGTTGGGGATGAAGACGATGAACAGCGCCCCCAGCAGCGCGCCCGGCAGCCAGCCCACGCCGCCGATCACCAGCCCCACCAGCAGCGCGACGGAGAGCGCGAAGGTGAAGCTGTCGGGGGCGACGAACTGGATGACGATGGCGCCGAGGCAGCCGGCGACGCCGGTGAACATCGCCGAGATGCCGAAGGCGGTGGCCTTGTAGACGGCCGTGTTCACGCCCATCGAGCGCGCCGCGATCGGGTTGTCGCGGATCGCCATCAGCGCCCGCCCGGTGCGCGAATTCACCAGGTTGCGCGCCAGCCAGTAGAGGAACAGGCCGATGACCAGGGTGAAGAAATACAGCCACTGGTCGGGATTGATCACCGAGTCGAGCCCGAAGGGCGCGTCCGGCTTGATGATGACGATGCCCTGCACGCCGCCGGTCCAGTGCTCGAACGGGCTCAGCTTGAGAAGCTGCGGCGTCGCCACCGCCAGCGCGAAGGTGGCGAGCGCGAGATACACGCCCTCCAGCCGCAGCGCCGGCAGGCCGAACAGGAACCCCGCCACGAAGCACAGGATGCCTGCGATGGGGATGGTCCAGCCGTAGGGGACGCCCTGCATCTCCATCAGGATCGCCGCGGTGTAGGCGCCGACCGCGTAGAAGGCGCCGTGACCCAGCGAGAACTGGCCGTTGATGCCGGTCAGCAGGTTCAGCCCCAGGATGGCGATGGCGTAGACCATCACCTGGGTCATCTGGAAGATGAAGAAGTTCTTCGAGACGAAGGGCAGGATCACCGCCCCGATCACCAGCACCGCCAGCGTGATCGTTCCCAGCGCGTCGCCCGGCTTCGCCGCGGGTTTGGAGGGGGAACGGGCCATCGTCGGCGCTCCGGTCATGTTTTCTTCCGAGGTCGCCATGGTCAGACCCTCTGCACGGTGCGGCGGCCCATCAGCCCCGCGGGTTTGATCAGAAGCACCGCCACGATCAGGAACAGCGCGATGGGCAGCTTCAGCTCGCCGCCGATGACGGGGATGTAGGTGCCCGCCAGGTTCTCGATGATGCCGACCAGGAAGCCGCCCAGCACCGCGCCGGCCGGAGAGGTCAGCCCGCCGAGCACCGCGCCCGCGAAGCCGTAGAGCAGGATCGACAGCATCATGTTCGGCTCGAGGAACACCACCGGCGCGATCAGGATGCCGGCCACCGCGCCGATGGCGGAGGCCATGCCCCAGCCCAGCGCGGTCATCATCGACACCTTCACGCCCACCAGGCGCGCGCTGTCGGGATTGGCCGCCGCCGCCCGCATGGCGAGCCCCATCCGCGTGAAGCGGAAGAAGGCCCAGAGCATGACCAGAACCACCATGGTCACCGCCACCATGCCCGCCTGATGCGTGCCGATCGGCGCGCCCGGGTAAAGCGGACCTTCGCCGAAGGGCGAGGGCACGGCCTTGATGGTGAAGTCCCAGATGAAGCCGGCGAAGCTGTTGAAGATGGCGAACAGCGCGATGAAGATCACGATGTGGCTCAGCACCGGCGCGTTCTCGATCGGCTTGAACACGATCCGCTCGACCGCGAAGCCGCCCACGAAGCTGATGGCGATGACGATGGGGAACACCGCCCAGTAGGGCAGGCCCCAGGCCAGAAGCTGCCAGGCGATGTAGGTGGAGAACATCGCCATCTCGCCCTGGGCGAAGTTCAGGTGGTGGATGGCCTGGTAGATCATGACGACCGACAGGGCCATGCAGGCGTAGATGCCTCCCGTCGCGAAACCGGAGATCACCTGCTGGAGAAAGAGATCCATGTTCCGCTCCTCAGTAGCCGAGATAGGAGGCGCGCACCGTCTCGTCCTCGCGGATGGCCTTGGCCTCCCCGGACATGACGATGGACCCGGTCTCGATCAGGTAGGCGTGATCGGCGATGCCGAGCGCGAGCGAGGCGTTCTGCTCCACGATCAGCATCGACACGCCCGCCTCGCGCTTCACGTCGGCGAGGATTTCGAAGATCTGCTTGGTGATCAGGGGGGCGAGGCCGAAGGACGGCTCGTCCAGCAGGATCAGCTTGGGGCGCAGCATCAGCGCCCGGGCGATGGCCAGCATCTGCTGCTCGCCGCCCGACAGCGTGCCGGCCTGCTGGGTCCGCCGCTCCTTGAGGCGGGGGAAGAAGTGGTAGGACTTCTCGATGTCGTCTAGGATCGACTTGTCGTTGGGCCGGGTCATCGCGCCCAGATGCAGGTTCTCCTCCACCGTCAGGGTGGTGAAGGTGCCGCGGCCCTCGGGCACCTGGGCCATGCCCATGCGCACGATGTTCTCCGTGGACATGCGGTCGATTCGCTTGCCCTCGTAGGTGATCTCGCCCTTGCGGCGGATCATGCCGCAGATGGCCCGCAGGGTGGTGGTCTTGCCCGCCCCGTTCGCGCCCAGCAGCGTGGTCACGCCGCCCTCGGCGATGTCGAAATCGAGGCCGCGCAGCACGGTCAGGTCGCCGTAGGAGGCTTCCAGCCCGCGGACTTCAAGGATGTTGGTCATGCGTCGCCGCCTCCCAGATAGGCCGCGACGACCTCGGGGTTCTTCTGGACCTCTTCGGGGGTGCCCTCGGCGATCTTGCGGCCGAAGTTCATCACCACCACCCGGTCCGACACGGACATGACCAGCGCCATGTGATGCTCCACCAGAAGCACCGTCACGCCGCGCTCGTCGCGCACCTTGCGGATCAGGGAGCCCAGCTCGTGCACCTCGTCGTGGTTGAGGCCGCCCGCGGGCTCGTCCAGCAGCAGCAGCTTGGGTTCGGTCGCCAGCGCGCGGGCCAGCTCCACCCGCTTCTGGGTGCCGAAGGGCAGGCCCGCGACCGGCAGGTCGGCGACGGGGCCCAGTTCCAGCCACTCGATCAGCTCGTCGACCGTCTCGTCGATGACCTTCGCGCCCTGGCGCACCCAGGGCAGGCGCAGCGCGTCCGACACCGGATCCGACTTGGAGGCGGAATGCGCCCCCACCCGGATGTTGTCGCGCACCGAGAGGTTGGAGAAGGAGGCGACGTTCTGGAACGTGCGCCCGATGCCGAGCCCGGCGATCTTGTGGGCCGGCAGGTCGAGGATGGTGCGGCCGTAGAGCTGAACGTCGCCCTCGTTGGGCGTGTAGAGCCGGCTGAGGCAGTTGAACAGCGTGGTCTTGCCCGCGCCGTTCGGGCCGATCAGGCCGAGGATCTCTCCGTCGCGGATGTCGAATTCCACCCCGTCGAGCGCGACGATGCCGCCGAAGCGGACGGTCACGTTCTTCACCGAGATGACGGGCGCGCCCGAGCCGGGCGCCATCGCGGGCGCGGCGACGCTCATGCCGTCACCGCCCGCGCGGTTTCGCCTGACAGGCGAGAGGACGGGCGCGAAGGACACGCGGCCGGAGCCGAGAAGCGGCCCATGGATCGGCCCGCGGACCGACTAACTGAATAATTACGAACGCCCCGCGACTCAGTCGTCGCGCGGACGTCCGGAACCTGCGTTCCGAACATTGTTCCTCCCCTGTCTCCCTGTCCGGTTGGCCCGGATCACCTTGCTTGAACGCGGATTCCTACAGATTTGCAAGGGTCGATCAAGCGATGAATTAAGAAGCGCCCCTTACCATATGGCTTCATCACGATGACTTGCGCTGCGGATGCGAAAACTTGCGCCGGTTGGGCGCGACGCCGGAAATCCGAACCCGCTCCGGCCGAAAGATGCGCAAGCGCCCGAAATCGCCTGTCAAATGTCAGTCAAGGCCGTGCAACCGTCGGGAGACGCCCCGGCGGCCTCGCCCGTCGACGCCCGCGCCGCGCCCCGTCGCCCCGCGGCGCCGCGGAAGGCCGGGTTTGGTCGCGGGCGGCCGGTCGCCCATCTCCCGCCGGCGGGCGGATGTCCGCAGGTCGGCGCGGCGCGGGCCGGCGCGCCGGACGATCTCCCCCGGCGACGGCGGTCGACGGACCGGACCGGCGATGCGCGTCGATTCGCGGACCGGGACGGCCGCCGCGCGCCCCGCGCCCGCTCCCCGCCCCCGCCCTGCCCGTCCCCTGCCCCTCCCCGGCGCGTCCCCGGCGCGTCCCCGGCGCGTCGCGAACGCGCCGCGCGGCGCCGCTCCCGTCCTTGCGCCGCGGCCGCGAAGAGGCGAGGCTCGGGCCATGGACCTCGGCGTTTTCGACATCTTCAAGATCGGCGTCGGCCCGTCGAGCTCCCACACCATGGGGCCGATGCTGGCGGCGGCGCGCTTTCTCGCCGCCCTGCGCGACGGCCGCGACCGGGCGCCGGGCGCGGGGCCGCCGGCGCGGATCGAGACCCGGCTGCACGGCTCGCTCGCCTTCACCGGCAAGGGCCACGCCACCGACCGCGCCGTGCTGCTGGGGCTCATGGGCTTCGCGCCCGACACGCTCGACCCCGACGCCGCCGAAACCGCGCTGGCCGAGCTGGTCGCCACCCGCGTCGCCCGGCCCGAGGGGCTGCCGCCCCTGTCCATCGACCCCTCCGCCGACGTGATCTTCGACTACGGCCCCGCCCTGCCCTTCCACGCCAACGGCATGGTGATCTCGGCCTACGACGCGCTGGGCGCCCTGCACCTGACCGAGACCTATTACTCCGTCGGCGGCGGCTTCGTGCTGACCGCCAAGGAAGCCGAGCAGGGCCCCGCCGGCGACCCGCCCCCGCCGGCCCCGCATCCCTACGGCTCGATGGCGGAACTGCTGGCGCGCTGCGGGGAGACCGGCCTCTCCATCGCCCGCATCGCCCGCGCCAACGCCGACGCGCGCTACGGGCCGGCGGCGCTCGACCGCGGGCTCGATCGGCTATGGGGGGCGATGTCGGGTTGCATCGACCGGGGGCTGGCGCAGGACGGAGAGCTGCCCGGCGGCCTGCGCCTGCGGCGGCGGGCGGCGAAGATGCGCGCCCAGCTTGAGGCGGAGCGGGGGGTGAACGTGCCGGGACTTGGCACGGCCTCCGACTGGCTCGCCTGCTACGCCATGGCGGTGAACGAGGAGAACGCGGCCGGCGGGCGCGTGGTCACCGCGCCGACCAACGGGGCCGCGGGCGTGTTCCCGGCGGTGGCGCGCTGGTATCTGGACCACGCGCCCGGCGCGCGGCGGGAAAGCGTGCGCGACATGCTGCTGGTCGCCGCCGCGGTGGGGGCGATCATCAAGACCAACGCCTCGATCTCGGGGGCGGAGGTGGGCTGCCAGGGGGAGGTCGGCGCGGCCTCGGCCATGGCGGCGGCGGCCTTGTGCGCCGCTCTGGGCGGGTCGGACGCGCAGGTGGAGAACGCCGCCGAGATCGCGCTGGAGCATCACCTCGGCATGACCTGCGACCCGATCCGCGGCCTGGTGCAGGCGCCCTGCATCGAGCGCAACGCCATGGGCGCGGTGAAGGCGGCGGCCGCGGCCTCGCTGGCGCTGCGCGGGGACGGGGCGCATCTGGTGCCGCTCGACGCCTGCATCGAGACCATGCGCCAGACCGGACGCGACATGGACGAGCGTTACAAGGAGACCTCGCGCGGCGGCCTCGCGGTGAACCTGCCCCAGTGCTGACGGGGGGTGAGGGGGCCGTGGGATGAGGTGGAGGCGACGGGGGGAGACGGAGGCGGCGCGACGACCCGCGCGCCTGGCCGCCCCCCGGCGCCCGCGCCGCCCCGGACCGGCGGCGCAGGCGGCGCCGGGCCCATCCCGCCCGCCCGCCGTTCCCGCCAGTCCCGCCGACGCCGCAGGCCCGGCGCCCGAGGGCCGGCGGGCGGGGCGACGGCCGCCAGGCCGAGCGTCCGGCCCGGCGGCGCGACAGGTCGGCGGAAACCGATGCGCGGCGCAACCATAAGGGTGGACGGAGGCGCGGGGCTCGCCTAAGGGCAGGGCATGACCGCGCCGATCCCGTCCCCCGCCCCGCCCCCCTCCCGCGCCCGCTTCGTCGCCCCCGCCGGCGCGGTGCTGGGCGTGCTCTACATGATCGGCTTCTGCGTGACGGGGCCGATGATCGACATCTCCGCCAAGCTCGCCGCCGCCACCCTGCCGGTGGGCGTCATCGCGCTGGCGCGCTTCGTCACCCAGTCCACCCTGCTCTGCGCCTGGCTGATCCTGCGCCCCGAGCCGATGCCGCCGCTGCGCGCCCTGCCCGCCCATTTCGCCCGCGGCGCGCTGATCGCGGGAGCGACGATGTTTTTCTTCGCCGCCCTGCGCCACATGCCCGTGCCCGACGCGATGGCGATCTTCTTCGTCGAGCCGATGGTGCTGACCCTGCTGGGCGCGGCGCTCCTGCGCGAGCAGGTGGGCTGGCGGCGCTATCTGGGCTGCGCCATCGGCTTCGCCGGCGCGCTGCTCATCATCCAGCCGAGCTTCGAGGAGGTGGGCGTCCCCGCGCTCTACCCGCTGGGCACCGCCGCCTGCTTCGCGCTCTACATGATCCTCACCCGCCGGCTGGGCCAGCAGGGGGGCGTGGCCCCGATGCAGGCGCTGGCCGGGATCTCGGGCGGGATCGTCACCGCGCTGGCGCTGTGGGCCGGGGCGGGGACCGGCAATCCGCATTTCGACCCGGTCTGGCCCGAGGGCGCGGAATGGGCGCTGCTGGCCGGCGTGGGGCTGTTCGCGACGCTGTCGCATATCCTGATCGTGCTGGCGCTGCGCCATGCGCCGGCCTCGGTCGCGGCGCCGGTGCAGTATCTGGAGATCGTGTTCGCCGCGCTCTATTCCTGGTGGGTGTTCCGGGAGTTCCCGGACCTGCTCACCTGGGCCGGCATCGCGGTGGTCGCGGGCTCCGGCCTCTATGTCCTGCACCGGGAGCAGCGGGCCCAGGCCCGGGCGGCGGCGGCCGAAGCGGCGGCGCAGGCGGCGGCCCGGGCGGCGGCGGGGAACACGGCCGGAGAGGCGGCGGGGGAGGTTTCCAAGCCCGCCCAACCCTCCTAGGCTCCCGCGCAGTCCCTGTGCCGGAGCGCCCCATGACCGACCTCTCCCCCCCCGTCTTCGACGGCCACAACGACATCCTGCTCAAGCTGTGGCGGGCGGAGCAGGAGGGGCGCTCGCCCGAGGCGCTGTTCCGCGACGGCTGCCATGGCCATCTCGATCTGCCGCGGATGAAGGCGGGCGGCTTCTGCGGCGGGTTCTTCGCGCTCTTCGCCCCCTCGGGCGGCATGTCCATGGACATGTCCGGGGACAGCTACGACCTGCCCCTGCCCCCCCTGATGGCGCAGGAGGAGGCTTTGGCCGCCAATGTCGCCCAGGCCGGCATCCTGCTGCGGCTGGAGCGGCAGGGCCTTCTGCGCCTCGTGCGCCGCGCCGCCGACATCCCCGCCGCGATCGAGGCCGGCGAGGTCGCCGCCATCCTCCACCTCGAGGGCGCCGACTGCATCGACCGGGAGTTCCGCGCGCTCGACGTGCTGGAGGCCGCCGGCCTGCGCTCCCTCGGTCCGGTCTGGAGCCGCAGCAACATCTGGGCCGCCGGCGCGCCGTTCCGCTTCCCCACCACGCCGGACACCGGCCCGGGGCTGACCGAGGCGGGGCGCGATCTGGTCCGCGAATGCGATGCGCGGCGCATCATGCTCGACCTCAGCCACATGACCGAGGCCGGGTTCTGGGACGTGGCCACGCTCTCGCACCGGCCGCTGGTCGCCACCCATTCCAACGCCCACGCGATCTGCCCGCACGCCCGCAACCTGACCGACCGCCAGCTCGACGCGGTGAAGGAGCGCGGGGGGATGGTCGGGGTGAACCTCGCCACCGCCTTCCTGCGCGCCGACGGCAAGATGGAGGCGGAGGAGACGCTCGACAGCCTCGTCGCCCATTTCGCGCATCTGGTGGAGCGGATGGGCGAGGACCATGTGGGCCTCGGCTCCGATTTCGACGGCGCGCGGATCCCCGCGCCGATCGGCGACGTGGCC
The DNA here is from genome assembly GCA_036154955.1 of Pseudomonadota bacterium. Classification (GTDB taxonomy): domain Bacteria; phylum Pseudomonadota; class Alphaproteobacteria; order Rhodobacterales; family Rhodobacteraceae; genus Albimonas. The sequence goes on along the minus strand of JAYZWL010000074.1, from coordinate 6,965 downwards.
GGGTTGCCGGCGCTGCGGGAAGCGCTGCGGGCGGCGGGGTTCGACGGGGCGACGCTGGAAAAGCTCTGCTGGCGCAACTGGGCGCGGCTGCTGGGCGAGACCTGGGGCGAATAGGCCCGGCGGGTCCGCTCGCACGCGGCCGTCGCGCCTCCGCCGACCGCCGCGCAGGTGCCCCGGCCGCGCGCGCTTCCGCCCTGTCGGCGATGTCGAGGCCATGCGTCGCCCGCGATGCGCGGAGCCGGGTCGGGGAAGTCCGGAGAGTCGGGACCGTCAGGAGAGGCGAGACGCAGCCCATCGCGCCGACGAAGGCCGGCGCGGCCGGGGTCGCCGCGCGGATAGCCTGTCCCGCGCATCCGATCCGGCGCCTCGACGCCCGCTCCCGGGGGCCGCGCGCCGGTCCGGCCGAGGATGCGCAGTTGCGCGCGCTTCCGCCTCCCCTGCGGCGGCGCCAACCGGGGACGCGGCGGCAGTCGGGGTCGGCCGCATCCGGGTCAGCCTCCGCGCGCCCGTCGCCGCCAGTCGGGCCGGTCCGCGCCGCGGTTCCGCGCAGTGCGCCTACGGCAAGCGGGTCGACAGCCCCCCACCGGCCACGACGCCCCGAGCGTTTGGGTCCGCCCTGCGGGGAGCGTCGGCCGGCGCATCGGGAACCGGCGCCGCCCGGCGCCATGGGTCGGGGCGGCGCGGGCGCCCGGTCCCGATTCGCGCGCGGGTCGGCGCTCCGCATCGCGGCCGACGCCGGACGCGCCCGCCGTCGTCGCATCGACGCGTCGCGGAGCGATCCGGAGGCGACCGGAGCCACGCCCGGCCGGCCCGCGTCGGCCGCCCACGACGGCCGGCGCCGTTCAGACGGGAGGGGCTTCCGTTCCGTCCCCGGCCGCGCCGAAACCCTGCGCAACCGGCGCACGCGGATCGGCGGCAGGCGGGTCCGGAGTTCAGCCGGTCCGGAGTTCAGCCGGTCCGGAGTTCAGCGGGTCTGGAGCTCAATGGGTCTGGATGGTGGCGATCCGGTAGCGGTCGCCTTCCAGGTCGCCGAACAGCTCGCCGACCTGCGGATGCTCCACCGGGCCCGAGTCGTCGGCGACGAGGTTCTGCTCCGAGACATAGGCGTGGTAGTAGCTCGTCTCGTTCTCGGCCAGCAGGTGGTAGAAGGGCTGGTCCTTGCGCGGCCGGTTCTCCTCCGGGATCGCCTGCCACCATTCCTCCGAGTTGGCGAATTCCGGGTCGACGTCGAAGACCACGCCGCGGAACGGGTGGATGCGGTGCCGCACCACCTGGCCGATGCTGAACTTCGCCTGTCTGTCGATCGCGCCGGTCGCCATGTGCCGTATCTCAGTCCATCCGTGAAACGATCCTCGTGCACAAAACTTAGGGAATCGTCACGAAGCTGTCCAGCCGGGGCGCTGCTGCGCCGCAGCAAGACGCGGGCGCGAAAGGGCCGCGGCCGTCGCCGATCCGTCGCGCGCCGCGGCGCCGCGGCGTCGCCCCCGCCGCATCGACCGCCGGGCGCCGCGCATGCTACTGACGATCCGCCTTCCCTCCCCCGCGCCTCCCCCCCGCGCCCCCTTCCCGGATCGCTCATGCCGCTCGCCCTCACCGTGCTCGAGATCGTCGCCCCCGTGTTCATGCTGGGCTTCGCGGGCTGGGCCTGGGTGCGGCGGGGGGCGGAGTTCCGGGTGGATTTCGTCACGCGGCTCTGCTTCACGATCTCGGTGCCGGCGCTGCTGTTCACCGCGCTGGCCAAGGCCGAGCTGGACCCGGAGTTCTTCGCCGCCCTCGCCGGCGCCGCCTTCGCCGCCTACGCGCTCGCCGCCGTCCTGCTCTGGGCGCTGATCCGGGCGGGGCGGCTGTCGAGCCGGGTGTGGCTGGCGCCGCTGGTCTTCGGCAACACCGGCAATGTCGGCCTGCCGGTCGCCATGTTCGCCTTCGGCGACGAGGGGCTGGCGCTGGCCGCGGTGATCTTCGCGGTGATGGCCTGCCTGAGCTTCACGGCGGGGGTGTGGCTGGTCTCGGGCGGCGGATCGCCGAAGGAGGCGGCGAAGCAGCCGATCTTCTACGGCGCCGCGCTGGGCCTCGCGGTGGCGCTGTCGGGATGGGAGCCGCCGAGCTTCCTGATGCGGGGGCTGGAGCTGGCGGGCCAGATGGCGATTCCGCTGATGCTGCTGACGCTGGGCGTGTCTGTGGCCCGGCTGACGGTGGAGGGGGCGGGGCGGGCCATCGCGCTGTCGGTCGTGCGGGTCGCGGTCTGCGGGGCTGCGGGCTGGGCGGCGGCGATGGCCTTCGGGCTGGACGAGATCGGGCGCGACGCGTTGATCCTGCAGATGACCATGCCGGTCGCCGTGACCTCCTATCTGCTGGCCGAGCGATACGACGCGGAGCCGGCCCAGATCGCCGGGCTGGTGGTGGTCTCCACCCTGGTCGCGGTGGGGGCGATTCCGCTGACGCTGGCCGCGATCCTGGAGGGCTGGCTGCCCTGAGCGGGCGGCCGCGCTCCCGCCGCGACCCGCCCGATGGCGCGCGCCCCGGGCTTGACCCGGGGCCTCCCGCGCGCCGCCGGCCTGCGGTTCGGGCGGCGGGGCCCGCCGGAGACGCCGCCTTGCCCCCGCCCCGATCGCGGCGTTCCATCCCTGCGCCCGCCGCCGAGGAGGAGACGCCGCCCATGCCCCCGACCGGTTCCCCGCCGTCCACTCGCCCCCTGCGTCCGGGCGACCTGCCTTCCCTCGCCCCGCTGCTGACGGCGGAGGCGCGGGCCCGCGCCGCGTCCCTCCCCGCCCTGCGCCGGCTGGAGCCCGATCCGGGCGCCGCCGCCACGGCGGCGATCCGCGCGGTGATGGAAGACCCGGCGCCCGCCGTCCGGCATGTCTGGTTCGTCGCCGGGCCGCCGGGGGCGGCCATGGGCCTCGTCCACGCGCTGCACCTTCCGGTCCCGCCGATCTATGCCGGCGTCTTCGGGCCGCCGGGGCTGATCATGGCCGACGGCGCGCTCGCGCCCGGCGCGCCGGAGGGGACCGCGGCCGCCCTGCTTGGCGCCGCGGAGCGGGCGTTGACCGGCGCCGGCGCCCGGCTGCTGCTCGCCGCCGCCTTCGCCCCCGCGCCGGGCGAGGCCCCGGGGCCCTGGGCGCAGGCGATCCGGGCGGCCGGCTATGCGCCGCTGACCCACTATCTCGCCAAAGACGCCTTCGCCCCCGCCGCGCCCGCTCCCCCGGCCCGGCCGGCGACGGCCGCCGACCTGCCGGGCATCGTCGCCCGCAGCGCCGGGAACCGGCGGCTGCTTCACGCGCTCGACCCGTTCTGGGAACCGCATCCGGAGGCCGACGCCCGCTTCGGCGCCTGGATGCGCCGGTCCCTGACCCTGCCCGACCGGGACATGTTCGTGGACGAGGCGGGCGCGGGCTACGCCGTCGCCCAGCCGGCCACCGCGTTGCATGTCCCGCCGGGCCACGCGCCGGGCGGCGTCGGGATGCTGGACGACTTCTTCCACGAGAGCCTCGCCGATCCCCACGGCCCGGGGGAGGATCCGGGCGCGGAGGCGCTGCTCGCCGCCGCCGAGGGCGCCTTCGCCGCGCGCGGGCTGCATTCGGCGCTGGCGGTCTGCCCGGCCGCCTGGACCTCCAAGCGCCGGTTGCTGGAGCGGCGGGGCTGGCGGGCGGCGCTGGAATGGCGGATCCGGCGGCCCGTCCCTGGCTAGGCCGTCCCCGATCGGCCCGCGCCCGCCCGCGCCCCCTCCGGCAAGATCGGGGGGGCGTCGTTCAGCGTCTCCCGCGCGAGGCCGGCGATGGATTTCCAGCGGGCCTGGAAGGCGTCCATCTCGGCGCGGGGGATCACGTCCTCGATCCGCTCGAACGTCCCGCCGCAGCGGTCCTCCACCACGCCCAGCAGCGAGTCCGGCCCGGCCCCGCGGGCGGCGAGGATCATGCGCGCCGCCGCCGGGCGCTGCGCCGCCTCCCAGGCCGCCAGCGCCGCCGGCCCGACTCCATGGTCGACGAAGGCCCGGGCCAGCAGGCTCGCGTCCATGATCGCCTGGCTCGCGCCGTTCGAGCCCACCGGGTACATCACATGCGCCGCGTCCCCGATCAGCGTGGCGCGTCCCACGGTCCAGAACGGGGCCGGGTCGCGATCCACCATCGGGTATTCGAAGATCTCGCCCGTCGCCCGCACCAGTCCCGGCGCGTCGATCCAGCCGAAATCCCAGCCCTCGAACCGCGGCAGGAACTCCGACGCCTCCGCCCGCCGGTTCCAGTCGGAGCGGGTCCAGCCGCCGGCGGGATCGAATTTCAGCTCGGCGATCCAGTTGACCAGCGCCTCGCCCGTCGCCGGGTCGGGGGCGGAGATCGGATAGGCCACGAAACGCTGGTCCATCGTGCCGATCAGCGCCATCGAGGCGCCGGTGCGGAACGGTCGCGCCCGCGCCGCCCCGCGCCAGAGCACGGCGCCGGACCAGATCGGCCGCCCCTCCGCCGGATGCATCGCGGCGCGGATCGCGGAATGCAGCCCGTCGGCGGCGACCAGCACGCTCCCCCGCGCCTCCCGCCCGTCGGCGAGGCGCAGGACGGCCGCCTCGTCCTCGGTCGCGAAGCCCGCGGCGCGCGCGCCGGTGACCACCGCGTCCGCCCCCAGCCGGGCGCGGACCTCGCGCAGCAGGGCCATCTGCAATTCGCCCCGGTGCACGGAATATTGCGGCCAGCGATAGCCGGCGGCGCGGCCCCGGGGCTCGGTCCAGATCTCCCGCCCGGACTTCGAGAACAGGCCCCATTCCCGCGTCGCCACCCCGATGCGGTCGAGATCGGGGCCGAGGCCAAGCGTCTCCAGCTCCCGCACCGCGTTGGGCTGGAGGTTGACGCCGACGCCGAGCGGGCGGAGCGTCTCCACCGCCTCGTAGACCCGCGCGGGCGCCCCGACCCGGTGGCAGGCGAGCGCCAGCGTCAGCCCGGCGATCCCGGCGCCGGCGATGAGCACGGTCATGGTCGGGTCCCTCCCCCTTCGTTTCTCGGGGGGCAGACTAGTCGATGCGCGGCCGGGGTCGAGCCCCGGCCGGGGGCGGGACGCCTTGCGCGTCGGCCCTGGAGCGTCGACCCTGGAGCGTCGGCCCTGAGGCGTCAGGCGAAGATCGCCACCCGCTGCCGGCTGACCATCAGCGGCCGGCCCTCAGCGTCCCACAGCGTCATGGCCTGCTCGGAATAGCCCCCGGCGGCGTGCCGGCAGTCGGAGCGCAGCAGATGCCAGCCCCCGGGGTCGCCGGGCTCCGCCAGCAGGTCCGCCGACCAGGTCATGGTGCTGATCGGCGCGGGCCCGGTGAACAGCACCATGCCCGGCGGCGGCGGCGCGTCGGCCAGCGCCACCAGCGCGGCCAGCGGGTCCGCGCCCTCCGCCGCCAGATGCCGGACCCAGAGCGTGTAGGTCGGCGCGCCCCCCGACATCAGGCGGGAGCCGGCGGCGAGGCGCATGTCGAAGTTCTCCGCGAAGCGCGGGCGCGGGCCGTCGCCCATGAAGGGCCCGCAATCCTCGGGCCCGGGCAGGTCGGGGGCGGCGAGATCCCGATGCGCGACGGCGCTGTCGCGCGCGGCTCCGTAGGTCAGCAGGGCGCGCACCGCCGGGCCCGCATCGCCGTCCAGCTCGGCCGTGGCGGTGGCCGCCGACTTGCCCTGCCGCACGAGGCGCGCCCGCGCGACCAGGCGGCCGGAGGCGGGGCCGGCGAAGGCGAACTGGGCGGAGCGCAGAGGCGGCAGGCCCGGCAAGGCGAGCCGGGCGGCCTCGACGCAGAGCGCGGCGGACATGCCGCCATAGGTGGTGCGGCCCTGCAACCAGCCGTCGGGAAGCTCGACCGCGAAGGCCCCGCTTTCCTCCGCCGGGACCAGCGCCGACATCACCGCCCCATATCCGCGCGGCCCGAAGTCCGCCGTCTGATCTTCCATGCGCCCTGTCTCCGTGCTGGCCTGTCGGTGTCGCCGGGAGGTGGTCCGGCTTGGGCAAGTGTGCATTCCCTTTCGGAACGGGTCCAGCGACCGGATCGCCGCGGCCCCGCCCGGGGGCGGCGCTTGTCGCCGTCGGCCCCCGACGCTAGCGTTCCGGGCGGGGCCGAGGGCGCCGCGTCGAGGCGGCGCCAGGCCGGTCCCGGTCGCCCGCGGCGCGCGGAGATCGGGCCGCAGGACGGCGCCGTCGCCGGTCAGGAGAATTCAGCGCAGGGCGGCGGGGGAGCGGAGCGGATGGCGGACGTCTACGACGCGGCGACCCGGTCGCGGACCATGGCGGCGGTGAAGGGGCGCGACACCACCCCCGAACTGCGCCTGCGCCGGGCGCTGCACGCGCTGGGCCTGCGCCATCGGCTCGGCGGCGCCGGGCTGCCCGGGCGCCCGGACCTCGTATACCCGCGCCGGCGGGCGGCGGTGTTCGTGCATGGCTGCTTCTGGCACCGCCATCCCGGCTGCCCCCGCGCCACCACCCCCGCCACCCGCACCGACTACTGGGGCCCGAAATTCGCCCGCAACGTCGCCCGCGACGCGGAGGTCGAGGCCGCGCTCCTCGCCCTCGGCTGGCGGGTGGGCGTGGTCTGGGAATGCGGGCTGGGCGTGCGCCGGACGCCCGAGACGGCGCGCGCCTGCGCCGACTGGCTGCGCGGCGACGCCCCCCGCTTCGAGACGCCGGAGAGCTGACCGCGGCCCCGCCCGAACGCGCGGGCCCGCAGCCTGCGGCATCGGGGGGCGCCGGCCGGCCCCCCTCGTCGCCGCGGCGAGCGGTCCCCCGCGCCGGGTCCTGCGTCGCATCGGCCGGGGGCGTCCCGGTCGAACCGGATCCGGCAGGCGGGCGACGGCGCGTCTCTCCGGCGCCCGTGACGCCGTCCGACGGGGGCGGAGAGGCGGAGAGGCGGAGAGGCGGAGAGGCGGAGAGGCGGAGAGGCGGAGAGGCGGAGAGGCGGAGAGGCGGAGAGGCGGAGAGGCGGAGAGGCGGAGAGGCGGAGAGGCGGAGAGGCG
>JAYZWL010000073.1:0-47473 GCA_036154955.1 Pseudomonadota bacterium | reverse complement strand
CGACGCGGGCCGTGCGGCGGCGGGGCGGCGGCGGGGCGGCGGCGGGGGCGCGGGGTCGCGCCGCCGGCCGGCGGGGCGGGATCGGGAGGAGCCGCCGCCTGGCGTCCGAGGAGGCCGGAGGCCGCGCAGGCGGCGGGGGGACCCCGCCTCGCCGCGCGCCCCGATGCGCCCCGCGTCATGGCGGGCTCGGGGCCGGGAGACGGGCGGCGAAGGGCGTGGGAAAGGGGCCGGGCTCGGGAAGGGAAAGGGAAAGGGAAAGGGAAAGGGCCGCGTCCGCCCGCCCCGCCGTCCCGCGCCATGCGGTCGGGCGGGACGACGCGGGCCTCCGTCGCTCCGTCGCCGCCGCCCCGCCGCGTCGGTCGCCGCAGGCCCGGGACGGCGGCCGCATGGCCGCGATCCCGCCTCCCCGCCGGACCGGCGCGGCGCGGACCGCCGCCCCCGGCCGCATCGCGCGCAGGCCGGCGGCATGGGTCGCAGCACGGTCAACGGCATGGGCGCTGGAACAGGCGGCGCGCCGGATGACGGCGGGGCGCAGGCACGTCGCCGGCGACGAACGGCCCCCGGCGGGCCCCTGCGGCGGCGACCGCCGACCCCACCGACCAAAGCCGCACCCTCGCCCGCACCCCGTTTCAGCAACCGCGCGCCGGAACGGGTCCGGACCGGACGTTCGGCGAGGCGAGGCGCGTGACCGGCTCCGGCGCCCGCGCGCCGCGGCGCGGGCGGGGTCCGCGCGCCTCCGGCGAGACGCCCCGCCCGGTCAGGCGCGCGGCGCAGGAACGAAACGACGCCCGGCCCGCATCGCTCAGGGGAGGCGAGGGTCATCGCTCAGGCTCCGGCGCGACGGCGCGGATATGCGCGGGGGGCGCCGTCGCAGGCGCCGCGGAGGCCGGCGCGCGATGGACGCGCACCCATTGCGCGGCGGCCTCGGCGATCCCGGGCATCGACACGGCCGCGCCGCCCGACGCGGGAGGGCGGGCGTAGGGCGCGGCCGGTCCGGCGGCGAAGCCGGGACGCGGCGCGGCGCGGTCGAGAAAGGCCAGCCACGCCGCCCCGTGCAGCCCCGCCGCCGCCTCGCGCGGGAAGGCAGCGAGCGCGGCGCGGCGCAAGGATGGCGGCGACCTCCGCCGCGTCGTCCCCGGAGGCGATAAGCGCGGCCAGCGCCGCGCGCCAATAGGCCGGTTCGCCCCGCCGCCGCCGCCAGCGCAGCGCCAGCCCCAGGAGGCCCGCGGCCAGCAGCGCCGCCAGCGCCGCCCAGCCGGCGGTCTGCGGCGCCAGCGACACCGGCGGAGGCGGCGCCGGCTGCACCAGGTCGTCGAGCAGGTCGACCAGCATCACTGGACCGCCGCCATCGGCGCCGGTCTCGCCCGCTGCCCTCCCGCCCGTCGCAGGTCCGTCCGCCATAGTCTCTCCCGTCGCGGCTCCGCCCGCCGGCGGGTCGCCCGTCCCGGTCATCGCCCGGCCCCCGCCCGGCCTGCGGACCGGCCCGGGCCGAGGTCCATCAGGCGGCGCATCCGGGGCAAGGTCTCCTCCGCGGCGCTGAGCGGCGGCAGCGGCAAGCCGAAGCTGCGTCGCCGGGCCAGCGCCTCGGCCAGCCGGCCGCGGGCCATGTCGCGCAGCCGGGTGCGGACGGCGCCGTCGCCGGCGTCGATCTCGGCGTGAAGCTCCCCGTCCGAGACCTGCAGGCGCAGCCTCTCCGGCATCTCCTCGGCGAACGGGTCCATGACCAGCCCCGGCGCCAGGTCGTTGCGCCGCGCGAGGGCGAAGACCAGCCGCCGCGTCTCCGCATCCGCGCCGTCGAAATCCGACGGCACGATCGCCAGATGATCCCGCGCCGCGATCCGCGCCACCGCGCGCGGCGCCCGGGTCAGCGCCGCCGCCTCCGCCGCGGTCACCGCCTTCATGTTGAGGCGGGAGCCGACGAACATCGACATGCGCTGGTCGACCACCGGCAGCGTCGGGCGGTCCCGCTCCTCCGTCGTCACCCGCGCATGGGGGCTGCGACGCGGGCGAGGAGCTCGGCCGTCGCCCGGTCGGGGGCCACGCCCTCGCGCCCCGGGCCTCGCAGCTCAGGCCCAGGCGGTGGCGCAGCACGTCGGGGGCGATGGCGCGCAGATCCTCCGGGTCCGCATCGTCGCGCCCGGCCATCCAGGCATGGGTCCGCCCGCAGCGGCGCAGCGCCAGCGAGGCCCGCGGGCTCGCCCCCCCTCGATCCAGCGGGCGAGGTCGCCCCCGAAGGCGGCGGGCGTGCGGGTGGCCTGCACGATATCGGCCATGTCGCGCGCCATGGCGGCGGAGACATGCACCGCCCCGATTTCGGCCCGCGCCGCGAAGATCGCCGATTGCGGGATCGGCGCGGGCGGCGGCGGCGCCACGGCTGCGCGCGCCTCCCCCTGCCCCGCCCCGCTCGCCGCCGCCGGGCCCGGCGCCGCGATCTCCTCGGCCCGGACCATGGCGATCACCGCCACCTCCTCCTGCACCGAGGGGTGGTCGACGCGCACATGCGTCACGAACCGGTCCATCTGCGCCTCGGGCAGCGGGTAGGTCCCCTCCTGCTCGATCGGGTTCTGGGTGGCCATGACCATGAACAGCGGCGCCATCGCGTGCGTGGTTCCGACCACCGTGACCTGCCGTTCCTCCATCGCCTCCAGCAGCGCGGCCTGCGCCTTGGGGGGGCGCGCGGTTGATCTCGTCGGCCAGCATCAGATTGGCGAAGATCGGGCCAGGGGCGAAGCGGAACGTCCCCGCGCCGTCGGACTGGTGGAAGATCTCGGTCCCCGTCACGTCCGAGGGCGGCAGGTCCGGCGTGACCCGGATGCGGAGAAGTCGCCCTCCAATTCCGCGCCAACGCCTTGATGGCCCGGGTCTTGGCGAGGCCGCCCCCCCTTCGCCAGCCGGTCGCCGTCGGCGAGCAGGCCGATCAGCAGTCGGTCGATCACCGCCGCCTGCCCCACGATGACCTCGCCCATGCGCGCGCAGGGGGGGCGACCGCCTCCGCGGGGCTCACTCGCCGCCGGTCCAGATGCGGGTCCAGTCGGTCTTCATGTCCACCAGCAGCCAGCCGCGGTCCCCGGCCTCGTCGAGCCCCCGGTTCAGCACGCCGATATGGCCCTCGCGGTCATAGGCGAATTCGCGCTCGGCGTCGGTGTGATGCACGATCAGCCCAAGCGAGGGGCCCTCGCCGGCGGTGACGTAGTCCAGCATCTCGAAATCCCCGTCCGAGTTGCCGGCGGCGAAGATCGGGCGCGCGCCGATCTGCTGGTCGATGCCCACCGGCTTGCCGGCCTTGTCGTCGTTCAGCGTCAGCCCGCCCTTTTTCAGCACCGCATGCGCGTCCGCGTCATAGGCGGTCTCCCCGCGCGAGCCGACGACCTGCCAGGGGGGGATGCCGTAGGCCGCCTCGGCGAAGGCGCGGATGAAATGCACGCCGCCGCCCGAGACGATCCAGGTCGCGAAGCCGTTGTCGCGCAGATAGGTCAGCAGCTCGACCATCGGCTGATAGGTCATGTCCGCATAGCGCAGACCGGCGACCGGGTGCGTCGCGGTGGCCATCCAGTCGGCGACGTCGGCCATGAACGCCTCGGCGGTCATGCCGGAATGGGTGGCGCCGATCACCTCCATCAGCCCTTCGGCGCCGGTGGCCGCCAAGGTCCCGACATCGCCCGCGGCGCCGGCCTTCAGCGCGTCGGAGGTCAGGATCGAGGGATCCGCCTCCGCCTTCCCGCGCAGCCGGTCGAGCGCGTAGGCCAGCTGGAAATAGACCGGCTGCTCGCTCCACAGCGTGCCGTCGTTGTCGAACACCGCGATGCGGCGCGCGGGCGTCACGTAATCGGGCGAGGCGGGGTCGGTCACCGCCGCCACGAAGGCCTCGATCCGCGCCTGCGCGCCGTCGTCGTTCCAGGAGGGCAGCGGATCGGCGAGCGTCGCCGCGGCCGGAAGGACCGCCGCCGCGGCGGCGACGAACATGCGGGAGAAGGCGAGGGACGCGCGCATCGGGACACCTGTGGGAAATCAGGGAGACGGGCCGCCCCCGCGCAGGAGGACGGCCCGAAGACCTGCCCGGCGGGCGCGGCGGCCCGCCGGAGGCCGCGTCACTGGGCGCCGCCGGGGGCCGTCATCTTCTCCATCACCTGCTCGAGCGAGAAGCTCGCCGCCTTCTGACGGGGCGGGAACTCCTGGAAGGTGGCCAGGAAGTTTCCGACATAGGCCTGGGCGGGCACCAGCATGTAGGCGCGGTCCAGCATCCAGTCGTAATAGGTGTTGGAGGTGCGGTAGGCCCGCTCGTAGGGATCGCGGCGCAGGTTGAAGATCAGCGGCACGCGCAGCTCGGTCAGCGGCTCCATCCAGGCGCGGAACGTGCTCCAGGCCTTCTGCTCCAGGAAGGTCAGCTTCCAGTCGTTCCACCGCAGCGCGGCCAGGTCGCCGTCGTCGGTGAAGTAGAAGATCTCCTCGCGCGGGCTCTTCTCGGTCTCGCCGGTCAGCATCGGCAGGATGTTGTAGCCGTCGAGATGCACCTTGTATTCGCGCCCGATGGCCTGCACGCCGCCCGCCGCCAGCTTCTCCTTGATCTCCGGCTCGCCCGCGGCGGCGACGAAGGTCGGCAGCCAGTCCATGTGGTGCACGATCTCGTTGTTGACCGCGCCTTCGGCGATGTGGCCGGGCCAGCGCACCATGGCGGGCACGCGCCAGGCGCCTTCCCACTGGGTGTTCTTCTCGCTCCAGAACGGGGTCATCGCCGCGTCGGGCCAGGTGTTCATGTGCGGCCCGTTGTCGGTCGAGTAGAACACGAGGGTGTCGTCGGCGATGTTCAGTTCGTCGAGCTTGTCGAGGAACTGGCCGATATGCAGGTCATGCTCGACCATGCCGGCCTGGTATTCGTCGAGGTGACGGCCGGCCAGCTCGTCGGCGCGCTGGCGCATCTCGTCCTTCACATGGGTGCGGAAATGCATCCGCGTGCCGGACCACCACACGAACCAGGGCTTGCCCTCGGAGGTCTTGCGCTCGATGAAATCCAGCGCCGCGGCGACGGTCTCGTCGTCCACCGTCTCCATCCGCTTTTTCGTCAGCGGGCCGGTGTCCTCGATCTGGCCGTCGGCGAAGGACTTGATCACGCCGCGGGGCCCGAACTTCTCCTGGAAGGTGGAGCCGTCGGCGAGCTGCATGTCGCCGGGATAGTCCTCGTTCTCCGGCTCCTCCTCCGCGTTGAGGTGATAGAGGTTGCCGAGGAACTCGTCGAAGCCGTGATTGGTCGGCAGGTGCTCGTCCTTGTCGCCCAGGTGGTTCTTGCCGAACTGGCCGGTGTCGTAGCCCTGCGCCTTCAGCAGGCCGGCGATGGTCGGGTCCTCCTCGCGCATCCCGAGGTCCGCGCCCGGCAGGCCGACTTTGGACAGGCCGGTGCGGAACACCGACTGGCCCATGATGAAGGAGGCCCGGCCGGCGGTGCAGGACTGCTCGCCGTAATAGTCGGTGAAGATCATGCCTTCGGAGGCGATCCGGTCGATGTTCGGGGTGCGGTAGCCCATCAGGCCCATGGTGTAGGCCGAGATGTTGGACTGGCCGACGTCGTCGCCCCAGATCACCAGGATGTTGGGTCGCTTCCCGGCGTCCTGGGCCGCGGCGGGCAGCGCGGCGAGAACGCCGAGGGCCGCCGCGAGGAATGTCATACGCATCGAAGGACTCGCTTTTGCGCTGAATTGCGGGGGAATGACCGGCCGCAGCCGGGGCGGCGCCCGGGGCGAACGGCAGGCAGGCTGGCCTGCGGGGCCGGGCGCGGCGGTCGGGAAAGGCGACCGTCCCGGCGGCTGGGCGAGACGACCGCCCGAACGGACGCCCCCGGTTCACGCTGCGACGAAGCTGCGTCGGCCCCGTGACGGCGGCGGCGCGGCCGGCGGAATGGGCCGGCGCCGCGGCGCGGATCGCGTTCGTTCACCAAGCGGACATTTTCATCGCGAAACTGCGCCAAAGTATCACGGTTGGAACCGCGCGCCAGCCTCGAATCCGCGCGGAGTCGATTCTCGACGAACTCTTCGTCCTGAAATCGTTGCGAAATTCATCGCAGCCTCATGTTGACGCAACGGCATCAAACGCCATCCGCCAAATCAGCCTCCGGATGAGTTTCGCTCCAATACTTCCACCGACAGGATGGTGGGCAGGTGCCGCGCCAGATCGCGCCAGTTGTCCCCCTCGTCGAAACTGCCGAAGACCGAGCCGCTGTTGGTTCCGAAATAGATCCCCGCCGGCGCGCGCCCGTCGCCGGCCATGGCCTGACGCAGCACGGTGAAGAAGCAGGCGGTTTGCGGCAGGCCCGCGCGCAGCGCCTCCCAGCTCTCTCCCCCGTCGCGGGACCGCCACACCGCCGCCGCGGCGTCGGGGGGGAATCGCCCCGCCATGTCGCCGTTCAGCGGGAAGGTCCAGATCACGCGCGGGTCGCGGGGATGGACCCGGATCGGGAAGCCGAAGGTCGAGGGCAGGCCCGCCCCCGCCTCGTCCCAGCTTCGCCCCCCGTCCGCCGACCGCCAGACCCCGTGGTGGTTCTGCTCGTAGAGCAGATCCTCCGCCCCCGGCGCGCGCATGATGTTGTGCACGCAATGGCCGACCTCTCCGCCGGCCGGGGCCGCGGGATGGGCGTGGCCCTCGCAGGCCTCGGCGTTGGACAGGCGGTTGCGCCGCTCCCAGGTGGCGCCGCCGTCCTCGGTGGCGAAGACCCCGGCGGCGGAGATGCCCACCCACAGCTTCGCCGGATCGCCCGGATCGGCGACGATGGTGTGCAGCACCAACCCCGCCGCGCCCCCCTGCCATTCGGCGGCGGAGGGGTGGTCGGTCAGCCCCGCCGCCCGCTCCCAGCTCGCGCCGTCGTCGCGGCTGACCAGCAGGGCCGCGGGCTTGACCCCGGCGTAGAGCAGCCCGCCCGCCCGCGCCAGGCTCCACACCTGGGAGAAGGCGTCGCCGAAGGGCGGCGGCTCCGGCGTCCAGCCGATCATTGCGGCGAAGCCCGGATCGGCCGCGGCCATCGCGTCCACGGCGCCCGAGGTCAGGCGGGCGAGCGTCCAGCTCTCCCCCCCGTCGGCGGAGCGCCAGACCCCGGCCCCGGTCCACTCGCCGCCGCCGCCGGCCCAGATCATGCCCGTCTCCGGGTCGCCGATCGCGTGGTTGATGGTCCAGCCGTCGCAATGCGGGCCGGAGACGGTCCAGTCCGCCGCCGCCCGCCCGCCGTCCGGGTCCGGATCGTCCAGAATGAACAGCCCCTTGGTGGCGCCCAGAAGCAGGCGGATGCCGTCGCGGGCCATGGCAGGTCCCTCCCCGTTCGCGCCGGCGGACCGGCGGGCCGGCCGCAGCGTAAACCCGGACGGGGGGCGGGAAGAAGCCGGTTTCGCGGCGAAGCGCGCGGGAGGGGGCGAGGCTCGGGGGGCGAAAATTTCCCGCGCCCCCCGTGAACCCCCCGCCCCCCTGCCCGGCACTGACCGGAAAGCCCATGCGCGCCGGCGCCCCGTCCCCGGGGACGTCCCGCGCGCCCAGCAGAGGATGCGCGACATGCCGCTCGATTCCGGCGCGATCTCCGACCTGAAATCCCGGCTCCAGAAGCTCGGCGACAAGGAGCTGAACTTCGCGTTCGGGATCGCCAGGCAGCCGCAGGACTCTGTGATGCTGACCGACCGCAGCAAGGCCGGGCGCGGCATGTTCGACGCGGCCAAGGCCGAGGCCGGCGGCAAGGAGGGCGTTCACGGCGTGCTGCGCGCCGCGGACGGCGTGCTCAAGGTCACCTGCCTGCGCACGCCGCCCTCGGGCCTGGCCAAGAAGATGCGCGCCTTCCTGACCAAGGCGCTGAAGCTGAGCTGGACGGTCGAGATCCTCGACGAGAACGGCGCGCTGGTCGACGCCGACCTGACCGACGCGCCCGACGGCGAGAGCGGCGGCGAGACCGGCGGCGAGACCGGCGCGGCGACGGGAGAGACCCCCGCCCCCCTCCGCCCGGCCGCGCCGCCCTTGCCCGAGGCGAACGCGCGCCACGGCGACCCCAACGCCGCGCCCCAGACCCAGAACCAGAACCAGAACCAGGCCGTCCCGCCCCCTCCGCCCGCCCCGGCGCGGGAGACCGCGGATAGCTGGCGGCGCGCGCAGGCGGACCTGCGCCCCAAGCTGGCCGAGGCGCTGTCCCAGGGCGCGCTGGACAACGACCGGGCGCGCACCGTGCTGTCGCGCCTGGCGGCCCTGGCCGCGGCCGGCGACTTCGACGCCGCCGTCGCCGGCGCCCGCGGACTGATGGACCGGGCCGAGAAAAGCGTGGCCCGGAAGAAGTGGGAGCGCGTCTCCGCCAAGGTCGGGCCCATGTACGAACAGGCGCGGCGCGACGGCGGCCAGATCTTCCAGCTGATCGAAAAGCTGTGGCTCCGCGCCCAGCAGGCGGCGGCGGGGAACGACCACGCCCAGGCGCTGAAGGTGGCCTCGGCGCTTCTGCGCCAGCTCGCCCAGTCGCCCGCCGCCCCGCCCATCGCCGAGGGGCTGGGCGAAACGGCGCGCGCCCCCGTCGACGCCCGCAGCCTCTACCTCGCCGCCCGCGACGACATCGACCGGGTCTCGGCCCTGAACCCCGCCACGCCCGAGGCGGAGCGCCTGCAGCACAGGCTCGAATTCCTCAAGTCGCGCCTCGCCCCCATCCTGCAGCGCGGCTTCGACGCCACCAATTCCGGCGCGGCGGAGCCGCGGGCCGAGCGGCTCGACGCCCGCGTGGAGGCCGAGCGGATCATGGGCGAGATCAACGCCGTGGTCGCCGCCCTCGACGCCGAGACCGGCAACATCGACGAGGCCGAGCGGCGGCGGCGCGACTTCATCGCCGATCTCTCGACCCAGGAGACGGCGCTCGCCCGCGCCCGGCGCATCTACGACATCGGCGGCCGGTTCAAGGCCGACGTCGACGCCTTCGCCGCGGCCGAGAAGGCCATGAACCGCAGCCTCGCGTCCAAGGACTACACCGGCGCGAGGCGGCAGTTGCAGGAGCTGAAGGCCGCCTGCGCCAAGCTGCTGGCGCGGGAGCCGGACTTCCTCGCCGCCAGCCAGGGCGAAGCCGAAGCGGTGCGCGCCTATGACGAGTATCGCCGGTGGCGGAAGTGGATGCGCTCGCTCCCCGTCTCCACCGCGGCGGTGAAGGCCATCTTCGACGACTGCGACGCCCGCGGCCCCGGCATCGAGGAGAAGCGCGCCGCGCATGACTGGATCCCGCTGCGCGCGGCCTGCGACGCGGCGCTCGTCGTCCTGCGGCCGCTGCACGGTCTTTACCAGGCGGCCTATGCCGAGGGCCGGCGCCGCGACGCGCTGCGCGGCCGGGTGGAGGCGCTGGCCGGCGCCAGGGCGCGGATGGAGGCGGTCCAGCCGGTGTCGGAGGCGTTCCGCGCCTTCGTGGCCGAAGCCGCCCGGCTCGACGCGGCCTTCCGCACCGAGGCTTACCGGACCTGCGACCTCGACGCCGCCGAGGCCGCCGTGGGCGATCTGGAGGCGCTGATGGCCGGGCTCGACCCGGCCTTGCAGGAGAACCGGCAGGCCGGCCCCCGGCGCGATTTCGCGGAGGCGGAGCTGGCGGGCTTCGACCTCGGCACCCTGTCGCTGCAGACCTTCGTGCCGATGACCGATGCGGGCGCCGCCGCGCAGGACGCCTACAGGCGCGCCCATGACGAGGCCGAGCGCGCCGCCGCGACCGGCGCCGCCGACGCCGCCGCCAGGCTGCAGGCGCTGCGCGTGGCCGCCGGCGCGCTCACCGCCGCCATCCCCGCCGACGCCGCCGCCCGGGACGCGACGCGCCAGCGCTGGACCACGGCGCAGCTTCGCGCGCTGATGGATCTCGGCGTCGCGCGGCGCCTCGCCCAGACCTGCCAGCCGGTCTTCGACGCCGACATGGCCGACCTGGAACGCCGCCTCGCCGACGCCAATACCGCCGCCGGCAGGGGCGCCTTCCTGGACGCCGCGGTTCTGGCGGAGGCGATCCCCGGCCTCATCCAGGCGATGCAGGCCCGCCAGGGCGCGGCGCAGGCCGCCTCCGCGCAGGCCAGGCTGAACTTCGAAGCCGCCTATTCCGACGCCTTCCTGCAGCGGGTGATCTATATCCGCGCCGGCCTGGTCAACGACGTCGGCGACGACGTGCCGAACCTTCTGGCCCGGCTCGACGCGCAGATGGCCGATATCCGGGCCGCGGAAGCGGAACAGGCCTGGACCCGGGGCGAGGCGAAGGTGGCCGATGCGGTCCGCACGCTCGACGCGCTGGACGCCATCCAGCCCGCCAACGCCCAGCGCGCCGTGGACAAGGCCTGGGTGACCGCGGAATGGGGCCGCCGCCAGGCCGATTTCGACGGGGTCGGCGATTACCAGGAATGCACATCGGCGCTGGCCGAGCGCATCGCGCTGTGCAACGCCCATCGCAAGGACTACGACGCGGCCTTCGCCGCCAACGACTGGGCAGGCGCGCGCCGGGCGCTGGAGGGGCTGGGCCCCGCCGTGGACCGCCTGCACCAGCTTGACGACGAGCACGCCGCGGCCAGCGGCGCCCATTTGGCGATGCTGACCCGCTGGCGCCTCGTCGCCGCCCGGGTGACGCGCGCGCTGGGGCTGCGGCCGGTCTTCCCCGAGCTCAAGCCGCTTCAGGCCGCGGTGGAGACCGCCAACGACCGCTTCCTGTCGGCCTACAACGCCTTCGACGCCGCCGCCGCCGACGCGCTGATCGACCCGCTGGAACAGGCCGCGGACGCGGCGCTGGCGGTGGCCGACCGGCCGACGCAGCAGGTGCGCGACACCGTCGACGCGTTCGGACAGCCGGTGCAGCAGGTCATCGCCTCCACCCTGATCGCGGACATGCAGCGGGCGGCGGACGCCGCCCAGGTCGCGGCCCGCGCCGAGGTGAGCGCGGCCACGCCTCAGGCCCTGCTCGCGCGGCCCAACCACGAGAAACTGAAGCTGCTGGAAGAGCTGCGCGGCCATTCCGGCCGCCTGACCGATCAGGACAAGGCTCTGCAGAACAAGCTCTACGCCAGCCTGGTCGACGATCCCGAATACCTGGAGCTGGAGGCGCGCCGCTCGGCCGAGCTGATCGCCGTGATCTCCGGCGACAAGGAGCTGACGGAGGCCCGCAGGGGCTGGGCGGGCCTGCCGGTGGACCGGCGGCTGGCGCTGCTGATGCGCACGCTGGAGGCGGAATGCCGGATCTACAAGATCTCGACGCCGGAACTGTCCACCTTCGCCGACCCGCTGTCCGGGGCCTCGGGCCATTACAGCCATGCGGAGCGGGCCATCCACCTCAACACCGCCCCCGGCTCGACCTTCGACGACTATCACGAGACCGTCGACACCATCGTCCACGAGAACCTGCACCACTATCAGGCGGAGCTCGAGGACCGGTTGAACGAAGGGGTGCTGGTCCCCGGCGACGCGGAATACGAGCAGGCCCGGATCTTCGCCGCCAACCACGCGGCCGGCGGCTATGTCAGCGCCGCGGACGGACATCACCACCACTACAAGAACCAGCCGATCGAGGCCCATGCCTGGAAGCTGGGCGGCGACGTGCGCGCGGCGCTGGAACGGCAGGAGCTGCGGGCCGCCCCGCCGCCCGTCGTCTCGTCGGCCGGCCGCCGACGCAACTGACACGCCCCCCGACCGCCCCCGATCCCGGCGCGACCGCGCGAAGGAGATGAACCATGAGCGACCCGACCCCCGATCCGACCGATGCCGAACCGACCGATGCCGACGCGCCCGCGCCCGACGCGGAGGCCTCCGGCCCGCCCGCGGCGGACGCGCCGGACATGCTGCTGGATCCCGTGCCGCTGGAGGTCGCGCAGGTCGACGGCGCGGGCGGGCGCGTCCGCGTCGGGCTGGGGCGCATCGACCGGCTGGGCCGGCTGAGCATCGACGTCCCCGACCCCGACTGCGCGGCCTATGCCGCGGCGCTGGCCGACCGGCTCAACGGGATGGAGGCGGTGATCCTCAAGCTGCCCCCCCTGCCCGACCAACCGCCCAGCGGCCTGCGCAAGGTGCGGGTGGAACGCGGCGACCCGGAATTCCCCGCCAGGCTGAAAACCCACGCCCTGCAGGTGTTCTCGGTGGCTCTGGACTTCGACGCGGCGGCGCTGGCCGATCCCGGCGCGGCGCCGGGCTGAGCCGCGTCGCCGTCCCCGCCGCCCCGCCCGCCGCCCTCAGGCGGCGGCGGCTCTCGGCGCCATCCGCCAGGGCTCCGCGCACCAGGCGAGCGCCCCGCGGGCGAAGACCGCGACCACCTGCGCCCGCGCCCCCTCGCGGCGGATCAGCGCGAGATCGCCGCGCATCCCGGGCGCGAGCCCGCCCCGGTCCGTCAGCCCCATCGCCCGCGCCGGCCCGGCCGAGACCAGCGACCACACCGCCTCCGGCGCAAGGTCGCTCCGCGCCAGCAGCCGCGCGGCGGCGGCCAGCGGCGCCGGGTAGAAATAGTCGGAGGCGAGCGCGGTGCACAGCCCCTCCGCCGCCGCCGGCTCCGCGTCCAGCGCCCCGATATGGGAGCCGCCGCGCACCACGTTGGGCGCGCCCAGCACCACCGCCTCCCCGGCCCGCGCCGCCGCCTCCGCCGCCTCTCTGCTCAGCGGGAATTCGGAGACGTCGATGCCCAGCGCCCGGTTGGCGAGCCGGCTCGCCGCATCCCCCTCGTCATGCGCCAGCCGCGGCGCGCCCGCCGCCGCCGCCGCCGCGGCGAGGCGCGCCACCGCCGGCGCCACCTCCGCCTCCCGCAGGGCCAGCGCCGCGATCATCTCCCGATAGGCCCCCACCGTCAGGCCCGCGCGCGCGGCGTATTTGTCGAGGCTCTTCGCCATCCGCGTCGCGGGGTCGAACAGCCCGGTGAAATGGTCGTTGAAGGCCAGCGCCGGCCGCGGCTCCAGCGCCAGCCACGCCTCCACCTGCGCGGCCGCGTCCAGCGCGTAGACCTCCCAGCGCAGTTGCAGGCGGATGTCGCAGACGAAGGACGGCCGCAGCCGCTCCCACGCCGCGACCAGACGGCGGGCGGTGTCGAGGCTGCGCAGCCCCGGCTCCCAGCTGATGGTCAGCGCGAGCCACGCGGTGGTGATGCCGTTGGCGGTCAGCTGCCGGTCGGTCTCGGCCAGCGCGATCTCGGCGTCGAACAGCACGCCGGGGCGGGGGGAGAGGTTGCGCTCGAACCCGTCGCCATGCAGGTCCACCAGCCCCGGCGCCACCGTCAGACCGGTCGCGTCGAACGCCATCGCGCCCGGCGCCGCCGCGGCCGCGATCCGTCCGTCGGAAAGGTGAATGTCGCCGCTTTCGGGCGCGCCGTGGCCGAGCGGCGCGCCGCCGCGAAGGGTCCAGTTCATGCGGGGGAAGTCCTTGTTCACGAAACCTGCGCAGAGGCGTCACGCATCCGTCGCGCAAAGCGCATACCAGCCCCCCAAGACGTTTTCGTCACAACCGAGGGGACTTTCCATGCTGAAATCCGTCCTGGCCGGCGTCGCGATGCTGGCCGCCGGCGCCTCCGCCGCGCTCGCCG
Source organism: Pseudomonadota bacterium (assembly GCA_036154955.1). GTDB lineage: Bacteria > Pseudomonadota > Alphaproteobacteria > Rhodobacterales > Rhodobacteraceae > Albimonas. The sequence goes on along the minus strand of JAYZWL010000073.1, from coordinate 33,972 downwards.
CCGAGCCGCTCAAGTTCGCCGTGACCGACGTGGAGGGGCTGGAGCAGCTCACCCAGGAATTCGGCGCCTTCGAGGCCGAGCTGGAGAAGATCACCGGCCTCGCCATCGACCTCTACCCGGTGTCCTCGCGCACCGCGGCGGTGGAGGCGATGAATTCCGGCCAGGTCGACTTCGTGCTGACCGGTCCGGCCGAATACGTGGTCATCAAGGCGCTGTCGAACCCGGTGATCGTCGCCGGCTGGCAGCGGCCCGACTATTTCGCGCAGGTCGTGGCGCTGGCCGATGGGCCGGTGAAGACGGTCGAGGATCTGCGCGGCAAGGTGGTGACCTTCGGGTCCGTCGGCTCCACCTCCCAGCATCTCGGGCCGGCGCAGGCGCTGGCCGATCTGGGCCTGAAGCTGGGCGAGGACTACGAGGCGCGCATCGTCAACCGCAACGTGGCGGTGGAGGCGATGGTCAACGGCGACGTGGCCGCGGTGGGCATGAATTTCGGCCACCTGAACCGCATCCGCGAGGCCTTCCCCGACGTGGCCTTCCAGGTCGTCGCCCGCGGCCGCGACCTGCCCAACGACATCCTCGTCGCCCGCGCCGACGTCGACCCCGCGGCGCTGGAGACGGTGCGCAAGGCCTTCGTGGAGCATGGCCGCGACCTGATGGCCTCGGTCCTGAAGGGCGAGGACAACCAGAAATACAAGGGCGGCTTCTTCCTGACCGGCATCCAGGACTCGGACTACGACTACGTCCGCTCCATGTACAAGACCATCGGCATCGACACGATCACCGATTTCGTCGGCGACTGATCTTGTCGGATCTCGCGACCCTGACGCGGCGGGCCGACACGCCCGCCGCCGACCCCGCCGCCCCGGATCCCTCCGGGGCGGCGGTCCGCATCCGCGGGCTGGTGGTGCGCCGCGGCGGGCGGGAGACGCTGCGCGGCGTGGACTTCACCCTGGCCCCGGCCGAGCGCGTGGCCCTGATCGGCCCCAACGGCGCCGGCAAGACCACCCTGCTCAACGCCGCCGTGGGCCTCGTCCCCGCCGCCGGCGGGACGGTGGAGACGCTGGGCGAGCGTCTGTCCTCGGCCCGCGGCCGGGCCCGGGCCCGGGCGCGGACCGGCTTCGTGTTCCAGAAGCACGGGCTGGTGCGCCGCCGCTCGGCGCTGTCCAACGTGCTGCACGGGCTGATGGCGCGCCCCGGCGCCTGGCGGGCCTGGACCGCCGCCATCGCCCCCGCCGCCTGGCGGGCGGAGGCGATGGCCGCGCTGGCCGAAGTCGGGCTCGACGACCGCGCCGCCGACCGGGCCGACCGGCTGTCGGGCGGCCAGGCGCAGCGGGTGGCCGTCGCCCGCGCGCTGGTCGGCGGCCCGCTTCTGGTGATCGCGGACGAGCCCACCGCCTCGCTCGACCCCGCGGCGGGGCGGGAGGTGATGGCGCTGTTCTCCTCCCTCGTCGCGCGGCGGGGCGCGGCGCTGCTGTTCACCACCCATGACATGGAGCACGCGCTCGACTACGCCGACCGCATCGTCGGCCTGCGCGCGGGCCGCGTGGCGCTGGACCGCCCCGCCGCCGCCTGCTCATTGGCGGAGCTGGAGACGCTGTTCCATGGCTGAGACCCGGCTCGACTTCCCCTTCATCCGCCCGACGCCGGCGCCCCTGCCGGCCCCCTCCCGCCTCTCGGGCCTGTCGCCGCTGGGCTTCGCGCTGACGTTGGCGGCGCTGGCGCTGATCGTGGCCAGCCTCGGCGACGTCGCCCCCTCGCCCGAGCGGCTGGCCGAGGGCGGCCCGCGCATCGCGCGCCTCGTCTCCCGAATGCTGCCGCCCGAGACCGACCCCGCCTTCCTGATCCGCATGGGGTGGAGCATCGTCGAAACCCTCCAGATCGCGCTGGTCGGGGCGTTCTTCGGGGTGCTGGTCTCGGTCCCCTTCGCCTGGGCCTCGGCCCGCGGGGTGACGCCCTTCGGCCCCTTCGCCTTCCTGTTCAAGGCGGCCGTTTCGCTGGCGCGCACGGTGCCGGACCTGGTGTGGGCGCTGATCTTCGTCTCCGCCGTGGGCCTCGGCGCGGTGGCGGGGACCATGACCGTGGCCGTCGACACGCTGGGCTTCTGCGGCCGCTTCTTCGCCGAGGCGATGGAGGAGACCGAGCCCGAGCCCCGCCAGGCGCTGGAGGCGATCGGCGCCAACCGCTGGGGGGTGCTGTTCGGCGCGGTGATCCCCGACGCCCTGCCCTCGATGGTCAACGCCTCGCTCTTCGCGCTGGAGAAGGCGGTGCGGTCCTCGGTGGTGCTGGGGCTGGTGGGGGCGGGCGGCATCGGGCAGGAGCTCAAGACCGCCTTCGACCTGTTCCAGTATCAGAAGGCCTCCGCGATCATCCTCGCCGTCTTCGTCATCGTGCTGGCCATGGAGTGGCTGACCGACCGCCTGCGCGCCCGCCTGCGCTGACGGCCCGGTCCGCGGGCGCGCCGCCCTGCGGCTGCGCGCCCGCCCGCGCGTGCGGATCCCGGTTGAAAATGGCGCGAAAAAGCGCAGGCGTCGTGCGAATGGCTGACATTTAGACTCCACTCCAATCATATTGTCCGGACTTGCTTTGAAAACAGGCGTGGAATCCGCGCCCTTCGACGCAAGCGCGATCTGGCAAGGAACTTGCGACGCGCCCCCTTGCGCCGCGCTCGATGGCGCCTTTCCCGAGGAGCCAGACCATGCCCCCCACCCGGACCGCCTCCCGTCTCCGCCGCCTGCGCGCCGCCACCGGCGCGCTCGCCTTCGCCGCGCTGGGCGCGGCGCTCGCCGCCGCGCCCCTGACCCAGGCCCGGGCCGAGGCCATCTCCATCGGCCTGCGCGGCGGCACCGACACGCTGGACCCGCATTTCGACAGCCTCGGCGTCACCACCGCCATGCTGCGCAACATCTTCGACACGCTGGTCAGCCGCGACGCCAAGCTCGCCCCCACGCCGTCGCTGGCCACCTCCTGGAAGGCGCTCGACGACCTGACCTGGGAATTCAAGCTGCGCGAGGGCGTGACCTTCCACGACGGCTCCCCCTTCACCGCCGAGGACGTGGTCGCCACCTTCAAGCGCGTGCCCGAGGCCGCCGGCGCCCGCGGCGGCCGCATGATCTACATGACCGGGATCGAGGACGTGTCGGCCAAGGACGACCACACGGTCATCATCAAGACCTCGGCCCCCACGCCGCTGCTGCCCCGCAACCTGGCGCAGATCTTCATCATCCCCTCCGAGGTCGCCGGCGGCGCGACGGAGGACTTCAACTCCGGCAAGCTCGCCATCGGCACCGGGCCCTACAAATACAAGGACTACGTCCCGCGCGAGCACCTGATCCTGGAATCCTACGACGGCTACTGGGGCGATCCGCAGCCCTGGACCGAGGTCACCTTCCTCGAACTCCAGAATGACCAGACCCGCGTCGCGGCGCTGCTGTCGGGCCGCGTCGACCTGATCAACGCCGTGCCGACCGTGGACATGGAGAGCCTGAAGGCCAAGTCCGACATCGCGCTGTTCGGCGCGCCCTCGGTCTACATCTTCCAGCTCTATCTCGACACCGCCCGCGACGCCGACACGCCGGGCGTGCGGATGAAGGACGGCTCGCCGGTCAAGACCAACCCGATGCTGGACAAGAAGGTGCGGCAGGCGATCTCGATGTCGATCAACCGGCAGGCCATCGTCGACCGCATCCTGCAGGGCTATGGCGAGGTGCCCACGCAGGTCTCGACCACCGGCATGTATGGCACGTCCGACAAGCTGCCGCCGCTGCCCTACGACCCGACCAGGGCCAAGGCGCTGCTGGAGGAGGCGGGCTGGGGCGACGGCTTCGCCATGGACCTCTACTGCACCTCGGACCGCCTGCCTAACGACGGCGACGTCTGCGCGGCGCTCGGCGGCTTCTTCACCCGCGTCGGCATCGACACCACGGTCAACGCCCAGCCGCGCACGGTCTATTTCCCGGCCTTCGCCAACCGCGACTTCTCCATCTCCATGTCCGGCTGGGGGTCGCTGTCGGGCGAGACCTCCTACATCCTGCAGTCGCTGGCCCATACGCGGGACGACGAGAAGCGGATCGGCGGGTCGAACAACATGCGCTACTCGAACCCCGAGGTGGACCGGCTGATCGAGGAAGGCACGGCCACCATGGACGACGACAAGCGCGCCGCCCTGCTGGCCGAGGCGATGGAGGTCTATATCGAGGACGCCGGCGTGATCCCGGTGGTCAACCTCTACTCGGTCTGGGCCGGCAAGGCCGACAAGGTGAACTACGTCGCCCGCTCGGACGACGAGACGCTGCTGATCGACCTGCATAAGGCGGAGTGATCGGGGCCGAAGGGTCCGGACGACGGGCGTTCAGGAAGGGGCGCGGGCCACGGCTCGCGCCCCTTTCTCATGCCCGCGCGTCAGCCGCCGAAGGCGGAGAGGGCGGCGAAGACCTCTTCCGGCCGCGCCCAGGGGCGGAACCGCCGGCCATCGGGGGCCGGCCGGATCATGAACGGGATCGGGTCGGAGGGGACGAGCCCCGCGGCCCCGAGCAGCTCCGCCAGCCGCCCGTCCCCCTGCGGCGCGTCGAGCCGCACCGGCCGCCCCGGCGCCACGGCGGCGAGCTGGGCCGACAGCAGCGCGCACGCCGTCTCCGGCATCCCGGCCAGGATCGGGCCCGGCGCCGCGGTCCCGCTTCGCCCCACCCCCAGCGCGAAGCCGGCGAGCCCGCCGCCCCCCTCGACCACCAAAGCGAATTCAGGCCCCCGGACCAGCAGGTCCGCGACCAGCGGCGCGCGCGCCTGCCCCGTGGCGCGCGCGTCGAGGCGCAGGATTTCGGGCAGGTCCGCCGGGGTCGCCCTGCGCGGTCCCGCAGGCGCCCCCGTCCCGTCGGCGCCGGGCCCCGTCCCCCGCCAGGAGGTCAGACCCACCCCCTCGGGCGCCTCGAACCCCATCCGTTCGTAGATCGGCCGGCCCAGCGCCGTGGCGAAGAGGCCGAGCGGCTTGCCCGCGGCCTTCGCCGCCGACATGCAGGCGCGGGTGAGGGCGGAGCCGATCCCCCGCCCGCGGGCCCCGGGATCGGTCAGCAGCATCCCCATGAACAGGCCCGGCCCCGCGTCGTGCAGCCCCACGGCGCCGACCAGCCGCGCCCCGTCGCGGATGGCGAAGCCCCGACCGGCGGCGAGCCGCGCGCGCCAGTCCGCCGCCTCATGCCCCCAGCCGCAGGCGCGGGCCAGCGCCGCCGCCGCCGCCGCCGCGTCGGGCGTCAGGGGCGAGAGCTCGCCCGCCTCTGCACGCATGTTCGGGATCCTTTCCAGAGGGTCGGACGCCGCGCGGGAGGCCCCGGGTCAAGCCCGGGGCGCGCCCCTGCGCGAACCGCCCGACGCGGCCCCTCCGACGCAGACCGGGACCGGCCGCTCAGCCCGCCGCGATCTCGTCCGAGGCGCGGCCGAACTTCTTCAGCCCCATGCCCGCGACCACCTCCGACAGCGCCTCCATCGCCCGGCCGATATCGTGCTCGTCCACCACGCCGATGCAGGCGATGCGGAAGGTGTTGGCCGCGGCCAGCCGCCCCGGGAAGATGATGAAGCCCCGCTCCAGCATCCCGTCATAGAGCTTCTGGAAGCTGTAGTTCGGATCGTCCGGGTCGTGGAAGGTGGCGACGATGGGGGACGCCACCTCGTCGGGCAGCAAGGTCTGGAACCCCATCTGCCGCATCCCGTCCACCATCCGCCGCCAGGACCTTGTGTAGCGGTCGCGCCGCGCCTCCACCCCGCCCTCGTCGCGATGCTCGCGCAGCGCCTCGGCGAAGGCGTTGAGCACATGGGTCGGCGGCGTGAAGCGGAAGCCCCCGGTGCGGTCGAGATACTGGCACTGGTCGTAGAGGTCGAGCGAGGAGGAATGGCAGTTGCCCTTGCTCTCCTCCAGCGTGGTCTTGCGCACCACCGCCCAGCTCAGGCCCGGAGGCGCCTGCAGGCACTTGTTGGGGGAGATGATCACCGCGTCGATGTTCATCGCCTTCACGTCGATGTCGAACGCCCCGAAGGAGGCGATGGCGTCGACGATGAAGCCCTTGCCCAGGCGGCGGCACAGCTTGCCCACCGCCTCGACCTGGTTCAGCACGCCGGTCGAGGTCTCGCAATGCACCATCGCGACATGGGTGATGGCGGGGTCGGCCTTCAGCTCCGCCTCGAACTGCTCGGCCGTGGGGGGCGTGTAGGGCGCGGTGCGGAACGAGCGGAACGGCAGGTTGATCGCCCGGCACAGGTCCACCAGCCGGTCGCCGTAGACGCCGTTGGTGTGGATCAGCAGCTTGCCGTCATGGGGGACCAGCGTCGCCAGCACCCCCTCCGTGACGAAGGTGCCGGAGCCCTGCATGGGCACCGCGGTCCAGCCGCCCTTGCCGTTCGACAGCTCCAGCAGGTAGTCGCGGGAGAAGCTCATGTTCTCCGAGAACTCCTTGCCGCCCGTGGGCAGGTCCTGGAGCATCTTCTCCTTCACCCGGCGCGAGATGCTGACCGGGCCGGGGGTGAGCATGAGCGGTTCGGCGCGTTGTTCGGACATGACCTTGTTCCTGTGACTGGAAGGGGCGGAGGGGCGGAGGGGCGGCTTATTGCAGGGGCGGGCCGGGGGGCGGCACGCGCGCGGCGCGGGCGCGGGCGCGGGCCACGCGCATCTCCCGGTGATTGACGTAGAGGGTGGAGCCCACGATCACGGCCGCGCCCAGCGCGGTGTAGACATCCGGCCGCTCGGCGAAGAGCCAGAACCCCGCGCCGACCGAGATCAGCAGCCGCAGATAGTCGATGGGCGCGAGAAACGAGGCGTCGGCCGCCCGGAAGGCGGAGATGCCGAAGAACTGCCCGATCGGCCCGAAAAGCCCGATGATCGCGAGCCAGGTCAGCTCGAAGGCGTCCGGCGTCTGCCAGAACCACAGCCCCGGACCGACGGAATAGACGGTGGTGATCACCGCCACCCAGCACATGATCGACAGCGTGCTTTCGCGCCCCGTCAGGAACTTGGTGGTCACCATCAGCCCCGCCCCGCAGATGGCGGAGAACACGGCGATCAGCGACACCCACTCGAAGCTGTCCGCCCCCGGCCGCACCACGATCAGCACGCCGACCAGCCCCGCCAGCGTCGCCGACCAGCGCCGCGGGCCCACCTGCTCGCGCAGGATCGCCCAGGCGAGGAACACAAGGAACAGCGCCTTGGTGAAGCTCAGCGTGGTGGCCGCGGCCAGCGGCATGTGCCCGAAGCTGTAGAAATAGGCGTAAAGCCCCGCGATCCCGAGCGTTGAGCGCAGCAGGTGCAGATGCGCGAGCTTCCAACGGAACATCGCCCCGCCCGCCATCGCGATGAAGGGGGCCAGCACCACCAGTTGCCCGAAGCTGCGCACGAAGGTCACCTGCGCGGTGGGCAGCCGGTCGCCCAGCATCTTCGCGCCCACGATCTCGAAGGTGAAGAAGAAGAAGGACACGATCAGCAGGACCGCCCCGCGCAGGGCGCCCGGCAGCGCCCCCCAGGCCAGCCGCAGGGGCGCGAGCCGCGCGGCCAGCGCCGCCGCCGGGGTCATCCGCGCCCCCTCAGCCATCGTTGAGGTGACAGGCCGACATATGCCCCGGCGCGACCTCGCGCAGGGCCGGGGCCTCGGCCTTGCAGCGGGCGGTGGCGAAGGGGCAGCGCGGGTGGAAATGGCAGCCCCGCGGCGGGTTGAGCGGCGAGGGAAGTTCGCCCGAAATCGGCGTGTAGGCCACCTTGCGCCGGTCGAGCCGCGGCGCCCCCTCCAGCAGGTTGACGGTGTAGGGGTGGTTGGCTCCGGCGAACAGCGCCTCGGTCGGCGCGCTCTCGATCACCCGTCCCAGATACATGATGACGATGCGGTCGCTCAGATGCTCGATCACCCCGATGTCGTGGGAGATGAACAGGTAGGTGAGCTTCAGCCGCTCCCGCAGGTCCATGAACAGGTTGATGACCTGCGCCTGAATGGAGACGTCGAGCGCGGCGACCGGCTCGTCGCAGACCACGAATTCCGGGTTCACCGCCAGCGCCCGGGCGATGCCGATGCGCTGGCGCTGACCGCCGGAGAACTGGTGCGGGTAGCGGTCGGCGTAAGCGGGGGGCAGACCCACCGTCTCCATCAACCCGCGGACATGGTCGTCGATCTCCGCCGCGGGGACGGTCCCGTGCACCCGCGGCGCCTGGCCCACCAGGTCGCGCACCGTCATGCGCGGGTTGAGCGAGGCGAACGGGTCCTGGAACACCATCTGCGCCTTGCGCCGGGCGGCGCGGCGCTCGTGCGGCTGCATGTTGCGCATGTTCCGGCCGCGCCACACCACCTCGCCGGAGGTCGGCTCGTGGATGCCGGCCATCACCCGGCCCAGCGTGGATTTCCCGCAGCCGCTCTCGCCCACCAGCCCCACCAGCTCGCCCGGCTGGATGCGCAGGTTCACGCCGTCGACGGCCTTCACCTCCTCCGAAGCAGGCTTGCCGCGCAGGCGGCGGGAGAGGCGGCCGACCATGTCGATCTTCGGCGCATAGGTCTTGCGCAGGTCGATCAGCTCCATGATCGGGGCGGGGTGGATCGCGCCGGGCTCGGGGGCGGGTTTGGGGGCGGTTTTGGGGGCGGGCGCGCTCATGCCACGGCCCCCGCGTCCTGGCCCAGCGGCCGCCGGCAACGGTAGGCGCGGCCGCGCTCGGCCGTCTCGCCCGGCGCCTCGGCGCATTCCGGCCCGGCCTCGGCGCAGCGGTTGCGGAAGGCGCAGCCCGCCGGCAGGTCCAGAAGCGACGGGATCATGCCGGGGATCTGCCGCAGCCGCTGCCCGCGCCGCCCCCGCCCGGGGGCGGAGGCGATCAGGCCGGCGGTGTAGGGATGGCGCGGCGCGTCGATCAGCGCGTCGACCCCGCCCCGCTCCACGATCCGGCCCGCATACATCACGCAGATCTCGTCCGCCAACCCGGCCACCACCGACAGGTCATGCGAGATCCAGATCATCGCCGCCCCGAACTCCCGGCACATGCGCTGCGTCTCGAACAGGATCTGGCCCTGGATGGTGACGTCGAGCGCGGTGGTCGGCTCGTCGGCGATGATCAGGTCGGGGCGGTTGAGAAAGGCGGTCGCGATCGCCACCCGCTGCCGCATCCCGCCCGAGAACTGGTGCGGATAGGCGTCGAGCCGCTCCTCCGGGCTGGGGATGCCGACCAGCGCCAGCGCGTCGCGGGCCCGGGCGCGGGCGTCGGCCATCGGGACCGCCTCATGGGCGAGGATCGCCTCGGTCATCTGCACGCCGACCCGCAGCACCGGGTTCAGCGTCATCATCGGATCCTGGAAGATCATCGCCACCTTCGCGCCCCGCAGGCGGCGCAGCTCGGGCTTCGGCAGGCCCGTCAGCTCCCGCCCGTCGAGCCTGACCGACCCGCCCACGATCCGCCCCGGCGGGTCGATCAGCCCCATGATCGAAAAGCCGGTGACCGACTTGCCCGACCCGCTCTCCCCCACCATGCCGAGGATGCGGCCACGGTCGAGCGAGAAGGACACGCCGTCCACCGCCCTGAGCACCCCCTCGCGGGTGAAGAAATGGGTCTGCAGGTCGCGGACTTCGAGCGTCGCCATGCTCACGTCACCTCTGATTTCGGGGGTTGATGACGTCGCGAAGCTGGTCGCCCACCACGTTCAGCGCCGCGATCAGCACCAGCAGCAGCACGCCCGGGAACACCGCGATCCAGTAGCGGCCCGACAGCAGATACTGGAACCCGTTGGAGATCAGCATCCCCAGCGACGGCTCGGTCACCGGCACGCCGAGGCCGAGGAAGCTGAGCGTCGCCTCCAGCGAGATCGCCGAGGCCGCCTGCACGGTCGCCACCACGATCAACGGCGGCAGGGCGTTGGGCAGCATATGGGTGAACATCACCCGCCCCCGCCCGACGTCGAGGCCGATCGCGGCCTCCACATATTCCTTCTTGCGCTCGACCATCGCCGCGGCGCGCAGCGTGCGGGCGAAATAGGCCCATTGCACGATGACCAGCGCCAGCACGACCTTGTCGACCCCCTGCCCCAGCAGCGCCACCAGGATCAGGGCGACGAGGATCGAGGGCATGGACAGTTGCAGGTCCACGATGCGCATCAGCAGCGCGTCGACCCAGCCGCCGAAATAGGCCGCCACCAGCCCCACCGCGATCCCCCAGGCCAGCGCCAGCAGCACCGAGCTGACCCCGACCCCGATGGAGACGCGCAGCCCGTAGACCATGGCCGAAAGCATGTCGCGCCCCTGGCCGTCGGTGCCCAGCAGGAACGGGTCGCCGGCCATCGACAGCTCTCCGGGCGGCAGCAGCGCGTCCATCAGGTCGATGGAGCGCAGGTCGTAGGGGTCCTGCGGGGTGATCCAGGGCGCGCAGATCGCGGCCGCGATCAGCAGGACCAGCACCGCCAGCGCGCCCAGCGCCATCGGGCTTTCGGCGAAGTCCCGCGCCATGCGCCGCCAGGGCGACGCGCGCTTGCGCAGGGCGGGCGCCGGCGCCGCGGCCGCCGCCGCATCTTCGGGCGCATGGGCGGGGATCTCCGCGGCGGAGGCGGACTCGGCCGCGGGAATGGCGCGCAGCGCGGCGGGCTTCATGCCGAGGCCCCCCCGCCGCGCGCCCTGGGGTCGAGCGCCAGATAGACCAGGTCGACGATGAAGTTGATGGTCACGAACAGCAGGACGATGATCATCAGGTAAGCCACGATCACTGGGCGATCGAGCTGGTAGATCGAGTCGATGATCAGCTTGCCCGTCCCCGGCCAGGCGAAGATGGTCTCGGTCACCACCGCGAAGGCGATCACCGTCCCCAGCTCCAGCCCGATCACCGTGACCACCGGGATCATGATGTTCTTGAGCACATGCACCAGCATGATCCGCCGGTCCCGCAGGCCCTTGGAGACGGCGTAGCGCACGTAATCCGCCGTCATCGCCTCCACCACGCCCGCGCGCACCAGCCGGATGACCAGCGCGAGCTGGAAGAGCGCCAGGTTCACCGCCGGCAGGATCAGGTGGCTGATCCCGGTCCAGGAGGCGAAGGAGGTCTCCACCCCCAGCACCGTGCCCGTATGCCGGCCCGAGGACGGCAGCCAGCCCAGCCAGATCGAGAAGATCAGGATCAGCATCAGCCCCACCCAGAACGAGGGCAGCGAGAACCCGAGGATCGAGCCCAGCATGATCCCCCTGGACGAGGCCGCCCGCGGCCGCAGCCCCGCCAGCAGCCCCAGCGGGATCGCCAGCGCCACCGCGATGACCATGGAGGTGATCGCAAGTTCCAGCGTCGCCGGCAGCCGGTCGAGGATCAGGCCCAGCGCCGGGGTGTTGTAGACGAAGGACAGCCCGAAATCGCCGCTGGCCACGTCGGAGACGAAGCGCAGGTATTGCACGTGCAGCGGCTGGTCGAGGCCCAGATGCGCGACGATCCGGGACTTGTCGGCGGCCGGCGTCTCCTCGGGCACCAGCAGCTCCACCGGGTCGCCGATGGCGTAGATGCCGATGAACACGATCACCGACATCGCCGCCACCACCCAGACCGACTGCAGCAGCCGACGCAGCACGGTTTCGGTCATCCGGACATCCTTTCTCCCGCGCCGCGGGACGGCTCCGAGGGGTGGGCGAGGGGCGGGACGCGCGGTCCTCCGCGCCGGTCTCCCCGACCGGCGGCCGGGGGGCGACTCGGCGCGGGCGCGTCCGTCGCCGCCGATGATGCGGGTTTTCGCGGGCTATGGAACGATAATTTGTGCAGACAATAGAGTCGGCTGCAAATTTGGGCGCCTATCCACGGTCGGCGCCGCGGATTTGCCCAGTCCCGCCGCCTATTTCACCGGCCGGAAGGCGTAGGGCGCCTCCAGCCGGGCCACCTCCTCCTGCGTCAGGCGGATCGCGGTCGCGGCGGCGGCGTCGCTCACATGGCCCGGACGGGTCACCCCGATCACCGGGGCCGCGAGGAAAGGTTTGGACAACATCCAGGCCAGCGCCACCTGGCTGGGCTTCGCGCCCCGCGCCTGCGCCACCTCGACCAGCGCCTCCACCACGTCCCAGTCCGCGTCCCGCGGCCGGCCGGCATTGGCGTCGTTGGCCGCCCGCTCCGTCGCCGCCTCGCCGCCCCGGGTCCGGGCGCCGGACAGAAGCCCGCGGGCGAGCGGCGAGTAGGGGGAGCAGTCCACGCCCGCTTCGGCGCAGAGCGGGATCATCTCCGCCTCCTCCTCCCGCGTCACCAGATTGTAGAGGTTCTGCATGACGATGGGCTTCGGCGCGCCGGCGAATTCCGCCAGCGCCAGGATCCGCGCCATGCGCCGCACCGGCATGGTGGAGACGCCCAGATAGCGCACCTTGCCCGCCCGGATCATGTCGCCGAACGCCTCCAGCGTCTCCTCCAGCGGGGTGCCCTCGTCGAGCCGGTGGATGTGGTAGATGTCCACGTAATCGGTGCCCAGCCGCTTCAGGCAGCCGTCGATGGACGCCATCAGGTGCTTGCGCCCGAGCCCGCCGTGATTGGGCCGGTCCGACAGCGGGATGCCGACCTTGGAGCCGATCACCAGCTCCTCGCGCGGGACCATCTTCAGCAGGGTCTCGCCCATCACCGCCTCGCTGTCGCCGGCGTTGTAGGTGTCGGCGGTGTCGAACCAGGTCACGCCCGCGTCCAGCGCCTCCCGGAAGAAGCCCGAGGCCGCCTCCGCCCCGAACGCCCCCCAGGCGCGGCGGCCCTCCGCCCCCCAGGAATTGCCGCCCAGGCAGATGCGGCTCGCCACAAGGCCGCTGGTTCCGATGCGCCGATAATCCATGTCGTGGGTCTCTCCGATCCTCGCGCCGCGATCCGCGCCGCGGGCGGGCTCTTGCAAGCGTCGGGCCGTTCCGCCGGCACGGGCCTTGCTTCGTGCGGACAAATCGCCCCGCCGGGGCCGAAGCCGCGAAGGAGCGCCCCCATGAAGATCGCCGAGATGAGCTGGCGCGACGCCGAGGCCGCCGCCGCGCGCGACCCGCGCTGCGTGCTCCCCCTGGGCTCGGTGGAGCAGCATTCCGGCCTGTCGCTGGCCACCGACGCGATCCTGGCCGAGCGGGTGGCGACGGAGGCCGCCGAGCCGCTGGGCGTGCCGGTCTACCCCGCCATGCCCTTCGGCCTCGCCCCCTATTTCACCGCCTTCCCCGGCACCATCAGCCTGCGGGTGGAGACGCTGCTGGCGGTGATGCGCGACCTCGTCGCCTCCTGCGCGCGGTCGGGCTTCTCCCGGGTGCTGATCGTCAACGGCCATGGCGGCAACAACCCGGTGGGGGCGCTGGCGCAGGAGCTTTCGGCGCCGGGCGGCGTCTCGGTCAAGTTCCACAACTGGTGGGCGGCGCCGGCGACCATGGCGCGGGCGAAGGCCATCGACCCCACCGCCTCCCACGCCAACTGGATGGAGAACTTCCCCTGGACCCGCCTCGTCCCCGAGCGGCCGGGCGAAAAGCCGATGGTCGATATCGAGGCCCTGCGCCCCGCCTCCGCCGCCCAGGTGCGCGCCGCCATCGACGACGGCTCCTATGGCGGGCCCTGGCAGCGGCCGGACGCGGACATGCTGGCCCTGTGGGAGACCGGCGTGGCCGAGACCCGCGCCGCGCTCGAAGGCCCCTGGCCGGACTGACGGCGCGCCGCCCGCGGGCCGGTTTCCGCAGCGGAACGACTCGATTGCCAGAAACCGAATCCGCGGGAATAGTTTCACGCCATGACGACCGGACCCGTTGTGCATGTTCTCGACGACGACGAAGCCGTCAGGCTGGCCGTGGCCAGCCTGCTGGCCTCGGTCGGGATCGAGGCGCGGACCCATGGCTCGACCCAGGATTTCCTCGCCGCCGACCGGCCCGACGCCGAAGGCTGCCTGGTGCTCGACGTGCGCCTGCCCGGGACCAGCGGGCTCGATCTGCAGGCCCAGCTGGTCGAACGGGGGGTGGAGCTGCCGGTGATCCTGGTCACCGGCCATGGCGACATTCCGATGAGCGTGCGGGGCATGAAGGCCGGCGCCGTCGACTTCCTCGCCAAACCGTTCCGGGAGCAGGACCTGCTGGACGCGGTGGCCCGGGCCATCGCGCTCGACCGCGCCCGGCGGGCGGAGCGGGCGGGCCTCGCGGGCCTGCGCGCCCGCTACGAGACCCTCTCCCCGCGGGAGCGGCAGGTGATGGCGCTGGTCGCCTCGGGCCTGCTCAACAAGCAGGTGGCGGGCGACCTGGGGATCAGCGAGATCACGGTCAAGATCCATCGCGGCGCGGCGATGCGCAAGATGGGCGCGCGCACCCTGCCGGACCTGGTGCGGATGCAGGACGCGCTGGCCCCCGCCTCCGGGCGGCCGTCGGATGACACGTTGGTATGATTCCCGCGCCCGCCGGTCCGTGCGACAGGGGCGATCCGACGCCGGTCCCGCCGGCGCGCCGCGCAAGGACCCTTCGTGACCCCGTCTTCCGACCCCGCTCCGCCCCTCCCCGCCCCGCTGGTGGCGATCGTGGACGACGATCCGCCGTTCCTCGACGCGATGCTGGGCCTGATGCGCGCGCTGGGCTGGCGGTCGGCGGGCTTCGCCTCGGCCGAAAGTTTCCTCGCCTCGCCGGCGCGCGCGGAGGCGGCCTGCATCGTCTCCGACCTGCAGATGCCGGGCATGGACGGGCTGGCGCTGCTGTCGCGCCTCGCGCGCGACGGGGGGGCGGCGCCGGTCATCCTGGTCACCGCCCGCACCGAACCGCGGCTGGAGGACGAGGCCCGGGCCCGCGGCGCCCTGTGCCTGCTGCGCAAGCCGGTGGCGCCGGAGGCGCTGGAAGCCTGCCTCGCGCGTGCGATGGGCGCCGGCCCCGGCTGATCCGCGCCCGTCCCCGAACCCCGGAGGCCCCGCCATGCTGAGCCGGGCGGAGACGGAGATCCTCGACCTCGTGCAGGAAGCCGTGACGCTGCGCACGACCGACGGCCGCATCCTGTGGTGGAACGCCGCCGCCCAGGCGCTTTACGGCCCCCGTCCGATGCGCGCCGCGGGCCGCGCCGCCGCGGACCTGTTCGGCGAGCCGGCCGAGGACGACGCCGCAGCGCTGGCCGCCCTGCGCGCCGAGGGCGCCTGGCGGGGGGAGCGGCTGCGCCCCGGGGCCTGCGGCGGGCCGCGCCTCGTGGCGCTGGACTGGCGGCTGCGCCCCGACGGGCGCGGCGGCGAAGCGATCCTGGAGACGGGGCGCGACGTCACCGACGCCCGCCGCGACGAGGCCGCGCTGCGCAAGTCCGAACACCGCTACCGCAACCTCTTCCAGGCCATGGCCGCCAGCTTCTGGGAGCTGGACTTCTTCCCCGTCGGCGCCCGCCTGCACGCCCTGCGCAAGGCCGGAGAGATCGCCGCCTACCCCGCCTATTTCGACGCCCATCCCGACTTCGTGCGCGAGATGATGCGCCTGACCCGCGTCGTCGACGTCAATGAGCAGAGCGTGGCCCTCTTCGGCCGCCCCGGCGCCCCCGACCCGAAGGCGGAGCTGATGACCAGCGTCGAGCCGTTCTGGCCGGAGGCGAGCTCGCCCGTCTACGCGGCCTCGGTGGTCGCGGCGGTGTCGGGCGAGCTGAGCTACGCCGCCGAAACCCGCCTGCGCGCCATCGACGGGCGGGAGTTTCCGGCCCTGTTCACCGCCTGCTTCCCGCCCGACACCATGAACAAGGGCACGCTGCTGGTGGGGATCATCGACCTGTCGGCCCGGGTCGCGGCGGAAGCGGCGCTGGCCGCGATGCGGGCCGAGCAGGCCCGCGCCGCCCGGGTGTCGCTGCTGGGGGAGCTGGCGGCGGGGATCGCGCATGAGGTCAACCAGCCGCTCGCCGCCATCGCCGCCAACGCCGCCGCGGGGATCCGCTGGCTGGACCGGCCCGAACCGGAGGTGGCCGAGGCACGGACCCTGACCCGGCGCATCGCCGCCGACGCCCATCGCGCGGCGGAGGTGATCGCGCGGATCCGGGGCATGGTCTCCGGCGCCGCGCCGGCCGCTTCGCCCTGTTCGGCCAACGCCGCGCTGCGCGACGCGGTGGCCATGCTGGAGACGGAGATCCGGCGCGCCGGCGCCCGCGTCGCCCTGCGCCTCGATCCCGCCGACCCGGCGGTGATCGCCGATCCGGTGCAGTTGCGGCAGGTGGCGGCGAATCTCGCGCAGAACGCGCTGCAGGCCATGGCCGGCCGTCCGCAGGCGCGGCTGGAGCTGGGCGTGCGGCGCGCGGGCGACCGGGTGGCGATCGAGGTCGCCGACGACGGCCCCGGCATCGCGCCCGAGCACCTGCCCCGGCTGTTCGACAGCTTCTTCACCACCCGGGCCGAGGGCATGGGCATGGGGCTTTCGATCACCCGCGGCATCGTCGAGGCCTTTGGCGGAACCGTGCGCGCCGCCAACCGCCCCGGCGGCGGCGCCTGCTTCACGGTCGAACTGCCGCCGGCATCCGCCGCGGGTTCCGCCCCCTTCTCCGCCCCCTTCTCCGCCGCCGTCGCGGCGCCTGCGGCGGACCCGTCGCCCGCGCCCGCGCCCACCGGCGCCGACCGCCGCGCCTGACCGCAGCCGTCCCCCGCGCGACACCCCGGACGGCCCCCTGCGGCAGGCCGCATGACCCCGCTAACACCATCGTCTGAGCCGGGCCGCCCGGCCGTAGAATAGGCCGCCGCCCCCCTCCGCCCGCATCCTGACCCCACGGCGACCGGTCCCGGCTCGCCGCGGGGAGACGGAGCGGCGGCCGCGACGCGCGCGCCCGACCGGACCGGACCCGGCCGCCCGCGCCCGCCCCGCCGCCATGCGACGGGCGCGCCGGCCCCTCCCCTTCGCCGCCTCGTCCCGGCCCCGGCCTCGCCCCGGCGCCGGCGGATATCCGGAAGGGAGACCGTCATGCACCTGAACGCCGCGCGCATCAGCCTCGCCCCGCCCCTGTCCACCGCGCTCACGGCCATGGTTCGGGCCGGCCGCGCCCGCGCCCGCGCCGCCGCCGTCGCGGTCAGCGTCGCCGCCCCTCCGGCCGCCCCCGCCCCGACCGCCCCCGCCAAGACAGCCCCCGTCGCGCGCCGGGAGACGGCGGGCGCCGCCCCCACCCGCTTCGTCGAGGTCCGCGGCCGCCGTCTCGCCTATCGCCGCTTCGGCCAGGGCCCGGCGCTGGTGCTCGCCCTGCGCTTCCGGGGGGTCATGGACAGCTGGGACCCCGCCTTTCTCGACGCGCTGGCCGAAGACTTCACGGTGCTGACCTTCGACTATTCCGGCCTCGGCCAGTCCACCGGCGCGGCGTCCTACGGGCGGGAGCGGATGGCCCGCGACATCCTCGACCTCGCCGACGGGCTGGGCCTCTCGCGCTTCGCGCTGGGCGGCTGGTCGCTGGGCGGGATCGCCGCGCAGGTCTTCGCCGCCGATCATCCCGGGCGCGTCAGCCACCTGGTCCTGATCGGCACGACCCCGCCGGGCCCCCAGCCCCACGACCCCGAGCCGGTCTTCCTCGAAACCGCGCTGAAGCCGGTCAACGACCTCGCCGACGAGACGGTGCTGTTCTTCGAGCCCGCCTCCGCCGCCAGCCGCGCCGCCGCCCGCGCCTCCCACGACCGCATCGCGGCGCGGACCGGCGACGCGAGCCCCCCGATCCCGCCGGAGACCTTCCTGCGGCTGCTGGAGGAAAGCCACGACGCGGAGGCGGCGTTCCCCGATCCCGACGGCCGGCGCGGGGCCTTCTTCCGCGAGGGCTCGCTGCCGGTGCTGGTGGTGTCGGGCGATCACGAGATCGTCTTTCCGGTCGCCAACTGGCAGGCGCTGACCGGGGTCTGGCCCGCCCTGCACCTCTTCGTGCTGCCCCGGGCCGGGCACGGGCCGCAGCATCAGGCGCCCGCGCTCGTCGCCGGCCTGATCGCGGGCTTCGTCCGCGCCGCCCCGCTCTGACCCCGCCCCCGGAGACCGCGATCATGGACGACCTCACGCCCCTCCCGCTCCCGCACCCCCTCCCGCTCCCGCTCACCTCTCCCGAAGCGCGCCCCGCGCCGCCTCCGGGCTTCCGCCACGGCCGCTTCGCGCTGACCCTGCTCAGCGACGGCGGCCTGACCCTGGGGGCCGAGATCCTGATGCCCGACGCGGACCCCGCCGCGCGGGCCGCGACCCTGCCCCGCATCGGCGGCGACGCGGCCGGCGCGCCGGTGCGCGCCACCGTGCCGGCGATCCGGGCGGGGGCGGAGCTGATCGTGGTCGACGCCGGCGCCGGCGACGCCTTCCAGGCCAGCGCCGGGCGGCTCGCCGCCAGCCTCGCCGCCGCGGGGATCGACCCCGGCGCGGTGACGCGGGCGATCCTCACCCATGCCCATCCCGACCATATCGGCGGGGCGCTGCGGCCGGACGGGACGCTGCTGTTCCCCAACGCCGACTGGCATATCGGCCGGGCGGAGCGGGATTTCTGGGCCGATCCGCGGTTCGAGACCCGCCGCCCCGCCGCCCTGCACGGTTTCGCCCGCATCGCCCGCCGCGCGCTGGAGGCGATGGCGCCGCGCCTGCATCTCCATGACGACGGGGACGAGGCGGCGCCCGGCCTGCGCATGATCGCCACCCCCGGCCACACGCCCGGACACATGTCGGTGCAGCTCGACGGGCCCGAGCCGCTGCTGCTGGTCGGCGACGCCTGCACTCATGACGTGCTGTTCTTCGAGAACCCCGGCTGGCGCTTCGGCTTCGACGCCGACCCGGACCTGGCGCTGGCGACCCGCCGCCGCCTGCTCGACCGCGCGGCGACGGAGCGGCTGCGCCTGCTCGGCTATCACTGGACCCGCCCCGGTCCCGGGCGGGCGGAGCGGCGCGGCGCCGCCTATCGCTTCGTTCCCGACGGCTCTCCGTCCTGACGCAACGCCACTTCAACCCAGAGGCGAATTGCGTCAGCCGGCTGATATCGAAAGGCGCCGGCTTGCCGTGGCGGCGGGATGTAAGGCAGGCTGATGGCAGCGGTCGAAAACAAACAAGACCGCACGAAGACGATTGCGAAAAAGAAGCGTCCTGGGGAGGAAGCTCGATGAACACGGCCAAGACGAAACTGGCCCGCCTCTTGTGCGGGACCGGACTTCTTATGCTCGGAGTCCCGGGCCTCGCGGCGGCGCAGACCGCGGACGCCATGCAGGCCTGCCCTGCCGCCACGTCGGGCATAGACGAGAGCAAGACCTTCACGTGGATGTACAGCGTCGGGAACACCAGCTTCGACCCCGACAAGATCACCACGAACAACAGCCAGATGTATCTGTACCCGGTCTATGACAGCCTGGTGCATATCGACGCCTCCGGCGCGCCGAACCCGATGCTGGCCACCTCCTGGACGCTGTCCGACGACGGCAAGGTGCTGGAGATGACGCTGCGCGAGGGCTGGTCCTACCACGACGGCACGCCCTTCGACGCGGCCTCGGTCAAGGCCAATATCGAGCGCTCCAAGACCCTGCCCGGCTCGTTCAACGCCAACGCGCTCGCCTCGATCACCTCGGTCGAGGTGGTGGACGCGCGCACGGTGCGCCTGATCACCGAGGGCGGCGCCGGCGCGCTGATCGGCGTGCTGGGCGGCTCCGCGGGCATGATGATGAGCCCCGCGGTCTTCGAGGCCGAGGGTCAGGACATCAAGCCGACCGGCGGCTCGGGCCCGTTCCGCATGACCCGCTACCTGCCCGGCACCTCGGTCGAATACACCGCGGTCGAGAACTACTGGGAGCCCGACGCGCAGAACGTCGCCAAGATGGTGTTCCTGATCTCGGGCGACGACAACGCCCGGCTCAACGCCGTCACCACCGGCGCGGCCGACGTCACCTTCCTGCGCGCCAGCATGTACGAGCCCGCCAAGGCCGCGGGCCTGACCGTGTGCCAGCAGCCGAGCCTGTCGAGCTACAACATCACGCTCAACACCGCCCGGTCCGAGTTCGGCGACAAGCGGGTGCGCATGGCGATGAACCACGCCATCGACCGCAGCGCGATCACGCAGCTGACCAACGGCTTCTGCCAGCCGGCGGCGCAGCTGTTCCCGCCGTTCTACTACGCCTCCAACCCCGAGATCGGCGGCGACTTCTTCGCCTACGACCCCGAAAAGGCCAAGGCGCTGCTGGCCGAGGCCGGGCTGCCCGACGGGTTCTCCTTCGATCTGGAGGTGATCAACCTGGCGCTTTACCAGCAGATCGCCGAAGTCATTCAGTTCTACTTCGACCAGGTCGGCATCAAGATGTCGATCACGCCGCTCGACATCGGGGCGCTGGGCGAGAACTTCTCGGTCAAGAAGACCTCGGACGCGGAGCTGTCGGAGCAGAAGGCCCAGTCGGATCCCTCGATCCTGACCGCCGCCTATTACCTCGCCGACGGGTTCGAGAACCCCGGCGGCTATTCCACCGACGAGATCACGCAGCTGCATCTCGACGCGATGGCCGGCGCCACGGCGGAGGAGCGCGCGCCGATCTACGCCAAGTTCTTCGCCGCGGTGGCGGAGGAGGCCTATCCGCAGATCACGCTCTGCCACCTCGCCACGCCCTTCGCGATGAACGGCCAGGTGGTGGGGCTGGAGATCTACACCGACGGCGCCCGCCAGTTCCGCGGCGTCGGCATCGACCCGTCCCGCAAGAAGTGATCCCGGCGCCGGACCGGTCGGGCCCGCGCCCGGCCGGTCCGGCCCTCTGCGGACCGCCCAAAAGGACTGGCGAATGCTCGGTTTCTTCCTCCGTCGCGTGCTGACGGCCATCCCGCTGTTGGCCGTGGTCAGCTTTCTCGTCTTCAGCCTGATCCTGCTGGTGCCCGGCGACCCCGCCGTGTCGCTGGCCGGACAGAACCCGACGCCCGAGCAGATCGCCGCCATGCGCGAGCAGCTCGGCCTCAACGACCCGTTCCTGCTGCGCTACGGACGCTGGGCCCTGGCCGCGATCCAGGGCGACCTGGGACGCTCGCTGTTCACCAGCCAGACCGTCTGGGCCGACATCACCGCCCGGATGCCGACCACGCTGTCGCTGGTGGCGCTCAGCATGGTGATCGCGCTGATCATCGGCGTGACCGTGGGCGCGGTGGCCGGGCTCCGGCCCGGCACGCTGATCGACCGGGCCGCGACGGTCGCGGCCAGCGTCGGCGTCGCCCTGCCCTATTTCTGGACCGGAATGCTGCTGATCCTGCTGCTGGCGATCAAGTATCCGCTCCTGCCCTCGGTCGGCTACACGCCGCTGACCGAGGACCCGGTGGAGTGGCTGCGCCACCTGACGCTGCCCGCTCTCGCGCTCGGGCTCGCCCCCGCCGCGATCATCGCCCGCCAGACCCGGGCCGCGCTGTCGACCGTGATGGGCGAGGACTACGTGCGCACCGCGCGGGCCAAGGGCATGTCCCCGCTGCGCATCGTGGGCAAGCACGCGCTCAAGAACGCGGCGGTGCCGGTGGTGACCGTGTTCGGCATCGAGGCCAGCCGCCTGATCGGCGGCACCGTGGTTATCGAGCAGGTCTTCGCCCTGCCCGGCATCGGCCAGCTCGCCTACCAGGCGGTGTTCAGCTCCGACTTCCCCGTGGTGCAGGGGGTCGTGCTGGTGACCGCCGCCATGGTCATCTTCATCAACATCGTGGTCGACGTCTCCTACGGCTACTTCAACCCCAGGATCAGGCAGTCATGAGCGGCGAGGCCACCCTTCCCCCCGGAGGCGCGGCGCCCGCCGCCGGTCCCGCGGCGGACGAGACCGAGCGCGCCGGCGCCTCCCGGCGCTTCATCCGCCGGTTCGCCTCCAACCGGCTGGCGGTCGGGGCGCTGGCGGTGCTGACGGTGATGATCGCGGCCTCGGCGCTGGCGCCCTGGATCGCACCCTACCGCATGGACGCCATCGACATGGCGCACCGCCTGTCCGGCCCCACCGCGCTGCACTGGCTGGGCACCGATTCGCTGGGGCGCGACACGCTCACCCGGCTTCTGTGGGGCGGGCGCACCTCGCTTTCCGCGGCCGTGCTCGCCGTCACCGTCGCCACGGTCATCGGCGTGCCCTTCGGGCTGATCGCGGGCTATTTCGGCGGGCGGATCGACTGGCTTCTGAGCCGCGCCGCCGACGTGCTGATGACCTTCCCGCCGCTGATCCTGGCCATCGCCATCATCGCCGCCACCGGCCCGGGCCTGATCACCGCCATGACCGCCATCGGCGTGGTCTACGCCCCGCGCCTGTTCCGCGTGACGCGGGGCGCGACGCTGTCGGTGCGGGCCGAGACCTATATCGAGGCCTCGGTCAGCATCGGCTCGCCCGCGCACCGGATCATCGCGACGCGGGTGCTGCCCAACATCCTGTCGCCGCTGCTGGTGCAGATCTCGCTGATGCTGGCCGCCGCCCTGCTGGCGGAGGCGGCGCTCAGCCTGCTGGGCCTGGGCGTGGTGCCGCCGACGCCGAGCTGGGGCAACATCCTCGGCCGCGGGTTCCTGGAGATCCGCTCCACCCCCCAGCTGATGATCTGGCCGGGGCTGACCATCGCGCTCGCCACGCTGTCCTTCAACCTGCTGGGCGACGGGCTTCGCGACGCGCTCGGCCGCGAAATCCGCAAGGGGGACTGAGCCATGTCCCGACACGACGCCATCTCTCCCGCCCCCGCCCCCCGGACCGGAGACCCGGTGCTGGAGATCGACGACCTGCGCGTCGATTTCGCCACCGATCACGGCTGGGCCAACGTGGTCAACGGGGTCAGCTTCGACATCCGGGAAGGCGAGATCCTCGGCCTCGTGGGCGAATCCGGCTCCGGCAAGACCGTCACCGGCCTGTCGGTTCTGGGCCTGATCCCGCGGCCGCCGGGGCGGATCTCGGGCGGGTCGATCCGCTTCGGCGGCCGCGACCTGACCCAGCTGCGGGAGCGCGAGCTTCGCGACATCCGCGGCTCCGAGATCGCGATGATCTTCCAGGAGCCGATGACCAGCCTCAACCCCGCCTTCACCATCGGCGACCAGATCGCGGAGACGGTGCGCCGCCATCGCGGCGTCAACCGCAAGGCGGCGATGGCCCGGGCGGCGGAGGTGCTGGACCTCGTCGGCATCCCCAACGCCGCGCGGCGGGTCAACGACTATCCGCACGAGTTCTCGGGCGGGATGCGTCAGCGCGCGATGATCGCCATGGCGCTGAGCTGCGAGCCCAAGCTGCTGCTGGCCGACGAGCCCACGACCGCGCTCGACGTCACCATTCAGGCGCAGATCCTCGAACTCCTGCTCGACCTGCGCGACCGAACCGGCATGTCGATCCTGATGGTCACCCATGACCTCGGCGTGGTGGCGGAGATCTGCGACCGCGTGGTGGTGATGTATGCCGGCGAAGTGGTGGAGCGGGCGCCGGTCGGCCCGCTCTTCGACGCGCCCCGCAATCCCTATACCGAAGGGCTTTTGCGCTCCATGCCCCAGATCGGGTCCGCGGGCGGGCGGCTCGCCTCGATCCCCGGCCGCACGCCCGAGCCGTGGCGGATGCCGCCCGGCTGCCGCTTCGCCCCCCGCTGTCCCTATGTCCAGCCCGAATGCGAGGCGGCCCCGACGCCGCTGGAAAGCCTGGGGCCGGACCGGATGACCCGATGCCGGCGCGCCGGCGAACTGGAGCTGTCGAAGACGCCGTGACCGAGCCATCCCAAGCGCCCTTCCTCGAAGCCCGCAACCTGCATGTGGAGTTCCGCCGCCGCGTCCTGCTGCGCCCCGACCGGGTGGTGCGGGCGGTCAACGACGTCAGCTTCTCGATCGCGCCGGGGGAGACGCTGGGGCTGGTGGGCGAATCCGGCTCCGGCAAGTCGACCACCGGCCGGGCGATCCTGAAGCTCGCGCCCATCCTGTCCGGGCAGGTGCGGGTGGAGGGTCAGGACATCGCCGGCATGACCGGCCCGGCCCTGCGCGCCCTGCGCGCGCGGATGCAGATGGTGTTCCAGGACCCGTATTCGTCGCTCGACCCCTCCGCCACCGTCGGGGCCAGCATCGCGGAGCCGCTGAGCGTCCACCAGGGCGTGTCGGCGCGCGACGCCCGGGGCCGCATCGCGGAGCTGCTGGATCTGGTCGGCCTGCGCCCCAGCCACGCCGCGCGCTATCCCTACGAGTTCTCCGGCGGGCAGCGGCAGCGGGTGGCCATCGCCCGGGCGCTGGCGCTCAACCCCCAGCTCATCGTGTGCGACGAGGCGGTGTCGGCGCTCGACGTCTCCACCCGCAACCAGGTCATCAACCTGCTGGAGGACCTGCGCGACCGCTTCGGGCTGTCCTACCTGTTCATCGCCCATGACCTCAGCGTCGTGCGCCACATCGCCCACCGGGTGGCGGTGATGTATCTGGGCCGGATCGTGGAGATCGGGCCGACCGCGCGGGTCTACACCCGCCCCGCGCATCCCTACACCCAGGCGCTGCTGTCGGCGATCCCGGTCCCGGATCCGGGACGGGCCGACCGGGGGCGGCGGATCGTGCTGACCGGCGACCTGCCCGACCCCTCCAACCCGCCGGCGGGCTGCCCGTTCCACACCCGCTGCGCCTACGCCATGGACATCTGCCGGACCTCCGTGCCCGCCGCGACCCCGATCGAGGGCGGCGGCGAGGCGGCCTGCCATCTGCAGACCTCCGGCCCCGCGCTTCAGGGCGCGGCGCTCGACCGGCTCGATCCGCCGGCGCGCGGCGCCGCCCGCCGGCGCGCCGCCCCTTCCCCTGACGCCCCATTCTCTGACGCGGCGGCGCTCGACCGCCGCGAACCCGTGGTGAGAACATGACAGGACCCTTCGCCGGCATCACCGTGGTCGAATTCGGCCAGTTCGTCGTGGTGCCCTTCTGCGCGCAGCTCATGGCCGACGCCGGCGCCCGCGTGATCAAGGTCGAACCCCCGACGGGCGACTCCTACCGCTCCGGAACGCCGCAGCTCGCCCCGGGCGAGACCCGCCAGTTCATGATCAAGAACCGCGGGAAGGAGAGCATCTCCATCGACCTCTCCCACCCCGACGCGGCCCCGGTGGTGCGCGCGCTGATCGAGGCGGCGGACGTGGTGCTGGTCAATCTCAGCCCGGCCGCCGTGGCGCGGCGGGGGCTCGACTACGACTCCGTGGCCGCGATCAATCCCCGCGCCGTCTACGGCGCCGTCACCGCCTACGGCCAGATCGGGCCGGAGGCGCCGCTGCCCGGCATGGACGTGGTGGTGCAGGCCCGCTCCGGCCTGATGACCTCGCTCGCCGCAGAGGAGGACGGCCTGCCCTTCCACAGCGAGGTGCAGGCGGCCGACTACTCCACCTCGATCCTGCTCTTCGGCGGCGTCTCCGCGGCGCTTTACGCGCGGGAGCGGACGGGCAAGGGCCAGCGGGTCGACGCCTCGCTGCTGGGCGGGGCGCTGACCCTGCAGAACAACTCGCTCGCCCACGTGCCCGCCGCCGACGACTGGCGGCGCGAATTCGTGGAGGAACGCCTGCCCGAGATGCGCCGCGCCGGAGCCTCGCGCACGGAGATCGAGGACGCCCGCCGCGACATGCGCCCCGACCACCCCGCCCATATCGCCCATTACCGGGTGTTCCGCACCGCCGACGGCGGCATCGCGGTCGGGGCCGGCAGCCCCCCCGCCCGCCGCCGGCTGGCCGAGGTCGCGGGGATCGACGAAGCGCTGATGACCACCGACATGGCCGCCTTCGCCCGACGCCTGGCCGAGACGCTCGCCACCCGGCCCAGCGCCGAATGGGTGGAGCTGCTGCGCGCCCGCGACGTGCCCGTCGCCGTGGTCCGCCATGTGGAGGAGATGTTCTTCGACCCCCATGTGGCGGCCGAGGGCCTGATGGCGGATTACGACCACGAGACGGTCGGCCGCTACCGCGCGCTGGGCGCCCCCCTGCGGATGAGCGGCACGCCCTTCGCCTCCGCCGGCGCCTCGCCCCCCTTCGCCCGCCACACCGCCCCGATCCTGACGGAACTGGGCTTCAGCGGGCCCCAGATAGACGCCCTGCGCGACGCCCGCGCGGTGGTGATCGGCGATCCGGCCCCCGCCGACGCCGCCCCCGCCGACGCCGCCGAAAGCCCCCGTCGCGCCACCTCCTGAGCCCCATCGCGGAGACCCCGAATGCCTCGCACCGAAAACGGCCTGAACGTCGACATCGTCGACCGCCTCGCCATCGTCACCCTCGACCGGCCCGAGCGGCTGAACGCGCTCAGCACCGGCCTCGTCGCCGACCTGATCGAGACCTTCGACCGCTTCGACACCGACGACGACGTCTGGGCGGTGCTGATCACCGGAGCGGGCGAACGCGCCTTCTCCGCCGGCATCGACCTCAAGGAGATGGGGGAGCGGGACGGCGCCTCCAAGCTGCCCGCCCTGCCGATGGGCGGCCCCCAGCGCAATATCTTCGAGACCATCCTCGACTGCTCCAAGCCCGTGGTGGCGGCGCTGAACGGGGTGGCGGCGGGGGGCGGGTGCGAAATCGCCCTCGCCTGCGACATCCGCCTCGCCGCCGATCATGCGCGCATCGGCCTGCCCGAGGCCAAGCGCGGGCTGGGGGCCAATTTCGGCTGCCAGATGCTGCCCCGCGTCGTGCCCCGGGGCATCGCCTACGAACTGCTCTACACCGGCGAGCTGATCCAGGCCGAAGAGGCCCTGCGCATCGGCCTCGTCAACCGCGTGGTCCCCGGCGCCGCGCTCTTCGAGGAGGCCGAGGCCCTGTGCCGGAGCATCGTCGCCAACGCGCCCCTGACCGTGCGCCGCTACAAGGCGATGATCGGCAAGGGCGGGGAACTGCCCATCGCCGCGGCGCTGCGCCTGCATGTCGGCCCCAACCCCTACCACAGCGAGGACCGCAAGGAGGGCGTCGCCGCCTTCGTGGAAAAGCGCGCCCCGGTCTGGCAGGGCCGCTGATCCTCCCCCGCGGGGGAAGGGAAAGACGGGCGCGCTCGCGGGCCGCTGGCGGCTTCGTGTTTTGACGCCGCCGGCTCCGGGCGGTTCGGTCGGGCGCATCGCGCCGCCGTTCCGAACCGCCGGGAGCCCCCCTTGAACCGACGCCGTTTCCTGCTCGCCTCGGCCGCCGCCCTGCCCTTCGCCCCGCCCTTCGCCCGGCCGGGCGTCGCGCAGGACGCCTCCGGCTACGAAGACGCGCTCGACCGCCTGCCGCAGATGCGGTCCCTGATGATCCGGCGCGGCGACGCGGTGATCTTCGCCCGCGCGCGCCGGTCCGGCGACCTGGACCGGCCGGCCAACATCAAGTCCTGCTCCAAGAGCCTCGTCGCCCTGCTGCTCGGCGCCGCCATCGCGCGCGGCGAGATCCCGGGCGTGGACGCCCGGCTGGGCGACGTGGCCCCCGACCTGATCCCCGCGGACGCGACCGCGGGCGTGGCCGACATCACGCTGGAGGATCTCGTGACCCTGCGCGCCGGGCTGGGCAGCACCTCGGGCCCGAATTACGGGGCCTGGGTCGGCTCGCGCGACTGGGTCGCCTACGCCCTGCGCCAGCCGATGGAGGCGCGGCCGGGCGGGCGGATGATCTATTCCACCGGCTCGACCCATGTGCTCGGCGCGGCGCTGGCCGAAGCGACGGGCCTGAGCCTGCTCGCCCAGGCGCGCGAGCGCCTCGGCGCGCCGCTGGGGATCGAGATCCCCGCCTGGATCGGCGATCCGCAGGGTTATTACTTCGGCGGCAACGACATGGCGCTGACCCCGCGCGCGATGCTGGCGGTGGCGACGATGATGCGCGACGGCGGCCGCCATGACGGGCGGCAGGTGGTGTCGCCCGACTGGATGCGCGCCTCGCTCCGCCCCCGCGCCCGCTCGCCCTGGTCGGGGATGGCCTATGGCTACGGCTGGTTCCTCTCCGACAGCGGCTATGCCCTGGCCCGCGGCTATGGCGGCCAGGTGATCGCCGCCCATCCGGCGCGCGGGCTCGCGGTGGCGATCACCTCCGACCCGACGCGGCCCGCGCGCTCGGCGGGATATTTCGGCGACATCATGGACCTGCTCGACGGACCGATCCTGTCGGCCTGAGACCGGGGCCCGAAGACCGGGGCCGGTCCCGGAGCCCAGGGCCGCAGCCCCCCGGCGAAACCCCGCGCAAAACCCGGCGGCCTTCCGCGTCGTCCCTGTCGCCAGCGCCCCTCCCCGCATCCCCGACGCCCGCCCCGCCGCGCGGGCGACCGGGGGCCGCCGCCGCGCGGGTCGTCGCGCGGCCCGCGGCCCGGGTCCGGGTTCGGGTTCGGGTTCGGGCTCAGCTTTCGGGGGGCGGACGGTCCATGGGCATCTCCGCCTCCTCCTGCGCCCGCGCGGTCTCCCGGTAGGCGCGGATATGGCGCTCCATCCGCCGGAAGGCCGCGTCGCCGTCCTGCGCGGCGATGGCGCGGTTGATCGCCCGGTGCGCGGCGTTGGCCTCGGCGCGCAGCTCGGCCCGCGCCAGGCCGGGTTCGGAGGTCGAGGCCATCATGCCCCCCGACATCGCGTGGAGCAGCGCGCCCAGAAGCTCGTTGCGGCTCGCCCGCGCCACCGTCTCGTGCCAGCGCAGGTTCAGCCGCGCGAAGCCGGGCTGGTCGAGGCCCGGGGCCTCCATCCCCTCCGCGAGGCTCTCCAGATAGGCCATTTCGGGCTCCGTCCGCCCGGCGGCCGCCAGCCGGGCCAGCGCCGGTTCGATGGTCTCGCGCGCCTCCTGGATCACCCGCAGCGGCAGGCGGCGGGACCGCACGAACCCGTCCACCATCCGCGCCATCGCCCCGTCGCCCGGCGCCGTGACCACCGCGCCGCCGCCGCGCCCGGGCCGGGGCCGCACCAGCCCCTCCGCCTCCAGCACCCGGAGCGCCTCGCGCACCGAGCCGCGCGACAGGCCCGAGCTTTCGGCCAGCGCCCGTTCCGGCGGCAGCGTCTCCCCCGCCTCCACCTCCCCGTCGAGGATCGCGGCGCGCAGCCGCTCGGCCAGCAGGTCGCCGGAGCGTCGGGTCTCGATCGCCTCCACCAGCGGTTTTCGGAGCGTGACGCGGGGCGGCTGCAACGGCTCTCCTTCCGGACCGGCTCGCCCGAGCGGCGAACCCTTTCCGAATGATTAACACCATGCGGGAAAACGGTCCAACCGTTTGACAGTTCGCCGGGAGGGGTTAAAGCTTTCTTAAAATCGCAACCGAAACACGCAACGAAACACCCTGGGGAGGGAGACGGCATGACGGGCTTGGACCATGGGGGCGAGGACCTCCAGGCGATCCGCGAGGGCGTGGCGGCGGTCTGCGCCCGCTTCGGCGACGACTACTGGGCCAAATGCGAGGAGGACGCGGCCTTCCCCCGCGACTTCCACCGCGCCATGGCCGAGGGCGGCTGGCTGGGCGTGACCATGCCCGAGCAATACGGCGGCGCGGGCCTCGGCGTGCGGGCCGCGGCGACGGTGATGCACGAGGTCGCCCGCCACGGCGGCGGCATGGCCGCGGCGTCGTCCATCCATATCAACATGTTCGGCCCGCATCCGCTGGTGGTCCACGGGACCGAGGACCAGAAGGCCCGCTGGATCCCCCGGTTGGTGGCGGGCGAGGATCAGGTCTGCTTCGGGGTGACGGAGCCGGACGCGGGCCTCGACACCACCAACATCAAGACCTTCGCGAAGAAGGTCGACGGCGGCTATTCGATCACCGGCCGCAAGATCTGGACCTCCACCGCCCAGGTGGCCAACAAAATTCTCATCCTCACCCGCACCAAGCGGCGCGAGGACTGCAAGAAGCCGACCGACGGCATCACGGTGTTCTACACGGATCTCGACCGCAGCAAGGTCGAGGTCAAGCGCATCCCCAAGCACGGCCGCGCCGCAGTGGATTCGAACCTCACCTATTACGACGAGCTCTTCGTGCCGGAGGATCACCGCATCGGCGAGGAGGGGCGGGGCTTCTACTACCTGCTCGACAGCCTCAACCCCGAGCGCATCCTGATCGCCATGGAGGCCATCGGCATGGGCCAGGACGCGCTGGGCCGGGCGGCGAAATACGCCCGCGACCGCGTGGTCTTCGGCCGCCCCATCGGCCAGAATCAGGCCATCCAGCACCCGCTGGCCGAGTGCTGGGCCAAGCTCGAAGCCGCCTATCTGATGGCCGAGCGCGCCGCCGACCTCTACGACGCCGGTCAGCCCTGCGGGGCGGAGGCCAACGGCGCCAAGCTGCTGGGCGCGCGGGCCGGCTACGACGCCTGTCTGCAGGCGGTGATGACCCATGGCGGCATGGGCTACGCCAAGGAATACGTGGTCGAGCGCTTGCTGCGCGAGGTGATGATCAACCGCATCGCCCCGGTCTCCGAGCAGATGATCCTGTCCTTCATCGGCGAAAAGGTGCTGGGCCTGCCCAAGTCGTATTGACGCCCCCATCCGCGTGACCCCGCCCCGGGCTTGACCCGGGGCCTCGCGCGGGCGGAAGCCGGGAGGCCCCGGATCAAGTCCGGGGCGCATCCGTCGCGCCGCGCCCTCGCGCCCTCGCGCCCCATCAGAAACCTGCTATCTGTCAGGCGCCCCGCGGCGGAGACTGGATTCTCCGCCGCGGGGCGTGTTGAACTCATCCCCACGTCCCCGCCCCGGAGGATCCGCATGCCGCCCCTCACCCTGCCCGCCGATCTCGCCGCCGCGCTCGACGCCGCCACGCCCGCGCCGGAGGCTGACGGCTACGCGCCGCGCATCGAAGTGCGGGTCGAGGACGGCATCGGCTGGATGGTGTTCGACAACCCTCGCCGCCGCAACGCGGTGACGCTGGGGATGTGGAAGCAGATCCCGGTGGTCTGCGCGGCGCTCGACGCGGCGCCCGAGGTGCGGGTGGTGGCTCTGCGCGGCGAGGGCGAGGCCTCGTTCGTGTCGGGCGCCGACATCTCCGAATTCGACCGGGTCCGCTCCACGCCCGAGGACGTGGCCGCCTACGACGTGGCGGGCAAGGTGGCCGGCGCGGCGATCCTCGGCCTGAAGAAACCCACGGTGGCGGTGATCCGGACCTGGTGCATCGGCGGCGGCATGGCGACCGCGCTGAACTGCGACCTGCGCTTCGCGGCCGAGAACACCCGTTTCGCGGTGCCCGCCGCCCGGCTGGGGCTGGGCTATCGCTACGCCGGCATCCGCACGCTGGTCGATATCGTGGGCGCCGCGGCGGCGCGGGAGATCTTCTTCACCGCCCGCCAATACGACGCCGCGGAGGCGCTGCGCATGGGCCTGATCTCCCGCACCGCGCCTGTCGAGGGGTTCGAGGCGGCGGCGCGGGACTACCTGCTGCAGATCGCCGGCAACGCGCCGCTGACCGTCGCCGCCGCCAAGATGGCGATCAACGTGGCGCTGGAGGACCATGCGGAGCGGGATCTCGCCGAGGTCGAGGCCGCCGTGGCCGCCTGCTTCGCCTCGGAGGATTACGAGGAAGGCCGCCGCGCCTTCCGCGAAAAGCGCAAGCCGGAATTCAAGGGGCGCTAGACCCCGCGGCGCGCGCGAACCGACCGGAGGCCGGGCCCCCGCCCGGACCGCCCCGGCGCAACGGGAGGAGAGGCGCGATGGCCCAGGATGGCGCGGGCGTCGGCACGACGCGGACGAAGGGGCCGGAGGCGCTGGTCTCCCCCGGCATGATCCCCACCGGCACGGTGGAGGCCGAGACCCCGCATGGCCGCGTGCGCGGTCAGGTGCGGGGCGAGGGGCTGGCCTTTCTCGGCCTGCCCTACGGGGCGGATACCGGCGGGGCGCGGCGCTTCCTGCCCCCCGCGCCCGTCGCGCCCTGGGCGGGGGTGCGCGACGCGACGGCGTTGGGCGACGCCGCCCCGCAGGCGGCGCGGCCGCGCGCGCCGCTCTTCGACTGGCTGGGGCTGCGCGGCGCGGTGTCGGAGGATTGCCTTCGGCTCAACGTCCACACGCCCTCGCTCTCCGGCAAGCGCCCGGTGATGGTCTGGCTGCATGGCGGGGCCTTCGCCTTCGGGACCGGCAATTCGCCGGGCTACGACGGCGGCGCGCTGGCGGCGCGGGGCGACGTGGTGGTGGTGACGGTGAACCACCGGCTCAACGCCTTCGGCTACCTGACGCCCGAAACCGACGACCCCCGCTTCGCCCAATCCGGCATGGCGGGGATGCTGGACCTCTGCCAGGCGCTGGAATGGGTGCGCGACGCCATCGCGGGCTTCGGGGGCGATCCGGGGAACGTGACGATCTTCGGCCAGTCCGGGGGCGGGGCCAAGGCCGCGATCCTGATGGCGATGGAGCGGGCGAAGGGCCTGTTCCACCGGGCGATCATCCAGTCCCCCTCGTCGGGCTTTCTGGTGCAGGAGCCGGAGGAGACCCGGCCTTGCGCCGCGGCGCTTTCGCGGGAACTGGGGCTCGCGCCCGGCGACATGGCGGGGCTGCAGGCGGCGCCGATGGACGCGGTGCTGGCCGCCATGGGCCGGGTGATCGCGGCGAACGGCATGGCCGACCGCTTCCGCCCCGCCATCGACGGGATCAGCCTGAAGGGGCATCCGTTCCACCCCGAGGCGCCGGCGATCTCGGCCGGCATCCCGGTGATGATCGGCTATGCGGAGCATGAGGCGAGCTTCTACCTCGCCGCCGACCGGGCGCGGCGGGAGGGGATGACGGACGACGACCTGCTCGCCCGCGTCGCCCGCTTCATGCAGGTGGACGAGGACGAGGCGGCGGGGGTGGTCGCCGCCTATGCCCGCACCCATGCCGGGGCCTCCAACATCGATCTTCTGACCGACATCGCGGGCGATCACCTCTACCGGCTGACCACCATCGAGGGGGGGCTGGCCAAGGCCCGGCAGGGGGGCGCGCCGGTCTGGCTCTACGCCTTCCGGTGGGAAAGCCCGGCGGCGGGGGGCATCCTGCGCTCGCCCCACACGGCGGAGCTGCCCTTCGTCTTCGGGCGCACCGATCTCGCCGCCCGCTTCGCCGATGACGGGCCGCGGGCGCGGGCCTATTCGCAGACGGTCATGGACACCTGGCTGCGCTTCGCCCGGAGCGGGGCCCCCAACGGGGGGGTTCTGCCGGACTGGACGCCCCTGAGCGGCGACCCTGCGCCCGAAACCCTGGTCTTCGCCCCCGAGGGCTGCGCCATGGTCCGCGACCCCGCCGGCGAGGACCGGGCCGAGATGGCGCGCCACCGGCGCTTCCGCCCCGGCTCCGCCTTCAGCTTCTTCCGCCTCTGAGCATTCGCAAGGATCCTATGACCCCCGCCCTGCCCGAAGCCGTTTCCGAACCCGGCCCGCCGACCCTCGACATCGCGGGCCGCATCGCCACCGTCACCCTGCGCCGCCCGGCCCGCGCCAACGTGCTGCAACCGGAGGACCTCGCGGCGCTGGACGACCATGTGCGGACGGTGAACGCGACGCCGGAGGTTCTGGTGCTCGTGCTGCGCGCCACGGGGCGGCATTTCTGCTCGGGCTACGACATCGGGTCGATCGGGGGCGCGCGGCAGGTGGATTTCGGAACCATGGTCGACGGGCTTGCGGCGGCGCGGCCGGTGACCATCGCGGCGATCCAGGGGGGCGTTTACGGCGGGGCCACGGACCTCGCGCTCGCCTGCGATTTCCGGATCGGGGCGGAGGGGGCGGACATGTTCCTGCCCGCGGCCCGGCTGGGGCTGGTGTTCTACCGCGGCGGGCTGGAGCGCTACGCGCGCCGGCTGGGCGTGGACGCGGCCAAGCGGATCTTCCTGACCGCGGAGCGGCTGGACGCGGCCGAGATGAAGCGCATCGGCTTCCTGACCGAGCTGGTCCCGGCCGAGACGCTTGAGGCGCGGGTCGAGGCGCTGGCGGCGACCGTGGCGGGGCTGGCCCCGCTGGCGGTGATCGCGACGAAGAAGCACCTGAACGCCATCGCCGACGGGGTTTTCGACGCGGAGGACCATGCGGCGGATGCGCGGGCGGCGGGGGCCTCGGCGGATCTCGCGGAAGGCAAGCTGGCCTGGAAGGAGAAACGCGCCCCCCGCTTCACCGGGACCTGAGGCCCGCCCCCCTAGGCGCGCCCCCGCGGGCGGGGAGACGGCGACGCCCGGCGCCCCCGGTTCCGCGCGCCGCGGGCGACCGGGGGCCGGTCCCGCGACCTCGACGCGGGGCCCGGGCGGGGCCGGTCCGCCGGGCGCCGCGGCGGGGCCGACGC